>QFNC01000001.1 GCA_003240695.1 Pseudoxanthomonas suwonensis | reverse complement strand
TGCCGGCGGGGTAAATCCGCCTGGTGGACGGGGAAACCCGTCGCAAACCGCCAGAAATGGCGCAAAAGTGATCATATCCAGATCGATCAGGCGCCTTGGCGCTGAAATCCAAGCATCAGGGCGCTTTGATCAGACCTTCCCTAGGGGATTGGAACGGCTTCGGCATGACTGCAGTTAGAATAAATCACCTTACACACATTCCCTTCTTTTCTGCAGCGATTCAGTGCCATTTTTTCAGCCTGCGCCTCGTCTACGGCAGACTGGTAATAGGCCCCGCCCCCCTTAATTGCAAGCATAACAGCGCATTGGTTGTGGTACGAAAACAAATCGGCGCAACCTTCACCACCCTTTGAATGACAGTCTTTTTTTGCAAGCATGAGCGCTTCATTCTTGCTGCTCGCGCCTGACGAAAAGCCCGCGACTGGGTTAATGCTATCCGCCACCATTGCACCCCAACGATCAGCCCACTTATGCTTTATGATGATCGGCTGCTGCGGCAAAGGCTGCCGACTATTGTTTTGAGGAGTGGTTACATAAGGGGAACCTGAGGCCCCTGGGGGAATGCAATTCGGATTACCAGCGGAAGGAACACCCATTCCGCATTGTGCAGCCACATTACCGCTCAACAGAAAGATGGATAACCAAATAGCCGATTTACTGGGCATGCGAAGCATGACACTTACCTCATCTCATGAAGAAGGTGGGGGTGTGTACTTCCCCGTCTTCTGCGGTATCGCATGTTCAGGCTGAGCAGGTGCTGAATTTCCAGGAGGGCGATTGCTCGCAAACATATCAGGACGGGCTCCGTTTGAAACAGTAGTGTCGCTCTGCCCTAACGAAATATTAGTTGTTCTTGATGTGCCCGGCATCTGATTCACAACCCCCCCGCTCATCGGCATCATCCCGCCGCGGCCATCCGGCCGCATCGCCGCTCCGCCCATGGCGCCCGCCTGCACCTGCTGGCCCACCGCATTGTACGCCGCAAAGGGCGGCGAACTGCTCGACGGACTGTAGCGCGAGACGCTGCGCGATCCTGCCGTGACATCGGTGGATCAATACGAGCTTCAGGATGAAAGGTATGCCATGTACACATGGGTGCAGCAACGGATCGGACGGACATTCCGGTCGCTGGACGGCAGTTACCTGCTGACCAGACCGGACGCGATCACGTGGGGCACGGTGGAGGCGAACGCCAATCGGTATATGAAAAGCACGCTGGGCGACTCGCCGATCCAGCTTGTTTCTGCCGAAGGCGACGCCTATCGCATGCTGGTGTGGAAGCCGCAGCACAAGGACTACCACGTCGCCCTGGTAATGACGCGCGATCCGCTGCCCCGGCTGGGCGGACGGCGCCTGGCAGCCTACTACGTGATACGCGATGCCTCCCTGCCACCACCTGCGGACGTGCTGGTCGCGATGTAGCGCTGGGCCACCCCGACTCCGCCCGACCACCTGTCGCCACCCTTCGAGCATGCGGATGAAAAGGCGGACATGGCGCAGTGGCTGGAGCGCTACCTGGATCACGACTATCGAATCGTCCGCCAGCGGTTCGTGTCGACCGAGCCCGGGTTTACGGCAAGTTCTGCGATAGGAGCCAAGGCAAGTCAATACGTGAGGTTGACGCTTGGAGGGATGCAGCGTCCGCACACATGGCTCGAAGATGACTACAGTCTGTTGCTATGGAACTTGAGCGACAATTCGTCGGAATACATCGCTTTCTTTGTTAGCACCGAACCTGTGCCAGCAACCAATGAGCCAAGACTGGTTGGTTACTTCCAGCTGATTCGATCCGGCACCCATTGAAGCACATATCTGACCAAGAGAGCTGAGCATGAGAAATCGGAAACAATACACAGCATAAGATTTGTATACGGCAGACGAACGGCGATCAGCATCGGACGTCGTTCAAGACAAGTTGTACAACTGCTATTTTCTAGCCCCGATCGGAGCGCTTGCTGAACAGCAGCCTGATCGCATTCTTGAAGCCATCCGATTCTAACCGGATACGGGTTAATTCACGGTGCGGCTGTACCGGCCAACCAACGCCGCTGAACGGCAGGCAGGTCAAACCGGTCCGACCGAAGAATCCATCACGGTGTCGCAGGCAGACCTGCGCTTCAACATCGAGAAAAAAGGAGGGCGGCGGCACTGTTGACAACAACCGTGACCGCAGTGGCGCCCTCTGGCCAGCTGTGCTGGAAGCCGCTTTTGCGGAACGATACGGATGTGACTCACATGGGCGGGTCCATCTGGAGAGAGGCTATGATCTGATTGGAGATCCAACTGGCGGCGGCTCCCTGTCGGATTGTATGTATGCCCTCACCGGCGATGCAGGCCGCAATATCCAGATTCCGGCACCGGTTGGTCGCAAGTCTGTGAATCAGAGTCCCGACCATGTGGAACGCCTCGAGCCTGCGCCCTTCAAGGCGCCCAGTTTGGGATACAAACTGTCTGTTGAAGCTGCCCACACCCGCGTGGAAAAGGCATTGGCAGCCGGACAACCGGTGTCACTGTCCACCCAGGGCGGGGAAGTGAACGAAGGGTTGCAGAAAAGCCACGCCTACATGGTGATGGGCATTTCCCGCGATGCGACGACCGGCGACACATTGCTGTGCTTGCGCAACACGTACGGAGACAACACGAGGGCGAAGGAAGGCAACCACCACGTCGGCGGCGAGTGGAGAGCCACCAATCCAGAAATCACCATCAGCCTCAACGAGATCGTCCGCAAAGGCAGTTTCGGCGAATTCAACATCGGTCCGGCGCGGCGTGTACAGACGCAGACGCAGTCGGTGGCACCGCAAACAACTCAGCCACAGCCTGCGCCATCGCACCCTGCAGAACCGCAGGCCGCCGCACCCGCACAGCCCGTGCCGGCCCTGCAGGTCGGCGACGACATGCGCCAGCCGCGGCACTCCGGACGCGCGGCCTATCTGGCGGCACTGGATGGGGTGCAGTTGTTCGAAAGCCAGCAGCGCATCGCATGCGGACCGCACAGCGAGCGGTTTGCCGCGGCGCTGGCGGTAATGGCCGAGCGCGACGGTTTTGCCTTTCGTGACACTTTCGTGGAAGGCGATGGCAAGGGCGGCGTGCGGTTGACCCACAAGACCATCGGCACAGACGCCACCGGACTGGCTCGTCGCCATCGACGCACGGGCATTGTCATCGCAATCCACTGAAGCCAGCACAACGGCAGTGGCAGCAAGCACGTTCGGCGCTGTACGCACCCGCTGCACAATCGCAGGCACCGACCAGCCCGGACGAGCAGCAAGCATTGGCGCAACTGCCGGAAGCGGACCGGGCCACGTTTGCGCGGATTCGCTGTGCCGTGCCGGGCAGCGTGTGCGATGGGCAGGTGGTGCAGGGGGTGGTGGCTGCGCGGCATTGCGGTATCGAACGGGCCGAGGATATCGGCCAGATCGGGCTGGCCGGCGAGCGCCTGCTCGTACGCAGCACGCTGGAAACCGGGCTGAAAACCACCCTGGTGAACCTGTCCGTAGCTGCGCCGGCGCTGCACGACAGCACGGCGAATCTGCATGCCCAGGCGCAGCAACGTGACCAGGCGCTGGCACTGGCCGCCACCGTGCATCCTGACGCGCCCACGCAGGGGGCGGCGCGCTGAGTGCCGTCGCCGGCGCTCCCGGGGCATCCATTGGCCCTTGCAGGGTCAGCCGCGGCGCTTGAAGGGCGGCGCATGGCGCTTTTTTCGTCACCTTTGCCGCTTGAAGTGCCGGCGCTGACGCTTTTTTCGCCATTCGTGCTGCCTTCGGCGCCAAGCGAAGCGTTTGCGATCACCGGAATCGAGTCGGGACGGGACAATCCTGTCGCTGGAAGGGTCGGCGTCGACGCTTTTTTCGCCATCGTCGGCGCGGGGAGCATCGAGTCTGGCGCTTTTTTCGCCACTGCCGGCACTCTCCCGGTCTTGCATGGCGCTTTACGCCTGATCAACGCCCTTTTTTGCATCGCCGCTGCTGCTCAGAGCGTCATGATCGGCACCGGATAGCCGCGCCCCGCGCGCAGCGGTCGGAAGCACTCTGCATCGAAGAAGGCGGCATCCGCATTTCCCGGATACCAGCCCGGAATGCCGGCCAACGGCAGCGGCCGCAGTTCGAGTGGATCGTTCAGCACCGCACTAGTCGCGATGGCATCGGCCACCGCCTGCACGCAGGGTTCCACAGCGGCATCGCCCTGCACCACCAGGCATTTGCCGATCGCGAACAGTTCGGGCTGCAGGCCGTGTTCCAGCAGCGCATGGCCGATCACCGCGACGATGCCGACGCGTCCGGACTGCCATGCGTCGCCGTGGTGATGGAACAGACACAGCCAGTCGTGTCGATCCCAGGCAGCCAGCAGCGCGGCATCGGCCACCCGCACGATCACGCCGGCTTCGTCGAAGTGGGTCAGCGCGTACTGCGCACGGCTGCGCTGCTGCGTGCCCATCCGGGCGATGTCGGCTATCTGCCGCGCATTCAAGGCCAGTTTGATTGCCGGGTACGTGCACCACACCATCGCGTTGAACAGGTCGTGCCAGTTGTGCGGACGGGTGGCGATGGCACGCTGGGAGGCGATGCGCTGTTCGTAGTGCAGGCCATCGCGAAGCAGTGCACGGTCCTGTTCGACGAAGCGATGGTCGCGCGCGGCGGGCGTCCGTTGCAGGCGCTGCGTCAGCCGTGCGGCATCGGGCCAGTGGCGGTCGGTCATCCACGACGTGAAGGCGGCATAGTCGGCGTACAGCGGATGCCGGAAGATGCCTGCCGGCACCGCATCGCGCGGCGGGGCCATGAAGCGGCGCTTGCTCATGGCAACGATCCGTTTCGCTCAGCCGCGGAAATCGGTTTCGCCGTACAGGTCGTGTTCGTCGCTGCCCAGGATCATCACGTCGACGAACTCGCCCGGCACCAGTCCGGCCTCGCGCCCGTCCTGGATCTGCACCAGCCCGTCGATCTCCGGCGCATCGGCCATGCTGCGGGCAATCGCCAGCTCGCCGTCGATCAGGTCCACCAGGCAGCGCTGCACGGTGCCCACCTTGTCGGCCAGACGCTGGTGCGAAATCGCCGCCTGTACGTCCATGAACCGCGCCAGCCGCTCCTGCTTCACGGCATCCGGCACCGGGTCGGGCAGTGCATTGGCGGCCGCGCCCTCCACCGGAGAATAGGCGAATGCACCTACGCGATCCAGTTGCGCCGCCTGCAGGAATTGCAGCAATTCCTCGAAGTCGGCCTCGGTTTCGCCCGGAAAGCCAACGATGAAGGTGCTGCGGATGGTCAGCTCCGGGCTGATGCCGCGCCAGCGCTGGATGCGTTCCAGGGTCTTGTCCACGCTGCCGGGCCGCTTCATCGCCTTCAGGATGCGTGGACTGGCGTGCTGGAACGGGATGTCCAGATACGGCAGCAGCCGCGGCACGCCGGCGGCGTTGCGCTCGGTCATCAGCGGGATGATGTCATCCACATGCGGATACGGATACACGTAGTGCAGCCGCGTCCACACGCCCAGTTCCGACAATCCTTCGCACAGCGCCTGCATGCGCGTGGCGTAGGTCTTGCCGCGCCAGCCGCGTTCGGCGTACTTCAAGTCCACGCCGTAGGCCGAGGTGTCCTGACTGATCACCAGCAGTTCCTGCACCCCGCCCTGCACCAATTTTTCGGCCTCGCGCAGCACCGCATCCACCGGCCGCGACACCAGATCGCCGCGCATCGAGGGGATGATGCAGAAGCTGCAGCGGTGGTTGCAGCCTTCGGAAATCTTCAGGTAGGCGTAGTGCTTCGGGGTCAGCTTCACGCCTACGCCGTCGCCGTCGCGCCGGTACGGCAGCAGGTCGAGGAAGGGATCGTGCTGAGGCGGTACGGCGCGGTGCACCGCATCCATCACGGTGGTGTAGTCCTGCGGACCGCTGATCGACAGCACGTCGGGAAACTGCTCGCGAATCACCTCGCTGCGCTTGCCCAAGCAGCCGGTCACGATCACCTTGCCGTTCTCGGCCATGGCCTCGCCGATGGCATCCAGCGATTCGGCGACAGCGGCATCGATGAAACCGCAGGTGTTCACCACCACCACGTCGGCGGCATCGTAACTGGGCACCAGCTCGTAGCCTTCCACCTTCAGCTGGGTCAGGATGCGCTCCGAATCCACCAGCGCCTTGGGGCAGCCCAGGCTGACGAAACCGACTTTGGGCGAGGACAGGGACATGCGGACGTACCGTGCGGACAGCCATTCATTATAAGAGTGGCTGCGGCCGGCAGCGGCTCGTGCCACACTGCCCCTATGCAGCAGTGGATGACCCTGACGACCCCGCTCGGCCCGGTCCGCACCTGGCAGGCGGCCCCGACCGCCCCGGCACGCGGCGGCGTGGTGCTGCTGCAGGAAATCTTCGGCGTGACCGCGCACATCAGGCGGGTGGCGGATGGCTACGCCGCCGCTGGCTACGCGGTGCTGGCGCCGGCGTTGTTCGATCCGGTGCAGCCCGGTGCCGAACTGCCCTGCGATGCCGCCGGCATGACGCAAGGCCGGCATCTGGCTGCGCTGTTGGGCTTCGATGGTGCCGTGCGCATCGTGCAGGCGGCCAGCCACTGGCTGCGCGAAGCCGGCCACCGGGTCGCGGCCATCGGTTACTGCTGGGGCGGCAGCGTGGCCTATCTGGCCAACACGCGGCTGCGCCTGCCGGCTGTCAGCTACTACGGCGCGCGCACCGTGCCGTTCCTGCCCGAACCACTGCAGGCGCCGATGCTGTTCCACTTCGGTCAGGACGATGCCCTGATCCCGCCAGAGGACATCCAGCGCCACCGGCTGGCCCATCCCGACGCCACCGTGCACGTGTACCCGGGCGGCCACGCCTTCAACCGCGACGATGACCCGGTGCATTTTCATGAAGCCAGCGCTGAACTGGCGCGGCAACGCACCCTGTCCTTCCTTGCCGAGCACCTGCATGACTGACTGGCACCTGCACCCGCAACTGGCCGACGACACCCACCCACTCGGCATCGACAGCCTGTGCGAATGGCGGCTGATGGACGATTCCAACTATCCGTGGCTGATCCTGGTGCCGCGGGTGGCCGGCGCCACCGAACTGATCGACCTGACCGAGGTCCAACAGCAACGGCTGATGCAGGAAGTCGCTGCGGCCAGCCGCCTGCTGCGCCAGGTGTTCAGCCCGGACAAGTTGAACATGGCCGCGCTGGGCAACCTGGTGCCGCAGCTGCATGTGCACGTGATCGCCCGCTTCCGCAACGATCCCGCTTGGCCGGCACCGGTCTGGGGGCGGGTCGCCGCCCGTTCCTACGCGCCGGAAGACCTGGTGCAGCGCATCCGGCAGCTGCTGGCCGCCAACGAATCCCCCTTCCCCCGTCCTTGAGAGAACGCCATGCGCACTCTGCTGTACGCCGTCGTGCTGGGCCTGGCCCTGCCCGGTGCCGCCCATGCCGCCTTGTTCGGCAAATCACCGGAAAAATCCGCCGACGAAGCCGCCGCCGCGCAGTTGCCGGCCGTGACCATCTGGGTCAATGCCAGTTGGGGCCTGCGCAAGCAGGGCGCCGCCAACGATCTCAGCCGCGCCCACCAGGCCTTCGCCAGGCACGGCTACAAGGTGCTCAGCGTGGAACCCTACATCGAGAACGGCGACCTGCAGGGCTTCTTCGTCACCTACCAGAAGCCCTGATCGGCCGCATCGCTCGACGACTGGCGCACGATCCTCGCCAGCCGCCGGGAGCATCCGGTCAGTTACTGACGACCTGCGTGCCGGCGATCAGATCGTGACCGCAGCGGCGGTCGGCACGGAAGATCAACAGCACATTGACCAGCCCCAGCAGCGGCCCGACCATCGGAATTGCGTTGGCCACGTTCAGCGGCAGATAGCGCAGCCCCAGCAACTTGCCTAGCGGCGGCTTGTTGCCCTGCAGATCGACGATGCGGATGCCGAGCGCGCGCTTGCCCCAGGTCTGCCCGTTGGCATTCAGGGGAAAACCCTGCACCACGGCAAAGACCGCGAATCCGATCAGCGTCCACATCAGGATCGTGAAGAAGGGCACCTGTCCTCCACTGCTCATCACGGTATCGATGTAACCGCCGACCAGCATCAGTGGCACCATGATCACCAGCAGGATCACGGTATCGATGATGGCTGCCAGCAGCCGGATGCCACGACCGGCCAATTGGTGCGTGCCATCCTGTGCCAGCACCACGTCGGATTGCGGCGCGCTGTAAGGATTTGTGGTGTTCATGCCATGTTCCCCTTTGGTTGGTTGGTATGGGATGGATCAGGTTTTCGGCAACGTCACGCCGGTCTGCCCCTGGTACTTGCCGCCGCGGTCGCGGTACGAGGTATCGCAGGGCTCGTCCGACTGGAAAAACAGCATCTGCGCCACGCCCTCGTTGGCATAGATGCGCGCCGGCAGCGGCGTGGTGTTGCTGAACTCCAGGGTCACGTGGCCTTCCCACTCCGGTTCCAGCGGGGTCACGTTGACGATGATGCCGCAGCGCGCGTAGGTGCTCTTGCCCAGGCAAACCACCAGCACGTCGCGCGGGATGCGGAAGTACTCCACCGTGCGCGCCAAGGCGAAGCTGTTGGGCGGGATGATGCACTGGTCGGCCTCGATGTCCACGAAGCTGCCCGGATCGAAGTGCTTGGGGTCGACGATGGTCGAGTTGATGTTGGTGAACACCTTGAACTCGCGCGAGCAACGCACGTCGTAGCCGTAGCTGGAGGTGCCGTAGCTGACGATGCGCTCTCCGGCATCGGACACCTTGACCTGGCCAGGCTCGAACGGCGCGATCATGCCCTGCTCGGCGGCCATGCGGCGGATCCAGCGGTCGCTCTTGATGCTCATCGGGCTCGGTGTCCTCGTTTCGGGGGCACTCATTCTAATGAGGATGCCGACCGCCGCGGCCTCGACCCGGGTTCAGCCCAGCAGGGTCGCCAGAATGCCCGACTTGGCCCGCGGCCGCGCCTGCAATGCCTGCAGCACCCGCTCGGCCAGCGCGCGATACGCCTGTGCTGCAGCCGAATCCGGCTGCGCCGCCACGATCGGTGCGCCGGCATCGCCCTGCTCGCGAATGTGCACATCCAGCGGCAATGATCCCAGCAGCGGCACCCCGTACTGCGCCGCCATCGCCTCGCCGCCGCCGCTGCCGAACACGTGCTCGGCATGCCCGCACTGCGAACACACGTGCACCGCCATGTTCTCCACCAGCCCCAGCACGGCGATGTGCACCTTCTCGAACATCCGCAGCGCCTTGCGCGCATCCAGCGTGGCCACCTCCTGCGGTGTGGTCACCACCAGCGCGCCGGCCACCGGAATCTTCTGCGCCATCGTCAGCTGGATGTCGCCGGTGCCCGGCGGCAGATCGACGACCAGGATGTCCAGGCCCTCGTCCCCGCCCCACAGCGTGTCGTTCAGCAGCTGCATCAGCGCCGAGGTCGCCATCGGCCCGCGCCAGATCATCGGCGTGTCCTGCTCCACCAGCAGCCCGATCGACATCGCTTCGATCCCGTGCGCCCGCATCGGCACGATCGACTTGCCGTCCGGACTGTCCGGCCGCCCCGACAACCCCAGCATGGTGGGAATGCTGGGCCCATACACGTCCGCATCCAGCAACCCGACCCGCAGTCCCTGCGCGGCCAGGGCCAGCGCCAGGTTCACACTGGTGGTCGACTTGCCCACCCCGCCCTTGCCTGAACCGACCGCGATGAGGTTGCGGATGCGGGGGTGGGGGGTGAGGTCGTTCTGTGGGACTCTGGCAACCTGAATAGGACGGGTAGAAGGCTCGAATGGAGACGATGTAGACATATCTGTGGACAATGAATTAATTCTGCGTTAAGTTCGCGTGACAGTCGTCTTGCTGTAAGCATGCGTTTGCTGGCTAGCATCGCCGCAATGGGCTGTGACAAAAGTTGAAACTACCACGGGGAATCCTTCCATGCGTTCATATCGCCACAAAAAACATCCTCTTGCCACAGCACTCTTGGCGGCCTTGGTCCTGCCGTTCATGGGTACGGCCATCGCGCAGTCCACCGACCCGGCGCCACAAGATGAACAGGAGGACCAGGAAGAAGTTCCCCCTTCCGATCAGCCGGCAACCGAGCTTGGCACGGTCACCGTTACGGGCTCTCGCATCACTCGCGACGTCTTCAACTCAGTATCGCCCGTGCAAGTGATCACGCGCGAGGAAACAACGCTGGCGGGCTTCGACTCGACCACCGCGATGCTGCAAGGCAACTCGGTCACCGCCGGATCATCGCAGATCAATAACGCATACGGCGGTTTCGTAACCGATGGCGGTCCGGGTGCCAATACATTGTCCCTGCGCGGCCTTGGCGCAACCCGCACGCTCATTTTGCTGAACGGTCGACGCGTGGCCCCGGCAGGTTCGCGCGGCTCGGTCGGCTCGGCCGACTTGAACGTACTGCCCGACGCCATCATCGACCACGTCGAAATCCTGAAGGACGGCGCCTCCTCGATCTATGGCTCGGATGCCGTTGCCGGCGTGGTGAACATCGTCACCCGCAAGCGTGTCGATGGTATTACCCTGGAAGGTCAGCATAACGCAACCGATGGGGGCGGTGGCGATTCACGTCGCTACTCGATCATGGCAGGTACGACCGGGGACCGTTTCCATATCTCGGGTTCATACGAATATTACAGGCGCAACGAATTGACCTTGGGTGACCGTGGCTGGGCCAGCGACTGCCCGACCAATTACCTTCGCGACATCGACGTCGGTGATTTTTGGGGCAGTGGAGACTACATTGATCCCAAGACCGGAAAGCCGAAGTGCTGGGGGCTGGATGCAGGTGGCGTCACCATCAACACCATCGGCACGAATACCAGGGCGGGTGTTCCGGGTCCTGGCACAACTGGGACACGATTCAACCGCTGGCGCCCCAATTCAGCCATCACCACGGGCTTGGTCGGATTCGAAGGTGTGAGCCTTAACAGCCGCGACACCTTCGACGAGCGCATGCTTGCGCAATCCCTGATCTCGCCGGTGACCACTCACACGGGCTTCCTGCAAGGCGGCTTCGATCTCGGCGTGATGGGTGACGCTGAGCTGTACTACGAAGTGCTGGCCAACCGCCGCAGTTCGAGCCAAGTCGGTTATCGACAGCTGTCACTGGATTATGCAGTGGGCAGCCCGCTGATACCGGCCAATCTGGCCACCTCAAACCTGGGCGCACCTTCGGAATTGACCGGTGGCAGGAACATCGGCGTGCGCGCGTTCATCGGGTTCGGTAACGATACCAGCGAGCAGAAGGTGGATTTCTGGCGTGCGACTGCCGGCATCAAGGGCAATTTGAGCAGCGAATGGAATTATGATTTCATGCTCAGCAAGTCGCGCTCTGATGCGAAATACACGTTCGAATCGTTCCTGACCGACCGCCTTGCCCAGAGCTTGGATGTGGTCTCCGATGGCGCCGGCGGATTTGTCTGCCGCGATCCTTCCAACGGCTGCGTGGCTGCGCCGCCGCTCAGTACCGCCACCATCGGCGGCGACTTGCCCGCGCAATGGACGGATTGGGTATGGCAGCGCGTGCATGGCAACACCATGTATCAGGAGTCCACCGCCAACTTCAACGTCAGTGGCCCGCTCTTCGACCTGCCGCACGGAACTGTCCAAAGTGCATTCGGCGTCGAATACCGCAAGGCGGAAATCGACGACACGCCCAACATCAATTCGATCGAGGGCAATCTTTTCAACCTGACCACGTCGACCCCGACGCGCGGTACCGATTCAGTCTGGGAAGCTTATGGTGAAATCGAACTGCCGCTGCTCTCTGGCGTGACCGGTGCCGAGGAATTGACTCTGAACCTGTCTGGCCGTTACACCGATTACGATTCCTATGGGTCGGATACCACCTACAAGATCGGCGGCCTGTGGACACCAGTCAGTTGGGTATCGCTGCGTGCATCGTACGGCACCTCCTACAGGGCACCTGCGTTGTTCGAACAGTACCTTGGTGCTACCACCGGATTTCTCAGTTCGGCCAATGACCCATGCAATGAGTATGGTGATCCTGCCACCAATCCTGCCGTTCAGGCCAATTGTGCCGCCGAGGGCTTGCCACCAGACTTTGCCGCGACCACTTCCGTCGAAGTCATTACTGCAGGCGGTGCAGAGGCAGGATTGAAGGCCGAAACATCCAAAGCACTGACAGCAGGGCTGGTGTTGCAACCTGAATTCTCCAGCGGATTTGGTGACCTGTCTTTTGCGGTAGACTATTTCGACATCCAGGTGGACAATGGAGTTGATCGTGCTGGTGCAGCCCCCATTTTGTCGTTGTGTTATGGCAACACCTCTGATTTCGCTGCGGACACAGGCTTCTGCCGCCTGGTATCACGCGACCCCAATTCCAGGCAGTTGTCCGTACTGAATGGTTACGTAAACATCTCCACCGACAAAGTGCGTGGTTATGACTTTACGGCGCGCTACGTGAAGGACATTGGCCCGGGTGAGTTCCGCGCCACGGCCATGGTCACGCGGTTCCTAGAGCAGTCGTCGAAGGTATTCAGCGATGATCCCTTGATCGATTACAACGGCCTGATTGCCCGGCCTGAATATACAGGCAGTCTCGACTTGTCCTACAAGGTCCGCGAATGGCGATTCCGTTATGGTTTGGAATGGGTTGACGCCATGTCCAGCTATGACTACCTAGCAGAGCAGAATCCCTCACTGGACTTCGATCCTGCTACTTCGCCTTGGCTGATGAGCACCCCGAATTACTTCTTGTCAAGTGCTTCGGTGCAGTATACTGCCGACAAATGGACTGTCACTGCAGGTGCCCGCAACATCGGCGATCGCGAACCTCCGAAGATCTCGCAGCAGGTTTACAACACCGTTGGCAATGCGCCCTTGTACAGTGGCTACGACTACTTCGGTCGCACTTACTTCCTGAACTTCAGCAAGGAATTCTGATCCACCCGCCGGAAGCCGCCACTCGCCAAGTGGCGGCTTCTTCATTTCCAGGCCAGTGACATCAAACCATGAACAAGTCCATCTCCGTTCCTGCGATTGCCGTGCTTCTAGCTCTGTCGGCACCGGTTTCTGCACAGAAGCCGAGTGTTCCAACCATCGAACAACTGGCGGCGTATCCGAAATACAGCAGTTTCAGCCTTTCGCCGGATGGAAAATATCTGGCTGCGCTGCAATCGGACGGAGAGCAGCGCGTCATCGCCGTCTGGAAGCTCGACGCAATGGACAAGAAACCGACGCTGATCGGCTCTGAAAAGATGAAGTTCAGTGGCGTATCATTCATCAAGAACGGCTTGCTTGCCGTGTCTCTCTGGCAACCCTACGACCTGAGAACCGATCGCGTCCTGAAAACATTCATCAACAAACTGATGATCACGGATATCGAGGGCAAAAACTGGAATGAGCCTCTGCCCCAGCCAAGAGCGATGAGCCGTGATGCAGAGCTTGCGCAATCATTGAGTAATCCAACCATTCTCGACTCGCTCCCCAATGACCCAGACCATGTCCTGCTGGTCAACAATGTGGGCAACACTGCAGGTGACGTGTATAAAGTCAATATTCGCAACTTCCGTGCCGAACGAATCCAGCAGTCGGATGACAAGGTTTGGGAATACGTGACGGATCTCGATGGAAATCTCCGGTCCCGCCTGAAAGGCAACACCGATGGAAAGGGGGCGTATGTACAGACCGAATTCAGAAATCCTGACACTGGCGCATGGGAAGAGCATTTCAGGTCATATTCGAAAAACCGTGATGTGAACCAGGTGGTCGGGTTCGCGAAAGACCCCAATATCGCGTTCCTCTCGAGCAATGCCGGCTCGGACAAAAGAGCAATCTATGAATACAATATCCGTGAGCGCAAGCGGGTTGACACTCTCTTCGAACACAAACTGTTCGATGCAAGCGGAGTTATCGTGGCGCATCACACCAATTCCGACAAATACAAACAAGGCGATATTCTCGGCGTGACATACAACGGATTACGCGAGCCGGATACGCAATGGACCTCTCCGGCAATGGCTTCACTGGATGCAGGCATACGCAAGGCACTTGGCGTCACGCCATCATCGATCGAAGCCATAGACATCGCCTCGAAGAAGAAAATGCGGTTCAATTACCCGGAAAAGGTGGACGTCACTCTGGTTGACTTCACTCCTGACCTGTCAACGGTGATTGCGATGACGGAAGGCCCAGCCTCCCCGCCCAAATTCTATCTTTTTCAAGACGGGAAGCTGAGCCCGCTAGCCGAGGCGTATCCACAGATCGATCCACGCTCACTTGGGCAGACCAATTTCGTGTATTACAAGGCGCGCGATGGACTCGACATTCCAGCCTTCCTGACCAAACCTAACCCCGAGTTATGTGGCACAGGGCCGTGGCCTACTGTGATCCATCCACACGGCGGCCCATGGGCACGCGATACGATAAATTTCGACGGTTCCATGTGGGTTCCATTGATGGTCTCCCGGTGCATGGCAGTATTGCAGCCGCAGTATCGCGGCTCGGAAGGCTGGGGCCGCAAGCTATGGATGGCAGGCGACGCCGAATGGGGTCAGAAGATGCAGGACGACAAGGATGATGGCGCGAAGTGGCTGATCGACAACAAGATCGCCATTCCCGGACGCATCGCCATGTTCGGCTTTTCCTACGGAGGCTATGCAGCCTTTGCCGCTTCGGTGCGACCGAACGATCTGTACAAGTGCGCCATCGCAGGTGCGGGCGTATCCGACATCAAGCGCATCTGGGCACGGTTCTACACCAACCCCTTCTTCCGCGAAGCGCAGGCTCCCACGGTTGAAGGTTTGAGTCCGGCTGACAAGGCCGCGCAAATCAAGATCCCGATCATGGTCTACCACGGAGATCGGGATCGCATCGTGCCACTGGAACAGTCCGAGTGGTTCGTAAATGCAGCCAAGAATTCGAACGTGCCGGTTGAATACCACGAAATCAAGGATTATGCCCACGGTCCTGCCTGGACCCGGAAAATCATGGGCGATCAGCTGCGGTTCATCGAAACCTATCTGCAAAAGGGCTGCGGGCAAGGCGGGTTGTAGCCAACGCAGCAGACACAAGCTGCTTGGCTTGGAGCATGGCATCGCAGGCTGAACACCTGCGGTGTCTGTCCGTGCGAGTCGCCGCATTCCTGCTATAACGCACACACCGGCACGACCGCCGCCATTCATCCCTCGGGAGGGGATCCATGCACATCAAGACCGCACTCATCGCTGCCCTGGCCCTGCTGCCGACGGCCGCATTCGCCCAGTCCTCGCCGATCGGCAAGTGGCAGACGCTCGACGACGAGACCGGCAAGGCCATGACCGTCGTGGAGGTGTACGAGACCAAGAACGGCACGCTGGCCGCCAAGATCGTGGAGAACATTGCCGCATCGCCCACCTGCGACAAGTGCTCGGGCAAGGACAAGGGCAAGTCCATCATCGGCATGCCTGTGCTGTGGAACCTGAAGAGCAAGGGCAACGGCGTGTGGGGCGACGGCAATGGCTTCAAGCCGTCCAGCGGCGACAACTTCAAGGCCAAGTCGGTGGAACTGGCCGACGGCGGCAAGAAGCTCAACGTGACCGGTTGCAAGCTGATGTTCTGCCGCACGGCTACCTGGGTGAAGCAGTAAGCACATTCACATCCCGGCGTGGGATCGGCAACGGCCCGGCATGTCCGGGCCGTTTGCGTTGCAGCGCCCGGCATCCGGATGGCTGCATGCGATAATCCGCGGCCACTCCGCCGCATCGATGCCATGTCCAATACGATCGCCGTCACCTGCGCCCTGCCCTACGCCAACGGCCCACTGCACATCGGGCATCTGGTGGGCTACATGCAGGGCGACATCTGGACCCGCGCCGCGCGGCTGGAGGGCCACACCGTGCACTTCGTGTGCGCCGACGATACCCACGGCACGCCGATCATGCTGGCGGCGGAGAAGGCCGGCACCACGCCTGAAGCCTTCATCCGCGGCATCCAGGCCGGGCACGAACGCGATTTCGCCGCCTTCGGCGTGGCCTTCGACCACTACGACTCCACCCACGCACCGCACAACCGGGCGCTGGTGGAGCGTATCTACGCGGCGCTGGACGCGGGCGGGCACATCGCCAGACGGTCGGTGTCGCAGCTGTTCGACCCGCAGCGGCAGATGTTCCTGCCGGACCGCTACGTCAAGGGCATTTGCCCGAACTGCGCCACGCCGGACCAGTACGGCGACAACTGCGAACACTGCGGGGCCACTTATGCGCCGACCGAGCTGAAGGAGCCGCGCTCGGTGGTGTCCGGGGCAGTGCCGGAACTGCGCGATTCGGAGCATTTCTTCTTCGAGCTGGGCCATTTCGACACATTCCTGCGCAGCTGGCTGCAGGGCGAGGTGGCCGCAGACGGAGTCAAGGCCAAGCTGGGAGAATGGCTGGATGGCGAAGGCGGCCTGCGCGCCTGGGACATCTCGCGCGATGCGCCCTACTTCGGCTTCCAGATTCCCGGGCAGCCGGGCAAGTACTTCTACGTGTGGCTGGATGCACCGATCGGTTACCTGGCCAGTCTGCAGGCACTGTGCGAACGCGACGGCCACGATTTCGAGGCATTGATCGCGCCGGACAGCAGGGCCGAACTGCACCACTTCATCGGCAAGGACATCGTGAATTTCCACGGCCTGTTCTGGCCGGCGGTGCTGCACGGCGCCGGCCTGCGCACGCCCACGCGGCTGCACGTGAACGGCTATCTGATGGTGGACGGGGCGAAGATGTCGAAATCGCGCGGCACCTTCATCCTGGCGCGCACCTGGTTGGACAGCGGCCTGGACCCGGATGCGCTGCGCTACTACTTTGCCACCAAGTCCAGCGGCGGCGTGGACGATCTGGACCTGAATCTGGCCGATTTCGTGACCCGCGTGAACAGCGACCTGGTCGGAAAATTCGTGAATCTGGCCAGCCGCTGCGCCGGTTTCATCGACAAGCGCTTCGATGGCCGGCTGGCGGCTGCATTGCCCGATCCGGCGCTGCTGCAACGCTTCGTCGACGCCCTGCCCGGCATCCGCCGCGCCTATGCCGACAACGCCCCGGCCACGGCCCTGCGCACGGTGATGGCACTGGCCGACGAGGCCAACCAGTACATCGACACGCAAAAGCCGTGGGTGCTGGCCAAGCAGGACGGAAGCGATGCGCAGCTGCAGGCCGTGTGCACGCAGGGACTGAATCTGTTCCGGGTGCTGGCCGGCGCGCTGGCACCGGTGCTGCCGCGCGTGGCAGCCGACGTGGCCGCCTTTCTGGATGTGCCGCTGCAGCACTGGGATGACCTGAAATCCCCGCTGCTGGGCCGCAGCATCAACACGTATGCACCGCTGTTCACCCGCATCGACCCGACCCGGATCACTGCCATGATCGACGCCAGCAAGGACACCATCCAGCCCGCCGCCCGGGCGAGCACGGCCACCGCCAAAGCCGCCGATTCCGCCAAGCCCGTGGCGACGCCGGCCGCTGCAGTATCCGGCATGGCCGCCACCATCGGCATCGACGACTTTGCCAGGCTCGACCTGCGCATCGGCACGGTGCTGGCCTGCGAGGCCGTGGACGGATCGGACAAGCTGCTGCGTTTCGAACTGGATGCAGGCGATCTGGGCCGGCGGCAGATTTTCTCGGGTATCCGTGCCAGCTATGCCGATCCTGCCGCACTGGTGGGACGGCGCGTGGTGTTCGTCGCCAACCTGGCGCCGCGCAAGATGCGTTTCGGCACCAGCGAAGGGATGATCCTGTCGGCCGGGTTCGATGGCGGCGACCTGTTCCTGCTGGATGCGGATGACGGTGCGCAACCCGGCATGCCGGTGCGCTGACCGAAACGGCATCGCAACGCCTGCTGCGATGGCACTTCCACGCGCACCGATCGGCTCGATCGAACTGGTGGAACGGCTGGACCGGCTGCTGCCGCAGACCCAGTGCGGGCAATGCGGTTTCGATGGCTGCCGGCCGTATGCCGAGGCGATGGCATGCGGCGAGGCGGACATCGACCGTTGCCCGCCCGGCGGCGATGCCGGCGCACGTGCGCTGGCGTGGCTGCTGGGCGTTCCGGCACGACCCTACGACCGCGGTCGCGGCCTGCAACCGCCGGCGCAGGTGGCGGCGATCATCGAGGAAGCCTGCATCGGCTGCACCAAGTGCATCCAGGCCTGCCCGGTGGATGCCATCGTGGGCGGCAGCAAGCTGATGCATGCGGTGATCGAACCGTGGTGCACCGGCTGCGCGCTGTGCCTGCCGCCGTGTCCGGTGGATTGCATCGAGCTGATTCCGGTTTAGATCCGGTCCAGATCAACCGGCTTAAACCCAACCGGTTCAGCGTTTTCCGGTCGCGCAGGCACTGCAGATGCGTTCCACCCGGTAACCGCGGGCGCGCAGCTTTTCGACGACGCCATCCTCGCCCAGAAGGTGCAAGGCGCCGACCACCACCAGCGTGTCGTCGGTGCCCGGCGCCTTGAGCCGCGCCTCCAGTTTCGGCACCCAGTTGTCGTTGCGATCGACATTGACGCGCTGGTACAGCTGCGGGTAGGCCCGCTTCATGTCCAGCGCCATCTCCTTCCACAGCATCTCGGCATCGCCGTCGCGCCAGGCACCGTGCAGCTTGTCCAGCCCGGCCGTGTTGGTGCTCATGGTCAGGGCTTCGTCGAGCATCTGGATCTGCTCGTCGTGTTCCATGCCGTCGAGAAAGCGGATCTGCTCCTGCACCGTTTCCAGGCCGGCCGTCGCTTTCTTCGCGCTGCCGGCCTGCCCGGCGATGACCTGATCCATGCCGTGCTCGGGATCGAGCCCGTGCGCCATCATTTCCTGCAGGGTCACCAGCAGCCCGACGTACCAGGCGTCGAACATCTGCAGCACGGTGCCGTTCATGCCCATCGCCAGCATGCCGGAACCGCGTTCCTGCAGCCATGTGTCCAGCTTGTCGGCGGTGGCCTTGGGCAGCACGTCGTTCAGGCGGGTGCCGTCCTCGCGCATCGCGGTGCGGGCCATGTAGGTGGCCGCATCGCCCGACTGCATGTCGGCCGGGTCGATTTCGAACAGCAGCGACTCGGCATCGGCGAACGCGGCATCCACGTCGGCTGAAAACGGAACGTCGTCCGGCTTGAGCAGATGGAACGAGCCCAGCAGGTACAGGCTGTTGTCGGCGTCGGACACCTTCCACAGCAGCGGTACCGGTGGCGTGCGGGCCGCAGCGGGATCCGGCTTGGGCGATGGCGATTCCAAGGTCGGTGCCGGGTTCGCAGGCGCGTCCTGTGCGGCTGCCGGCGCGTGCGATCGGGCAGACACATCCGCTTGCGCCGCATGGCGCGCACATCCGCTTGCGGCGACGCCGAAAGCCAACGACAGGGTGATGGAAAACAGCAGTAAACGCACGGACGATTGCGGCATGGCGGGCATCAGGACTCGGCTGGCGGTTTGGGACGGACGTAGCGCTTTTCACCCGCCTCGATGGCGATGTTCAGGCGATTGTCGCGCGGCGGCAGCGGACAGGTGGCGTAATCGGTGAACACGCACGGCGGGTTGTAGGACTGGTTGAAATCGATGCGGGTGTTGCCGTTTCCATCCGGCTTGGGCACGGCCAGGTAACGGCCGGCGCTGTAGCTCTGGTCGCGGTTGGTGCGGTCGGCGAAGATCACGAACAGCATGTCGCTGCCGTCGTCCAGGGCCTGCAGGCGATGGGTGGCGCCGCCGTGCTCGAATTCCAGCACGCCGGGATTGGGCAGCTGTTCGACGGTGTTGATCAGCGTCACCACCTCCTGCGTGCTGCCCGGCGGATTGGCGATGAAGCGCGCGGGCAGTGTCCAGTCCGGATTGGCCGGCCAGTATTCCAGCCGGGTGAAACCGGTGCGGGTGTAGGCATCGGCATGGCGGGTGCGCAGGGCATGACGCTGGCCGCGCTTGATCACGCTGGCACTGCCCTTGCCGTCGTCGAAGGTGATGACATCGGCGCTCCGGCCATCGGCATCGGTCTGCAATCGCGTTCGACCGCGCAATGGTGCGTCGCCGCGCAGCACAGTCACTCCGCTGGCCGGGGTGAAGTACACACTGCCATCCTGTTCCAGATCGACCAATCCGAGTTTTTCCGGCCCCTGCGGCAGGCGGATGCCGTTTTCCGGCCCACTGCCGACGAAATGCTTGCGGACCTGCAGCCAGTGCAGACCTGTCAGACTGGTCCAGCCGTCGGGTTTCAGCAGGTCGTCCAGGCGGCGGTCGCGCCACTGGTCCTGCTCGGCCTGGAATGCCGCCTGCGCCTGGCTGGCCGCTGCCTGCGCAGCAGGATCGCTGGCGGCCGGATCATCGCCGCCACTGCAGCCGGCCAGCGCCGGCAGCAGAGCCGCGGCCATCAGTGCGTGCATCAGCGTCCGCGCAGGAACCATGTATCGATCTCCGACAGGCTGAAAAAAGTCCAGGTGGGACGGCCATGATTGCATTGTCCGGAGCGTTCCGTCACTTCCATCTCGCGCAGCAGGGCGTTCATTTCCGGCAGGCTGAGGCGGCGGTTGGCCCGCACCGCACCGTGGCAGGCCATGGTGGCCAGCAGGTCGTCGCGCGCGGCGGCCACCCGACGGCTGTGGCCGTGTTCGCGCAGATCGGCCAGCACATCGCGCAGCAGACCTTCCACGTCGCCGTGTGCCAGCAGCGCCGGCACGCTGCGCACGGTGACCGACTGCGGACCGCTGCGATCCACCTCGAAGCCCAGTTGCTGCAGCGTGTCGGCATCCGATTCGGCCAGCGCGGCCTCGGTTTCGGACACGGCCAGCAGCAGCGGCACCAGCAGCGGCTGCCGGCGCAGGCCTTCGCCATGGTGGGCTGCCTTGAGTTTCTCGTAGCCGATGCGCTCGTGGGCGGCATGCATGTCCACCACGATCAGGCCATCGACGGTTTCGGCCAGGATGTAGATGCCGTGCAACTGGGCGATGGCATGGCCCAGCGGATGCTGCACGGCGTCCGAAGCGGGATCGACCGGCTGCTGTTGTGCAGCCAGCGGCGATGCGGCGTGCGCATCATCGAGTTGCGTGGGTGCGTACAGCGCGGCATAGCGTTCGCGCAGCTCCGCCACGCGCAGGCCCATCGGTGCCTGCACCGGCGCCCGCCACGCCGATCCGCCGGATCCGGGTGTCGAGGGCGACCCACCCGCTTCATCGGCAACCGCCATGCCCTGCCCGGCCCGCGTGTCCGCCAGCGCCTGCTGCAGGGTGCGGTACACGAAATCGTGCACCAGTCGTGCGTCGCGGAAACGCACCTCGTGCTTGGCCGGATGCACGTTCACGTCGACCCGGCGCGGATCCAGTTCCAGGAACAGCACGTAGGCCGGCTGCCGGCCGTGGAACAGCACGTCCTGATACGCCTGCTTCACCGCATGGGCGACGCTGCGATCCCGCACCGCGCGGCCGTTGACATACAGATACTGCTGATCGGCACTGGCGCGGTTGTAGGCCGGCCTGGCGATCCAGCCATGCAACCGCAATCCCGCACCGGCGTGATCGACGGCGATGGCGTTGGCCGCGAATTCGGCACCCAGCGTTTCGGCCAGGCGCTCGCCGAACAGCGACGGCGCATCGCCCTTGTAGCGCCGCGAGGGCTTGCCGTTGTGGCTCAGGCGCAATTCCACGTCCGGACGCGACAGCGCCAGCGCGCGCAGCCATTCCTCGATGTGTCCCAGCTCGGTGCGCTCGGCGCGCAGGAACTTGCGCCGCGCCGGCACGTTGTAGAACAGGTCGCGCACTTCCACCACGGTGCCCACCGGCTGCGGCTGCGGCTGCGCATCGCCGATGCGGCCGCCATCCACGCGCAGCGCGGTGCCGTGTGCATCGCCAGCGCGCCGCGAACCCAGCAGGAAGCGGCTGACCGAGGCGATCGACGGCAACGCCTCGCCACGGAAGCCGAGCGTGGCCACGGCTTCCAGATCGTCAAGCGAGGCGATCTTGCTGGTGGCATGGCGCTGGATGGCGAGTGGCAAGTCATCGGCCGCCATGCCGCCGCCGTCGTCGCGCACCCGGATCAGGCGGGTGCCGCCATCCTCCAGGTCGATGTCGATGCGGCGCGCACCGGCATCCAGCGCGTTCTCCACCAACTCCTTCACCACCGACGACGGGCGTTCCACCACCTCGCCGGCGGCGATCTGATTGACGAGGGTATCGGGCAGCAGCTGGATCGGCACGGGCACGCGGCCGCGGTGCGGCAGGAACGGATCTGGCCGTCATGATAACGCCAGCGCTTTGCGGCACCACGTCTCGTCAATGTCGCGACCGGAGCCCATTTCCAGGCAACCGCGCACTGGACCCGATGCGATTTCTCAGCGCGGGGGCGATGGCTGCTTCGAGCAAAGCTCGACTTTCGATGTCTTGTAGCAGAACCAGGCTTTTTTCCGGTCATCGTCGCTGATGCGGAATTTCCGGTCGCGGATGTAGGTCTGCACGGTTTCCTCGTCGAAGGATTCGCCTGCATCGTCCTGTCTGTAGTCGTAGGACCTGGATCCGACCGTGTACGTCAGGATCGACACGCCGGCGCCGCCTGTCTGCGTTGCCGTGCAGGGGGACGTGGTCGGCTTTGCACGCGCTTCGGTGACTGTGCACGTCGTCTTCCCGACCGTGGTCTCTCGGGCCGACGCACCATGGAATGCCGCAGTCATGGCTGCCAGCACCAGCATCGACACTGTCGCTTTCACGCATTACCCGGTCTAGGGACGCCGCATCGGACGCATCAGGGACTGCCGCCGGTGGTGCCGCCTTCGACCGCCGCAGTGGCGCGTGCAGCATACAGCGTGCCCGGCGGCGGTTGTCGGGTGAAGTAGCGGTTCACGCCATTCAGGATGGCGCGGGCCAACCGCTGCTGGTGCTGCGGATCACGCAGGCGGCGTTCCTCGTCGGGATTGGTGATGAAGGCGGTTTCCACCAGCATCGACGGCACGTCCGGCGAGCGCAGCACCACGAAGTTCGCGCGTTCCACATGCGGCTTGTGGGTCTTGCCCAAGGCTTTCAGGCCTTCCAGCACGTAGCCGGCCATGTCTTCGGACGCCTTCATCGTCGCGCTCTGCGACAGGTCAAGCAGCACCGAGGCCAGGGTGTCGTCCTTGTCGTGCAGCTTCACCCCGCCCACAAGATCGGCCGCATTTTCCTGATTGGCCAGCCATTTCGCCGCCTGCGACGAGGCGCCGCGCTGCGACAGCACGAACACCGACGAGCCGTTGGCCGCCGGGTTGGTGAAGGCATCGGCGTGGATCGACACGAACAGGTCGGCCTTGGCCGCACGTGCCTTGTGATAGCGCTGCGCCAGCGGGATGAAGTAGTCGGAATCGCGGGTCAGATAGGCCTTCAGACCCGGAGTGGCATTCACTTGGCGGGCCAGTTCGCGTGCAACCTGCAGGGTGATGTCCTTCTCACGGGTGCCATTGGCGCCGATGGCGCCAGGATCCTGTCCACCATGGCCGGCGTCGATGGCGATCACCAGCGGGCGCAGGCCGCCGCGCAGCATCACGTCCTGCATGGTGCGCACCGGTGGCGCGGTGGGCGCGTTGGCCGGGGCAACCGTGCTGGGTGCCACTGCCGACGTGTCCTGCGACGGCACGGGCGCGGCGACGCCCGAATCCGTGGCAGCAACGGCCGTGGTCCCGGATGTGGGGGCTGACGCAGGTGTCGAGGCTGACGATACGACAGTCGGAGCTGCCGCCAGCGTGTCCAGCGGCGACGTGGAGATCGTGGCTGTGCCGGTCTGTGCAGGCGATGCGGTTGCAGCGGCAGGTGTCGCTGCCGGGGTCGCTGATGTTGCAGCTGTGGCTGCAGCCGTTGCTGGCGTTGCAGACGCTGCCGGACCATCACCCGGCCATTCCAGAATCAGCTGCGGCCCCTGCGCTCCCGACTCAATGCGCGGCCGCAATGCCGTGACCGGCGCCGCCAGATCGAACACCACCCGCAGCGTGCCCGCCTGCGGATGCCCGGTGCGGACCGATTTCACCAGGCCGGCTCCAGTCGGCAACTTCAGCGCGGTGCGGGCGGAGCTGCCCGGCAGGTCCAGCACCAGTCGATCGGGATTGGCCAGATACAACACCTTGAATTCGGCCTGCGCATCCAGTTGCAATTCGGCACGCGTGCCGGTGGCACCGCTGTGCAGCTCGATGTTGCGCACTTCCGCGGCTTCGGTGCGCGCAGACAGCATCAGACCGGTCAACACCAGTCCCGACCATGCCAGCGACGCGGTTGTCCCCTTGGCGAACATGGCGGCAGTAAACCACTTCAACATGAACGATGCAACCAATTTTCCTTGATAATCCGCAACCTGTGTGAACTTGTTGTCAACGGGCTGCAGGAAAGCGTTGCAATTCTTCCAATTCGCCCAGCCGCAGCAGCCAGTCCACCCCGATCGCACTGAACGCCTGCAGGTCGGCAACCCGGCCGCTACCGTGCATCGCCAAGGCGATCCGCAGATCGGGCGCCGGCAATGCAGTACCCCCGCGCTCGGGCCATTCCACCAGCCACAGATCGGCGCCACCATCGTCCAGCCCCAGGAAATCAAGCTCGTCGGCTGCGGCGATGCGGTACAGGTCCAGATGCCAGGCTTCACCGCCGCTGGGCAACGGGTAGCGTTCCAGCAAGGTGTAGGTGGGACTGCGGATGGCCCCGGTCACGCCCAGTTCGCGCAGCAAAGCACGCGCCAGCGTGGACTTGCCGGCACCCAGGTCGCCCTGCAGATGCACGATGCCCCGTGGCGGTCGTGCTTGCGCCAGCGCACGGCCCAGTGCATCGGTGGCCTCGGTATCGGGCAAGGGAAGCATCATGAGGATGACGCCGCGGTCGCGTGCCGATGCAGAAGATGCGGCAACGCATCGATCACGTCCGACGGCAGCATCCCGACCATGCCACGTGCAGCAGCTACACGATCCGCGGTGGCCGCGTGCAGCCAAGCACCGGTACAGGCCGCATCGAACGCCGTCAATCCCTGCGCACACAGCGCGGCGATGATGCCGGTCAGTACATCCCCCATGCCGCCCACCGCCATGCCCGGGTTGCCCACGCCCAGCAGGCAGGGGATTTCACCGGGCGAAGCGATGACGCTGCCTGCTCCTTTCAGCACCACGGTGGCGGAAAACCGGTCGGCCAACCGCTGCGCCGCCAGCAGACGATCGCGCTGGATGCCGGCGACATCGCAGTCCAGCAGTCGCGCGGCTTCGCCGGGATGCGGCGTGAGCACGGCTTCGGCGGTCGGCATCGGGTTTTGCGCCAGCAGAGTCAGCGCATCCGCATCCACCACCAATGGCTTTCCGGCAGCGCCGCACGCCTCGAACAACGCGCGCGCCCATGTCGACTGCCCCAATCCCGGTCCCACGGCCAGCACGTCGGCACGCGCCAGCAACGGTTGCAGCTCGTCGGCATTGTTTACAACACGGGCCATGCATTCCGGAGCACGTGCCAGCGACGCCTGTACCGTCATGGCCTGCGACGCCAGACTCACCAAGCCTGCTCCGCCGCGCAACGCGGCCTGGCTGCACAGCAACGCCGCACCGCCCATGCCGGCATCGCCGCCCACGCACAGCACATGGCCATGCCGACCCTTGTGGCTGTTGCGCAAGCGAGCCGGCCAGACCAATGGTGGATGTTGCGTATCCAGCAAACGGGCAGCGGCAGGAATGGTGGAAAACAGCTCCGGGGTGGCATCCAGCGTGGCCCACTGCAATGCACCGACGTGATCCAGCCCCGCACCGGTGCGCAGACCGACGTGTTGGCCAAGAAATTGCAGCGTGCGCGTAGCCCGCACCGCGACGCCGGGAACGTGTCCGCTGCTGCTGTCCACGCCGCTGGGCACATCCAGTGCCAGCACCGGCGCGGACGCGGTGTTGATCGCGGTGATCACTGCCGCCGTGACCGCATCCGGTGCGCGATCCAGGCCGATGCCGAACAACGCATCCACCAGCAGATCGACCTGCGGAAGCCCGGCCGCATCCACATCGACACACTCCCCGCCCGCCGCGCGGTAGGCCTGCTCGACCTGCCGTGCCAGCGGCGTGCGCGGCGCGTGCGCAGGCAGCCGCAGCACCTGCACGGCACGTCCCGACTGCAGCGCATGCCGTGCCAGCACGTAGCCATCGCCACCGTTATTGCCCGGACCGCACACCACGCCGATGCGCTGCGCCTGCGGCCAATGCTGCAACAGGCAACGCCAGCCTGCCTGGCCGGCGCGCTGCATCAACACGCCGGCATCGCCGCCCAGCGCGCGGCACGCGTCGGCTTCCAGTTGCCGCACGGCATCGGCGCGGAACAGAGACGTGGCGGCTGGACTCATGCAGCGATTCTATACTGGGCCATGTCCGCCGCCTCCAGTCCGCATGTGGATGTCGCTTCGCTCGCCGTGCGCATCAAGTCGCTGGCCCGCAGGTTGGGCTTCCAGCGCTGCGGGATCAGCGGCATCGACCTGTCCGAGGACGAAGGCCATCTGCGCGACTGGCTGGCGCAGGGCCTGTACGGCAGCATGGACTGGATGGCGCGGCACGGCGACAAGCGCGCGCGACCGCAGGAACTGGTGCCGGGCACGATCCGGGTGATTTCCGTGGGTCTGGACTACGGCCAGGACGACGACCAGGCCTGGCAAACCCTGCACGATGGCGAACGCGCCTACGTGGCCCGCTACGCGCTGGGCCGCGACTACCACAAGCGCATGCGCCAGCGCCTGCAATCGCTGGCCGATGCGGTGGCGGACGTGATCGGCCCGTTCGGATATCGCGCCTTCACCGATTCGGCGCCGGTGCTGGAACGCGCCCTGGCCCGCAATGCCGGACTGGGCTGGATCGGCAAGCACACCTGCCTGATCGACAAGAATGGCGGGTCATGGTTTTTCCTGGGCGAGTTGTACGTGGACATCCCGCTGCCGATCGATGCGCCAGCCGACAACCACTGCGGCACCTGCAGCCGCTGCATTACGGTCTGCCCCACGCAGGCGATCACCGCGCCGTACCGGCTGGACGCGCGACGCTGCATCAGCTATCTCACCATCGAACACGACGGCAGCATTCCCGAGGACCTGCGCCCGCTGATCGGCAACCGCATTTTCGGCTGCGACGACTGCCAGCTGGTGTGCCCGTGGAACAAGTTCGCCCGCCGCACCGACGATGCGGATTTCCGCGCCCGCAACAACCTGGACACCGCCACGCTGGCGGAATTGTTCGCCTGGAGCGAAACCGAATTCCTGCAGCGCACCGAAGGCTCGGCGATCCGCCGCAGCGGCTACCGGCGCTGGCTGCGCAACATCGCCGTGGCCCTGGGCAATGCGCCACGCACAGAGGCGGTGCTGGTGGCGCTGGACTCGCGTCGCGACGACGACCCGGTGGTGCGCGAGCATGTGCAGTGGGCGTTGCACATGCAAGAACGCCGACCAACGCGCCGTTGACGCATCGATAACCATGCGGCTGTCTCGTTGGTCGAGACAGCCCGAACCTGCAACGTACACCTCGCCGGATGGATGAATCGCGATCTGTGAAAACACGGCGCGGTACCGTATCGACTCCACCCGTCAACAGTGCGGTACCGTATCGACTCCACCCGTCAACAGTAAGGAGTCTGCATGACAGCGCATCCGGAAATCCTCTCCTCACTCGTTTCCGCCTGCCTGATCGCGCCGTTTTCCGCATCGGCGCAAAGCACGTGCGTGGCAGTCGAGAAGCTCGCCTACTGCCGCGCGCCATGGCCGACCTGCAACGACACCACCAATCCGGCCCACAGCCAATGGCAGCAGTTCGGCGGTCCGGACACCATCCAGAAGGACACCTCCATCGGGCGCCACACGGAGCCGCCCCGCAGTAGACCCGCGACATCGTGCACCTGATTTCAGGACAGCGCTTCGGAGACGGCGCGGCGAACCTGCTGACCGGTCAACCTGGCTGGAACGAATACGGACGGCAGGATCGCGTGCGAATCCATCCTGTCAACGATTTGTCGCTTGGTCCGACGCATGTCGGGCGGGAGCGTGCGCTCAATCCTGCAGCGTCCGGATATGCCCCAGCGTCGCACGCGTGACGGCATCGCCTGCCTCGCCCTGCCCTCGCACCGCCGGCAGCAGGCTGCCGGCCAGCTGCTTGCCCAGCTCCACCCCGAACTGGTCGAAGGCGTTGATGCCCCACAGCACCGACTGCAGGTACACGCTGTGTTCGTACAGGGCGATCAGCAGGCCCAGCGAATGGGGCGTCAGTTCATCCAGCATCAGCAAGGTGCTGGGGCGGTTGCCGGGATAACGGCGATGCGGATCGTCGCTGTCCTGGCCGTTGGCGAAGGCTTCGGTCTGCGCCAGCAGGTTGGCCAGCAGCGCGGCGTGGTTGTCCGCGTGCGCGTGATCGGGCCGGACCACGCCAATGAAATCGGCCGGCACCACCTGCGTTCCCTGATGCAGGGCCTGGAAGAAACTGTGCTGGATATCGGTGCCTGCCCCGCCCCACCACACCGGCACGCTGTCCAGCGGCAGCCGGCTGCCATCGTGGCGCACCGATTTGCCCAGGCTTTCCATCACCAATTGCTGTAGATAGGCCGGCAGCAGGCGCAGGCGTTCGTCGTAAGGCAGCACGGCGTGGGTGGTGGCACCCAGCAGATTGCGGTTCCACACCGCCGTCAACGCATGCCACAAGGCCGCATTGTCGCGATTGTCCGCCTGCAGCACGTGCGCATCCATGCGTGCGGCGCCGGCCAGCAGCTGATCGAAGCCCTGCAGGCCGATGCCCAGCGCGACGGGCAATCCCACCGCCGACCACAGCGAATAGCGTCCGCCCACCCAGTCCCACATCGGCAGGATGCGCTCGGCCGCCACGCCGAACGCCTGGGCACGCTGCACGTTGGCGCTGACCGCATGCAGACGGCTGTCATCACCCAGCCAGTCGCGCACCACCACGCCGTTCAGCAGGGTTTCCTGGGTGGTGAAGGTCTTGGAAATCACGATCGCAGCGGTGCGTTGCGGGTCCAGCGCCGACAGCACCCGCTGTGCCGCGGCGCCATCCACGTTGGAGATGAAATGCACGCGGAAACGGCTGTCGATCGCATCCAGCGCATCCACCACCAGCCGCGGCCCCAGGTCCGAACCGCCGATGCCGACGCTGACGATGTCGGTCACCTGCGAATCGGAGAGCGACTGCACCAGCATTCCCATCCGCTGGCGTGCGTCCTGCGCCTGCCGATAGGCATGCTGCGCGGCGGCCGCCTGCGACAGGTTTCCGCGCAGCGCCGTGTGCAGGGCCGGGCGTTGCTCGGTGCTGTTGACGGCCTCGCCATCCAGCAGGCGCTGCAAGGCGCTGCGCACGCGATGACGCTCGGCCAGCGCGAACAGCCCGTCCACTGCGGCGCGGTCGTAACGTTGGCGCGCAAAACCGGCCAGCAGTGGCCCCACCCGGACCGTAAAGGCATCGGCGCGTCCCGGGTCCTGGGCAATCAGATCGCGCAGATGCAGGTTTTCAAGCCGCTGGGCATGCTGCTGCAATGACGACAAATCCATGAATCACCTCGACAGTATGTGCGAATCGGTCGCGGCGCCCTGCAACGGGACCACGCCTGCCACGGCATCCGGCGGCAATCGCGCCAATGCATCGCCGACAGTGCCGACCCCGGGGATGCGTGCATCCGGTGCGATCTCGGCCAGCGGCACCAGCACGAACGCGCGTTCATGCAGATGCGGATGCGGCAGGCGCAGGCCGGATTCCTGCATCCGCCGTTGGCCGTGCAGCAGCAGGTCCAGATCCAGAGTGCGCGGTCCCCAGCGTTGCTCGCGGCCGCGATCGCGGCCATGCCGGCATTCGATCCGCAGCAGTGCATCCAGCAGCGCCTGCGGTGCCAGCGTGGTGCGCACGGCGGCCGCGGCATTGATGAAGTCCGGCTGGTCGGTCAGTCCCCATGCCGCCGTGCGGTACAGCGAGGACAGCCACAGCAGCCGCGATCCGGGCAAGGCATCCAGTTCCGCCGCGGCCTGCCGCAGCGTGGTTGCCGCATCGCCGACATTGCCGCCCAGACCGACGAAGGCCACCTCGGGCGCTGCGTTCATGCGGTATCGGCAGGGACGACCGGCGTGCGGCGTCTGCGACGACGCCTGGGAGCCGCCGCATCCGCATCCGCATCCACATCCATGCCGTGCGCCTCCGGTGCCGGGCCTGCACCGAGCCCCTGCGCCTCGCGCCAGAAGGCGATGTCCTCTGCATGATCGGCGCACGCATGCTGACGCAGCAACAGGAAGTCGAAAGCCGCGCGAAAACGCGGGTGCGACAGCCAGCGCGCCACCCGTTTGCGTTGCGAAAAGCGCGGCTGCAGCAGCCAGATTTCCTGCATCGGCAATGAAAACCGGCGCGGCAGCGCGATCAGGTGCACCTGCTGCAACGTGACCTTGTCGGCTGCGCGCTGCTGGGCTTCCACCGGGTGCACGCCTTGCGACTGCAGCACCATCCAGGTGCGGCAGAACGCCGGCCACAGCAGCAACGCGAACAGGAATGCCGGCGAAACCGGCTCGTCGGCGGCGACCCGCGCGTCGGTGGAACGCAACCCCGCCAGCAGCATGCGCCGCTGCGCACCGCTGGCATTGCCTGCCAGCGCCTTGGCGGTTTCCGGCAGCAGGATCGGCAGCAGACCGTGCCGCTCCAGTTCCAGGAAACTGGCCTGCGCATGTCCGGACAGGAACAGCTTCAGGAACTCCTCGAACAGCCGCGCCGGCGCGGCGTCGCGCAGCAGCGGTGCCAGTGCGGTGATCGGCGCCGCCGTCTCGGGGTCGATGGTGAAATCCAGCTTGGCGGCAAGACGCACGGCCCGCAGCATGCGTACCGGATCTTCGCGATATCGGGTTTCCGGATCGCCGATCAGGCGCAGGCGGCGCGCCTGCACGTCGGCGAAACCGCCCACGTAGTCGCGCACGCTGAAATCGTCGACCGTGTAGTACAGCGCGTTGGCGGTGAAGTCGCGGCGCACGGCATCGTCCTCGATGCTGCCGTACACGTTGTCGCGCACCACCCGGCCGCCGTCCAGCACTTCGCGATCGCCGCTGCCGTCGTCGCTGTTGGCCCGAAAGGTGGACACCTCGATGATCTCGCGGCCGAACACCACGTGCGCCAGACGGAAACGGCGCCCGATCAGCCGGCAGTTGCGGAACAGCTGCTTCACCTGCTCGGGCGTGGCATCGGTGGCCACGTCGAAATCCTTCGGCTGCAGGCCCAGCAGCAGATCGCGCACCGCACCGCCGACCAGATAGGCTTCGTGTCCGCCCTCCCGCAAACGGTACAGCACCCGCAACGCGTTGGGACTGATGCCCTTGCGGGAAACGCCGTGGGCATCGCGCGGAATCACCCGCAGGTTGATTTCGGAACTGGAGTCGGACGGCATCGAAACGGCGGGATCGGCGTGGGCAGCAGGGTCGGAGCGACATCTTAACAGTCACGCGCACGACTGCGCCGTGGGCAGGTCGCGTCACTGCTATACTGCAAGGCCATCGCCGTTTTGCTCCCTTCGTCTAGAGGCCTAGGACGTGGCCCTCTCAAGGCTAAAACACGGGTTCGAATCCCGTAGGGAGCGCCAATTCCGGAACCCGGCCACGTGCCGGGTTTTGCGTGCTGCGGCGGCAGGGATGAGAACCTGCAGGGTTCGACACTCGCGCCCGGAGCGCGGGTGCACAGCCGCAGGCTGCCCGAGCGCAGCGAGGGCGCGGCACACGACGTGCCGCGTCAATCCCGTAGGGAGCGCCAATTCCGGAACCCGGCCACGTGCCGGGTTTTGCGTGCTGCGGCGGCAGGGATGAGAACCTGCAGGGTTCGACACCCGCGCCCGGAGCGCGGGTGCACAGCCGCAGGCTGCCCGAGCGCAGCGTCAGTCCGGTATGGATCAAGCGCCGCGCAGGACGTCCCTGGCGGGCGCAGCGCCTGTCAGCGGATTGCCGGATCCAGCCGCCGCAGGGCATCAGCCACATCCACCGCACCGGTGCGATCCAGATCATCGCGCCCGTAAACCCGACCATGCGCGGACACGCAACGCGCCTTTGCGGTGTCGGCGGAGCGCGATGCCGCATTGCGCCGGGCCTTGCGCTGCAGGCGCTGGTTGTGCGCAGAGACGATGCGCGACCCTGTTTCCCGCAGGCAATCAGGATGCTCGCGTTCAACGCGCATCTTGCCTTGGCCGGCCTCCGGCTCTACTGCGACCGCAGGCAGAACGCATGCACCGGCCAGCACGACCGCTGCAATGCGACAGGACAGAAGAGTGGAGATGGCCATGACCAGGCGCCGGACGGGGAATTCCAGCATACGCCGCCAACGACCGGAATGCCGCGTCCGCGCCCGGGCATTCAGCCATGATTGGTCAACCTGACCCGGTACACTGTGCCGATGTCTGCCCACACCCGGTTCCTTCACGCCCTGCTGTGGTTCTGCCTGCTCTGCGGCCTGGTCGCCTGCGGCAGCCATCGGGTTCGCGATGCCGCTTCCGAGCGCACCCCGGTCCTGCTGATCTCGGTGGACGGCCTGCGTCCGCGCGATGTCACTGCCGAGCGTATGCCGCATCTCAATCGCCTGGCCGAACACGGCACACGCGCCGAGGGCATGCGGCCGTCGTACCCGTCGCTGACCTTCCCGAACCATTACACACTGGTCACCGGACTGCGTCCGGACCGGCACGGCATCGTGCACAACAGCATGCGCGATGCGGCACTGGGCGAATTCCGGCTGTCCAACCGCACTGCAGTGCAGGATGCCCGCTGGTGGGGGGGCGAACCGGTCTGGGTGGGTGCCGAGAAGGCCGGGCTGCGCACGGCCACGCTGTTCTGGCCAGGCAGCGAAGCGGCCATCGCCGGCATCCGGCCATCACGCTGGCTGCCGTTCGACGAAACGATGTCCGCTGATGCGCGCGTCGATCAGGTGTTGGAATGGCTGACGCAACCGCCCGCCACTCGACCCGCATTCGTAACCCTGTATTTCGATGCGGTGGACCACCAATCGCATCGCCATGGCCCGGATTCGCAGCAGGCCCGCACGGCCATGCGCGACACCGATGCCGCCATCGGCCGCCTGATCGACACCCTGTCCGCACACGGACTGCTGGAACGCATCAACATCGTGATGGTGTCCGATCACGGCTTCGCACCGGTGCCGCAGGGCCAGGTGATCGCAGTGGAAGACATGGCCGGCGTGGACGAAGCGCTGGCGCATTCCATCGGCCAGGTGGTCGGATTCACTCCGAATCCGGCCCACCAGGCCGCCGTGGAAACCCGCCTGCTCGGCCGTCATCCCCCGTACACGTGCTGGAAGAAAAGCGCATTCCCGGCGCGGTGGCAGTACGGTCGGCATGCGCGCGTGCCGCCGATCGTGTGCCAGATGGACGAAGGCTGGGATGCCCTGCCGCGCGAAGCCATCGCCAGGCGCGAGGCGGGCATGCGCGGCTCGCACGGCTACGATCCGGCCCTGCCTTCGATGCAGGCCACCTTCATCGCGCACGGTCCGGCGTTCCGGTCCGGCCACCGGCTGCCGGTCTTCGACAACGTGGACGTGTACCCGCTGCTGATGCGCCTGCTGAAACTGCCGCCGGCGCCGAATGACGGCGATTCACGCACGATCGAACCCGCACTGACGCCCGCATATTGATGTCCGGAAATGGCGAGCGGACGGGCCGCGGCGAGCCCACACTGCGGTCGAGTCCCGATGGAGCCGCCCATGTTGCGCATCCAAGCCCTGCCCGCCGAACCCTTCGCTGCGCTGTTTGCGCTGGGTGATGCCGCGCTGCACGCGCGTGGCGCACGTCGCGTCGTGGTCGATGCCTGTCCGGGATTTCCCTGTCGCGTCAGCCTGCAGGATGCGCCGCCGGGAGAAACGCTCGTGCTGCTGCATCACCTGGATCACGATGTCGATTCGCCCTACCGCGCCAGCGGACCGGTTTTCGTGCGGCAGTACGCCGCCCGGGCCGAACCGGAGGAGGATGTCGTGCCGCAGCTGTCTCGCCATCGGCTGCTGTCCGTGCGCGGCTACGATGCGGATGGCCGCAACCTGCGCGGTGCCGATGTTGTGTCTGGAACGGAACTGGAATCGGCAATCCACAACCTGTTCGAAGATCCGCACATCGCCTATCTGCATCTACAGCACGCCCGCGCGGGCTGTCATGCGGCGTTGGTCACGCGCAGCTGATGGACGCAGTTCTGCCCGATGCTGCGGTGTGTGCACAAGCGCGGCTGGCGCGTGACGCGCGCTTCGACGGCGTGTTCTTCACCGCAGTGCGCACCACCGGCATCTATTGCCGGCCTGTGTGCCCGGTGCCGGCGGCCAACGAGCGCAACGTGCATTATGTGGCCAGTGCCGCACAGGCCGAGGCCGAGGGTTATCGGCCCTGCCTGCGCTGCAGGCCGGAATTGTCGCCGGCCGATGGCAGCTGGCGCCGTGGCGATCACGTGGTAGCCCGGGCGCTGCGCCTGATCGACGACGGCGCGCTGGACGCTGCATCCGTGGAGGAACTCGCCGAGCGCCTGCACGTGGGCGATCGCCACCTGCGCCGCCTGTTCGCCGACAGCCTGGGCACCACGCCGCAGCAGGTGCAGGCCACCCGCCGCCTGCTGTTTGCCAAGCGGTTGCTGAGCGAAACCGCCTTGCCGATCACCGACGTTGCCGCAGCCAGCGGTTTCGCCAGTCTGCGCCGCTTCAACGACGCCTTCGCCAAGGCCTATGGGATGCCACCATCGGCATTGCGGCATGCCGACGATGCCCTGCCGGCGGGCGACGGTCTGCGCCTGCGTCTGGCATTCCGGCCACCATTCGAATTCGATGCCACGCTTGCTTTCCTGCGCCAGCGGGCGTTGCCCGGCATCGAGCGGGTGGAAGCGGACGCTTACATGCGCGTGCTGGAGCCGTCGCTGGCCAGCCACGCCGATGCCGCCGCCTGGTTGCGGGTGTCGGCCTGTCCAACTGCCGCTGCACTGCAGCTGGAATTGCATGGCGTCGCCGCCCACGCCATCGCGCCCATCGTGCAGCGGGTGCGGCGCATGTTCGATCTGGATGCGGACCCGTTGGTCATCGCGGCCTGTCTGGGCAACGATCCACGGCTGGCACCGTTGCTGCAGCGGCATCCCGGCCTGCGAATCCCCGGTGGCTGGGATGGCTTCGAAGTCGCCGTGCGTGCGGTGCTGGGACAGCAGGTCAGCGTGCGCGCGGCGACCACCCTGGCGGCTCGACTGGTCACGCAGCACGGCGTACGCCTGCCCCACCCGGTGGCCGACGATCTGCACAGCGTGTTTCCATCGCCCCAGCAGTTGGCAACGGCCGATCTGACCACGCTGGGCCTGCCGGCCACCCGCCGCGCCAGTCTGCACGCCATCGCTGCCGCGCTGGCCCGGGGCACACTGGATTTCGATGCCGCAGCACCGCTGGATCACCATGTCGACCGATGGATGCGGCTGCCCGGCATCGGCCCATGGACGGCGCACTACATCGCCCTGCGCGGTTCGAACCATCCGGATGCCTTTCCTGCCGGTGACTTGGTGCTGCGCAAACAGGCCGGCAATGGCACGGCACTCACCGAACGCCAACTGGCCGCACGCGCCGAACACTGGCGCCCGTGGCGTGCCTACGCGGCGATCCAGCTGTGGCACGCCGCCGTTAATCCCGAGGACTCCGCATGACATCCGCGCCCATTACCAGCCGCACGCTGGACACGCCGATCGGCACGCTCACGCTGGCTGCGACCGACGCCGGCCTGTTTGCGGTCGCGTTTCCGCACAATCGCTATCCGCTGCCGCAGCGCGAGCACTGGCAACCGGGCACGCATCGCTGGCTGGATGCCGCCGCCGCACAGCTGGACGATTATTTCGCCGGGCGGCGTCGCGGTTTCGATCTGCCGCTGGTGCCGCATGGCACGCAGTTCCAGCAACGGGTCTGGAATGCCTTGCGCACGATTCCATTCGGCAATACCTGGAGTTATGCCGATCTGGCCCGGGCCATCGGCCGACCCACGGCGATGCGGGCGGTCGGTGCAGCCAACGGACGCAATCCGACTCCCATTATCGTGCCCTGCCATCGCGTGATCGGCCGCGACGGGTCACTGACCGGTTTTGCCGGCGGTATGGACACGAAAATGGCGCTGCTGCGATTGGAAGGGGTTGCGACGGCAGGGTCGGCGTTGTTCGACTAATCGGCCGGCTGCCGCGTGCCACGCATGACCTGCCCAACCTGGTGCAACTCCAACGACGTGACCGCACCAAGGACCACCCGCATTGCTCCAGCACAACACAACCGCATGACACCGCATGCAGTCATCGCCCTGTTGCTGTTGCTGGCGGCTTGCCTGCTGTCGGGCTGCCGGACGCTGGCCAGCGACAGCGATCTCTACACCCTCGATGCAGTGACGCAGGGCCTTTTCGGAGAAACGCTGTCCGACTCCGATGTCGTGATGCCCCACAACCGCGACCTGCCGCAGGACAAGCAGGCGATGGACGCATGGCTGTCGAGCCGGATTGGAATGAAGTATCGCGTACTGTATCAGGGCTACGTGTTGACCGAGCCGGGTTTCACGCAGTGGGATACGCTGGAGTCTAATGCTGACCGGTACATGCAGACGGATTGGCAGGCCTCACGCCTGCCCCAAGAGGCCGGTATCGTGGACGCCACGATCATCGCGGCGCCGAGTTCGACCAAGAACAAGGATGGCGAGCGCGACCCGCAGATGCACCAGACGAAGAAGCGCAACCAGTGGCACTTCGGGATGAAGGCGCACATTGACGAGGAGTCGGGCCTGGTGCACCACGTGGCGTGTACGTCGGCGAACGTCGCCGACGTGACGCAGGTGCACAAGCTGCTGCACGGCCGGGAGGACACGATTAGCGGCGACAGCGGCTACACCGGTGCGGACAAGCGCGAGGAACTGCAGCAGGTGCAGGCCGCGTTCCGGATCGCGGAAAAGCCGTCGAGAATGCGGGCGTTGAAGAACAAGCGCGAGCGCAAGTACGCCGAACGCTGGGAGCACTTCAAGGCCACCGTGCGGGCGAAGGTGGAGCACCCGTTCCGGGTGGTGAAGCGGCAGTTCGGCTACACGACGGTGCGCTACCGCGGCTTGGCGAAGAACGCGGCGCAGGTGCTGACATTGTTCGCATTGTCGAACCTGTGGATGGCGCGACGACGCTTGTTGCTGCTGGCGGGGTAAATCCGCCTGATGGACGGGCAAACCCGTCGCAAACGGCCAGAAATGGCGCAAAAGCGATCGTATCCAGATCGATCAGGCGACTTGGCGCTGAAATCCAAGCATCAGAGCGCTTCGATCAGACCTTCCCTAAACCGCCTGAACCCCCTTCATCACCGCTGGTGTTGCGTTACGGAGTTGAATTCACCATCCCAAACCAACCTTGGCGTAGCAACCTTCAATCACGTGCTTTATCGGTCATCACTGGTATGACTAATGGGGGCAGGTCACCGTCGCGCAATTCAAGCACCGGGGCTCTGTCCACGTGATGGACCACCAGATCTTGCCGGCGAGACGGATAAAGCAGTGTCGGCTCGCACGGACTCCCTGCGGGCTTTTTTCCACAGTAACGGGTCTGAACAGCACTGGCCGACTTCGGGCCAGGTGTGTTCAACACGCTGATTTCGTCGTTAGTCCGCCCGATCAACAGCGAAATCCCCGTCACGCTTCTGTGGATGCGACATGCGCCTCCCGTATCGCGCTCGCATCTTTCCTTGACCTTCGCTTCTGCGGTCGCAGCATCCATGAAGCCACCTTGTATCCAGATCGTACGTGCCCACGAATCATCAACATCGCCAGTTGCATAGGCGACTGCCGCAAATCGGATTCCGATTGAATCGGGGTCCGGTTTATCAATCCTGGAAATCATTTCCGGGACACTGTAGCTCTTCGGCACTGCAGAACCCCATACAGCCGTGATCTCCTCGCAGATCCTCCCCTCGCGCCTGCATCCTCGCATCATGGCATCCTCTGCTTCACTCAGATCCTCTCCGTGCCCTACCCACAAACTATTGTATTCATCGCGACCAACGGATGCGCACAGATTGCTGCCTTTGTACAACGTGTGGCACCCTTTCCCCATCGTTTCCGTGCATGAGGCGATTGCCGCCTGCTCTGCCTCGTCCTGTGACGCAAAACCTGTGGCAACCCATGTCTCATCGGCGTTTTCATGGGTCACCACCGAATTATGACTGTGCAACCACTCGGTTATGGGGGGATAATAGATCTGCGGGCTGTATTGCGGAGGTGCAGTCTGCCTTGACCGCACATTGCCTTGACCATGCAGGATGTCAGGCGGAATGCAATTCGGATTGCCGGCAGACGGTATTCCCATCCCGCACTGTGCCGACGCCTGCGCGCAAACCAGCAACCCTGAAACCGACATCAAGAACCAGCCAAAGTCGGCCGGTGTTCATGCAGATGATACGACAAACCGCAGCCCCATCCATCGGACCTCAATCCTGCAGCAGTGCGCGCATCGCCTTGCGATACCGCGCGGAAACCACATCCCGTTCGACATGCCGACCCTCCTGCACCACCACCCGACCGTCCACCTGCACCTCGCGCACCACGGGCACGTTGCCGCTGAACAGCCAGCGATCGGCCACGTCGGCATCGGTGGCACCGGCCAGGATGGGTGCCTCCGCGTCCAGCAGCACGGTATCGTCATCCTGCTGTAGTCCCGTGGCCGCCATCACACTGGCCTGCACGCCCGCCAGCAGGGTGCTGGCCACGCTCGGCTGCGACGGCGAACAGGCGATGTTGCGGCGTTGCGCACGCAGGCGCTGGCCGTATTCCAGCCAACGCAGTTCCTCCACCGGCGAGACCGACACGTGCGAATCCGAACCGATACCCCAGCGTCCGCCGGCATCAAGATAATCGTGCAGCGGAAACAGACCGTCGCCCAGATTGGCTTCGGTGGTCGGGCAGATCGCCACGGTCGCGCCGGATGCCGCCAGGTCACGCACTTCGTCGTCGACCAGATGGGTGGCATGCACCAGTGTCCAGCGGGCATCGACCTGGGCATGGTCCAGCAGCCAGCGCACCGGACGCGTGCCGCGCACGGCGATGCAGTCCTCGACTTCGGCCATCTGTTCGGCAATGTGGATGTGGACGCGGCTGTCGACCGGCAACGCCGACAGCACTTCGCGCATCGCCGTCTCCGGCACGGCGCGCAGGCTGTGCAGCGCGCAGCCAATGGCCAGGGCCGGCGACTGAAGGCTGCGCAACTGTTCCAGCAGGCGCAGATAGGCATCGACCGTGTGGCTGAAACGTGCTTGGCGCGGGGCCAATGCGCGGCCGTCGAAACCGCCGGTCATGTACAGCACCGGCAGCAGGGTCAGGCGGATGCCGGTGTCCTGCGCCGCGGCAATCAAGGCCTGCGACATCGCGCCGGCATCGTCGTACCGGCGACCATCAGGCTGGTGATGCAGATAATGGAATTCGCACACCGCGCCGTAACCGGATTCCAGCATCTCCACGTAGAGTTGCGCGGCCACGTCGCGCAGCAGTTCCGGGGTGAAGCGCGCGGCCATGGCATACATCGTGTCGCGCCAGGTCCAGAAACTGTCCTCGCCCGGTCCGCGGCGCTCGGCCATGCCGGCCATTGCTCGCTGGAAGGCATGCGAATGCAGGTTGGCGATTGGCGGCAGACGCCAGCCGTGCGGGTCGCGCCGGATCGGCGCTGGCGATGCAGTGGTCATGCCGCGCAGTGTAGTGCGCTACTGCGCGCGCAGCGCCTCGATCGGGTCCAGCCGCGATGCCTTGCGCGCCGGGTAGTAGCCGAAGAACAGGCCCGTCACGATGGCGAAGGTCGCGGCCAGCCCGATCACCCGGGCATTCAGGGCTACCGGCAATTCGCTGAATTTCCCCACCAGCAGCGCGCCGACGATGCCGATGGCGATGCCGATCACCCCGCCGATCAGCGAGATCAGCAATGCCTCGGCAAGGAACTGCCGGCGCACGTCGCGCGGACCGGCGCCCACCGCCATGCGCAGGCCGATTTCGCGGATGCGCTCGGTCACCGACACCAGCATGATGTTCATGATGCCGATGCCGCCGATCACCAGGCAGATGCCGGCCACCGCGCCCAGCAGCTTCGACATCAGATTCGTGGTGGCGGTGCGGGTGGCGATGATCTGGCTCATGTTGCGCACGCTGAAGTCGTCTTCCTCGCCCGGGCGGATGCCGTGGCGCTGGCGCAGCAACGCTTCCACCTCGCCCTGCACGTAGTCCAAGTCGCGCGCGTCGGCCACCGTCAGCGACAGTTGCATCACCGTGCCGGGCGGCATGCCCATCGCGCCCATCAGTCGCCGGCGCGCGGTCTGCAGCGGCACCAGCACGATGTCGTCCTGGTCCTGGCCGAAGCCGCCCGGCCCCTTGGTCTTCAACGTACCGATCACGGTGAACGGTACCCGGCCCAGCCGGATGGTTTCGCCGATGCCGGATTCCTCGCCGAAGAGGCTGCGGCGCACCGTGTCGCCCAGCACCACGCGCTTGCTGTCGCCGCTGTAGTCGCCGGCATCGAACAGGCTGCCTTCACCCAGCTCCCAGCCGTTGATGGCGAAGAAGTCCTGCTGCACGCCCTGCCAGCTGGTGGCGGCATTGTTCTCGGCAAACACCACCTGGGTGCCGCCGCGCAGGGCGCCCGCCACGTACTGCACTTCCGGAATCTCGTTGCGGATGGCTTCGCCGTCATCCTCGGTGAGTGTGAAGAAGCTGCTGCTGCTCTGCCGGGCGCCGCCCGGGCCGCGTCCACCACCGGGCGAGATGTCCAGCCGCTGCGAACCCAGTCCGGACACCATGCGATCGATTTCCTGTTGCGTGCCCTGCCCCACCGACACCATCACGATGACCGCCGCGATGCCGATGATCACGCCCAGCGACGTCAGCGCGCTGCGCAGCCAGTTGCCACGCAGGGCGAAGAAGGCGGTACGGAAGGTGTCGAGCAGGGTCATGCCGGCAACTCCTCCGCCAGCACGCCGTCACGGATCACGTAGCTGCGGTCGGCATGCGCGGCCACGGCCGCATCGTGAGTGATCAGCACCACGGTGCGGCCCTGATCGCGCAGCGATTTGAACAAGGCAAGAATGTCCTCGCCGGTGCGGCTGTCCAGCGCGCCGGTGGGTTCGTCCGCCAGCAGCAGCGGCGGATCGTTCACCAGCGCCCGCGCAATCGCCACGCGTTGCTGCTGGCCGCCGGACAGCTCGTGCGGGAAGTGATCGGCGCGGTCACCCAGTCCCACACGTTGCAGCAGCGCCATGGCCCGTTCGGCGCGTTCGGACACCGGCGTGCCGGCATAGCCCAGCGGCATCGCCACGTTGTCGCGCGCGTTCATGCGGCCGAGCAGGTGGAAACTCTGAAACACGAAACCGATGCGTTCGCGCCGCAGCTGCGCCAGCTGCTCGGCATCCAGCTCGGACACGTCCTGGCCATCGCAGCGGTAGGTGCCGCTGGTGGGCGTGTCCAGGCAGCCGATCAGGTTCATCAGCGTGGATTTCCCCGACCCCGACGGACCCATGATCGCCACGAACTCGCCCGGCATCACCTGCAGGTCGGCATCGTGCAACGCCACCACTTCCGCTTCGGTGCCGGCGTTGTAGACCTTGCGCAGGTCGCGGGTATCGATGACGGGTGCCGGCGCAGCGTTCATCGCGGCGATGCCCGTTCGCCGGTGATCACCGCGTCGCCTTCCTGCAGGTTTCCGGACACCTCGGTGCTGCTGCCGTCGCTGGCTCCGACCCGCACGATCACCCTTTCGGCAGCATCGTTCACCAGCTTGTACAGCGGCGCACGTTGCGCAGTGATCAGGGCATCCAGCGCGGCAGTCCAGCGCTGCCGCTGCGCATCATCCAGCGTGGCCGCGAATGCGGCGAACTGCTCGTTCATGCGCTCCCGCATCCGCTGCCGGATCTGCGCCTGCATTGCGGTCGCATCGGCGCCGCCGCTCATCATCACCATGCGCGGACCACCACCGCCGCCGAACAGGCGGTTGCCCTGCTGCTGCGTCTGCGGTGCGGCCTCTCGCTGGGCCTGGCGTTGCCGCATCTGTTCCAGCGCCGCATCCAGGGCGGCCTGCTGGCGCGCATCCAGCTGCAGCCCGGTGGCCGCCGCACGCACGTCGTCGACCATCGCACCGGACCCGCGCGCGGAGGCGTTTCCGGCTGGTTGCGCGGCCGCGGCATCGCTGTCCGCCGGCTTGTAGCGCAGCGCCGCGTTCGCCACCTTCAGCACGTTCTCGCGCATGCTCACTTCGATCTCCGCATTCACGGTCAGGCCCGGCAGCAAGGTGCCGTCGGTGTTGTCCACCGTCACCACCACCGGATAGGTCACCACGTTGTTGGTGGTGGTGGCCGCCAGCCGCACCTGATCCACGCGCCCCACGAAACGCCGATCCGGAAACGCATCGGCTGTGAAGCTGACCTGCTGACCGCGCTGCACCTGGCCGATATCCGATTCGTCCACGGCCAGTTCGATCTTCATCTTCGACAAATCCTCCGCGATGGTGAACAGCTCGGGCGCCTGCAGGCTGGCGGCCACGGTCTGACCGGGTTCGATCTTGCGCGTCAGCACCACGCCGTCCACCGGCGAGCGGATCACTGCGCGCTGCAGATTCACCCGGATGGTTTGCGTCGAAGCGGTCTGCTGGCGAATCTGCGCCTGTGCCGCCGTCACCTGTGCCTGCGCCTGATCGCGGGCGGCCCGCGCCAGATCCAGATCGCTGCGCGACACCAACTGGCGTGCGGCCAGATCCTGCTTGCGGCGGAAATCGGCATCGGCATTGCGCAGGCTGGCCTGGGCCTGGCGCAACGCTGCCTGCGCACTGGCCACGGCGGCATCGGCCTGCTCTATCTGCGCCTCGTAGGTGCTCGGATCGATGCGCGCCAGCACGTCGCCCTGTTTCACCGGCGAATTGAAGTCCACCAGCACCTCGGTGACCTGACCGGAAATCTGGCTGCCGACCGTGACCGTGGAGATGGCGCTGAGCGTGCCGGTGGCCGAAATCGCCACCCGGATCGAACCGCGTTCGACCCGGGTGGTGCGATAGCGTCCTTCGTCGGGGGTGGCCGCGCGCTGTGTCCACCACCACCAGGCACCGGCCGCCACCAAGGCAACGACGACGGCCGCGGCGATCCGCACGGGCCAGCGGGACATGCGGGATTGGAGCGGTAGAGGACGGGCCATGGATGCGCTGCGCTCGGAAGGAAGGTGCAATCAACGGAACAACGCGCGGCGGCAACGGCGGTTGACGCTCTGGAGCCGTCAGTCGGGAACGAAATGAATCCGCACGGTGGTGCCTTGGCCGGGCTGGCTGTCGATGGTGACCGGCCAGCCGAAACGCTCGCCCAGCTGGCGCACGATGGTCAGCCCCATGCCCTTCGCATCGGGCCTGGCGATGTCGGCGCGGTAGAAAGGGTCGGCAGCCTGCGCCAGGATGTCCGCGCTCATGCCGATGCCGGTATCGGCGACACGGATGCCGTTCGACTCCACTTCGACCCGGATGTGGCCACGCTCTGTGAACGTGGCTGCGTTGTGCAGCAGGTTGCCCAGCATGACGCCCAGCACGCGCGGCGATGCATGCAGGCGCGGATGCGCGTGCTCCACCAGTTCCAGTTCGATGGGGCGGTTTTCCAGCATCGGCCGGACCTTGTCCAGCTCGTGGTGCACCACATCGTGCACATCGAAGGTCTCGCGCGGCGGCTCGATGCTTTCATCGCGTGCCAGGATCAGGAACGCATCGATCACCGCCTCCATGTCGTTGCTGGCATTGCGGATGCGCTTCAGCGACCGCTGCACCCGAGGCGGCAGCTCCGGATCGCCCTCGATCAGATCGGTGGCCACGCGGATCACGGTCAGCGGCGTGCGCAGTTCATGGCTGGCATCGCGGGTGAAATGGCGCTCGCGGCGCACGAATTCGCGCAGGCGCCGACCCATCTGCTGCAGCGCCCCGGCCAGCTGGCGTGCTTCCAGCACGGCATCGTCAGGCAGCTTTTCCAGGTCGATGCGGGTGCTGTCGGCATCGTTCGGATCCCAGCGCCGCACCTGGGCAGCCAGCCAGGCCAGCGGTTGCACCAGCCGGTGCGCGCCGCGGTAGGTCAACCAACTGGTGACGGTGATCGCCAACAACGCGATCAGCGCCGGAATGGCGGCCATCCACAGGATGATGCGCTCCAGTGACGGACGCCGGTAGCTGAGATACAGCGTGCCGGCCGGTTGGCGGTCCACCAGCACCAGCACCTGGGCACCGCGCAGATCGTGCAATCCGGGCTGCAACGAACGCAGGTACGCCGGCAGCCCGTCGTGCGCACCGCCGGCCTGCGTGAAATAGCCGTGCAGAAGCAGCGTGTCCGGCGGCATCTGCGCGGGATCGCGGGCCCGTTCACGCCAGAAGTAGGCCGCCTCGGCGTGCAGCGAGCGTTCGCCCAGGATGCGCAGAGTCAGCAGCGACGACACGTATCCGCCCAGCAACACTGCCGCAGTGGCCATCGCCACCTGCAGCAGGAAGGCGTACCGCAGCTTGCGCGGCAGCGCCGGTGCAGCCCCATCCGCAGCCATGATCAGGCCGGCGGCTGCTCGATGTCGGCGATGCGGTAACCGGCGCTCTGCACGGTGTGCAGCAACTGCTTGTCGAACGGCTTGTCGATGGTCTTGCGCAGGTTGTACAGATGGCTGCGCAGGGTGTCCGAATCGGGTAGCGAATTGCCCCAGATCTCGCGTTCGATCTCCTGGCGGCTGACCACGCGCGGCGATTCGCGCATCAGGATGGTCAGCAGCTTCAGACCGATCGGCGAGAGCTGCAGCTCGCTGCCGCCGCGGGTGGCGCGCAGCGAGGCCGGATCCAGCACCAGATCGGCCACCTTCAGCACTTCCGATCCCACCTGGCGGCGTTCGCGGCGGATCAGCGCACGCAAGCGGGCCTCGAGCTCCTGGATGGCGAACGGCTTGGTCAGGTAATCATCGGCGCCCGAGGACAGGCCGGTGAGTTTCTCGTCCAGCGTGTCGCGTGCGGTCAGCATCAGCACCGGGGTGGATTTGCGCGCTTCCTCGCGCAGTTTCTTGCACACATCGATGCCATCCATGCGTGGCAGCATCAGGTCCAGCACCACCACGTCGTAGGTGTTCTCGGCTGCCAGGCGATAGCCTTCCAGGCCGTCGCTGGCATAGTCCACCTCGAAACCGCGTGTTTCCAGGAATTCGCCCACCATTTCAGAGATATTGCGGTTGTCTTCGACGATCAGGACCAGGCCCGACGACTCTTGCGTGCTCATGCAGTAGGTTTCCGGTTGTTTCAGCTTTGTGAAGGATGCGCAGGTCGAGGTGGAAGATGCGTGAAGACAGTACGATGCGGCTCCCTGTCCGGCCGGATCATCCCGATGTACGAACGTGTACTGCCCATCGTGCTGTTGTGCGCGTCCAACGTGTTCATGACCTTCGCCTGGTACGGGCATCTGAAGCACAAATCCGCCCCGCTGTTGCTGGCGGTGGTGGTCAGCTGGGGCATCGCCTTCTTCGAATATCTGCTGATGGTGCCGGCCAATCGCATCGGCTCGTCGGTGTACAGCGCGCCGCAGTTGAAGGGACTGCAGGAAGTCATCACCCTGCTGGTGTTTGCCGGATTCTCGACGTGGTATCTGGATCAGCCGCTGAAATGGAACCACTGGGCCGGTTTCGCGCTGATCCTGGTCGCGGCCTGGCTGATCTTCATGGATTGAACGTCTCCGGCTGCGTCAGCCGGTTTCCTCGCCCTCGGCAGCGGACAGGCCGCCCGCTTCGGCGGTTTTCACCTGCTGCCAATAGCGTTCCTGGGCCTCCAGCGACAGCGTATGCAGGCGGGTTCCGTCCGCCTCGGCCAAGGCTTCCATGGCGCGGAAGCGGCGCTCGAACTTGGCATTTGCAGCGCGCAGTGCCGTGCCGACATCCACATGTGCGTGCCGGGCGAGATTGGCAGCCACGAACAGCACGTCGCCCAGCTCCTCCTGCAGGCGGACTTGCGCCTGTGGATCATCCGGGGAGGTCGCATGCCGTGCGAACTCCACCTCCAGTTCGTCCAGTTCCTCGCGCAGCTTGGCGATGACAGGCCGATGATCGGGCCAGTCGAATCCGGTGCGCGCGGCGCGATTCTGCAGCTTCACCGCCCGCTGCCATTCCGGCAGCCCGCGGGCGATGCCGGCCAGCGCCGAGGCATCTGTGTCGCCGGCGGCTGCGCGTTCGCGCTGCTTGTGCTGCTCCCAGTGGCTGCGGACCTGCTCGGAGTCGGTCGGTCCGGCATCGGCTGCGAACACGTGCGGATGCCGGCGACGCAGCTTGGCCGAGATCGCCATCGCCACGTCCGCGAAATCGAAGGCGCCCTGTTCCTGCGCCATCTGCGCATGGAACACCACCTGGAACAGCAGGTCGCCCAGTTCGTCCTTCAGATCGGCCAGCTCGCCGCGATCGATCGCATCGGCCACCTCGTACGCTTCCTCGATGGTGTAGGGCGCGATGCTGGCGAAATCCTGCTGCAGATCCCACGGGCAGCCATGCTGCGGATCGCGCAACCTGTGCATGATCTGCAGCAGATCGGCGATGGCGGAGGCCGGCGATGCGGCCGGTGCCTGTTCAGACATGCACCGACTCGCGCAGCCACTTGGTGGCCACCCATTTTTCCCCCGCCTTGACCGGCGAGCCGCCGTGCAGCGACTTGGTCATGGGATGGGCGCGGTCGTAGCTGAAGAACACGGCATTGCCCTTGATCGCGGCCACTTCGAAATGCACGTCGGGAAAACTGGTGCTGCCGCCGGCTTCGGGGGTGTTGAGGTACATCACCACCGAGGCGACCCGCTGACCGCCGCGTTTCAACGTATCGCCGGCACCGGGCCGCGACGGATCGAAATAATCGTAGTGCGGCTTGTATTCCGCGCCCGGTCCGTAGTGCAGCACCTGCAGCCCTTCGCCATGCTCCACCGGCCAGTCCAGCAGTGCCGACAGGCGCGCATCGATGCGATCGCACAACGCATCGCGGCCGCGATAGAAATAGGTGCCCCGGCTGGTGCGGGCGGCATTGGGTTCGTCGGTGCCGGTTTCCAGATTCAGGGTCATCGACGGGGCCAGTCTGGCGCGCGCCATCCCGATCAGCGCATCGCATTCCTCGTGACTGAGCAGGTTGCCCAGCACCACCACTCGCGGCAGCAGCATGTTGGCCAGGATCTGCACCTCGCGATCCGGCAACTGGATCACACCGGCGGCGTTCCATTCCACCGGATTGGGCACCTTGACCGGCAGCGGCAGCCCCTGCTCGCGACTGACCTGCTCGATGTGGCGTTGCAGGGTGTCCTGCAGGGTGGTGCTGGCCAGGTCGCGGCTCCAGCCATGGCTGACCATGTTGTCCAGCAGCACGTCCGGGCTGTCGCCCGCTTCCACTCGCTGCACGATCCAGCGGGAAATGTCGCTTTCGGCGGTGTTCATGTCGCTTGCTCGCATGTCACACGGGGTCCATGGATGCTGCCACCGCCAAGCGCCGCCCGCAATGCCATGCGACTGAATGGTGACACGACTGTCACATGACAGTCCCGGGAACGGCACAGGACTGTCATCTGCGGCTTCCAGAATGCGCCTCGCCGCTGCGGCCTCACCGCCGTGCACGCCGCCCTTCCCCACATTCCCGGAGCAGACAGCCCATGTCCACCCTGCAGACCACCAAGCCGTTGCTGCTGGCATTCGGCGCCATCCTGGCGTTGAGCGCCTGCGGCGGCGGCGCCGACCGCGTCGCCTCGCCGGGTGAAGGCAGTTTCCCGCCGCCGCCGCCGACCACACCGCCACCGCCGCCACCGACCACCCCGCCGCCCAGTGGTGGCCCGGCTGCCGACTGTCCGACCGGCTTCACCAACATCGGCACCGTGGCCAACGGCACCATGCGCGCCTGCCGTCTGCCGGAGCTGATCGTCGGCTCGCTGGTGGTGCCCAATCGCGCCGGAACCGTGTATGCCATCGCGGGCAAGACCCAAGTCGGCGAAGACATGGGCGGCAACGCCCAGGCACCCACCGCCGGCGCGCGTTCGGGCACCCTCACCATCGACGCCGGCGTGAAGTTGTACGGTTCGGCCGGTGCCGACTTCCTGGTGGTGAACCGGGGCTCGCAGTTGTATGCCCAGGGCAGCGCCACCAACCCGGTGGTGTTCACTTCCAAGCAGGGCGTCGAAGGCCAGACCACTGCCGATTCGATAGGCCAGTGGGGCGGCGTGGTGGTGCTGGGCCGCGCGCCCATCAGCGCCTGCCCGGGCACCACGGTGTCGGGCACCCCGGAATGCCAGGCCCAGGTGGAAGGCACCAACGCCTTCTACGGCGGCAATTCGGCCACCGACAACAGCGGCGAGCTGAAGTACGTGCGCGTGCAGCATTCGGGCTTCGAAATCGCGCAGAACAACGAACTGAACGGCATTACCCTGGCCGGCGTGGGCTCCGGCACCAACGTGGACTACGTGCAGGTGCACAACAGCTCGGATGACGGTATCGAGATCTTCGGCGGTCGCGTCAACGCCCGGCACATCGTGCTGACCGGCAACGACGACGACAGCCTGGATACCGACACCGGTTGGGACGGTGCCATCCAGTTCGCCATCATCCAGCAGCGCGCCAACGGCGGCGACAAGATGTTCGAATGGAGCGCGATCCGCAAGACGCCCTACTCGCAGCCGAAAATCGCCAACGTGACCATGATCGGCCGCGCAGGCGGCGGTGCCGCCATCACCCTGAACCAGGGCACCCAGGCTTCGATCCTGAATGCCGTGGTCACCCGTCCGGCGGGTGGCACGGGCGCGGGCGCCCAATGCTATTCGGTATCCGACACCGATACCAAGGGCACGTTCCACTCGGCCTATTTCAGCTGCCCGACGCCGTTTGCCGACGCACGCGCTCAGGCCGATTTCGAGGCCGGCAGCAACAACGTGTCGAACGGCACCTCCACCCTGACCGGCGGGTTCATCAACGGTGCCAACGAGACCGCCCGTCCGGTCTACGCCAACCTGCGCACCATCAGCCCGTTCTTCCAGACCGTGGATTACATCGGCGCGGTGAAGAACGCGTCCGACACCTGGTGGCAAGGCTGGAGCTGCGGCCTGACCAGCGACAAGCCCTGCTGATTCCGCACGGCGCATGTTCACACACCGGCAGAACGGCCACGCGTCGTTCTGCCGGTGGCTTGCACGTATTTCCATGCACAAGGTCTCGATGATGATGCTTCCCAAACGCAGCGGGCTGTTCCTGGCCGTGGCCGCTCTGATCGCCTCGCCGGTGGCACTGGCCCAGTCCACCGACGCCCCGTCGTCGCAGGATGAAACGCCGCCCACCGAAGCCACCACTCTCGATGCCGTGCAGGTGCGGGGCGACTACATCCCGCAGCCGATGCTGGAAACGGCTGAAGTGGCCTCGTTCGTGACCCGCGAGGACTTCGAGCGCACCGGCGACGACAGCGCCGCCGATGCGTTGACCCGCGTCACCGGCGTTAGCGTGGCCAACGACAAGTTCGTGTTCGTGCGCGGCCTGAACGAGCGCTATTCCTCGGCGATGATGAACGGCTCGCCGCTGCCCAGCCCGGAGCCGATGCAGCGCGTGGTGCCGCTGGATCTGTTCCCGGCCGAGGTGCTGCAGGGCATCACCGTGCAGAAAACCTATTCGGCGAAGTATCCGGGCGAATTCGGCGGTGGCGTGATCGACATGCAGGCGTTGACCATCCCGCGCGAGAATTTCCTCTCGGTCCAGATCGGCGGCGGCGGCAACAGCGTCACCACCGGCGAAAAAGGCCTGACCCATTACGGCGGCGGCGACAGCGACATCTGGGGTTACGACGACGGCACCCGCAAGATGCCGGCTGCGCTGAAGGATGCGATTGCGAGCGGACAACGTGTGGACATGGGCAACTTCACCCGCGAGGACATCCGCCGCATCGGCCGAAGTTTCGAGAATGCCAGCGTCAACCTCCTGCAGGAAAACGACAGCATCGATCCGGACTGGAACGTCGGTGCCAGCGCCGGCTACACCACCGACCTGACCCCGGACGGCGGCCGCATCGGTTTCATCGCAGTGGCCGGCTTCGAAAACCAGTGGCGCACCAAGTTCGGCACCCAGCAGGAAGGCTTCTTCACCAGCAGCGCACTGGAGCTGGACCGCGATTACGAATTCCTCTCCACCCAAAACGATGCCCGCGTGAACGTGCTGCTGGGCGCGGGCGTGGAGTACGGCCAGCATACCTTCGGACTGACCACGCTGTACGTGCACGACACCAGCAAGGAAACCCGCAGCCGCGCCGGCACCGACATCCTGTTTTCCGGCAACGAGGTGCGCGACGACTACACCGAATGGTTCGAGCGCGACCTGTTCAACCACCAGCTGACGGGCAAGCACCAGTTCGGTGAATACGACGACCTGACCATCGACTGGCGCCTGGCTTACGCCCGCGCGCGTCGCAACGTGCCGTACGAGAAGGGCATCCGCTTCGAGAAGATCGACGGCCACTGGACCCACGACGGCAGCCGCCAGCAGAACTACACCCGTTTCAGCCATGTCGACGACAAGGTTGTCAGCGGCGCGGTGGACGTGACCTGGCGCCTGCCGATCGAGGACCGCACCGTGATCCTGAGCGGTGGCCTGTCATACTCGGACAACGACCGCACTGCCGAGAGCCGCGAATTCCGCTTTCTCGCCCTGGATGGCGCGCTGCCGTTCCTGAATCGCTACCAGCGTCCGGATTTCCTGTTTTCCGACTACAACCTGAGCCAGGACCTGCTGCGGCTGCGCGAAACCACCGGCGGCTTCGGATCGGCAGCCTACGACGCCACGCTGAAGGTGCGCGCCGCCTATCTGCAGGGCGAGATCGAATTCAACCCCACCCTGCGCAGTACCGTGGGCGTGCGCTACGAAGACGCCACCCAGGCAGTGATGCCCTACGACATCTTCAGCGGCACGCCGGAAACCGGGGTGCAGCCGCTTGAAAAGGATTATGCGCTACCGTCGGCCACGCTGACTTGGAATTTCGCGGAAAACCAGCAGATCCGCTTCGGCCTGTCGCAGACCATCGCCAGGCCGCAGTTCCGCGAAATGGCGCCCCAGCAATACACCGATCCGGACAGCGACCGCCTGTTCTACGGCAACCCGTATCTGCAGGACAGCGAGCTGATGAATGCCGACGTGCGCTACGAGTGGTTTTTCCGCCCGGGCGAGCATGTCACCGCCGGCCTGTTCTACAAGCAGATCGATAATCCGATCGAGGCCAACATCAACGAGGCCGGCGGCACCATTTTCCAGAGCTTCCTGAATGCGCCGGAAGCGCGCCTGCTGGGTCTGGAACTGGAAGCGAAGACCTATCTGGGCAGCCCGTTCGCGTGGTCCTGGCTGGGTGCGGAAAACCGCCTGTTCCTGTCCGGCAACTACACCTGGTCGGATTCGGAAATCAAGGCCGGCGCCGGCGACAGGGTGCATCCCTACGGTTATGCCACGCCGGTCGATGCACTGTTGTTCGTGCGCGACGGTGCACCCATGCAGGGTCAGTCGGAGCACATCGCCAACCTGCAGTTCGGCATCGAAAGCCCCGACAGCGGCAGCCAGATCATGCTGGTGGCCAATCATGTCAGCGATCGGATCAGCGCCCGTGGCCGTCCGGGACAGCCGGATTACCAGGTGAAACCGGGCACCCAGCTCGACCTGGTCCTGCGCAAGGGTTTCATCCTCGGCGGCATCGACATGACCGTCGGGTTTTCCGCGCGCAATCTGCTCGACACCGAGTACCGCGAATACCAGACCCGCAACGGTGCCGAGGTCGAAGTGAACCGCTACGATCCGGGCGTGACCTATTCGCTGTCGCTGTCCGCATCGTTCTGATCACCAAGGCCGGCAGTTCCGTCACGGACGTCGGATTGCCGGCATTTTCGGCCATGGCAACTCGTTCATGGCAATTCACGCGACAGAAAACGGGCCGCTGCAAGCGGCCCGTTTTATGTCTTCGCCATCGGTGGCAATCGATCAGCTGCGCACCGGCACCAGCGTCACTTCCACGCGACGGTTCTGGGCACGCCCGGCATCGGTCTCGTTGCTGGCCACCGGCCGGGTTTCACCCGCACCGGTGATGATGAAGCGGTCCCGCACCAGCCCCTTGCCCATCAGGTAGTTGCCCACGGCATTGGCGCGCTGCACCGACAGCTGCTGGTTATAGCCCTCCGCACCCACGCTGTCGGTATGGCCGGCCACTTCCACGATGGTCTGGTTGTATTCCTGGAGCGTGGCCGCCACGCCGTCCAGAACCGGGTAAAACTTCGGATCCAGATTCGAGCTGTCGAAGGCGAAGGTGATGTTGCTGGGCATGTTCAGGGTGATGTTGTCGCCCTGGCGCACCACATCCACGCCGGTACCGGCCATGCGCTGGCGCAAGGCCGCTTCCTGGCGATCCTGGTACACGCCGATGGCACCCCCGGCCAGGCCACCCACGCCCGCACCGACCAGCGCGCGCTGACGGCGTTCGGTGGCATCCGAACCGCTGAGCAGGCCCACAGCGGCACCGATTCCGGCGCCGATCAATGCATTGTTGCGGGTGCGGTTGGGATCGTTCGGATCGCTGGTCTGGCCGGTGTAGGTGGCACAGCTGCTCAGCAACATGGCAGCTGCCAGACCGGTGGCAATAGTGATGCTGGATTTCGTCGTCATGATGGCTCCTCGGATCGGTGGGCTGCGCCCGTTCAGATATTCAGGAACGCAAGCTACCGATGCGGATGTCAGCCGCAAGTGAGGACGCCAATGCGATTCACGCGCCAGCCGGTTCGGATTCAGTCGCCGGTTGGACTGCATCGATGATCGCATCGGCCGTAGCCGGAGCCAGTGCGATGTCCCAGTCGCCCATCAGCGCCAGGTACAGCAGCTTGTCGAACTCGGAACGGAAGTGCCGGATCGCCGCGTGCGGATCGGGCACCAGACGGCCATCGGCGATCAGCCCGAACTGCACGTGACCGTTGTAGCTGAGAATGGACAGGCCGATGCCGATCGAGCCGGTCTGCGGTACCCAGAACATCATCTGCTCGATGGCGCATCCCGCCATGTACAGCGGCTGCTGCGGGCCGGGCACGTTGGTGGCCACGGCACTGGCCTTCAGGCTGAGCAGATCGAGTGCGGCCCCCTGCACTGCCGTCGGCGCCATCCCCAGGGCCACCAGCAGACCGTAGGCCAGCACCGCCTGCTTCGAGCCCTTCAGCTCACGCATCGAGGCCGCCACCCGCTGCAGCCGCGCAATCGGGTTGGGTTCGCCCACGGGCAGATCCAGGAACACCAGGCCGAAGTGGTTGCCCAGCTTCTTGGCATGTTCCAGCGGGCGCAGGTTCACCGGCACGGTGGCGCGCAGGGTCAGGCCGTCCACCGCCTCGCCGCGCTCGATCATGTACTGCCGCAGCAGGCCGGCCGCGGTGGCCATCAGCACGTCGTTGACGGTGCAGTCGCAGGCACGGCCGACCGCTTTGACCTCCTCCAGATCGAGCGGATCGGCCCAGGCCACGCGCTTGCTGGTGCCCAGGCGGCCGCGCAGCAGCGATGGCGGATCGTTGGGCAGGGTCAGCACGGACAGCAGTTCCTTGCCGATGTCGCTGCCCTCGCGCGCCAGCACCGCGGCCAAGGTGGGATCGCGGTACATCTCCATGCCCTTTTCCACCACTTCCATGCCCATGCCCATGTAGCGCTGCACCGCGCCGACGCGCTGGGCCACGGCGGCGCCGTCGTCCTTCAGCCAGGCGTGGGTGAGGTGATGCGACTTCTGCGGATCGCGGCGGGTGTCGGTCAGCGACAGCAGCACCTGCACAAGGGCGATGCCATCGGCATACGAGTGGTGGATGCGGGCGATCAGCGCCGAGCCGCCGCGGTACTTTTCCACCAGATGGAATTGCCACAGCGGCCGGCCGTGGTCCATCGGCGTGGACGCCAGCTGGCCGGTGAGTTCCTCCAGTTCGCGCTGGTCGCCGTGGCCCGGCAGCGCGGTGAGCTGTACGTGCCAGTCGATGTCGAAGGCGGAATCAGTCTTCCAGAACGCGCCCGCTGCGGTTTCCACCGGCTTCTGGGTGAAGCGTTCGTAGGCCAGGAAGCGCTGCGTGACCAGACGCCGCAGCCGCTGGATGTCCATCCGTTCGTTGAACATCAGCACGCCGGTGATCATCATCGGATTGCTGGGACGTTCCATGCGCAGCCAGGCGGTGTCGACCTTCGACATCGCCTCGCGGCGTGAGCGGCGGCGCTGCGCACTACGGTTCATGCGGTTCTCCCCCCGAAAACTGCAGTGAATCATGCGTGCGCAAGGCGGTCAATGCATGTGTCTGGCGCGCGAACGCGGCATCGACCGATTCAACCGGGCACCCGCGGCACGCGTCCGGTCACGGCGCAGGTCAGCGCATAGCCGATGGTGTCGCAGTGCGCGGCCACCGTGTCCACGGGCAGCCCATCCCCCCACAGCCGCACGGCATCGCCCACGCGTGCCTGCGGCCGTTCGCGCAGATCCAGCGCGATCATGTCCATCGACACCCGGCCGATCAGCGGCACAGGCTGTCCTTCGAGCAGCACCGGCGTCCCCGAGGGCGCCAGCCGCGGATAGCCATCGCCATAGCCCACGGCCGCGATGCCGATCGGCATGTCCTCCGGCGCTTCCCACAGGGACGAATAACCGACGCGTTCGCCGCCGCGCACGGTCTTGACCGACAGCAGCCGCGTGTCCAGCTGCATCACCGGTTGCAGACCGTAGTCCGGGCCGGGTTTGCCGGCCGCCACGCTCATGCCGTACAGCGCGCCACCCGGCCGCACCCAGTCGGCATGGGTCTGCGGCCAGTCCAGGATCGCCGCTGAATTGGCCAGCGAACGCAGGCCGGGCAGACCGGCAGTCACCTGTTCGAACAGCTGCAGCTGGCGCAGGGTCATGGCGCCACCGCGCGTGTGCAGGTCGGTCTCGTCGGAGCTGGCGAAATGGGTCATGAACACCAGCTCCGGGTGCACGGCCGCACACGCGCTCAGCCGCGCATGGATGGCATGCACATCTTCCGGCGCGATGCCCAGCCGGTGCATGCCGCTGTCGATCTTCAGCCAGCAGTGCAATGGCGGACCGGCCGGCGCCTGCTCCAGCAGCGCAACTTGATCGGGATGATGGATCACGCAGGCGAGCGACAGTTGCCGCAGTTCGGCCAGATCCTCGGCGTGGTCCGGGCCGGACATCAGCACGATCGGCACGGTGCTACCGATGGCACGGATGCGTCGCGCCTCGCTGAGCGCGGCCACGCCGAAGGCATCGGCCTGCGGCAGCGCCCGGACGACGGTTTCCAGGCCGTGGCCGTAGGCATCGGCCTTCACCATCGCCAGCATGCGACTGTGCGGCGCGCGGCTCCGGATCAGCTCGGCATTGTGATGCAGCGCGTGGGTGCGGATGCTGGCGTGCAGCGGACGGGACATGCGTTCGTTCGGAAGGCGCCGGTTGCGGCAATGCACCATTATCGCCACATCGGAAGCGGCCTGCCAAAACAATGCCGCCAGTGCGGTCATGGCAGGTCCACGCGATGATTCTGCGGAAACGGACGGCTCGGACCACCGCATTCGGCAACCCGATCCGCCGCGGAAACCGCGTGACCGGCGATCAGGACACCAGACAGCCACTCACCGAATACTGTGCCCAGGAAGCGGTGGACGTCTCCGTGCCACGATAGGCCCTGACGTACAGCGCAGAAACGGAATCCGCATACAGGCTGACTTGCTGGGTGGCGATGCGGTCCTGTGGGTAGTAGCCTTCCTGGACCGGCAACGTGTAGGCGGCATAATAGCCGCCGGCATACGAAGCCACTTCCACAGTGGCTCGCGAACTGGCACTGGCCATGCGCTGCGACACGCTGACCATGTCCACGCGCAGGCGGTAGCCGGTGGGCACGGCGATGCTGGCCGTGGATCCCGAGTAGCCGACCGGCATGGAAATGGAGCCGTTGCGCTGGAACGGCATCGAGCAGTTGCTCTGGGCTTGGACGTCGGCACACAGCAGGCCTGCAGTGGACAGGCATGCGATCGAAAGGAAGGATTTGTGCAACATGGATTCGTATTCTGTTTGCAGGCACCAGTCGGCCTACAGGATCAAACGCGATGCACTGTGCAATCCGGACACGTCATGCCGCCATGCTCGGGCTGACGCTATGCTGTCAGGATGCAATCGATCACGCACTGGATCAACGGGCATGCCTCGGCAGGCGGCAGTGGAATGCATCTGCCCGTGCACGATCCGGCACTGGGCAGGAAGGTCGCCGACGTCGCGGCCGGCAATGCCGACGATGTCGGGCAAGCCGTTGCTGCGGCGCGCGCGGCCTATCCCGCTTGGAGCGGCCTGCGCAACAGCGAGCGTGCCGCGTGGCTGCGTCGTCTGGGCGACGCACTGCAACAGCGATTGGACGACGTGGCACGACTGGAATCGTGCGACACCGGCAAACCGTTCGCCCTCACGCGCGATGCTGAAATCCCGCGTGCGATCAGCAACCTGCATTTCTTCGCCGATGCCGCGACCCAGTTTTCCGGCGAATCGCACCATGGCGAAGCGGGACTGAACTACACCCTGCGGCAACCGCTGGGCGTGGTCGGCGCGATCTCGCCGTGGAACCTGCCGCTGTACCTGTTCACCTGGAAGATCGCCCCGGCGCTCGCCGCCGGCAACACCGTGGTGGCGAAACCGTCCGAAGTCACGCCGATGACCGCCGCGCTGCTGGGCGAACTGTCGGGCGAGATTGGCCTGCCGCCGGGCGTGCTGAACATCGTGCACGGCAGCGGTCCGGATGCCGGACAGGCGCTGGTGTCGCACCCGCAGGTGAAAGCCGTCACCTTCACCGGCAGCACCGCGGTCGGCCGGCACATCGCCGGCATCGCAGCACCGCAGCTGAAGAAGATGTCGCTGGAACTGGGCGGCAAGAACGCCACGCTGGTGTTCGCCGACAGCGACTGGGAAACGCACCTGGACACGCTGCTGCGCTCGGCCTTCCAGAACAGCGGGCAGATCTGCTTGTGCGGCTCGCGCATCCTGATCGAACGCGACATCTACCCCGCTTTGCGCGCTGCGTTCGTCGCGCGCGCGCGGACATTGGCGGTCGGCGACCCGTTCGATCCAGCCACGCAACTCGGCCCGGTGGTGTCGCAGGCGCATTTCGACAAGATCATGTCGGCCATTGTCCAAGCCCGCGACGAAGGCGGGCGCGTGCTGTGCGGCGGCCATGCCGTCGACCGGCCGGGCTGGTTCATCGCACCAACCGTGATCGAACAGCTGGGGCCGGACTGCGTCACCAACCGCGAGGAGATCTTCGGACCGGTCGTCACCCTGCAGGCCTTCGACAGCGACGATGACGCGCTGGCGCTGGCCAATGCAGTCGACTACGGGCTGTCGGCATCGGTGTGGACCCGTGATCTGGCCCGCGCCCATCGCATGGCAGCACGGTTGCAGGCCGGGATCGTGTGGATCAACAGCTGGATGCTGCGCGATCTGCGCACTCCGTTCGGCGGCATGGGCCAGTCGGGACTGGGGCGCGAGGGTGGCCTGGAGGCCATGCGTTTCTTCACAGAACCGCGCAACGTGTGCATCGGCGGTCTCGACCCGTGATCCCGACTGCCACGGCGCACCCCGTACACTGTCGGACATGAGCTCCTCCCTGCAGCACCTGCTGGACAACAACCGTGCCTGGTCCGAGCGCGTCGCGGCGGAGGATTCGGCATTCTTCCGTCGCCTCGCCAGCCAGCAGGCGCCCGAATACCTGTGGATCGGCTGCTCGGATTCGCGCGTGCCGGCAAATCAGGTCGTCGATGTGGCACCCGGCGAAGTGTTCGTGCATCGCAATATCGCCAATGTGGTGGTGCACACCGACCTGAACTGCCTGTCGGTGATCCAGTTCGCCGTGGACGTGCTGAAGGTCCGCCACATCCTGGTGGTGGGCCACTACGGCTGCGGCGGCGTGCATGCCGCGCTGCATCAGGCACGCCTGGGACTGGTGGACAACTGGATCCGGCATGTCGGCGACGTGGCGCTGAAGCACGCCGACATCCTGGCCGCGCAAACCGACCACACCCTGCGCCACGACCGCCTGTGCGAACTGAACGTTCTGGAACAGGTGTCGCACGTGTGCCAGAGCACCATCGTGCGCGATGCCTGGTCGCGCGGCCAGCCGTTGACCGTGCACGGCTGGGTGTACACCCTGCGCGATGGTCGGGTGCACGATCTGGGCCTTGCCATCGACGATCTGGACAGTCTGGCACACCAGTATCCTGATGCGCTGCAACGCATCCGCCACGATCGGGAGGACCGCTGATGACCATCGCCATCCACGCAGCCGCGGCACCGAAACCTGTCGGCCACTACCCGCACGCCCGCCGCATCGGCAACACCTTGTACCTGTCCGGCATCGGGCCGCGCAGTCCCGCGGACAACCGCATTCCCGGCAACGTGCACGACACCGACGGCCGCCTGATCGGATACGACATCACCGCGCAGGGTCATGCGGTGCTCGCGAACGTGCGCACGGTGCTGGAGGCCAGCGGTGCACGCTGGGAACACTTGGCGGACGTGACCGTCTACCTCACCGACATGGCCCGCGACTTCGCAGCCTGGAATGCCGTATGGGCCGAGCACTTCCCCGACCCCGCATCCGCGCCCTGCCGCACCACGCTGGGCATCACCGCGCTGCCCACGCCGATCGCCATCGAACTGAAATGCGTCGCGGTACTGGAGGACTGACATGCTGCCCGGACCGATCAACCTGCAGCAGTGGATCGATGAGCACCGCCACCTGCTGAAACCGCCGGTGGGCAACAAGTGCATCGTCGACGGCGATTTCATCGTGATGATCGTCGGCGGACCGAACAGTCGTACCGATTACCACTGGGAAAAGGGCCCGGAATGGTTCTACCAGCTGGAAGGCGGGATGGTGCTGCGCATCCAGGAGAACGGCCAGCCGCGCGACATCCCCATCCAGGCCGGCGAGCTGTTCTATCTGCCGCCGGAAGTGCCGCATTCGCCGCAGCGGATGCCTGATTCGGTGGGTCTGGTGATCGAGCGCAAGCGGCTGCCGCACGAGGACGACGGCCTGCTGTGGTTCTGCGAACGCTGCAACCACCTGCTGTACGAGGAATACTTCCACCTGGTCGACATCGAGCAGGACTTCTTCCGCATCTTCGAGACCTTCTACCGCAACGACGCCCTGCGCACGTGCAGGCAGTGCGGGCATCTCAATCCACGCCCGTCGCGCTACGAGCTGCAGGCCGACACGCTGGGCGACATCACCTGACCACGGAGCACACCATGAGCAAGGCGCTGTACGACAAGGCCACCGGCCAACCGCTGGGCGTGATCGGCGAGGACGACTACGACTTCCTGGCATTGCAGCTGGAAGAGGAATCTCTGCACGATGTCGATTACTACATCGATGCGGCCACCATCGACCTGCTTGAAGCCAATGGCGGCAGCGGCGCCCTGATCGGCCTGCTGCGTGCAGCCGTGGGCGATGGCGAGGGCATCGACATCACCTGGAAGCAACCCGGCTGACGGCCGCCCGGCATGCTGAAGATCGATACCCACGCGCATTACCTGCCCCGCGACTGGCCCGACCTAGCGGGCAAATACGGCGATGCGCGCTTCCCTGTGATCCACCACGGCAGCGACGACCGCCACCGCATCTACAAGGACGGCAAGTTCTTCCGCGAAATACGCCCGAACACCTGGGATGCCGACCTGCGCACCGCCGAATACGCCGGTTTCGGCGTGCAGGTGCAGGTGCTGAGCACGGTGCCGGTGATGTTCAGCTACTGGGCCAAACCCCACCATGCACTGGAATTGCACAGCGCCTTGAACGACCACATGGCGGACACGGTGCGCACGCATCCGCGTCACTATGCAGGCATCGGCACGGTGCCGCTGCAGTCGCCGCAACTGGCGATCCGCGAGCTGGAACGCTGCATCGACGAACTCGGCCTGCAGGGCGTGCAGATCGGCTCGCACGTGGGCGACTGGAATCTGGATGCGCCGGAACTGTTTCCGTTCTTCGAAGCCGCTGCCGAACTGGGCGCGGCCATCCTGGTGCACCCCTGGGACATGATGGGCAGCGACAGCATGCCGAAATACTGGCTGCCGTGGCTGGTGGGCATGCCGGCCGAGCAGGCACGCGCGGCCTGCTGCCTGATCTTCGGCGGCGTGCTGGAACGTCTGCCTGCGCTGCGCGTGGCGCTGGCGCACGGCGGCGGCGCGTTTCCCTACACCATCGGCCGCATCGAACACGGCTTCAACATGCGCCCCGACCTGGTGGCTACCGACAATTTCCGCAATCCGCGCGATTATCTGCAGCGGCTGTATTTCGATTCGTGGGTGGCCGACGATGCCGCCCTGCGCTACCTGCTGGACACCTGCGGCAGCGAGCGGGTGATGCTGGGCACCGATTATCCGTTCCCGCTGGGCGAACGACGCCCCGGCGAAGGCATCGAACGCCTGCAGCTGGACGACATGCAACGGGCCCGCCTGTATCACGGCACCGCGCTGGAATGGCTTGGACTGTCCGCATCGAGGTTTGCATGACCGATTCCCCATTCACCCCCGAGCACGCGCACATGCTGGACGCAGCCGATCCGTTGCGATCGCTGCGCGCGCAGTTCCACATCCCGCGGCATGGCGGCGGCGACCAGGCCTATTTCTGCGGCAATTCGCTGGGCTTGCAACCGAAAACCGCCCGCGCGCACGTGGAGGAAGTGCTGGACAAGTGGGCCAGCGAAGCCGTGGAAGGCCACTTCACCGGCCAGGCGCAATGGATGCCGTACCACGAACTGGTGCGCGACCCGCTGGCAGCCATCGTCGGCGCACAGCCGTCGGAAGTGGTGGCAATGAATTCGCTCACCGCCAACCTGCATCTGATGCTGGTCAGTTTCTACCAACCCACCATCGAGCGCACCGCGATCCTGGTGGAAGCAGGCAGTTTCCCGTCGGATCGGTATGCGGTGGAATCGCAGCTGAAATACCGGGGCCTGCCGCCGCAGCACACGCTGATCGAAGTGCAACCGGACAGCGGCGACTGCACCGTGTCGATGGCGGCGCTGGAAAGGGCGATCGAGGAAAATCGAAAGCGGCTGTCGGTGATCCTCTGGCCGGGCGTGCAATACCGCACCGGTCAGGCCTGGGACCTGAAAGAAGTAACACGATTGGGCCATCGGGCCGGTGCTATCGTCGGCTTCGATCTGGCGCATGCCATCGGCAACCTGCCGCTGCAGCTGCACGACAGCGGCGCGGATTTCGCGGTGTGGTGCCACTACAAGTACATGAATGCCGGACCAGGGGCCGTGGCCGGCTGTTTCGTGCACGAACGCCATGCCGGCACCACGCGGCCGCGCTTCGCCGGCTGGTGGGGCAACGACAAGACCGTGCGCTTCCGCATGCAACCGCAGTTCCAGCCCACGCCCGGCGCGGACGGCTGGCAACTGTCGAATCCGCCGATCCTGGCACTGGCGCCATTGCGCGGCTCGCTGCAGCTGTTCGAACAGGCCGGCGGAATGGCGCGGTTGCGCGAAAAATCGCTGCAGCTGACCGGTTATCTGGAACGGCTGATCGACCAGCAACTGGCCTCGCACATCCGCATTCTCACTCCGCGCGATCCGCAGCAGCGTGGCGCCCAGCTGTCGCTGCAGGTGATCGGTGGCCGCGATGCCGGACGCAGCCTGTTCGAACACCTGAATGCCCGCGGCGTGATCGGCGACTGGCGCGAACCGGACGTGATCCGCATCTCGCCCGCACCGCTGTACAACACGTTCGCCGACGTGCTGCGGTTTGCACAGACGGCGAAGGACTGGACCGATGGCCGCTGAGCGCCGCATCAGCATCGTCGGCGCGGGGCTGGCCGGTGCATTGCTGGCCACGCTGCTGGCGCAGCGTGGCTGGTCCGTGCAGGTATTCGAGCGCCGCGGCGATCCGCGCATCGACGGTTACGCCGGTGGTCGCTCGATCAACCTGGCCCTGGCCGAACGCGGACTGCATGCGCTGCAGGTGGCCGGCCTGCGCGATCTGGTGCTGCAGCAGGCGGTGATGATGCGCGGACGGATGGTGCATCCGCTGCACGGCCTGCCGCATCTGCAGCGCTACGGCCGCGACGATTCGGAGGTGATCTGGTCGATCAACCGTGGCGAACTGAATACCGTGCTGATCGAAGCGGCGCAAGCCGCCGGCGCGCAGCTGCACTTCGACTGCCGCCTGGACCATGTCGATTTCCAGGCCGGCATTGCCCACTGCATCGGCAACGAACAAGCGCTGCAGCATCAGTTCACCGCGCTGATCGGTGCCGACGGTGCCGGTTCCACCCTGCGCCAGCAGATGGCCTTGCACGCCGACCTGGGTGAGCAGACCGACTGGCTGGAGCACGGCTACAAGGAACTGGAAATCCCGCCGGGCGAGCGCGGCGGGTTTCGCATCGATGGCAACGCCCTGCACATCTGGCCGCGCGGGCACTACATGTGCATCGCCCTGCCCAACGACGAGCGCACCTTCACCGTGACCCTGTTCCTGCCGCATGCCGGCGAGCATCCCAGTTTCGCCACGATACCGGACGGTATCTCCGCGCTCGCGTTCTTCGGCCAGCAATTCGCCGATGCCGTGCCGTTGATTCCCGATCTGGTGCACGACTACGACCGCAATCCGGTCGGCCAGCTCGGCACGCTGCACCTCGAACGCTGGCATCTTGGCGGGAAGGCACTGCTGATCGGCGACGCCGCGCACGCCATGGTCCCCTTCCACGGCCAGGGGATGAACTGCGCCTTCGAGGATTGCGTGGCACTGACCGACCTGCTGCACGCCAATGCGCATTTCGATGACGCGTTCGCCGCCTTCCAGGCCGAACGCAAGCCGAATGCCGATGCCATCCAGCAGATGGCGCTGGACAATTACCTGGAAATGCGCGACGGCGTGGACAACGCCGAATACCTGCTGCAGCGCGAAATGGAATTGCTGCTGCAGCAGCGGCATCCGCAGCGCTTCGTGCCGCATTACGCACTGGTGACCTTCCTGCGCGTGCCGTATGCCGAGGCGCTGCGGCGCGGCCAGGTGCAGCACGGCATCCTCGTCGAACTCACCCACGGCAAGGACCGCATCGACCAGATCGACCTGACACTGGCCGACACCCTGGTGCAGACGCGCCTGTCGCCGCTCGCCGACGCATGAGCGACAGTTTCCTGTTCTACGACCTGGAAACCTGGGGCACCGATCCGGGCCGCAGCCGCATCGCGCAGTTCGCGGCGATCCGCACCGATGCCGATCTGAATGTCATCGACGAGCCGATCTCGCTGTTCGTGAAGCCGGCCGACGACCTGCTGCCTTCCCCCGAAGCCGTGCTGATCACCGGCATCACGCCGCAGGCGGCCCTGCGCGACGGCCTGTGCGAAGCCGATGCCTTCCGGGTGATCGCCGACGCGATGTCGCAACCCGGCACCTGCGCGCTGGGCTACAACTCGCTGCGCTTCGACGACGAATTCATCCGCTGCGGCCTGTACCGCAACTTCTTCGATCCCTACGAGCGCGAGTGGCGTGGCGGCAATTCGCGCTGGGATCTGCTGGACGTGCTGCGCGCGGCCTACGCCTTGCGCCCCGATGGCTTGCACTGGCCGCGGCGCGACGACAACCACGCCTCGTTCCGGCTGGAACATCTGGCCGAAGCCAACGGCGTGCGCGAGGGCGACGCGCACGAAGCGCTGTCGGACGTGCGCGCCCTGATCGGACTGGCGCGATTGCTGCGGAAGGCGCAGCCGCGCTTCTGGGACTACGCCCTGCGGCTGCGCGACAAGCGCCATGCCGCCACCCTAATGGACGCCGTCGCCATGCAGCCGGTGCTGCACGTGTCGCAGCGGTTTCCGGCCAGCCGGATGAATGCAGCGGCCGTTGTACCGCTGGCACGCCATCCGCAGATCGATTCTCGGGTGATCGTGTTCGACCTGCACGCCGATCCGCAGTCGTTGCTGGACTTGGATCCAGACGCCATCGCCGACCGGCTGTTCGTGCCGAGCCACGACCTGCCCGAAGGTGAAGGGCGCATTCCGCTGAAAGCCGTGCATCTGAACCGTTGCCCGATGCTGGTGGCGTGGTCGCACCTGCGCGATGCCGATTTCACGCGCCTGCAGATCGATCCGGTGCTGGTCGACGAACGCGCCGCACGGCTGCGTGCGCAGGGCCCGGTCGTGGCGGAGAAGATCCGTCGGGTGTTCGCCGCTGCCACGCCCCGTCCGCCCGGCGACGTCGATGCGGCCTTGTACGCAGGCTTCCTGGCCGATGCGGACCGCCGCGCGATGCAGGCGGTGCGGGCAACGCCACCGGCAGCACTGGGCACGAAGGCATTCGTCTTCCAGGATGCGCGGCTGGCGGAACTGCTGTTCCGCTACCGCGCACGCAACTGGCCGGACACGCTGTCGGTCGATGAGCATGCGCGCTGGAACGACTACCGCCGCCAGCGGCTGCTGGAAGACAGCGGGCTGTCGGAATGCACGCTGCCGGAGTACTTCGCGCGCATCGCGCAGCTGCGTGGCACGGTGGATGCGCAGCGGCATCTGCTGCTGGACCAGCTCGAGGACTGGGGATGCCGCATCAACGCCGACATCGGCACGGCGAGCCTGTCATGACTGCCCACTTCACGCCGGCCGCTTTCGCCTTTCTGCGACGCCTGCAACGCAACAACAATCGCGAGTGGTTCCATGCGCACAAGCACACCTACGAACGGCATGTGCGCGAGCCGTTCCAGCAACTGCTGATCGATCTGCAACCGGCATTGCAGGCCATCAGTCCGCACCTGCGCAGTGATCCGCGTGCGCTCGGTGGCTCGCTGTACCGGATCCAGCGGGACACCCGCTTTTCCGCCGACAAGACCCCGTACAAACCCTGGCAAGGTGCCCATCTGTTCCACGAACGACGCCGCGAGGTGCCGTCCGCGCCGGGGTTCTACATCCATCTGCAGCCGGACGGCTGTTTCGTCGCCGCCGGCGTGTGGCATCCGCCACCGGAATCGCTGCGGCGCATCCGCCAATTCATCATCGACAATCCTGCAGCGTGGGAGCTGGCCGCACATTCGCCTGCGGTGCAAAAGCACTGCCGATTCGGCGACCACGAGCAGCTGAAACGGCCGCCGCGCGGGTTTCCGGCCGATTTCGCCCGGCTGGACGACCTGAAGCAGCGAAATGTCGTGCTGTACCGAACCTTGGCCGATGACGACTTCACATCCAATCGCCTGCAGGCAACGCTGGTGCGCGAGTTGAAACGCATGGCCCCGTTCGTGGACTATCTGTGCGCCGCCCTGGACCTGGAATTCTGACGATGCGCACATCCCGAGTGATCCTGCTTGCCGTGGTTGCAGCGCTGCTCGTGCTGCTGGGCTACGTGTTTGCCGGCCCGTGGCTCACGCTGCGCGCACTGGATCGCGCCGTGTCGCGGCAGCAGTATGCGCAGATCGCGAAGTACGTCGATTTTCACGCCCTGCGCAGCGGCTTGAAGGCGCAGGTCGAGGATCGGCTTGCCCGTGCCTATGGCGAACGTGCCAGCGACGGCCTGATGGCGCAGGCCGCGATGACCCTGGCCAATCAGGCCAGCGGCAAGCTGGTCGATGCGATGGTCACGCCATCCGGCCTGGTCATCCTGTTCGAAGGCAATGCGCTGCTGCAGCGCATTGCCGATCCGATGGATTCGGCCGGCCGATTGCCGGATGCCGACGGCCAGCGTCCGCCGTCGCCGCTGGCTTCGGCCAAGGCAGGCTACGAATCGCCCAGCCGCTTCACCGCCGTCGCCCGCAACCGCAGCGGTCAGCCGGTGGTGTTCGTGTTCGCACTGCGCGGGCTGCGCTGGAAACTGGTGAACATCGAGCTGCCGCCGGAATGAGCACGCCGCCCTAATCGTTCGCCACCCCGTGCGGCACATGCCCGGCCGCCACGTGCTGCCGTGCCGAGTCGATGTTGTGCTGCGAATCGTCGAAGAAGATGTCCGCGCCGAACGCCTCCAGGAACGGACCTTTCGCACGGCCACCGAGAAACAACGCTTCGTCCAGGCGTACGCCCCATTCGCGCAGGGTGCGGATCACCCGCTCGTGCGCAGGGGCCGAGCGCGCGGTGACCAGCGCGGTGCGGATCGGTGCCGCATCGCCGGCCGGAAATGCCATCTGCAGGTCGTGCAGCGCGGCCAGAAAGCCGCGGAACGGGCCGCCGCTCAAGGCTTCGCGGGCACGTTCGCGCTCGTGCCGGCCGAACGCTTCCACGCCCTGCTCGCGCGAGATGCGTTCGCTTTCGTCGCCGAAGATCACCGCATCGCCATCGAAGGCGATGCGCAGCTGGTCGTGACGCGGTTGCACACCGCGCGCCGGCAGGATGGTGGCCGCGGCCACGCCGGCTTCCAGCGCCTGCCGCACCGAACGCGGATTGGCCGACAGGAACAGCTGCGCACCGAACGGGCGGATGTACGGCCACACCTCCTCGCCGGAGGTGAACGTGGCCCGTTCGATCTGCAGATGGTGGTGCTGGATCGAATTGAAGATGCGCAGGCCGGTGTCGGCCGAATTGCGCGACAGCAGGATGACCTCCGCGCGCGGCTGTCCCGGTGGCATGCCCGCATTCAAGGCCAGCAGCTTGCGGACCAGCGCGAAGGCGATCCCCGGGGCCAGCGGTTCGTCCTCGTGCCGGCGTTGGTAGGCGCTGAAGGCCTCCAGTCCCTCGCGTTCGAACAGGACATGGCTGTCTTCCATGTCGAACAGGGCGCGCGAGGTGATCGCGACCACCAGTGGCTTGGCAACGGATTCGGACATGTGCGCAGTGTGCCCGATGTGCGTCGCAGACGCTGCGCCGATTGTCGATGCCATGTTCACGTGCGCCCCTCCTCGCGCCTGTAGACTGCCGCATTCCGATGCCCCAGGCGACCGTAATGATCGAAGCCCTGTCCGACCCGCAGATCTGGATGGCCCTGCTCACCCTCACTGCACTGGAACTGGTGCTGGGCGTGGACAACATCATCTTCATCTCGATCCTGGCCGGTCGCCTGCCGGTGGAACAACGCGACAAGGCACGCAAGCTGGGCATCGCGCTGGCGGCCATCACCCGGCTGGGATTGCTGTTCACCATCGCCTGGATCGTCGGGCTGACCGCCCCGCTGTTCACGCTGTTCGGGCACACGGTGTCGTGGCGCGACATCATCCTGATCGGCGGCGGCCTGTTCCTGATCGGAAAGGCCACGCATGAAATCCACGCCAAGATCGAAGATGCCGGCGAGCCGCTGAAGCCGTTCAAGGCCACTGCCACCTTCGGCTCGGTGATCGTGCAGATCATGCTGCTGGACGTGGTGTTCTCGCTGGATTCCATCATCACCGCGGTCGGCATGGTCGATGAGCGCTGGGTGATGGTGGTGGCGATCCTGGTCTCGATCGTGTTCATGATCGCCTTCGCCGGTCCGCTCAGCCGATTCGTGGATGCGCATCCGACGGTGAAGGTGCTGGCCCTGAGCTTCCTGATCATGATCGGCCTGGTGCTGATCGCGGACGGCTTCGGCCTGCACATTCCCAAGGGCTACGTCTACGCGGCGATGGCGTTCTCGGTGTTCGTGGAAACCATCAACCTGTGGATCAGCCGGCGCAGACGCAGGGCCGTTGCAACCAGCGAGCCGGAATGACTGCGCGAACGCAGACGTTCACGCCAGCCGGTCGAGCACCGCCGTCAGGTCCGCTGCCAGCGGTGCGTTCAGCACGTAGGGCGTGCGGCCATGGTCGAGTGCGAACTGCAAGGATGCCGCATGCAGGAACAGCCGCTTCAGGCCGGTGCGTTCGCGCAGCCGGCGGTTGATATCGGCATCGCCGTACTTGTCGTCGCCAGCCACGGCATGGCCGATGTGTCGTGCATGCACGCGGATCTGGTGGGTACGGCCGGTGTCGATGCGCACTTCGCAATACGATTGCCCGCCGCGGCGCTCCAGCAAGCGGAAATGGCTGATGGATGGCTTGCCGGCCTGGCTGACCTGCACATGGCGCTCGCCGCCTTGGCGCAGGCCGACGTGCAGCGGGGCATCGACCGTCATCACTCCGTCGGGCATGCGACCGGTCAACAAGGTCAGATAACGCTTCTCGATGCCGGACCCGTGGTCCTCGCGCAGGAGCGCCTGCAACTCGCGCAAGGCGGCATGCTTTTTCGCCACCACCAGCAGGCCGGAGGTGTCCCGATCCAGCCGGTGCACCAGCTCCAGCGATTGGCCCGGGCGCAGCGCCCGCAGCGCCTCGATCGCGCCGAAGCGGATGCCGCTGCCGCCGTGGCTGGCCAGTCCGGAGGGCTTGTCGAGTGCCAGCAGGCGCGCATCCTCGAACACGATGCTGCGCTCCAGTGCCGCCAGCAGACCCGGCGCGGGGGCCTCGGCCGGTTCTCCCCCATTCAGCTGCACCGGCGGGATGCGCACGCTGTCGCCGGCCGCCAGCTTGCGCTCCGGCTTGCTGCGGCCGCCGTTCACCCGCACCTGGCCACTGCGCACGATCTTGTAGATCAATGACTTGGGCGCACCTTTCAGCTGCCCCAGCAGGAAATTGTCCAGCCGCTGGCCGTCGCGGTCCTCGCTGACCTGGACCGTGTGCACGCCGTACGCCGGCGTCTGGGGAAATGTGGAGTCAACCATGCGCCCTGCCTGATCTGTTACACTCGCCGCGCGATGTAAAGGTTTGATTTCGCTGAGGTTGCCACCGGCCGAAACCGGGGGCACGGGGCCGAAAGCCCCGCTTCGGCGGTTCGGGTTCGGTGCGCGGCCACCACCCTCGGGGTGGACATGTTAGCGGCTGACCGGCTTGCCCGGCCATCGCCGGATGCAGCAACACCGCCAGTGGCGGCGAGCGGTCCGAGCTGGTACGTCCCGTGCGCGGAGCCCCTGGCCACCGCTGCCGGCCCGCAACACCGAACACATTCATCTCAATAGCGCTCCCGCGGCCCGCCGTGGTGTTGCAGCGCTGGACCACATGAAGCCGCCCCACCCTGCGGACGGCTTGCGGTATCCAGAGGCGAAACGCCCCGGCGTTCCGCGCGTCGACGCGCACAGGAACGCACACACCATGAAACGCATGCTGATCAACGCCACGCAGGCAGAGGAATTGCGCGTGGCCATCGTCGATGGACAGACGTTGTACGACATCGACATCGAGCAACCCTCGCGCGAGCAGAAGAAATCCAACATCTACAAGGGCCGCATCACCCGGCTGGAACCGTCGCTGGAAGCGGCGTTCGTCGAATACGGCGCCGAACGGCACGGCTTCCTGCCGCTGAAGGAAATCTCCCGCGACTACTTCGCCTCCGGCGTGGACCACAACAAGGCCGGGATCCGCGAACTGCTGCGCGAAGGCCAGGAAGTGGTGGTGCAGGTGGACAAGGAGGAACGCGGCAACAAGGGCGCGGCGCTGACCACGTTCATCTCGCTGGCCGGCCGCTACATGGTGCTGATGCCCAATTCGCCCAGCGCCGGCGGCGTGTCGCGGCGGATCGAGGGCGACGACCGCGCCGAGCTGAAACGCGCCATGGACGCGCTGACCATTCCCGACGACATGGGCGTGATCATCCGCACCGCCGGCGTGGGCCGCGATGCCGACGAGCTGCAGTGGGATCTGAACTACCTGGTCTCGGTGTGGAAGGCGGTGGCCGAAGCGGCGTTGTCGAAGCCGGCGCCTTTCCTGATCTACCAGGAGTCGCGGCTGATCATCCGCGGGCTGCGCGATTACATGCGCGCCGACATCGGCGAGATCCTGGTCGACACGCCTGAACTCTATGCTGAAGCGAAGGAATTCATCGAGCAGGTGATGCCGCACAACCTGCGCAAGCTGAAGCACTACACCGACGACATCCCGCTGTTCAACCGTTTCCAGATCGAATCGCAGATCGAATCGGCCTACGAACGCGAAGTGCGGCTGCCCTCCGGCGGTGCGCTGGTGATCGACCAGACCGAGGCGCTGACCGCGATCGACGTGAACTCGGCCCGCGCCACCCGCGGCGGCGACATCGAGGAAACGGCGCGCAACACCAATCTGGAAGCCGCCGACGAGGTGGCCCGCCAGCTGCGCCTGCGCGACCTGGGCGGGCTGGTGGTGATCGACTTCATCGACATGTCCAGCAGCAAGGCGCAGCGCGAGGTGGAAAACCGCCTGCAGAACGCGCTGAAGTACGACCGCGCGCGGGTGCAGATCGGCAAGATCAGCCGCTTCGGCCTGATGGAGATGAGCCGCCAGCGGCTGCGGCCCAGCCTGGGCGAATCCAGCCAGATCGTGTGCCCGCGCTGCGAAGGCCATGGCCGCATGCGCAGCATCGAGTCGCTGGCGCTGTCGATCATCCGCGTGGCCGAAGAACACGCGATGAAGGACAACACCGGCCAGGTGCTGGTGCAGGCGCCGGTGGACATCGCCAATTTCCTGCTGAACGAGAAGCGCGGCGCACTGCGCGAGATCGAATCGCGGCACGAGGCGCCGATCGTGATCGTGGCCGACGAGCATCTGCACACGCCGCACTACGAAGTGACTCGCCTCCGCGAGAACGAGCTGGGCGAGGAATCGGGCAAGCCCAGCTACCAGCGCGGCACGCCGCGCAAGCTGGCCACCATCGCGCTGACCAAGGCCAATCTGAACGTGCCGGCCGCCCCGGCGGTGAAGTACGTCAAGCCCGCCCAGCCCGCGCCAGTGCGCGAGCCAGAGCCGCCTGCAGCGCCGCCACCCACGCCGGAGGCCGCCGTGGCCGCTGCGGCTCCGGCCGCGTCGGGCGGCTTCCTGTCGTGGCTGAAAGGCCTGTTCGGCGGCGAAGGCCAGCCACAGACCGGCGCCTCGCCCGCAACACCGTCCACGGCTGCGCCTGCGGCGGCAAAGCCGCGCGACGAGCAGCGCCGCGATCGCCAGCAGCCGTCCTCCGGCCGTGGCCGTCGCAACGGCAAGTCCGAACGGGGCACGCAGGACGGCAACGGGCGCAGCCAGCAACGCCAGCAGGACGCAGCGCCGCGCGACAACAAGCCGGCTGGGCAGTCACAAGCCGGACAAAAGCAGCCCGCGCAACGTCGCGAGGAGCAGCCGCGCCGCGAGGATCGCCGCCGTGACACACCACCGGCATCCAGCGATGCCACGGCCGCCTTCTATCGGCCTGAAAACCGTCCGAATACGCGCCCGTACGTCCAGGACGAGGCCAAGCAGCCGGCGGCGAAAGCCATGCCTGCCGCCGAAGACACCATCGATCCGACTCTGCAGGCGGCAACGGCCCTGACGGCCGACGCAGCCGCGCGCGACATCGACGTCGACGCCGCGGCGGAAGCGCAGTCGAATCCGGCTGCCGACGCTGCCGACGAGCTGGCCGGCGCGGGGGCGGGCAAGCGTCGTCGCGGACGTCGCGGCGGTCGCCGGCGTCGCAAAGGCGCTGGTGGCGATGCCGGTGCGATCGATGCCGACGAGCAATCGGATGCCGAGCAGGACGATGCCGACGCGCTGGCGCAGCTGCGGCACCAGCCGGAGTTCGATTTCGATCTGGATGCCGACGCCGCCGACACTGCGATGGAGAACGCACGATCGATCCGGCAATCCGGCGCCGACCAAGCACCGGCCAGCGATGCCGTCGTCGAATCCGGCACGGACAGTGATGCCGATGCGGAGGATTCCGGCGACACCGATGCCGCATCGGCGCGTGGTCCGCGTCGCCGGCGTGGCGGTCGTCGGCGGAGTGGCGCAGCGGCTACGGATGCATCTGCCGATGGGTCCGGCGATGCGCCCGCAGCCAGCGAACCTTCGCCAGCCGACGCCGCCGTCGACATCCTTGCCGCGCCTGCCCCGCAGCCGCAAGGCCACGATCGGCTGCATGCGACGACTGTCGATCCCGGCGCCGCTGCTGCCAGCAGCCCGCTGACGGCCGATGACGACACGCCGCCCACGCAGGATGACGCCGTGGCCACGGAAGCAGCCGAAGCCAATCGGCAGCAGGCCATCCTGCCGGCCGAAACGGCCTTTGACTCGGCTGTTGCACTCGAGACCGACAACAGCGAAGCCGCAGTCGTCGCGCTGGATGCATCGGTCGATGCGGGGACTGCCGCGCAAGCCGATCTGCTGGCGGAGGAACCGGTGAGCGGGCATCGGTTCGACACCGATGCGTCGGCCAGCATGCCGCGCTGGCGCGGACTGATGCCGCAGGACGATGCCGTGGATGGCGCGGACAGCGATACGGCGGCATCCCGTCCGGCCGACGCCTGAGCGGGCAGGCATCAACCATCCCGCCGCGCGGATCAGGCCGCGTGTGCGGGATCGGTGATGCCGTACTGGCCGGCCAGACGGGCCAGCGCGATATTGTCCTGCACGCCCGCCTTGCGGAAGATGTGCGCCTTGTGGGTGCTGACCGTCTTCGGACTCAGGCTCAGGCGCTCGGCGATCTCGCTCTGGCGCAGACCCTGCACCAACAGCAAGGCCACTTCCAGCTCGCGCTGCGACAGATCGTCGAACGGCGACTGCTTCGTCCCCATGCCCGAAAACGCGAGGTTCTGCGCCACCGTGGCGGCCAGGTAACGCTTGCCGCGAGCCACGTCACGCACGGCCCGCAGCAATTCGCCGGCATCCCCGCCCTTGCCCACGTAACCGCTGGCGCCGGCTTCCAGCAGACGCCGCGGCATCGGCCCGTCTTCCAGCACCGACACTACGATCACCCGCGCGCCGTACTGGCCACGCACGATCCGCTCGGTCACGTCCAGCCCGCTCAGGCCGGGCAGATGCAGATCGCACAGCACCACGTCCGGTTTCGAATCGCGGATGCGCGGCAGAGCCGCTTCGCCGCTGTCCGCCTCGCCGACCACGTCGATATCGACCTCGGCGGACAGGATCATGCGCATGCCGGTCCGCACCAGCGCGTGGTCATCCACCAGAAATACCCGGATTGTCATCGTGTCTCCCCTGCAGCCCCTGTGCCGGTGGACGTCTGCCTGGGCGAACCGCAGGAAACGCCACCGTAAGTCGGCCCATCATGCCACCAAACCCGGTCCATCGGACTTTTCCGATGCCGCAACGGCCGGAAATCCGACCGCAGCTCGGGCAGTCGTCCCGCAGACCCGGCCCGGCATCCGGCGCATCCTGTCCTGGCTGGCAACGCGCACACCGCGCCCCACGGACGGGCCATGCGGCGGCGGGGGAGTTGCAACGGATGCAGCTCCGCCAGCACTGCACAGAGGCACCGACAGCCGGATGCGCAACCCTGCTACACCCCGCCCAACACGCGCATGGCTGCACCGCCGCAACCCGTCCGCCGAGAGGCGCCGCGGCCCGGCCTTCACTCTCCCACACACCGGTCTGCCCAGGCAGGCCGGATTTTGTGCGCTGCGGCACGGGATGGCGCGCCGTTGCTGGACGGCAGATCCTATCGAACTCCAGTATTCATGTTGGCCTGAACTGGGCTACTGGCACAGGAACCCAAGCGTTTTCGCCCTTTTGATGCAGCACATCAAGCAGGCCGGTGTCCGTCTCCCCAGTCTTTGCAAGAACAAGCCTGAGAGGATGTGCTGGCGTCAGTGATACGGCAACAGGGCGCAAAATCACTGCATTCGCAATTCCGCCATTTGTGAAGGTGAAGGCATCCTTACTCGATCCTCCGACGAAGGCTGGCTGGTCTTTAATAAAGCCCGACACTTCATTTTCCGCATTCGTGACTATCAACGCGAAGTTCGAATTTGGCTCCATCAGGTGCGAGGCCCGAACCGTTGTTTCGATTGACCCATTCTCGATAACTGATCGAGACTAGGCCAGATTCGAAAAGCCCGCATGCTGCGGGGTAAACGAAGCACGACCTTGAGTGACGATGACGATCTGAGCAATCGCTGCTTCAAGTCCGGCGGTGTGCATGTCGATGAACAGCGTTTGCTTGAGTACAGGAAGCATCTCACTGCCATCGACACGAACAAGCACATACGCGTTTTGCCCTTCGGCGCAGAGTGGATCGCGTTCTGCCACGCCAGTTTCGCCGTGCCGCTAGCAAGGCTGTTGGCAGACACGAAGAAGAAAACCAACTCGAAAGCCTCAAGACCCTTGTTCATCTGGTCAATGATGCCGTCACCGGGACGAATCGACCAAGAGTCGTAGAACACCTGATCTTGCCCGCATATAGCGGCCAGCCTCAGCGCAATCGCTTCAACCAGCGGCTTATGATTGTGGTTATGACTGAGGATAACTCTGTGAGCAATCGGTTTACACGTTGCAGCGATGGCGGAGAGAGTGTCTCCGGGATTCCAATATCTGCCCGTATCATCTGGACTCAATGGTGCCTGATTTCTGATATTCCCCATGTTTCCTTGCTTCGCATGGTGTCATGCCCTAGCATCACTGCTCATGATATTTGTTGGGCTGGGAGTGGGGCATGGCACGGCGGGCGAACGAGTTGACCGACAAGGCGCTGGCGAAGGCGGTACGCGACGCGCTGCGCACAAGGCAGAAGAAGCTGATCGCCGTAGGCGGCGTGCCTGGATTGCATTTGCAGGTACGCCCAACCGGGCAGGCGTGGGTGTTCCGGTATCAGGCAGGACTGACTGACGGCGGCCAGCCGTGGCGCCGCGACATGGGCCTGGGCGGCTACCCTGACGTGTCCCTGGCCGAGGCGCGCGAGGTTGCCCGCGATCTGCGGAAAGGACAGCGCGAGGGCACGGACCCCATCGACCGCCGACGCGCGGAAGCGCCGCGGCTGCGGCCCACGGCGGCCATGACGTTCGACGAGGCCGCCAAACGCCTGATCGCGGCAAAGTCCCCCGAGTGGAAGAACGCGAAGCACGGGGATCAGTGGCGCAACACACTCGCGACCTACGCCCGCCCGACCCTCGGGAAGATGCCGGTGGACACGATTGACGTTCACCACGTCGAGGCGGTTCTGGCGCCCATCTGGACCACCAAGACCGAGACGGCCAAGCGCGTGCGCATGCGCATCGAGGCCGTGCTGGATTGGGCCAAGGTCGCCAAGCAACGCGACGGTGAGAACCCCGCCCGCTGGGCTGGGAACCTGTCGCACCTGCTGGCCAAGCCGGGCAAGGTGGCCAAGGTCGAGAATCAGCCGGCGCTGCCCTATGCCGACATCCACCGCTTCGTGCGCCACCTGCGCCAGCTGGACGGGTCGGCACGGGCCATCGAGTTCCTGGTGCTGACGGCGGCGCGTGCCGGCGAGGTCCGCGGGGCGACGTGGGACGAGATAGACGTGGCCGCGGCCACCTGGACCATTCCCGCCGAGCGCATGAAGGCCGAGCGGGAGCATGTGGTCCCGCTGTCGCCGTCCGCGCTGGCTGTGCTGGCGAAGGTTCCCCGGATGCATACCTCCCCACTGGTGTTCGCGTCAGCGCAAGGCCGCGAGTTGTCCGAGAACACCCTCGCCAACCGTGTGCGGCTGATACATGAGGCCGACGTGGCGTCGGGCGGCCCCGGCTATGTGGACCCGAAGCAGCGCGACGCCGAAGGCAATCCGCGCGTCGCCGTGCCGCACGGGTTCCGGTCCACGTTCCGCGACTGGGCCAGCGAGTGCACCAACTTCCCGCGTGACCTGGCCGAGTCGGCACTGGCGCATGCGTTGAAGGACAAGACCGAGGCCGCCTACCGCCGCGGCGACATGCTGGCCAAGCGCGCGAAGATGATGGAAGCGTGGGCCAACTTCATCGACACCGCGCCTGCCGAGGAAAACGTGACGCCGTTTCGGTTGAGGGCCTGATCGTGGCAACGAAGCCGAAAACGCTGCTCGGTGATCTACCCGCTGGATGGGGCTTCACTACCGTTGAAAGAGACAATGCTGTCGAGCAGCCCGCACCCATACAATCGGACCTGCGCAGCACCATCGACGCGGGCTGGCTCGATCACACGCGTCGCGTACTCGCCGCCTTTATCCGGGAGGCCGCGCCGGACGACGACGGCTATTCCATCGCGTTGTGCGAATGGATGACCGCGCTCCTGTGCGAGTACATGGAGAAGGGAATCAGTCTGGATGACCTGATCTTGTGCGCGAGGAAAGCGGCTGCGCGCATGCCGGTCGCGAACGCGGACAAGTACCTGTTCGTCGGCGTCATCGCCAGCGCCGCTACGAGCGCGGCGCCCGAGAGAACCCGCACGGGACGCCAAGGCAAAACCTCGCAAGTGCTTGTAGCGGAGGCAATGAGGCTGGTCTACATCAATCAGCGCGACGAGGATGGTCAGCAAGTCATGACGACCGATGAGGCTGTCGAGGCAGCGAGGGACACCCTGATCGGCCTGTTGTCAGCCAAGTTGGTGCCGTCGAAAAAGACGATGAAGAACCAGTATTCCGCTTGGCTGGCCAATCAGGGTGCTGACGTGTCGCGTCCTCGCATCGGGACACCGACGTTCAAGAAGTAACCCGATTCTCGCTGAATCGGGTTCGTTTTCTTCCCCTGCGTAGTCCCGCAACCTCTCCGCGAGCCGGCCCGATTGGCCGTGACATGAGGCGGACATGGCCAGCACTACGAACACCGGAAGCACCGCCCGCGAGGCGGAGAACCTTTCCTACGACACGCTGCCCGACTTCGCACTGGTGCGCGAACGGCAGGTTCTTCCCGTCCTGCCGTTTTCATCGCCGACCTTGTGGCGCCGGGTGAAGTCGGGCGACTTCCCGCAGCCGGTTCGGCTGGAAGGTCGCATGACCGCCTGGAAGTGGGGCGACGTGCGCGAGTGGCTGGAAGCGCAGGGCAACCGCAAGGCATCGGCATGACCGGCACGCACGAAGGCCGCGGTGATCACCGCGCCCACGTCGCGGCACTGACGCAGCTGTACGGCTGCCAGCGGCCCGGCGCGCAGGCGCTTGCCGACGCGTTGCCCGGACTGGCCGACGCCACGCACGCGCAGCTGCTGGCGCTCTACGTGGCGCCCTCGGCATCGAGCGCCGAGCAGGTCGCCTGCAGCCTGGAAGACGCCAGGCGTCACGTCCTGCAGCTTGCCGAGGCGATCCGCCGGGAGGTGCCGAATGATGGCGGCGCCTGAAATGAAACGCCCGGCTGGCGGGCCGGGCGCGGCAGGGACCGAGGAAGGCGATCTGCAAGGCCACGATAGCGCCGCAGGTGTGGACCGGCAAGGTGATGCTCGCGGAGAAGCAGGTGGGCGCGGTGAATGACCACTTCACCTATTCCGAAAAGCTGGCGTTTCTCCGCGAAGCCTGCATCGATCCGAGGCTGGTGCGCACCGACTTGGCGGTGCTGGCCGTGATGCTCGGCTACGCCAACAGCGCAACGCGCGAATGCTTCCCGAGTGTGGCAACCCTCGTGCGTGATTCCGGCGTGCCACGGACGACCACTATTCGCGCCATCCAGCGCCTTCTGGATACCGGCTGGGTCCAGGCCAACAAGAGGCATGGAGCCGTCACCGCGTACCGCCTGACTGGTGCCACCAGTGGTACTGGTTCCGCCGACGGGACTGGTACCACTTGGAACGCAACTGGTACCACGCAGGTGCTGCGTACCGGTCCCGCCGACGGGACCGAAGCGGTTCCGCCGACGGGACACGAAAAGGAGGAAAAGAAGAATAGGAAGAAGCAACAGGGCGCGCGCGGGAAGGAAGCGGTACCTGTCGATCTTCCCGCATGGCTTCCTGCTGACGCCTGGCAGTCATGGAAGGATCATCGAAAGCAGGTCGGCAGGAAGTTCACCGAGCAGGGACAGCGCTTGGCGATCCGAAAACTGGAACTGCTGATCGCCGAGGGGCACGACCCGCGCAAGCTGATCGAGTTGGCGATTGAATCCGGATGGTCGAGCTTCAACGCGCGCGATTCGACCAAGGCAATCAGCGCCCCGTCGTCTGCCGCAGGACTTTTGCCGCGCGACGCGCGCAGCGACGCCGAGCGCGACGCGGCGAACGACAAGGAGCTGGCGCGCTTCGGCATCGGGAGTGCGCAGTGAGCGCCTGCTTCGACGACGCACCGCAGACCTGGACTTGCCCGGAGCATGGCATCGAGTACGGCCACGAAACGGGATCACGGTTCGACTGCCCTGCCTGCCAGCGTGCAGCGGACCGCGCCGTGCATGACTGGCAGGCGGAGTGGGATCGCTGGACGCACTGGACGAATGGCAGCGGCATCCCGAGGCGCTATCGCAGTGCGACGGCCGACCTGATCCAGCCTGTATCGCCGGACGCCCAGAAGTTGAAGACGACCGTTACTCGTTTCACCGCGGCACATAGCCTGCTGCTGCTCGGCCCGCCGGGTGTCGGGAAGACGCTGGCGCTCTGCTCGATCATCAACGCCGCCTGCGCGCGTGCTGTCGGCCCCGTCTACGCGGTTTGGCCGGACGTGCTGACGGAACTGAAAGCCGGGTTCAACGGTCCGCGCGACGACAAGCGCCGGCTCGCTGCCGAACGACTGCGCCATGCCCCGTTGCTCGCGCTCGATGAAATCGGCGTGCGCGCCATGAGTGAGTTCGATCATGGCGAACTGTTCGGTCTGATCGACTATCGCTACCGGGAAGGCTTGCCGACCCTGGTAGCCGCGAACTCCACGCCGGCCGCCTTCTCAACGCTGGTCGGCGAGCGCATCGCTGACCGCCTGCGTGAGGTTGGACCGACTCTTTCCCTTGCCGGGCAGTCGCAGCGCGGCTTGATCGACGCAACTGGCCCGGATGCCTTCCCCGAACCGCCCACCACCCTGACCGTGCGCGTACACGCCACTGGCGCCATGCGCGAACGCCATTTCCATCACCCGAGGACCACCCCATGACCGGCACCGACAAGAACGCCGACCACGCTGCCGCCCTCTACGGCGACAGCATGACAGAGAAGCCTGGCGCGCCCGCCACCCCCAAGGCGGCAGACACTCCCGCGCGCACCAGCACATCGCAGTCCAACTCTCCCCCTCGCAACGCGACCGCCTCGACTGGCAGCGTGATGCCGTGGAGTCGCATGTACGGCCACAGCATGGCCTCGGCGGCGCCCGCCGCGCCCAACCCTATCCCCGCACCCCATCAGGCCAGTACGGCGCAGCAGGTGGAACGTGAGGCAGCGTCGAGCTTCGATGCGACGTATGACGGTGCCCATCGCGATCCCGCCCCGCCGCAGCTGTCGGTGCAGCAGGTGGTGAGCGAGCAGCAGAGCGCAGCGGATTCGATGTATCCGGAAGGCGGCCAGCCACTGGACACCGCCGAGGCTTACTCCCGCGAGGCACTGGGAGAAGGCTTCGATGGCGTACTGACGCAGGCGCGGCACGATCAGGATGTGGCGGAAGAAGCCGCGCTTGCCGAAGGCCGCGAACAGGCCAGCGCACTCCTGGCCGAATGGCAGGTGCCCGGCGAAACCGCGCGTGGCATCGCACTCGAACTGGACGGCTTCAATCAGCGCTGGATCAAGGGCGATCTGCCGACTGACGAGGCTCTGGAAGCGGGGCGCGAGAAAACCGAAAACACGCTGCGGAAGGAATGGGGGCCGAAATACGACGCGAACGTCGAACTGGCGCGGCAGGCGTACAAGGACGCTGCCAAGCGCTTGCCGTGGCTGACCAACCTGGTCGAGGACACCGGCGCCGGCAACTCCCCTGCGCTGATTCGCCACTTCGCCACCGTCGGCCTGAAAAACGCGCGGAACAGGCAGGGATCAGGGAGGAACAGGCGGTGAGCAAGTTCGAGAAGGGCCGGAGCGGCAATCCGGCCGGGCGGCCGCCGGGCACGAAGTCGGCCCCGAATCTGATTCGTGACCTGCTGCGTGACGGAGTGGTCACCGAAGATGACCTGCGCGCTGTCGTGGCTGCTGTCTTGGCCAAAGCGAAGGAGGGTGATCTGGCCGCGGCGACGCTTCTGCTCGACCGCACAATCCCGAAACTGCGACCAGCGGTGGATGCGGCCGAAGAAGAAGAGATTGCGGCCGCAAGAGCGCGCGGCGCGCTGTCCGCTGGCTTTGGTGGCTCGACCCTGGAAGACCTGGTAGCGGGTTCCCTTTCCATGGTCGTCATGACCAAGCCCACAGAGCTGCCTGCAGCCTCCCAGTACGCCCCGGCAGTGCTGCCGACGCAGGTATCCGCGGCAACAACCCCTGCGGTGCCAGCGCAGCCCATTCGCATCACCGTGCCGGCGGCGCCGGATGGTGATCCCGGTGAACCCTACAACCCCCTCTGACTGCCCACTTGCTTGACCGGAGAACACCATGACCAGCACCACCGAAAACACCACCACCCGTTCCGCCGCTGAGACGCGCGCGGGGCTCAACGCACGCAAGAGCGAGCTTAACGCCAGCATCCGCAACCTCATCAAGGCACAGGAGCGTGTTGCCCTGGAAGCTGCGGAAGGCGATACGGGTGCACCGCAGCGCCTGGCTGCGAATTACTCCGAAGTGAGCGCTTCGACGAATGAATTGCGGGCCATAGAAGCGGCGCTGCGCGCGCTGGATCGGCGTGATCACGATGAGAGCATGCGTGCCAGCCTTGCATGCATCGAGTCAGACCGAGCGCAGGCGCATGCTTGCGTGCAGGCAGTGCGGCCGGCGTTTGATCGTGTAGCCATTGCCTTGGAGACGCTGGGCCGGGAGTGGGCTGCATTGCAGCACGCCCAGGAAGCTGCACGCCGGATGGAACGCACGCACCGCGGCCAGACTCACAACGACCTCGCCACTGCTGGCGCGGCTTCGGTTTTCAACAGCGCCGCGATTATCGACGCGACGCCGTTGGTGCAGGGCCGGCTTTGGCTGGCCGTTGGTCACCTGGATCCGAATCATGAGATGGCCAAGGCCACTCCCGCCGCGTTGGATGCGCAGATCGGCAAGGCCCTGCTGACCATCGATGAGGGGCTGCGTCGGCGGGAGCAGTACATTCGCCAGCAGCTCGCCGACGATCCCGGTCAAGCTGCGTGATGGTCAAGCGGCCTGCGTCAGATCTTTCCGAACGTGAAGGTGAAACGCTGGCCGCCCAGATCGCCGTATCCGGTCCCACGCGTTCCCGTGGAAACGAACTGGAAGGGGCCGGTGCGCCCGTCGTCACAGTAGAAAACCCCCTCGCCGTTCCGGCGCGTGGCGTACACGAACGCGCCTTGGCACGTCGCCCCTCGGTTGGAAACGATGGTCAGTTCACCACCGCCATCCATGCGGCCAGTCGCCGTACCATTGAACACCTCGTCGCTGCCTTGAATCTGGCCGCGGACAGGCAGGGTCATGCTGCAACCCGCTGCCATGCAGCAAGCCGCCACCGCCAAGATCACATTGCGCTTCATTCCGGCCCCCTTCCGTTACGAAAAATGTTGGGCTGTACGTTGGGCAATATCCATAAAGAAACGCAAGTATTTGATTCTAAATAAAAAGTGGCGGAGAGAGTGGGATTCGAACCCACGGAAGGTTTGACCCTTCGCCGGTTTTCAAGACCGGTGCCTTAAACCGCTCGGCCATCTCTCCGTGTGTCGCGCCGGTCGCCGCGATGCGGGCCGGATGGTGCATTGTGCCGCAATCGTGTGGCTGCTGCTCAGTCCAGCCGCGCCTCGTCGATCAGCCTGGGCATGCGTTCGGCCAGGAAGTCGATGAACACCCGCACCGCCGGCAGCAGGCCGCGACGCGACGCGAACACGGCATGGGCGATGCCCATCGGCAAGCGCCATTCGGGCAGCACCACTTCCAGTTCGCCGCTGCGCACGGCCTGCGAGCACATGGTTTCCGGCAGCATGGTGATGCCCAAACCCTGCCGCGCCAGGGCCATCAGCATGGGGAAGTCGAACCCGGCCACGCGCGGCTTCAGCTCCACCCGGCGCTGTTCGCCGGACGGGCCCACCAGTTCCCAGCGCTGGCGGTATTCGTCCTCGTACATGGTCATGGTGACGTGCTGTTGCAGATCGTCGGGATCGCGCGGACGACCGGCGCGCTTCAGGTACTGCGGGCTGGCCACCAGCAGCTCCTGGATCTGGCCGAAGCTGCGCAGGATCAGGCTGCCGTCGTCGTCCAGCTTGTTGCGCACCCGGATCGCCACGTCGATGCCTTCGTTGATCACGTCCACGCGCCGGTTGCCTACGTGCAACTGCACGCGCACCTGCGGGTATAGCGCCAGGAAATCCGGCAGCAGGCGCGGAATCTGGTCCTGGGCCAGTCCCACCGGCACGCTGACGTGGATCAGCCCGCGCGGCTCGGCACTGAGCCGGTCGACAACCTCGCGTGCGGCCTGCGCCTCGGCCAGCATGGCCTGGGCATGGCGATGCACGTTCATGCCCACGTCGGTCACGGCGAAACGCCGGGTGGAACGCTGCAGCAGCCGCACGCCCAGCTCGTTTTCCAGCGCGGCGATGCGGCGGCTCAGGCGCGACTTGGGAATGCCCAAGGCACGCTCCGCGGCCGCATAGCCACCGTGATCCACCACGGCGGCGAAGTAGAACAGGTCGTTCAGATCCTGCATCGGTGTTTCCGATCCGGCATCATGCGTCGATTATGGCGATGTGCGCTTCGCACGCGCAACACCGCGCTGCGGACGATCAACCGATCCGCTCCAGCCCCCCCATGTACGCACGCAGCGCCTGCGGCACCGCGATGCTGCCATCGGCCTGCTGGTGGTTTTCCATCACCGCGATCAGCGCCCGACCCACGGCCACGCCGGAGCCGTTCAACGTGTGTACCAGTTCGGGCTTGCCGCTGTCGGGGTTGCGCCATCGCGCCTGCATGCGCCGCGCCTGGAAATCGCCGCAGTTGGAGCACGAGGAAATTTCGCGGTAGGTGTCCTGCGAGGGCAGCCACACCTCCAGATCGTAGGTCTTGGTGGCGGAAAAGCCCATGTCGCCGGTGCACAGCAGCATGCGCCGGTACGGCAGTTGCAGGCGCTCCAGCACCGTTTCGGCGCAGCGGGTCATGCGTTCGTGCTCGGCATCCGATTGCTCCGGTCGCACGATGCTGACCAGTTCCACCTTCTCGAACTGGTGCTGGCGGATCATGCCGCGGGTGTCGCGACCGTGGCTGCCGGCCTCGGCACGGAAGCACGGCGAATGCGCGGCCATTCGCAGCGGCAGCTGCGCTGCCTCGACGATGCTGTCGCGCACGGTGTTGGTCAGCGGCACTTCGGCGGTGGGAATCAGGTAGCGGCGGCTGCGCAGTTCACGGTACAGCCCGAACAGCACGCCGAATTCGCCCCGTTTGGCATGATCGACGAACTCCGGGCTCATGCTGTGGCGTTCGGGCAGACCCAGCCGGCGGGCCACGTCGTTCACCTCGCGCAGCACGCTGGGCATGTCGCCCAAGGTCATGGCACTGGCAATGCGCTGGGCCTGGGCCGCATCCACCACCGTCGTGTCCACTTCGTCGGTGATGGCGAACAGGTCTTCCTCGAACTTGGGCAGTTGGCCGGTGCCGCGCATGCTGTCGGCATTGACCAGCAGCGGCACGTTGACTTCCTCGTAGCCGTGCTCGCCCACGTGCAGATCCAGCATGAACTGGGCCAGCGCCCGATGCAGCCGTGCGATCGGCCCGCGCAGCACGGTGAAACGCGCGCCGGACAGCTTGGCGGCGGTGTCGCCATCCAACCAGCCGTGGCGGGCGCCCAGTTCCACATGGTCGCGCACGCTGAAGTCGAAGCGGCGCGGCTCGCCCCAGCGGTGCTGTTCGACATTGCCGCTTTCGTCCACGCCTTCCGGCACCGAGGCATCGGGCAGGTTGGGGATCTCAAGCGCGATGCGTTCGATCTGCTCGCGCAGGGCATTCAGCTGCTCTTCCGACGCCTTCAGTTCGTTGCCGAATGCAGCCACTTCGGCCAGCAATGGCGCCACGTCCTCGCCGCGGGCCTTGGCCTGGCCGATCGCCTTGCTGCGGGTGTTGCGCAGATTCTGCAATTCCTGCGTGCGCACCTGGATGCGCTTGCGCTCGGCTTCCAGGGCAGCCAGCGTACCGGCATCCAGGGCATAGCCGCGGCTGCGCTGCAGGCGCGCGGCCAGGTCGTCGGGGTTCTGGCGGAGCAGGTTGGGATCGAGCATGGGAGGCAGGGGGATGCGACGGAATCACCGGATTATCGCCTGCGCGCCGGATGAATGGCCATGCCGTCGCCCGCGGCGGCTGCCAGGCGGGGTATGCCACAATGCGGCCGACCCCCGCTGTCGCTTGCCCATGCCGCTTCCACCCGTCACCCCGCAACGCCCTGCCCGCTCGCGCTTCCGCCTGTCCCGCGCTGGCTGGATCGCGATCGCCGCGGCGGCGCTGATCGGCGTGCTGCTGTCGCTGCTGCTGCTGCGCGACGTGCGCCAGGACACCGATTTCTATCGCGCCGACAAGCCGGTCACGCCTGGGAGCACTGGCGGGTTCGAGGCGCTGCCCGCCCCGGTCGGTGGCGAAGGCAGCATTCCCACCGGTGCCGATGGCAGCGGCGATCGCAGCCTGGCTCCGATTGCCGCGCCACCGACGGTGGTCGAATCGCCATCCATCCCGACCCAGCCCCCGCCGATGGCAGCGCCACCTATCGGCACCGATCCGGGCAGGGGCCCGTCCGCGTTCACCCAGCCGCCGCGGCCGATCGACCAGGAACAGCCCGCCTACCCGTCCGATGCCTACCGCAATGGCGAAACCGGCACCGTGGTGCTGCGCATCACCGTGGGCGAGGACGGCCACCCCTACGGCATCGCCATCGCCCGCAGCAGCCGGTCGCGTTCGCTGGACCGGGCCGCGATCACCGCCGCGCGCCGCTGGCGCTTCGAACCGGCCATCCGCAACGGCGTGCCGGTCAGCGACACCGTTGAAATCCCGGTGGTGTTCACTCTCGACCATCAGCGCTGAGCAGACATGCACGGCGTGTACATGGCATGGCTGGCACAGTGACCGTCCCGCCTTCATCGCATTGATCCCATGGCCAACGATCTTGATCCGCAGCGTCCCGCCGAATCCCTGCCGCGCAAATCCGCCAGCCCGCTGCTCTGGCTGCTGGTGCTGATCGTCGCGCTGGTGCTGATCTGGTTCGCGTACACCCGATTCGCCAGCCAGTCCACGCCCGCCCCGACCCAGCCCGCGTCGACCGGCAACGTGCCCATCGGCGGCAGCGAGACCAGCCAGCGCGAAGCCGCCGCACAGGCCGAGCGCGACCAAGCCGATGCCGCTGCGCAACGGCAACAACAGCCCTGAGACAGTCCACTGCGGCGGTCAGGCGGGCTGCAGCGCCATCCCGGCCTGCGTGGCCAGCGTCACGAATCCGGGGAACGACGTGGCCACATTGGCCACATCACCGATGCGGGCCGTCTGACCGGATGGCAGACACTGCGCAGCCACCGCGAAGGCCATCGCCAGACGATGATCGCCATGGCTGTCCAGCACCTGCGTCGGCGCTTGCAGCGCGCCACCGTGGATGTCGGCGCCGTCCGGGGCTTCATCCACACGGATGCCCATCGCACGCAGCCCCACGGCCATGCCGGCGATGCGGTCGGATTCCTTCACCCGCAATTCGGCCGCGCCACGCACCATGGTGACGCCGTCGGCAAGCGCGGCGGCCACGAACAGGGCCGGGAATTCGTCGATCATGTCCGGCACGTGCTGCAGCGGCACCGCGATGCCATGCAGCGGCGCATGCCGCACCCGGATGTCGGCCACCGTTTCGCCGCCGTGCTCACTTTGATTGCAGATGGCGATGTCGGCACCCATCGCCCGCAACACATGCAACAGACCGGTGCGCCGGGGATTGAGCCCCACCTGCCGCAGCAGCAGGTCCGAACCGGGCACCACGCAGGCCGCGACGATGAAAAACGCCGCCGACGAGATGTCCGCCGGCACCTGCACGTCGGTGGCACGCAGGCGGCCGCCTCCCTGCAACTCGGCCAGCCCCGACTGGAACCGGATCGGGTAACCAAACGCAGCCAGCATCCGTTCGGTGTAGTCGCGGGTGGGCTGCGGCTCGTGCACGCGGGTCGTTCCGTGCGCGTACAGCCCGGCCAGCAGCAGCGCGGACTTCACCTGCGCACTGGCGATGTCCGCTTCGAAGTCGATGCCGTACAACCCGTCGGCGGGGTGGATGTGCAACGGCGGTCGGTCGCCGGCAGCGGCATCGATACGTGCACCCATGCGTGCCAGCGGCGCCATCACCCGGCGCATCGGCCTTTGCTGCAGCGAGGCATCGCCGGTCAATGTGGATGCAAAGCGCTGGCCGGCCAGCAATCCGGCCAGCAACCGCATGGCGGTGCCGGCGTTGCCGCAGTCCAGTGGCGTGGCGGATGCGTGCAGGCCATCGAGGCCCACGCCGTGCACGATGCGCACCTGCGGCTCCGGCGCATCGATGCGCACGCCCAGCTGCCGGAAAATCGCGGCAGTGGCGCGGGTGTCCGCACCTTCCAGGAACCCATCGATGCGCGACACGCCGTCGGCCAGTGCGGCCAGCATGATGGCGCGATGCGAGATCGACTTGTCGCCGGGCACGGTCAGGGTGGCGCGCAGCGGACCGGGTGCCGGCAGCGCCAGCCAGTCCCGCCGATCAGCGCTGGCATCGTTCATCGCAGCACCTCATCCAGTGCCGCCAGCAGTACGGCGTTCTGCGCGTCCCTGCCCACGGTGATGCGCAGACAATGCGGCAAGCCGTAGCCGCGCATCGGTCGCAGCACGATGCCGCGTGCCAGCAGTGACTCTTCGATCGAAGCGGCATCGCGCCCCAAGTCCACCAGCAGGAAATTGGTTTGCGCCGGGCTGACCATTAGCCCACGCGCTTGCAATGCTTCGCGCAACGCCGTGCGCGCCTGCGCCGTGCGTTGCACCACGCCGTGCAAATGGTCGGCATCGGCCAGCGCCGCCTGGGCCGCGGCCAATGCGGGCAGATTCACGTTGAAACTCTCGCGCAGCCGCTCCAGCAGGCCGATCACGTCCACATCGCCCATCGCATACCCGATGCGCAGTCCGGCCAGGGCATAGGCCTTGCTGAAAGTGCGAGTGACCAGCAGATTGGGATGCCGCCCCGCCAGGCCGATGGCACTGGCGTAATCCGGCGCATCGGCGAATTCCGCATAGGCTTCGTCCACCACCACCAGCACATGCGCGGGCACGCGTGCCATGAACGCTGCGAATGCATCCGCAGCATGCCAAGTGCCGGTGGGATTGTTCGGATTGGCCAGATATACGAGCCGCGTATCGGGCGCGATGGCGTCGGCAATCGCATCCAGATCGTGTCCGCGCGGCATCGCATGCGTGGCCGGCAACGCAGCGGCCGCCGTGAACGGCGCACCCACCGCCGCCGCCGCGATGGCATACACCGCAAACCCGTATTGCGAGGCCACCACGCCCGCATCCGGCCCCGCAACCACCTGCGCGATCTGCATCAACAGCTCGTGCGAACCGTTGCCCAGCACGATCTGCTCCGGCACCAGCCCGTGCCGCTCCGCCAAGGCCTGCTTCAAGTCGCCGCCGAGCGGGTCGGGATACAGATGCAGCTGGTCCAGGCAGTCGCGCACCGCCTGCACGGCCGCTGGACTCGGCCCCCATGCGTTCTCGTTCGAGCCCAGCTCGATCAGCGGCCGCGACACAGCGCGACGCAGCGCCACCAGATCATGGCCCGGGTCGTAGGCGCGCAGGGCCAGCAGTGCCGGATTGGCGAAGGCAACATCGCGACTCATGGCGACAGCAACGCCACCGGATACGACCCCAGCACCCGCACTTCCCCACCCTGCACCGCCACTTCGGCCAGCGCATCCTTCAGCGGCGATTCGTCGGCATGCCCGGCCACGTCGATGAAAAACGCGTACTGCCACAGCTTGCCCCCGTGCTCGGGCCGCGATTCGATCCGGTTCATGCTGATGCCGCGGCGCGCCATCGGTTCCAGCACGCCGTACAGCGCACCGGGCCTGTCGTGGATGAACACCAGCAGCGAGGTGCGGTCGTGGCCGGATGGCGGAAACATCTCTCGCCCCAGCACCAGGAAACGCGTGGTGTTGTCGCTGCGATCCTCGATCGGCCCTGCGATCTGCTTCAGGCCGTACACCAACCCCGCCGTGGCCCCGCAGATGGCCGCCGAGTCGTCCGCGTTGCGTGCCCGCCGCGCGGCCTCGGCATTGCTGGCCAACGGGATGCGCTCGGCATCGGGCAGATGCTCGCGCAGCCAGCCGCTGCACTGCGCCAGCGATTGCGGATGCGAGTACACCCGCTCCACCGCCTGCAGCTGCCCGAGCCGCGAATGCAGGAACTGGTGCACCCGCAGCTGCACCTCGCCGCAGATCTTCAATGGCGAGGTCAGGAACAGGTCCAGCGTGATCTGGATGGTGCCCTGCCCGGAATTCTCCACCGGCACCACGCCGAAATCGGCATGCCCGTCGGCCACTTCGCGAAACACCTCCTCGATGCCCGCCATCGGCAATCCCAGCGCCGAATGGCCGAAATGCTGGCGCATCGCCTGCTCGGAAAAGGTGCCTTCCGGACCCAGATAACCGATCTTCAGCGGCTGCTGCTGGGCCAGGCAGGCCGACATGATCTCGCGGAACAACCGCACCAGCACTGCATCCGACAGCGGCCCTGCATTGCGATCCACCACCCTGCGCAGCACCTGCGCCTCGCGCTCGGGCCGGTAGTACTCCACCGCCGCGGCCAGCTTGCCCTTGGCCCGCCCCACCTGCTGCGCCCATTCCGCTCGCTCGGCAATCAGCGCCTGGATCCGCTGGTCGATGCCGTCGATGTGCGCACGCACCTGTTCCAGGCTCTGTTTGGCCGCGCCGGGCACGGCAGGCGCTTGCGCGTCGTTCGTCTTGCCTGGTGTTTTCTTGTTCGATGTCATGTCGATGTCGCTTCGTTCTACCCGTGGCGCTGCCGGAAGTCACCCATGAACTGCACCAGTGCCGCCACCGCCGATTCCGGCACCGCGTTATACAGCGATGCGCGCAATCCGCCCAATGCCTTGTGGCCTTTCAGCCCGATGAACCCCGCCGTGCGCGATTCGGCCACGAACATCGGCTCCAGCGCCGCATCGTGGATGAAGAACGGCACGTTCATGCGCGAACGCGCGCCCGCAGCCACGGCGTTGCGATAGAACCCGTCCGACCCGTCGATGGCTGCATACAGCTGTCGTGACTTGCGCTGGCTGCGTCGCGCGAATTCGGCTACGCCGCCTTCGGCCAGCATCCACTGCACGGTCAGGCCCAGCAGGTACCAGTTCCAGGTCGGTGGCGTGTTCAGCATCGAATCGGCCGCCGCATGCGATGCGTAATTGAAGATGTCCGCGCGCGGCTGCCCGGCGCGCTGCAGCAGATCGCGCCGCACGATCACCACGGTCACGCCCACCGGCCCCAGATTCTTCTGCGCACCGGCATAGATCAGCCCGTATCGCGCGATGTCGATCGGTTCGGAGGCGATCGACGAGCTGAAATCGGCGAACAGCGGCACCGCACCGACATCCGGCACATCGCGGTATTCCACGCCATGAATCGTTTCGTTGGCAGTGATGTGCACGTATGCCGCATCCGGCGACAGCTGCCAGTCGGCGCGCGGCGGCACATCGCGGAAGCCGTCGGCCTCGCTGCTGGCCACGATCCGCACCGGCGCGTACGGCGTGGCCTGCTTCACCGCGGTCCGGCTCCAGTGACCGCTCAGCACGTACTCCACCGGCTGCCCGGGGTCGGCGAAATTCAGCGGCAACAGCGCCATCTGCGTGGTCGCCCCGCCGGACAGGAACAGCACCGCATAGTCATCGGGAATGGCCAGCAAGCGGCGCAGGTCGTGCTCAGTCTGCTGCGCCACCTGCAGGAATTCTGCTCCGCGATGGCTGAGTTCCACGATCGAGGCGCCGACACCGTGCCAGTCGAGCAGCTCGGCCTGGGCCTGCTGCAGTACCGGCTCGGGCAGCGCGGCGGGTCCGGCACTGAAATTGAACGCGCGCGTCATGCGGAAGGCCATCGGAATCGGGCATCCAGTATGCCGCAGTGCAGCACCCTACTGAACGCCTCCGAACCAGGCCTGTTTCTGTGCCGGACTTTGTCCTAGGATGAGGATCGGCCATGATGATTGCCCGGAAACGTCCATGACCCTGCGCGATGTGCTCCGCATTCCCGATCACGCCGTGACCGACGAAGCCGTGTACCGGCAACGGCGACGCCTGCTGGGTGCCGCCATTGCCGGCCCGCTGCTGGGATCGCTGTCGGGCTGCAGCGAAGCCGCGCCGCCGCCGTCGCGCAAGCCGGTCTCGGCACGGCAGGCACGCTCGGCCTTCCGCACCGACGAGGAGCTGACCACCTGGCAGGACGCCACGACGTACAACAATTTCTACGAATTCGGCAGCGACAAGCGCGATCCCGGCCAGGCCGCCAGGACCCTGCGCATCACGCCATGGTCGGTGGTGGTGGGCGGCGAATGCGAAAATCCCGGCCGCATCGGCCTGGACGACCTGGTGAAAGGCATCACCTCCGAGGAACGCATCTACCGGCTGCGCTGCGTGGAAGGCTGGTCGATGGTGCTGCCCTGGCAGGGCGTGCCGCTGGCCGCGGTGCTGCAGCGCTTCAAGCCCACCAGCAAGGCGAAGTACGTGGCCTTCACCACGCTGGCCGATCCGCAGCAGATGCCCGGCGTGCGCACGGCGACCCTGGACTGGCCGTACCGCGAAGGCCTGCGCATTGACGAGGCCATGCATCCGCTGAGCTTTCTGGCCACTGGTCTGTACAGCAAGCCGCTGCCGCAGCAGAACGGCGCACCGCTGCGGCTGGTGGTGCCGTGGAAATACGGTTTCAAGAGTATCAAGTCGATCGTGGCCATCGGCTTCCATCAGCGCATGCCGGTCAGCACCTGGAACGAACTGCAGCCACGCGAATACGGCTTCTTCTCGAACGTGAATCCGGCTGTGGACCACCCACGCTGGAGCCAGAAGACCGAACGCCGCATCGCCGGCAACGCCAACAAGCTGTTCGCCAACCGCATCCCCACCCTGCCGTTCAACGGCTACGGCGAGCAGGTGGCCGGGCTGTACGCGGGCATGGATCTGCGCAAGTGGTTCTGAGATGACGGCTGCCCAGATGCCGGCGCGGCCACGACCGTCCCGGCCGCCGACGCCCCGCGGCGTGATCGCCGCCAAGACCGTGCTGCACGCGCTGGCCCTGCTGCCGCTCGCATTGCTGGCCCGCAACATGCTGGACGTACAGCGCACCGGCAGCGATGCGCTGGGCGCCGACCCGGTGTCCACCATCGAGCACACGCTGGGGCTGTGGGCGCTGCGGCTGCTGCTGCTCACCCTTGCCATCACCCCGTTGCGACAGCTGCTGAAGCAGCCGCTGCTGCTGCGCTTCCGGCGCATGCTGGGCCTGTACGCCTTCGCCTATGCCACGCTGCATCTTGCCGCCTGGCTGGTGCTGGACATGCGCGGCTTCTGGGCGGTCATTGCCGAGGATCTGGTGAAGCGGCCCTACATCACCATGGGTTTCGCGGCCTGGTTGCTGCTGATCCCGCTGGCGGTGACGTCCACCGTAGGCTGGATGCGCACGCTCGGCCGCAACTGGGGCCGTCTGCACAAACTGGTGTATGCCATCGCGCTGCTGGCGGTGCTGCATTTCTGGTGGCTGGTGAAATCGGACATCCGCGAGCCGCTGCTGTATGCCGCCATCCTGGCGGTGCTGCTGGGATGGCGCCTGGCGAAGGCCTGGCAGCGACGACAGCAGGCGCGGATCGCCACGGCCGCCCGCCCGAACTGACCGGAACGCTGCGCGCTCAGTGGCTGGCAGGGCCGATTCCGCCCCACAGCAGCAGCGCCAGCAGCGCGGCCAGCACGATGGCCGCCAGCAGAATCCACGGCAGCTTGCTGCCGCGTCGCGGCTTGGCATCCTCCACGACCGCTTCGATGATGCCTGTCGGCACCGGCTCGGGCATGCGCAGGCCGCCCGGCATTTCCAGCACGAACCGGTGCCGTGCATCGAACACCAGCTGGTCGCCGGGCCGCAGCAGCGCGGTGCGGACCGGATGGCCATTCACCCATGTTCCGTCCGGTGAACCCAGGTCCCGCAGCAGCACGCCATCGTCCAGCCGCTCCACCCGCGCGTGATGACCGCGTTGTCCGGCATGGCTGTCGATGCGGATGTGCGCGTCGGGGTAGGAACCGATCACGCATGGGCTGGCCAGCGTGAAGCTGCGCCCGTGATGCTGCCCGCCCACCGCGCGCAGGATCGCACGCACGTCGGCGACGGAATCGGCAGCCGTGCCCGAACGCGGGTCGGCATCGACCGGCTCGGGCTTGCGCCCTTCCAGCCGGGCCTCGGCACTGCCCACATGCAGCACGTCGCCCGCGCGCAGCATGGCATTGCGCCGCACCGGACGCCCGTTCACATGCACGGACCCGGCCTTGGCATTCACCTGCAGCCACGTGCCGCGGCGGTCGATGGTCAGGACCGCGTCGGCTGCCGGATCATCCATCGTACGCACGGCGCCATCGGTGCCGACAGTCAATCCGTACACGCCCGGCGCCAGCGGCATCGGGGGCTGTCCGTCACCGGAACGCAGCATCAGGTCATTCACAGCCGGCGAATCTACCACGGGCCGACGCCGGCAATGCTAGATTGTGCGATCCATCGCCCTTTTCCGTCGCTCGCCATGTCCGCCATCGATATCGTCCATGCCCACACGCTCAGTCCGGCCAAGGCCCGCAAGGCGGTGGAGGAGGTGGCGAAAAAACTGTCCGAACGCTTCGAGATGGAATACCGCTGGGAGGGCGATACCCTGCATTTCCAGCGTTCGGGCGTGGATGGACACATCGCGCTGGCCCCCAGGCAGCTGCATGTCACCGCGCAGCTGGGCTTCCTGCTGTCGATGATGAAGGACCCGGTGGAAAAGGAAATCCGGCGCGTGCTGGACGAACGCTTCAGCTGAGCGCACCGGCAAACGGATCGCGCGATCCGGCGAACAGGCGCCGCATCACCGCCAGTTCGTCGCGCACGATCGCATCCAGGAACGCGTGCGTGTCGCCGATCAGCGCAAACGCCGAAAACCCGCGTTCCAGGAAATTCTGCAGTTCGCCCAGGCCCAGTGCCCGCGCCGGCAGCCGCGCCATGCGCAGCATGCGATGCACGCCCGGAATGCGCAGCGCCGCATTCAGGCCATCGCCCACCGAGCCGATCAGGCGGATCTGCTCCGCACGCAGGCGCGGCTTGCCCACCTGCCGGTACAGACGGGCATACAGTGTCGCGTCGAGCGGCCTGCGGGCGTCGCTCGAATCGTGCAGCGCCTGGGCCATGCGCAGGTCGAAGGCGTGGCTCAGCGCCGCCAGCGCGATGGCGTCGGCCACCGCATCCAGCAGTACCGCCGGCAGCAGCGGCCGCATGATCGGGATCACCCGGGCGATGTCCGCATCGCGGCGGCTGAAGTCGTGGTCGCCGTACATGTCGCTGAGGAAGAACTCCGCTGCCGGCCGAGTGCGTGAATCCGCCAGATGATGCGCGAAGCTGGCACGCAGCCGCTGCGCCTGCCAATGGCGCAGTTCGGACAGGCGCGGCAAGCGATTGCGCGGCTCGCGGGCAGGATCGTGCAGGGCCTGATGGCACAGCAGACGGCGCTGCAGGCGGGTATCGATGCTGGATGTGCGGCTCATTCCCGAATCATCCCACCCCCCAGGTGAAGCAATCGCTCTGCGCCCTGTGGTTACACTGCAGCCCGCTCCAGCCGGAAGCCTGCCGATGCTGTCGTTGCATGCCGCACAACCCGATGCCAAACACCATGTCGATGCCGGCGCACGGCCCCGCATCGGCTTGGCCATCGCCGGTGGCGGTCCGATCGGCGCGATGTACGAACTGGGTGCATTGCGTGCGCTGGACGAAGCGCTGATCGGCCTGGATCTGAGCCGCATGGACTGCTACGTCGGCGTCAGCAGCGGGGCCTTCCTGGCTGCCGGGCTGGCCAACCGCATCACCACCGAACAGATGTGCCGGATGTTCATCACCGGCGACAGCGACGATGCGGTGTTCCATCCGGAAACCTTCCTGCGCCCGGCCTTCGCCGAATACGGCAAGCGCCTGTCCACGCTGCCGCAGCTGGGGCGGCGCATGTTTCGCGACCTGACGACCAGCCACGAGGAATCGCGCTGGTCGCGCGCCCTGGTACGCCTGGGCGCACTGGTCCCCAACGGCTTGTTCGACAACGTGGCAGTCGAGCAGTTCCTGCGCGACCTGTTCACCCGCCGCGGCCGCAGCAACGATTTCCGCAAGCTCGATCGCACCCTGTACGTCGTGGCCGTGGACCTGGACAGCGGCGAAGCGGTGCGTTTCGGCGGCGAGGGCTGGGACAACATCCCGATTTCGCAGGCGGTGCAGGCCAGTGCCGCATTGCCGGGACTGTATCCGCCGGTGACCATGCGCGGCCGCCACTTCGCCGATGGTGCCCTGCGTCGCACCATGCACGCCTCGCTGGTGCTGGACCAGGACGTGGACATGCTGATCGGCCTGAACCCGCTGGTACCCTTCAACGCCGGCAATCGCCTGCAGCCGCCCCAATGGCACGATGACCGCCGCATCGCCGAGGGCGGTCTGCCGGTGGTGCTGTCGCAGTCGCTGCGCACCATGCTGCAATCGCGCATGCAGGTGGGCCTGGCCCGCTATGCGCAGCAGTACCCGCACATCGACCAGCTGGTGTTCGAACCCAACGCGCACGACCGCTCGCTGTTCTACGCCAACGCCTTCAGTTTCGCCTCGCGGCAGCGCATCTGCGACCTGGCCTACCGCAACACGCTGGCCGACCTGCGCCACCATGCCGACAGCCTGGGCCCGGTGCTGGCACGGCATGGCATCCGCATCGACATGGCCATCGCCGGGCAGGCCCGCCGCGGCATCCTGGACGGGCTGCCGCCACCGGCCCTGCGCCGCACCGACACCACCGCGCAGCTCGACCAGGCGCTGCGGGATCTCGAGCAGTCGCTGCCGGCGCGCAAACCGGTAGCGCGGCGGCGCCCGCAGGCGCGTCCGTGATCGTGTGCAAACTCTAGACAAACGCCGCAATCTGGCGTTTCATCCAACCACCATCGGCATGCAGAGACCGCAATGGCCAAGCTGAAGAAGAAAGCAGGATCCACGTCCACCGCCTCCGCGAGGTCGGCCAAGCCGGACAGCAAGGCGCAAGCCGAGCGCTTCACCCGCACGCTGAGCGAATCCGCGCAGCAGATCTGGATGGCCGGCGTCGGTGCATTCGGTCGTGCCCAGGCCGAAGGCGCCAAGCTGTTCGAAGCGCTGGTGAAGGAAGGCATGACGCTGGAACAGAACGCCCGCAAGCTGGCTGGCAACAGTGCCGACGTGGTGCGCGATGCGGTGGAAAGCCGTGCCGGCCAGGCCAGGGAACGCGCCACCGACACATGGGATCGCCTGGAAAAGGTGTTCGAGGATCGCGTGCAGCGCGCCCTGGGCAAGCTGGGCGTGCCCAGCAAGGATGATCTGTCCGACCTGTCCCAGCGGGTGGAGCGCTTGACTGCGGAACTGCGCCGACAGAGCCAGCCGGCAGCCCCCTCGAAGACCAAGGCCGCTCCCGGCGCCGACCGCAAGCCGGCCGCAAAGAAGGCTGCCGCGAAAAAAACCAGGGGGGTGGCGGTGAAAAAAGCCGGGGCAGCCAAGCCGCGCAAATCCGCTGCTTCCGCCCCGAAATCCACTGCCGGAAACGATTGACCGGCGTCAACGCGGCAACCCCGGTGCCGCGTTCGTTTCAGCCCGCCAGCCCCTTGCTACGCCGCAGAAGTTCCCTCCCCTCCTCGGCTCGGGCTGGCGGGCTTTTCCATCCATTCACCGCCACGCGCGGGCAGCGACTTACACTGCGCGCCTTGCGCGCATGGCGCTGTTGCAAAGACGAGGCTGATCCATGGTGATGGCGCTGCTGGCCGCCGCGGTTGCGCTGGTCATCGGATCGGTCGGCAGCGTTTACCTGCTGAAGATCGCCCGTCCGCGCGAAGAAGCGCGCGCCGGCATTGCCGCACTGCCCGAACTTCGCTGGCGCGAGTTCGTGGCCTTGCTGACATTGGCATTGTCGCGACTGGGCTACGAACGCCGGATCGATCCGAACGCCGGCGGCGACGAAAACGAACTGAAGATGCTGCGCGACGGACAGCTGTGGCTGGTATCGGCCAAGCACGGCGCAAGCTACGTGCTGGGCCCGCAGGCCATCCGAGAATTCGCCCGCGCCATCGAAATGCACGGCGCCGCCGGGGGACTGCTGGTCACCCCGGGCCACTTCAGCAAGGAAGCCCTGCCGGAAGCATCCTTCAATCACATCGAACTGTACGACGGCCAGCGGCTGTGGCCGGAACTGGCCCCGGCGCTGGACCGTGCCCAGTATCAGCAGTTCATCGCCCCGGCCCGTCAGCGCATCCGCACGCAGCTCATCGGCGTCTGGGTGGTGGCGTTGGTGGCCGGACTGGGCGCCTGGCTGTTGCTGGGCAGTCGGGCCGAACCTGTCTCGCCCGGGCAGCCGCCCGCGACACCGTCCGTGTTCGCAGCGCCTGCCGGGCAGTCCGGCGCCGTCCCGTCGCCCACACCTGCCGGCAGCGCCACCGCGACCCCGGCAGCCACGCCGGCGGAAAGCACGGACACGACCGATGCACGCGCCACTATCCCCACCGAACCGGCGGAACTGGCGCGCCGCCGGGGCCAGGTGGCCGATGCCGTGCGCACCCTGTCCGGCGTGGAAAAAGCCAACTGGTCCGGCGAGTCCACGCTGGTGGTGCTGCAATCGGGCAACGACATCGACGCGCGCGGCACGATCTGTCCGCTGCTGCAGCCGTATCCCGAACTGCGCGCCACCCGGCTGCAGCTGCAGCCGCCGCGCGAGAGCGGGCGGCTGGTGTCGTACTTCCAGTGCTGGATGTATTGAGCGATCTGCACGCAGCGTGCGGATTCGCCGCAACCTACCAGTGCACCCCGCGCATCAACGCCGCGAAGGCGATCTGCTCGTTGCTGGGTGCCACCTCCTTGCCGGCGCGCTCCCCCTTGGCCGCGGCCGAATCGGGGAACAGTTCGAAGGCGGTGCTCATCACCACCTCGTAGGCCTTCGGCGCGACGGCATTCAGGATCGCGGCGAAGGTGCCCAGGCGGGTGGTGATGCGCGCGGGTTTCTCGATCATCGCCTGCACCAGCAGGTCGGCGGCCTCGTCGGTCGACAGCGTGGGCACCGAGTCGTACATCTTGGTCGGTGCGATCATCGGCGTGCGCACCAGCGGCATGTTGATGGTGGTGAAGCTGATGCCCTTGCCGGACAGCTCGCCCTGGGCGCAGCGGCTGAACGCGTCCAGCGCGGCCTTGCTGGCCACGTAGGCCGAAAACCGCGGCGAGTTGGCCAGCACGCCGATCGAGCTGATGTTGATGATGTGGCCCTTGCGGCGCTGGGTCATGGTGGGCATCAGGCCCATGATCAGGCGCAGCGAGCCGAAGTAATTCAGCTGCATGGTGCGCTCGAAATCGTGGAAGCGGTCGTAGGACAGCTCGATCGAACGGCGGATCGAGCGGCCGGCGTTGTTGATCAGGATGTCGACGTGGCCGTGTTCCTTCAGCACGGTACTGACCAGCCGGTCGCAGTCGGCCATGTCGGCCAGGTCGGCGGTGTAGGCGAACACCTTGCCACCGGCGACCTTCATCTCGTCGCGCGCCTTGAACAGTTCCTCCTCGCCGCGCGCCACGATCACCGTGATGGCCCCCGCCTGCGCCACGCGCTGCGCGGTGGTCAGCCCAATCCCGGACGAGCCGCCGGTGATCAGCACCACCTTGTTGCGCACCCGGCCCTTCAGGCTGCGATCGACGAACAGATCCGGGTCGAGGTGACGTTCCCAGTAATCCCACAGACGCCAGGCATACTCGTCCAGGCGCGGCACGCGGATGCCGCTGCCCTTCAGCGCGCGCTCGGTCTCGCGGCTGTCGAAGCGGGTGGGATAGGTGATGAATTTCAGGGTTTCCTTCGGAATGCGGAAATCGCGCAGCAGCATGCCGGTCATGCGCCGTACCGGCGGCAGGCTGCCCACCCCGGCGCGCACCGCACCGGGCAGGAATGCGAACATGCGCGCATCGATGCGCAGGCTCATTTCGGGCGCGTGGCCGGCGCGGGCGAAGGTGTTCAGCAGTTCGCCCACGCGCATCGGTTCCGGGTCGACCAGGTGGAAGGTGTGGCCGTCCAGCCGCGGCTTGTGCGCGATGTGGTCCATGGCGTCGGCCACGAAGTCCACCGGCACCACGTTGATGCGGCCGCCCTCCACGCCCAGCATCGGCATCCACGACGGGAACAGCTGGCGCATCTTCTTGATGAAGGTGAAGAAGTAGTACGGGCCGTCGATCTTGTCGATCTCGCCAGTCTGCGAATGGCCCACCACCATGCCCGGCCGGTACACCCGCCACGGGATGCGGGTTTCGTTGCGCACCAGGCCTTCGGAATCGTGCTTGGTGCGCAGGTAGGGGTCTTCCAAGCCCTCGGCCTCGTCGAACATGTCCTCGCGGAACACGCCCGGGTACAGGCCGGCGGCGGCGATCGAACTGGTGTGGTGGAAGCAGCCGGCGCCGATCGCCGCGGCCAGGTCCAGCGCGTGTCGGGTACCGTCGACGTTGGCCTTGCGCTGCGTGTCGGCGTTGGCGGTCAGGTCGTAGATCGCGGCCAGATGGAAGAAGTGCTTGATCTTCTTCGCCTTCAGGCTGCGCAGCTGTGCTGCCGACAGGCCGCAGGCGTCGGCGGTCATGTCGCCTTCAACCGGCACGATGCGCTTCATGTCCCAGCCCATGCGCTCGCCGATGGCCTGCAGCTTCCTGCGCGAATCCTTGCGCACCAGCACATGGATGCTGCCCTTGCGCTTGAGCAGGTTGCCGACCAGGTAGCGGCCGATGAAACCGTTGGCTCCGGTGACGAAATAGCTCATGGGACTGTGCTCCTGGGCGCTGGCAAGGGTTCGGCGGCATACGTTGCCAGACCCGCCGCGGCTTCACAATCCGCACTGCAGCGTGGCGTGGCGCACTGCGTATTGACCCCCCGCAAGCGTGCGTGGTCAGATGCACGCGGGCGATCCGCCCGTGGAGAGACGCGATGTCCGATCTGAAAACCCGCTTCGAACAGGCCGCCAATGCCGTGCAGGGCCTGTCCGAGCGCCCCGACAACGACACCCTGCTGCGCCTGTATGCGCTGTACAAGCAAGGGTCCGAAGGCGACGTGCACGGCGACAAGCCGGGCTTCTTCGATTTCGTGGGCACCGCCAAGTACGAGGCCTGGACCAAGCTGAAGGGCACCAGCCAGACCGACGCCATGCAGCGCTACGTGGACCTGGTGGCCAAGCTCACCGCCTGACGCATCCCGATGGCCCGCGATACCCGCAACCGCATCCTCGAGTACGCCCTGCGCATGTTCAACGAGCAGGGCGAGCCGAACGTGACCACCAACCACATCGCCGACGAGATGGGCATCAGCCCCGGCAACCTGTACTACCACTACCGCAACAAGGACGACATCATCGAGCACCTGTTCGGCGCCTACGAGCAGCGCATGGGCGATGCCCTGCAGGTGCCGGAAGACCGCCTGCCCGAGCTGGAAGACGTGTGGATGCAGCTGCATCTGGTGTTCGAATGCATCTGGGACTACCGCTTCCTGTACCGCGACATCGTCGACATCCTGGCGCGCAACCGGCGCCTGCGCATGCGTTTCTCGCGCATCCTGAAACGCGCCGACACCCAGGCGCACGCGGTGATGAGCGGGCTGGTGAAGGCCGGGGTGATGCGCGCCTCGCCGGCGGAACTGCAGGCGGCCGCCACCAACATCCTGGTGATCGCCACCTTCTGGCTGAACTACGCCGCCGTGCACGGCGACACCGACGAGCATACCGCGATCCGCGACGGCATCGTGCAGGTGATGATGCTGTTCGCGCCGCTACTGCGCGATGCAGAGCGCCTGCATCTGCACAACCTGACCCAGGCCTACAAGGACTGACCGGCCCTTGCGGGCAGCGCACATGATGGCACCCCTTCCCTCGCCGGCATTGCCGGTGTGCATCCTCGGTACCGGCGAGTACCGTCCGTCGCAGGCGGTGCCGTCGACCGAACTGGACGTGCGCTGGAACAAGCCGGCTGGCTGGACCCGCAAGCATTCGGGCATCGACGTGCGCCACTTCGCCACTGGCGACGAAACCAGCTCGGTGATGGCGGCGCATGCGGCGCGGATGGCACTGCAACGGGCCGGCCTGGGCGCGGGCGATCTGGATGCCATCGTCTCGGCCTGCAGCGTGATGGAACAGCCGATTCCTTGCACCGCCGCGCTTGTGCAGCGCGAACTGGGCCTGGGCGGCAGCGGCATCCCCGCCTTCGACATCAACGCCACCTGCCTGAGTTTCCTGGCCGGTCTGGACCTGCTGTCGATGGCGATCACGGCCGGACGCTATCGCCGGGTGCTGCTGGTCTCCAGCGAGATCGCCTCGGCCGGCCTGCCTTGGCACGACCCGGCCAGCGCGATGCTGTTCGGCGATGGCGCCGCGGCCGCGGTGCTGACCTCGTCCGAACCGGGTGATCATGCGGCGGTCCTGGCCTGTCATTTTGAAACCTATGGAGATGGCGCCGCGTTCTGCCAGATCCGCGCCGGCGGCACCCGCCTGCGCGTGCACGACGATGCCGCGCTGTTCGCGCGCGGCGCCGTGTTCGAGATGGACGGCAAAGCCACCTACCGCATGGCCGCAGAACGCCTGCCGGTGTTCCTGCAGCGCCTGCTGGACAAGGCCGGCGTGCAGCAGTCGGACCTGGCTGCGATCGTGCCGCACCAGGCCAGCGACAAGGCCCTGCGGCACCTGCAGAAACTGCTGCAACTGCCCGACGCCATGCTGGTGCGCATCCTGCCCGAACGCGGCAACCAGATGGCGGCCTCGGTGGCCGTGGCCCTGCATCAGGGCATCGTGTCCGGGCGACTGCAGCGCGGCGACACCATCGCGCTGGTGGGTTCCGGTGCGGGGCTGTCCTTCGGCGGCTGCGTGCTGCGGCTGTGAACGGCGACGCGGTCCTGGTCACCGGTGCCAGCGGCTTCATCGGCGGGCACGTGGCGCGTTGGTTGCATGCCGAAGGCATTCCGGTGCTGGCGACCGGTCGCAATCGGACCGCACTGGCACAACTGGAACGCGACGGCATCCGCTGCGTCGACGCCGACCTGGCCTGCGATCCGCTCGATCCGCTGCTGTGCGGCGTCAAGCGGATCGTGCATGCCGCGGCGCTGTCGACACCATGGGGCCCGCGCGATGCATTCATCCGCGCGAATGTCACTGCCACCGAACGTCTGCTGCAGGCGGCCGCGCGACAGGGCATCACGCACGTGGTGCATCTGGGATCGCCCAGCATCTATTTCCGTCCGCAGGATCAATTGCAGCTGGATGAGTGCTTCCAGCCACCCACCCGTTGGATCACCCATTACGCGGAAAGCAAATGGTTGTCGGAAGAGGTGGTGCGACACGCCTGTTCGGCATCCGTCATGACCGGCGTGATCCTGCGACCGCGGGCAGTGTTCGGTGCGGGCGATGCGGCCATCTTCCCGCGCATCGTGCAGCGGGCAGGCAAGGGCCGCTTCCCGCTGGTGAACGGTGGCCGGGCGATCATCGACATCACCGCGGTCGAGAATGTCGTGCAGGCCGTGTGGCGGGCATTGCAATCCGCGCCAACGGACGACGTTCCCGCCTTGAACATCAGCAATGGCGAACCGCTGCCGGTGAAAACGATCCTGGATCGCCTGTTCGATGCGTTGGGAATGCGCGTTCAGTACCGCAACGTGCCGCGCGGCCTCGGCATGGCCCTGGCCGGTGTGATGGAAGGGATCGCCAAAGCGTTGCCCGGCCAGCCGGAGCCGCCGGTCAGCCGCTACACCCTGGGCGTGCTGGCATATTCGCAGACCTTGGACATCGCGGCCGCACGCTGGCATCTGGGCTACCAGCCGACGCTCGGCGTGCTGGAAGGCATCGACCGCTTCGCGCAACAGTGGCGCGCCCATGCTCGCGCTTGACTGGCGCAGCCACGCGGTCGGCCACTGCACGCATCCGGCCTGCATGGTGCGACGCGGCGCCGGATGGCGTGCACAGGCCTTCCCGTCGCTGGCCTTCCGCATCACCCATCCGCGTCTTGGCCATCTGCTGTTCGATACCGGATATTCGCGGCATTTTCTCGATGCCACGCGGCATCTGCCCGAATGCCTGTACCGCATGGTCACGCCGGTGCATCTGCGGGCGCAGGAAGAGCTGGTGACGCAGCTGGCTGCAGACGGCATCCAGCCTGGCGAGATCCATGCCATCGTGCTGTCGCATCTGCATGGCGATCACATCGGCGGGCTGCGCGACTTTCCCGGCGTACCGGTGTGGTGCGCGCGGGAAGCCATTACCGATCTGCGCCGACGCGGCCCTCTGTCGGCGCTGCGTATCGGGCTGCTGCCACGCTTGCTGGATGCCGATTTCGAACAGCGCTGCCGCTGGATCGAAGACGCCTCGATCCGCGCCTTGTCGCCACCCCTCACCGCATTCGCCACCGGCCACGATCTGCTGGGCGATGGCAGCCTGCTGGCCGTGGCGCTGCCCGGGCATGCCGCGGGTCACCATGGTCTGCTGTTCCGCGATGCGACGGGATGGGTCTTCCTGATCGCCGATGCCGCCTGGTCATTGCCGGCCCTGCGCGACGGGGTGCCGCCGCCCGCACTCACCACGCGCTGGCTCGGCGACAGCGCCGCGTACCGGCGCACCTTCGCCGCACTGCACGCGCTGGCCACGCAGCCCGATGGCACGCTGCGCATCGTGCCATCGCATTGCATGCACTGGCAGACCGATGGCTGACGTACAGCGCCGCGTGCTGATCCTTGGCGCCCGCGCGCCGGTGGCGCTGGACCATGCCCGCCGCTTCGCGGCGCAGGGCTGGCGGGTGCTGGTGGGCGACAGCATCTCCTGCCACATCACTGCCGATTCGCGCGCGGTATCGGGGCACGTGCGTCTGCCGTCGGCGCGCTTCGCCACGGCCGACTACGCGCGTGACTTGAATGTCCTCATCGCCCGCGAGCGGATCGACCTGCTGTTGCCCACCTGCGAGGAAGCGTTCTACCTGTCACGCATCCGCGCGCATCTGCCCGCATCGTTGCGGGTGTGCGTGGCCGAGTTCGACACCATGCACGCGCTCCACAGCAAATGGACATTTCTTCAGCACGCCAGTGCCAGCGGCATGGCGGTGCCCGACAGCGCCTGCGTGCGCGACATCGGCGAGGCCCGCGACTGGGCCGCTGGACGTGCCGCGGTGCTGAAACCGGAATACTCGCGTTTCGGCGTGCACGTGCAGCTGCATCCGCAGGGGTTGGACGATGCCGCTTCGCTGCCCTTGCCGGGCAACTGGGTGGTGCAGGCGCTATGCCGCGGACAGGAATTGTGTTCCTACGCCGTGGCCGATCGCGGGCGCCTGCTGGCACACGTGTGCTACGAACCGGTGCACCGGCTGGCACGCAGTTCCAGCTACTGGTTCCGCAGCGTGGATTGCCCGCCTATCCGCACCGTTACCGCAGGGTTGGTGGCGCGATTGGGCTACACCGGCCAGATATCGTTCGACTGGATCCGCACCGCCGATGGCCGCTGCCACGTGCTGGAATGCAACCCGCGCGCCATCAGTGGCGTGCATCTGTTCGATCTGCACGATGCATTGCCGGCCGCGCTGGATGGCAGCGGCAGCGCCTGCATCGAACCGATGCACGGTCGGCCGCGCATGATTGCCGCAGTGATGGCCAGTGCCGGGCTGCTGACTGCCGCGAAAAACCGTCAGCTGAAATCGTGGCTGCACGATTGGCGACAGGCGCAGGACGTGCTGGCGATCCGCGGCGATCGCGTACCGCTGTTCGGTGCCGTGCGCGACCTGGCCAGCTATGCCTGGCAGGGATGGCGCCAAGGCTGCACACTGCGCGAAGCCGCCACCTGCGACACCGAATGGGATGGCGAGCCCATCCCGCTGCCGCCTGCCCCGCCATCACCCGCATGAACGACAGCCTGCCGCCACCGTCGGTCATCGCCAACCAGCACATCGATCCGGCCGGTTTCGATGCCCAGGCGCGGCATTTCCTGCAGATCCACATGGGCAGCGACACGCGCCGCTGGATCGGCAATGTCGGCGCCACGGTCACCGCGCTGGAGGCCGGCGGCATCGCCTTTCCCGCCACCGAAAACAACACCGGGCAGCGCGATGCCTGGGTGACCTCCCCGGTGTCGACCTATTACCACTATGCCCTGGAAGAACTGGATCGCCTGCACAAGCCATGGCTGTCCGCCGCACTGCGTCCGCTGGTGCATGCGCTGGGACACTGGATGCAGCGCGCACGCATGGATGACTGCGTATGCCTGAACAACTGGCTGGTGTCCACCAACAGCTATCCGGACGTGCCGGTGTCGGTCGTGTTCGAACTGGTCGATGCGGCGCGGCAGCGCTGGCCGCAGCATGCGATCTGGCTGCGTTCGCTCAATGCGGTGCAGAACCCGCTGTGGATGCGCGCCTTGGTGCAAGCCGGCGCCCTGCTGATCCCCAGCCGCGAAGTGTTCCTGTTCGATGCCATCGACATCCTGGCGACGCGCCATGCCGACCTGAAAAAGGACTTCGCCTGGCTGCGTCGCCATCCGTTGCAGCGTCTGCAGCCGGACACCATGACCGGCAACGATTACACCCGTGCCGCCGACCTGTACAGCCTGCTGTATCTGCAGAAATATTCGCGCCTCAATCCCGATTACTCACCCGCGCTGCTGCAGCGCTGGCACCGCGAACGCTTGCTGGAACTGCACGGCCTGCGCGATACCGACGGACGCCTCGGCGCCGTGGTCGGCATGCTGCGCTTCGGCAGCGTGATCACCTCGCCGATCGTCGGTTACGACACCGCCCGCCCGCAGCGTGATGGCCTGTACCGCCTGCTGGCCGCCACCGTGCTGGACCAGGCGCGACAGCGGCGCTGCATGGTCAACCTCAGCGCCGGCGTGGGCCGCTTCAAGCTGCAGCGCGGCGGTCAGCCCGTGATCGAATACAGCGCCGTGATCGCCGATCACCTTCCAGCCAGCCAGCGTCGCCCGCTGCACTGGCTGGCACGGCTGGCGCAGCACGTCGGCGTGCCGATCCTGCAGGGCTTCCGCACGTGAGCTGGCCGTCGCATCTGCAACGGTACTGGTATGCTTTGGCGCAGTCGCGGCAGGTCGGCAGGCGACCGCGCGCATCGACGCTGTTCGGTCAACCGGTGGCACTGGCACGACTGGGCGATGGGCGCGTGCTGGCGCTGGACGATCGCTGTCCGCATCGCCAGGCACCGCTGTCGGCCGGATGCGTGCAAGGCGATGGCCTGCAATGCCCGTACCACGGTTGGCGTTTCGGCGTCGACGGCCGCCTGCAGGCACTGCCGGGACTTCCATCCGGACAATCACTGCCGTCCGTCCGGGCGCGGGCCTGGGCCGTGCGCGAACATGACGGCATCGTCTGGGTGCATCGCCATGCCGATGCGGCATCCGAAGCCCTGCCGGCCATGGCCACCGCGCAGCCGGCCGGCAGCCGCCGCTTCCTGTGGTCCACGGTATTCGATGCCAGCCTGATCGACGCGCTGGAAAACGTGCTGGATGCCACCCACACCCACTACGTGCACGCCGGCCTGGTGCGGCGTGCGGGCAGCCGGCGGCCGATGCAGGCCACGCTGCAGCCGCATGCCGACGGCTTCACGGTCGATTACCACGGTGCTCCGCAACAAAGCGGGCTGATCTACCGCCTGTTCGAGACACCGCGCACCCGCGAACGGGCACACTTCCACTGCCCGGCCAGCGTGCAGTTCGAATACGGCTACCGCGACGGCAGCCAGGTCCGCATCGGCCTGCATTTCGCACCGATGACGGCGCAGAGCACCCGCTTGCACGTGATCGTGCACATCCACGGGCGCTGGGCGCCAGCCTGGGCGGTGCGGCTGTTCGTGTGGCCGTTCCTGCGCAGGGTGGCGATGCAGGATCGGCGCATGCTGCGGCTGCAGTCGGACAACCGCGCACGATTCGGCCAGCGCGATGCCATCGGTCCGCTGGACGTGGTGCGGCCATGGTTGGAGGCGTTCCATGCCGATGGCACGCGCGATGACCGCGTGCGTCATGCACGACTGGACCTGTGATCCCGCACCGGCTGCAGCGCGACCGGCCTGCGCGCTGGCTGATGCAATCAGGCCGTGCGGATCCGGCGACGCCGAGTCGATGTGCCGGACGCACGAGAGCCGCGGCGCAGCGCAGCCAGCTGCGCATTCACGTTCCGGCCCAACTGCTGCAGGGCAGGATCGATGCGTTCCTGCACCGTCATCGCCGCTCCGCGCAACACGTAGCCGGTATCGGTCGCCAGTTGCAGCACTTGCTTGCCGGCCTGCGCCGCATCGTCCGCGACGGCACCCACGGCCCTGCACGACCGACGCTCGGCCACGGCCACCACGCCCAACAACGCCAGCCACACGTGGCGGGCACCTACCGATGCGGGAAACGACGAACGGGCAGTATTGGCCATGGCGATGGACTCCGGTAGCGCATCCTGAGGATGCGGGTGATGCGGATACGGGATCGTCAGCTTGCCGCCCCGCACATCGAGCAAACAACCTATGGGTCATCTGAATCACTCGGAGCCCCCCCGAGACCATCCCGAGCCCGAACCGGTCACGTACCGAGCACGCCGCCTGGATCGGGTGTGACACGCCCTTGACCGGTATCGGCCTATGGTGGTGATTCCCCGATCAGGAATCAGGCCATGGCTACGCGCAAGCCCCCCGAAACGACCTCTTCACAAACCAAAAGCGGCGGACCTGCCCGCAAGGCGGCCGATGCCGAATCCCGGCGCGGCGACGGTGGCGAGACGCATCAGCAGGCCGGCAACGGCATGGACGTGCTCACGACCGCGCAAGGCATCCCGATCAGCGACAACCAGAATTCGCTGCGTGCGCACCCGCGCGGGCCGACCCTGCTGGAGGACTTCATCCTCCGCGAGAAGATCACCCACTTCGACCACGAGCGCATCCCGGAGCGCATCGTGCACGCACGCGGTTCGGCCGCGCACGGCTATTTCGAACTGAACAAGCCGCTGTCGCAATACACCACCGCCAAGTTCCTCACCGAGAAGGGCCGCATTCCCGTCTTTGCCCGCTTCTCCACCGTCGCCGGCGGTGCCGGCAGCGTGGACACCCCGCGCGACGTGCGCGGCTTCGCTGTGAAGTTCTATACCCAGGAAGGCAACTTCGACCTGGTAGGCAACAACCTGCCGATCTTCGCCATCCAGGACGCGATGAAGTTCCCGGACTTCATCCACGCGGTGAAGATGGAACCCGACCGCGGCTTTCCGCAGGCGGCCAGCGCGCACGACACCTTCTGGGACTTCGTCTCGCTGTCGCCGGAAACGCTGAACATGATCACCTGGGCGATGAGTGACCGAGCGATCCCGCGCTCGCTGCGGATGATGGAAGGCTTCGGCATCCACAGCTTCCGCCTGATCAATGCCGATGGCGAATCGACCTTCGTGCGCTTCCACTGGCGGCCGGTGTTGGGCATCCAGTCGCATGTCTGGGACGAACACGCCAAGACCCAGGCCGCCGACAACGACTTCCACCGCCGCGACCTGTTCGAGGCGATCGAGGGCGGCCAGTTCCCGGCGTGGGATTTCGGCGTGCAGCTGTTCACGGAGGAGCAGGCCGACGCCTTCCCGTTCGATCACCTGGATCCGACCAAGTTCATCCCCGAAGAGCTGGTACCGGTACAGATCATTGGCCGGATGACGCTGGACCGCAATCCGGACAACCATTTCGCCGAGAACGAGCAGGTCGCGTACTGCCCGGCCAACATGGTGCCCGGCATCGACTTCTCGAATGACCCGCTGCTGCAAGGCCGCCTGTTCTCCTATCTCGACACCCAGTTGTCGCGACTGGGCGGGCCCAACTTCACCCAGATTCCGATCAACGCGCCGAAGTGTCCGTTCGCCAACCACCAACGCGACGCGCACATGCAGATGCAGGTGCCGAAGGGCCGCGTCGCCTACGAGCCGGCATCGCTGGACAAGGACGGCTCGGAACCGAACGGCCGCGAAACCCCGCGCGGTTTCCGCAGCTTCGCCGAGCGCGCGCCGGACGATGGCCGCAAGGGGCGCGTGCGTGCGGAATCCTTCGCCGACCACTACAGCCAGCCGCGGCTGTTCTTCCGCAGCCAGACCCCGCTAGAACAGGCGCACATCGCGTCAGCGTTCGTGTTCGAACTGGCGAAGGTGGACGACGACGCAGTGCGCGAGCGCACCGTGAGCCAGCTGCGCAATATCGACGAATCGCTGGCGCAGCGCGTGGCCGACGGCCTGGGCATGACCTCGCTTCCCGCGGCCGCGCCTGCCGCCGCCACGGTGCAGGATCTGCCCCTGTCGCCGGCCACCACCATCATCCCGCGGATGAAGGACACGCTCGAAGGCCGCGCGATCGGCATCCTGGTGGCGGAGGGCAGCGATGCGGCGCAGGTGGCCGCGATCCGCGAGGCCGCGGAAAAGGCAGGCGCGATGGTCAAACTTGTCGGTCCGAAGCGCCACGTGACTTTGAGCGACGGCAAGTTGCGCAAGCTCGATGGCCAGGTCGCGGGCACGCCGTCGGTGCTGTTCGATGCCGTCGCCAGCGTGCTGATGCCGGAGGAAGCGAAGAAGCTGGCGAAGGACGGTGCCGCGGTCGACTGGTTCCGCGATGCCTTCGGTCACCTCAAGGCGATCGCGGCCTGCGGCGGCACCCGCGAGCACATCCTGAAGGCGGCCGGGATCAAGCCCGATGCAGGCGTGGTGGAACCGCACGATATCGCCGGCTTCATCGCCAAGGCCAAGACCCGGCAGTGGGATCGCGAGCCGAAGGTGCGCACCCTGGCCTGAAGAATGCTGTGCAGGGAGAGCACCTCCCTGCATGGCGAAACAGCCACAGTGGCAGGATGCGGTCCGGTGTCTGTTTACCGTTTCCTGTCCTGGTCGGACTCGGCGACCCTGGCGTCGTCAATGGCGTTGCCGCGCCGGGCGGCTTCCCGGGCACCATGCAGTTGTGCATAACGCACCAGGTTCGGACGCGGCTCCAGCAGCTTGAACTGCAGGTACCAGCCCACGCAGGCCGACACCAGCAGGTCAGCCATGGAGAAGCGGTTGCCGACGAGGAAATCGCGGTCGCCGATCGCGGCGTCGAGTGCATTGACCGTGTCCTCCACGGTGCCGAATCCGGCCTGCATGGCTTCGTAATGCGCACCGGCTGCTTTCGCCATCATCGCCTGTTCCAGCGGGCCCATGAAACTGATCCATCGGTAGTAGCTGCCGCGTTCGGGGCTGCCGACCGGCGGCGCCAGCTGCTTGTCGGGTACCAGGTCGGCCAGGTACATCGCGATCGCGGCGTTCTCGGTGACCACGACGTCGCCATGTTTCAACGCCGGCACCTTGCCCATCGGGTTGATGGCGAGGTATTCCGGCGCCTTCATCGTGGTGCCGTATTCGAGGTACTCGGTCGTGTACCGCAGGCCGGTTTCCTCCAGCGCCCAGCGCGCCACGCGGCCTCGGGAGTGGGGGTGCGTGTAGAAGATCAGTGCTTGCGTGCTCATGGCATCACTCCGGTGAGGGAAGGACGCAGCTTAGGCGGGACAGATGTCAGGAAATGTCAGCAGCACCGCAACGTCTGCCACTTTGGTGGCCGATCCGTTCCAGCTGCGTGTGCTCGCGCCAGCGTTTGATCAATTGGTGGCGTCGCTGGGGGTAGCGCTCGCCGGTGTCGCGCAAGACGATGACCCGGTCGGCACGGAAATGGCGGAAACCGCCGCGCAGCTCGCACCAGGCCGCGAACATCCGTGTCAGCGGATCGTAAAACGCCATCGCGAACGGCCAGATCGTGCGCGTGGTCGCGTTGCCCTCGGCATCGGCATAGCGCATGTGCAGCGTGTGCTCTTCGCGAATGGCACGGCGAAGCACCGGCAACCACGGTTCCGGGGCCCTGTTTTCCTGCCAGACCGGCACGAACAGGCCACTGGTGTCGATGGCGATGCGCAGCGGCTCCGGCAGGGTGGCGCCGATCCGCGAGAGGGCGTTGCCGGCAGCCTCGGCCAGCTCTGCATCGGCCTGGGCCTGCACCCAACGCGCACCCAGCACCAGCGCCTCCAGTTCGTCCGCATCGAACATCAACGGCGGCAGCAGGAAGCCCGGCCGCATCCGGTAGCCCACGCCGGGATCGCCCTGGATGTCGGCACCCTGAGCGCGCAGGCTGGCGATGTCGCGGTACAGCGTGCGCAGGCTGACCGCGAGCGATTCGGCGAGCTCGGCCGCCGAGACCGGGCGGCGGGCGCGGCGCAGGCGGTCCAGCAGGTGCAGCAGGCGGGCTGCGCGGTCGCTCATTCGTCCAGCATGGTCTGCATCTGCCGCAGCCGTTCGCGCGCCGCGGCGGCGTACAGCATCGCGCCTTCGCCGTTGCAGTTGGCCAGCCAGGACACGCAGTGCACGTCCTTCACATCGAATGGATTGGGAATCAGCACGTCCACCGCTTCGATCAAGCCCAGTCCTTCGGCGATCGCGTGGTCGGCGGCCTTCCAGAACACCTCCAGCCGCCCATCCGAGAAGACCGTGTCCAGATGGTGCGCCACGGTGCCGCCTGCAGCATGGTCGGCGCGCAGCCGGCGCAGGCCGTCGCGGTCGATGAACACCCCGCAGCTGTGATGCCCGGCCAGACCCGGGCTGTCGGCATGGCGCACCCAGTCGGGGGTCAGGCTGCGCCAGCCGGTGATGTAGTCCGCAAACACCGGCGCGTCCTCCAGCAGGAAACTGAAAGCGCCGCCGCGCAAGTACCAGTATGGACGCAGGTACCCGGCCACGATGGCCATCATCATGCCGTGGGTCCGGTTGAACAGGGCGTCGGCAGGAAACGTGCGGGCTTCGTCGAAGCAGGTCTGCAGCCCCTGCAACTGTTCGGCGGTCAAACCGAATCGCTCGGCCAGTCGCGGCAGCAGCGCGTGCGCATCGGCCAGGCCGTCGAAGTACACATCGCGCACCTCCGCGGCCGCGAACGGGTGGTAGGTGACATCCAGGCTCATGCCAATCTCCGCAGAACGACGTTGTCCCAGTGTAGCGACGCGACCGGGCGCATGTTGGCACGGTGATCACACCGCGCCGACTACCGTCGCGTTTTCCACCGGACATGCCGCCATGACGATCACCGACGACATCTTTGCCCAGCTTTCGGGTGCTCCGATGCAGCAGATCAGCCAGCAACTGGGCCTGGGACAGACCCAGACCGCAGGGGCCATCGCCGCCGCCCTGCCCATGCTGATCGGTGCGTTGGGACGCAACGCCAGCCAACCCCAGGGCGCCGAGGCGCTGTTCGGTGCGCTGCAGCGGGATCACGCCGGCGGCGGCATGGGTCTGGGCGACGTGCTGGGTGCGGTACTGGGGGGACAGCAAAGTCGGCAAACCGACGGTGCCGGCATGCTGGGCCACATCTTCGGATCCCGCCAACCGCAGGCCGAACAGGCCATCGGCCAGGCCACCGGGCTCGGCAGCGACAAGGCCAACACCCTGTTGAAGGTGCTGGCGCCGCTGGTACTGGCGTATTTGGCCAAGCGCTTCTTCGACAACCGCCAGGCCGGTGCCGCGCAGCAGTCCGCATCGCCCCAGGTGCTGGGCGACCTGCTGGGCCAGGAGCGCCGGCAGATCAGTCAGCAGGGCGGTCTGGGCGGGGGCCTGCTCGGTGCGGTGCTCGACCGCGATGGTGATGGCGACGTGGACATCGGCGACATCTTCAAGGCCGGCATGGGCATGATGGGCCGGCGCTGAGCGCTTTCGTTTTCGTTTGCGTTTGCGAAATCAGGCAGGCCGCCCGCGAATGCCGGTGGCCTTGTCGATCACGCAGGTGTGAATGATCGGCGGCGCGCACAAGTCCATGGCCACGGCACGGATCGTGTCGATCCAGCCTTGCCGAATGGGGTCCGACCGGCCCCCAAGGCACCTTGGACTGGGTCAGGCAGCATCCGGTTGCCGGAACTGCATCACCGCATCCTCGATGTCCTTGCTCAGGGCCATCACCTGCAGGGCGTACTCGGCCAGGCGGCGGTCGTCGGCATTGTCGGGGCTCCACGGCGGCACCGGGACCGGCCTGCCTTCCACGCCGTCCAGCGCCACGAACACGATCACGCAATGGGTGCACAACCGTGCGCTGCCTTCCTCCATCGGGTCGCGCGAACTGACTTCCACCGAAAAGTGCATGGAGCTGGTGCCGGTGTGCACCAGCGTGGTGGTGACCGTGATCAGGTCGCTGGTGCGGATCGGCGCCACGAAGCGGATGCCGCCAACCGCCACCGTGACGCAGTAGCGGCCGCTCCAGCCCACCGCAGCGGCATAACCGGCCTGGTCGATCCATTTCATCACCACGCCGCCGTGCACCTTGCCGCCGTAGTTGACGTCGGTGGGCGAGGCCAGGAACCGGAACACGAGTTCGCGCTGCTGTCCGCTCATGGGTGCCGAATGCCTCGAAAACGGGATCGCGCATGGTCGCACGGCTTGCATCGACGCCGCATCTGCACCAAGCTGGCGGCACTTGCCTGCTTCCGGGGTCGCCGATGCTGCGTACCGTGCTGGGAATGATGGCCGGGCTGGCCACCCTGGTGGTGGTGATCCTGCTGGTGGAAGCCGGCGGCATGCTGCTGTATCCACCGCCGCCCGGCATCGACCCGTCCAGCCCGGATGCCATGGCCCAATTGGTCGCGCAATTGCCGGTGGGCGCACTGGCTATGGTGCTGCTGGCCTGGGTACTGGGCGCGTTCGCCGGTGGCTGGGTGGCCGCGCGGGTGGCGCGGCGCGGCTTTCCGTTGCTGGCAGCGCTGGCCGTGGCCGGATTCGTGCTGGCCGGCGTGGTGGCGATGGTAGTGTCTGTGCCGCATCCGCGGTGGATGACGATCGGCGGTCTGGCGCTGCCGATCCCGGCTGCGTGGCTCGGGGCGCATCTGGCACGCCGCCGTCGCCGTGGCGAGCTGCCGCCACCGGCGCATCAACCCAATCGCTGACGCCAGCCCGGCATACCCGCTGGCAGCCCGTCGCCATTGCCGGGACACTGTGCACTGCCCATCCTGCGGACTCGCGCATGCCCTACACCCCGATCATCGGCACCCTCGGTTACATCCTTTCGCCCGATGGCGGTCGGGTGTTGATGGTGCATCGCAATGCCCGCGCCGACGACGAACACCTTGGCAAATACAATGGCCTGGGCGGAAAACTCGAGGCCGATGAAGACGTGCTGGCTGGAATGATCCGCGAAATCGACGAGGAAGCTGGCATCCGCTGCACCGAATTGCAGCTGCGCGGCACGATCAGCTGGCCCGGCTTCGGCAAGCACGGCGAGGACTGGCTGGGCTTCGTGTTCCTGATCACCGCCTTCGAAGGCACGCCGCACGCGTCCAATCCCGAGGGGCCGCTGGAGTGGGTGCCGTTGGCGCAGCTGGATGCCTTGCCGATGTGGGAAGGCGATCGCCACTTCCTGCCGCTGGTGTTCGACCGCGATCCGCGGCCGTTCCACGGGGTGATGCCCTACCGGAACGGACGACCGGTGCGCTGGCAGTTCAGCCGGCTGTAGGATCGACCGGATCAACCCAGATCGCGACCTGCGGCCTCGGGCTGATCCAGGATGGCCAGCACCCGCAGCTGCGCCGGCCGGCCACCGGGCATCGGCCAGACGATGCTCTGCCCCACTTCCAGACCCAGCAAGGCACTGCCCACCGGGGCCAGCAGCGAAATGGTGCCCGGTCGACCGGCATCCTTCGGATACACCAGGGTCAGTTCGAACGTGTGGCCGTTGCCCTCGTCGATGAAACGGACGGTGGAGTCCATTGTGGCCACGTCGGGCGGCACTGCGTCCGGCTCGACGATGAGGGCACGGTCCAGTTCGCGGCGCAATCCGTCTACACCCGGAATGCCGCGCACGGCCTGTGACTCCAGCAGGGCATCGATGCGGTCCCAATCCAGGCGGGACATGGTGATGGGCGGCAGGGGACTGTCCACGGAAGACTCCGACATGCGAAAGCGCGATGCCGACAGCATGGCGATATTTGCGGGAAAGACAAGCCGTCCGCAGGGTCAGCGCAGCTGCGAATCCTTGCTGCCCCGCCGGTTGTAGCCGCTGGCAGCCGACTGCTGCGCATCCAGCGCGCTCTGGCAGGCGACGCACAGGCGCACGCCCGGCAATGCCATGCGGCGCGCTTCGGGGATGGGCGCGCCGCATTCATCGCAGGTGACGGCGCTGTCGCCCTGCGGCAGGCGGCTGCGGGCCCGCGCGATGGCGTCCTGCACCGTGGCATCGATCTGGTCCTGCACCGCTCCGTCGCCGGCCCAACCGGTGGCCATGGTTGTCTCCGTTGCACGCGCCCATGCGGCGCAACACATCATCCGCATACTTGCCCTGAACGGGCCGTGATGCATCGATCGCCCTCAAGGACGGCCGGATGCGTCGATCTCCGCCGGTGCCGTGTCCTCCTCGCCTTCCAGCAAGGCGGGCACCTGCCCCGCGGACCGGTAGGTGGCGGCATCCAGCAGGCCGGTTTGCTTGCCCACCAGCACCGGGACGAGGATCTGGCCGGTCACGTTGGTCATGGTGCGCATCATGTCCAGAATGCGATCGATGGCATACAGATAACCGATCGCCTCCAGCGGCAGGTTGGCGGCGGTCAGCACCAGCGTGGCCATCACCACGGCCGTGCCAGGCACGCCGGCGGTGCCGAAGCTGCCCAGCACCGATGCCAGCGCGACGATCAGGTATTGATCGGCGGTGAGCGGCTGACCGGTGTACTGGGCGATGAACATTGCCGCCAGCGCCGGGTAGATGGCGCCGCAGCCGTCCATCTTGATGGTGGCCCCCAGCGGCACGGCGAAGGCGGCATAGCTGCGGTCCACCCCGAGGTTGTCGGTGGCGCAGCGCAGCGACACCGGCAATGCGGCGAAGCTGGACGAAGCGACGAACGCCACCTGCATGCCGGGGGCCGCACCGCGGAAGAACTTCAGCGGATTCAGGCCGTGCGCCAGCAGCAGGCCGCCGTACACCACGACGATGTGGAAGGCGCACGCCACGTACAGCGCGATCACGAAATGCCCCAGCGGCAGCAGTTTGGCGAAGCCGTAGCTGCCGACCAGGCTGGCGATCAGGCCGAAGGTGCCGATCGGCGTGACCTGCAGCACGAAGCGGGTCACCTGGATCATCAACGCGCTGGCATCGGCCACCACCTTGCGGGCGGTGGCCACTTGCTCGCCCAGCTTCACCATCGCAAAGCCCACCAGCCCGGCGAAGAAGATCACCGGAAGGATGGAGCCGCGATCGGCGGCCAGCACGGTTTCGCCGGCGGCATTCACCCGCGTGCCGATGCCGGTCAGCGCATGGAACACGTTGGTCGGCACCACGCCCAGCAGCACGTCGATCCAGTCCGGCACCTCGCGCGGCCGCCAGGCCGGATCCACCTGCAGGCCGCTCACGCCGACGCCGGGTTGCATGATCCAGCCCGTGCCCAATCCCACTGCCACCGCCAACACCGCCGTGATGGCGAACCAGGCGAAGGTGCGCCCGCCCAGCGCCGCCATCGAGCGTTGCCCGTGCAGCGCCGACACCGCGTTGATCACCGCGAAGAACACCAGCGGCACCGCGATCATCTTGATCAGGCGCACGTACACCTCGCCCAACGGCCCGAACCAGGTGTCGGCGGCCGGACCCATCGCCCAGCCGGCCAGCGCGCCCAGCACGAAGCCGGCCAGCACGCGCTGCCAGAACGGAATCGCAAACCAGCGCTTGAGCATCGGGTGTGGCCGTGGCGGGAAGGAGCATCACGATAACCCGCTTGACCAGCCGTCGCACCGCCAGCGGTGCAATGGACTGTCATTGCCGGCTGGCATAATGAATGCCACAGCCTCCCCTGGGATTTCCGCATCCATGCGTGCCTGTCTTTCCGGCGTTCTGGCGATGGCCCTGGCGGCCTGCGCGTCGACCCCTTCCGCCCCCGCCGTCCCGACGACCGGCAGCGTCGCCGCGACAACGGGTGATCTGAATGTCCCGCCCTTGCGCCATCCCAATGAAGAATCCGCTGCAGCCTGGTTCGCCAATGGCGCACGCTCGGCCGCCGCCCGCGGAGCGGGCCGAAGCCATGCACGCAACCTGATCCTGTTCGTGGGCGACGGCATGAGCCTGCCCACCGTGGCCGCTGCCCGCATCCTGGAAGGCCAGCGCGGCGGTGCCAGCGGCGAGGAACACCTGCTGGCCTGGGAGCACTTCCCGGCCACCGGCTTCAGCAAGACCTACAACACCAACGCGCAGACGCCCGATTCGGCCGGCACCATGACCGCCATGGCCACCGGCGTGAAAACCCGCGCCGGCGTGCTGTCCGTCGACCAGAGCGCGCCTCGCGGCGACTGCACGGCTGCGCGCAAGGCTTCGCTGCGCACGTTGTGGGAACTGGCCGCCGACAGCGGCCTGGCCACCGGCGTGGTCACCACCACCCGCATCACGCATGCAACGCCGGCCGCCACCTTCACCCATTCGGCCGACCGCAACTGGGAAAGCGATGCCGACTTGCCCGACGCCGCGCGCCAGGCCGGCTGCCGCGACATCGCCCGGCAGCTGGTCGATCCGGATGGCGGCAAGGGCGCGGACGTGCTGCTGGGCGGTGGCCGCGCGCAGTTCCTGCCCGACACGCAGAACGATCCGGAATACCCCGACAAGAACGGCAAGCGCCGCGACGGCCGTAATCTGGTCGCACGCTGGCAGGAGCGGCATCCCGATGGCCAGTACGTGTGGAGTGCCGTGCAGCTGCAGCAGCAGGCCAACGGCAGCGGACCGCTGCTGGGGCTGTTCGAGCCCGGCCACCTGCAGTTCGAGCACGATCGTCCGCGCGACCGGGCCGGCGAACCGTCGCTGGCCGAGATGACCCGCGCCGCGATCGCGCGCTTGTCGAAGCACGGGAATGGATACGTGCTGCTGGTGGAAGCGGGCCGCATCGACCACGCCCACCACATGGGCAACGCCTACCGCGCGCTGGCCGACACCATCGCCCTCAGCGAGGCCGTGCGCGTGGCCGACCGCATGACCGGCGACGACACCCTGATCCTGGTCACCGCCGACCATTCGCACACCATGACGTTTGCCGGTTACCCCACCCGCGGCAATCCGATCCTGGGGAAGGTGAAGGGCAGCAGCGGCGAGGACGGCGACCCCGACCAGTACGCGCTGGACGGCCTGGGCCTGCCCTACACCACGCTGGGCTATGCCAACGGCCCCGGATACGCCGGTGCCAGCGCCGGCCAGCCGCAGGGTCCCAAGCACGTGCCGCACGACGGCAACGGCTTCCGCATGTCCACCGGTCGACCGGACCTGCGCGACGTGGATACCGAACATCCCGACTATCTGCAGGAATCCACCCTGCCAATGAGCAACGAATCGCACGGTGGCGACGATGTCGGCGTGTGGGCACGCGGCCCGGGCAGCCAGGCCGTGCGCGGAACGATGGAGCAGAACGTCCTGTTCCACATCCTGCTGCAGGCCCAGCCGCGTCTGCGCCAGGCCGCGTGCGATGCCCGGCGGTGTACCGATGGCATTCCAATGCAGCCGCTGCCGGCGCATGCACCGCGCAGTCCCTGACCTGGCCGCAGCCATCGGCCGGATGGACAACGGCGGCATGACGACGACGCATCTATCCTTGCCGTTTTCCACTCACGGGAACTGTGCATGCACGACTTGAACGGCAAGGTCTGCCTGGTCACCGGCGCGGCCAGCGGCATCGGCAAGCGCATCGCCGAGGTGTATGCGGGCCATGGCGGCCGGGTGGTGATCGCCGACCTGAAACAGGACGCCGCCGAAGCCGCCGCCGATTCGATCCGCAGCCAGGGTGGCACGGCCATGTCGGTGGCGATGGACGTGACCTGCGAGGACCAGGTGGATGCCGGCGTGGAACGGGCGATTGCCGAATACGGCCAGGTCGACGTGCTGGTGTCCAATGCCGGCATCCAGATCGTCAACAGGATCACCGACTTCGCCTTCGACGACTGGAAGAAGATGCTGGCCATCCATCTGGACGGCGCGTTTCTCACCAGCCGCGCGGTGCTGCGCGACATGGAAAAACGACGCGAGGGCGGCAGCATCATCCTGATGGGCTCGGTGCATTCGCACCTGGCCTCGAAGCTGAAAGCCCCTTACGTGACCGCCAAGCACGGCCTGTTGGGCCTGTGCCGGGTCATCGCCAAGGAAGCGGCGGAATACGGGGTACGCAGCAACGTGATCTGTCCCGGCTTCGTGCGCACGCCGCTGGTGGACAGGCAGATTCCCGAGCAGGCCCGGGAGTTCGGCATCAGCGAGGAGCAGGTGGTGAAGGACATCATGCTGAAGGACACCGTGGATGGCGAATTCACCACCGTCGACGACGTGGCCAACGTGGCGTTGATGCTGGCCGCCTTCGAGACCAATGCCCTCACCGGCCAGAGCATCGTGGTCAGCCACGGCTGGTTCATGCAGTGATGCGGCATCCGCGGCACGGATGGGGCAAGATGGCATCCAACCTGCTGCATCGACCCCATCGTTGCTTCACCCACCCAACAGGAGCACCGCATGTCCAGCTGGTGTGAACTGAGCAAGAGCAACAATGGCCAGTTCCGCTTCGTGCTGAAGGCAGGCAACGCCGAAACCATCCTGTCCAGCGAGCAGTAGACCACCCGCGCCAGCGCCGCGGACGGCATCGCCTCGGTGCAGAAGAACGCACCACTGGCCGACCGCTACGAGAAGCGGGTGTCGGCATCGAACAAGCTGTATTGCACGCTGAAGGCCGGCAACCACCAGGTGATCGGCACCAGCGCGCTGTACGACTGCGAGGCCGCGCGCGACAACGGCATCGCCCCGGTGCAGGAGAACGGACCCACCGCCACCATCAAGGACCATACCGGCAGCTGAGGCCGGTTTCATGATCGGCGGCATCGGATGTTCCGTTCGATGCGGCCTCGCGTGCCATCAGAACGGCTTGGCCAGCACCAGCCACACGATCGCCACCAGCAGGAACACCGGCAATTCGTTGAACCAGCGCAGGGCGGTGCTGCCTGGAAGAGTCCTGCCATGCGCGACACCCTTCAGCCAACGCCCGCCGACCACGTAATGCGCGAACATCAACGCCACCAGCAGCAGTTTGGCGTGCATCCAGCCTGCGCCTGCACCGACCATGGTCGGAAAATCCGGGATCACCCGGTAACCCAGCCACAGCAACAACCCCAACGCGAACGCCAACCCGAACATGATGTGACCGAAGCGATACAGCCGGCGCCCCATCAGCAGCAAGCGTTCTCGCACGGCAGGCAAGTCCCGGGCCTCGGCGATGTTGACCAGGATGCGTGGCAGGTAGAAGACGCCCCCCATCCAGGCCATCACGAACACCAGATGCAGGGTCTTGGTCCACACGTAGGCTTGCGGCATGCAGGTATCCGTCGGAAGTGGCGCTGTAGGGTGCGGTAGCATGCCCGGTTCCCGTCCGCAGGTCCAATGCCGATGCGTACTTCCATCGCGGTCCGTGAAGGGCCAGCCGGCGTGCGTCGCCGCGCCATTCTGCGGCGCGTTGCACGGTGGGTGCCGGTATTCGCCTTGACGGGCTGCCAGGCTCAGGCCCCGCTTCCTCCCCTGGCCGAGGTCACACAGGCGATGCCCGTCGCCGTACCGCAATCCGTTCCCCAGCCGGTCGGTGATGCCTGTCGCGACATCGAGCCGGACGAGCCCATGTCCGCCGTCCGTCGCTGCCGTTTCCCCGGCACCGACATGCAGCGGGCCTATCGGCTGATGCTGGGTGAGCATCCTTCCGAAGCCGCCCATCTGCATCCCGCCCTGCCGGCAGCCGACATGGCCTACGACAGCACGGCGAAAGACGAATCGGTGGCCGTGTCGCACGCATCTCCATCGCCGAAGCGGCACACCATCATGCTGGAGTATCCCGGCGGGACGACCACCATCGTGCTTCGGCACGATGGCGACGCCATCGAGGTCACCACCACCCGTTCCGCGGATTGAACAGCACGCCCGGCATGCCATGACCGATCAGAAAGCATACGACCGCGCCTACTTCGACCGCTGGTACCGCAACGGCGGCATCGGCGGACGGCAGCGTCTGGCACGCAAGGTGGCGTTGGCGGTGGCCACCGCCGAATACCATCTGGAACGCCCGATCCGCAGGGTGCTGGACATCGGCTGCGGCGAAGCTGCATGGCGGGCACCGTTGCGCAGGCTGCGTCCGGATGTGCGCTACCTCGGTTTCGATGCCAGCAGCTATGCCGTGCAGCGCTACGGCCGCAGCCGCAACATCCATTTCGCGCGGTTTGCCGATTTCGCCGCACTGCGGCCCTGCCCGCCGGTCGATCTGCTGGTGTGCAGCGACGTGCTGCACTACCTGTCGACCCGCGAACTGGATCAGGGTCTGCCGGCGCTGGCCGACCTATGCGGTGGCGTGGCCTTCCTGGAAACCTTCACCGCTGCCGATGCCACCGATGGCGATGATCACGACTTCCGGCGGCGTTCGGCCAGCTTCTACACCGAGCGCTTTGCGGCCATCGGCCTGCAGCCATTGGGATCGCACTGCTGGCTGAGCCCACGCTTGGCCGGACACGCGACCTCGCTGGAACGTCCTGCAACACTTTGATGCCGAAGCGTACCGCCGGTCTTCACCCCGGATCGGGTATGCTGCATCGCAACAAGCCGCGCCTGCGGCGCCATCGATGACCACGATGCTGCTGTATCAAATGCACGAATGGAACCGCGCCTGGATGGCGCCGTTCACCTATTGGGCCCATGCCAACGCGCAGATGTTCTCGGCCAAGGGCAGCTGGCTGTCGCAGTTGCCCGGTGCGCAACGCGTGGCCGCAGCCAACGAACTGATCTATCGCGTGGGAAAGGACTACGAAAAACCCGCCTTCGGCATCCACGAGATCGAAGTGGATGGCATCGCCATTCCGGTGGTGGAGCGCGAGGCGCTGGTCAAGCCGTTCTGCCGGCTGCTGCGCTTCAAGCGCTATCACGACCAGGCCGACGGGCTGGCGCGGATGAAGGACGACCCGACCGTGCTGGTAGTGGCGCCGCTGTCCGGACATCACGCCACCCTGCTGCGCGACACCGTGCGCACCCTGCTGCCGGACCACAAGGTGTACATCACCGACTGGGTGGACGCGCGCATGGTGCCGAAGGAGGTCGGCCCGTTCCATCTGGCCGACTACGTGGCCTACATCGAAGAGTTCATCCGCCACATCGGCACCGACAACCTGCACGTGATCAGCGTGTGCCAGCCCACGGTGCCGGTGCTGGCAGCCATTTCGCTGATGGCCGCGCGCGGCGAGGCGCTGCCGCACTCGATGGTGCTGATGGGCGGGCCGATCGACAGCCGCCAGTCGCCGACCTCGGTGAACAACCTGGCCACGCGCCGGCCGCTGGCGTGGTTCGAGCACAACGTGATCCACGCCGTGCCGGTGAATTACCCGGGTCGCGGGCGGCAGGTGTATCCGGGCTTTCTGCAGCACTTAGGTTTCGTGGCGATGAATCCGGAGCGGCACGCCAGCTCGCACTGGGATTTCTATCAGGACCTGGTCAAGGGCGACCTGAGTTCGGCCGAATCGCACCGCCGCTTCTACGATGAATACAACGCCGTGCTGGACATGCCTGCCGAGTACTACCTGGACACGATCCGCATCGTGTTCCAGCAGCATCTGCTGCCGCGCGGGCTGTGGGACGTGAACGGCGAGCGGGTCGATCCGGGCGCGATCCGCGGCATGGGCATGCTGACCATCGAAGGCGAGCTGGACGACATTTCCGGCCTCGGCCAGACCCGTGCGGCACATGCGCTGTGCAGCGGCCTGGACAAGGCCGACAAGCAGCATCTCACCGCCAAGGGCGCCGGCCACTACGGCATCTTCAGCGGACGCCGCTGGCGCACCGAGGTGTATCCGCAGGTGCGGGCCTTCATCGCCCATCACGCCGCCCGATCGGCCGGCTCCGGCAAGCGCGGCACCACTGCCGGCAAGCGACCTGCCCGCGGAAACTGAACCCCGACCATCCGTCGTCACGTGTTCATGCCGGACAGGCGGGTCACGCCGGGTTTCTGGCATGGAATCTGCAAACAGGTCTCCCGAAGGCCTTCATGGGGAAGGTCGGAGTACGACCGTGACCAAGCGAGTCATCGTGGAATTGAAGGACGCCGGCGGCAACCCAGTTGCCGGCGCGAAAGTGAAGGCGACCGATTGCTGGGAACTGGACAGCAGCGAGCAGGGCTTGGCCGTGTTCCTGATCGACGTGGATGATTTCACGATCGAGGTGGATGGCAAGCCCGCCTACAGCGGCAAACTGGCCAGCGTGGGCGACAAGGTGGTGCTGGTGAAGGACGGCGGCGGCTGGAAGGCCGGCTGATCAGCGGGACGACCGATTTCGATGCAGGCGGCCCGCCATCGCGCGGGTTGTCTGCCGTTTGGCCTGATGACTCGCGCATCCATCCCGATGTTCGCTTCGCCATTGCGGCAGGCCATCACTTGGAGCGTCAATAGGGCATCGGAATCGCAGCAGCCTGCCGCTGCTCATCAGCGGTCTTCCACAGCAGGCCGAACGACTCGCTGAGTTCCGCACGACGCACCTGCCAGTCAGCGTCATGGGCCTGGCGGCGGGCTGCAAGTCGGAGCACTCGGGGAATGCCGCCGCTGAACGCCAACACCGTCTGCTGCAATCGCGCATCCGCCACATCCACTGCCCACACCCGATCGCCATGCACAGCATGCACCGTGTGCATGATGGTATGCGCGATCACCATGCGTCGCGCCTGCCAGGCAAGCAGTGACCGCTCGATTTCCGTCTCGCCGATGGGAAGGACGGTGCCGCCATCGGAATGCACGACTTCCGCACGCAACAACAATCCGCGGAACTGCGTCACCCCGCGCTCGCCGAGTATCGCGTCCAGTGCAGGATCCCGGGCGATTCTTGGCTGCGATGACAGCGTGTTCCAGTAAGTCCGCATCACCGCATTGGCTGCAGCAGGACCCGCAACGGACTTCGCCGCATCCGGTGACAACCCGGCATGCACGAACAGGATATCGCCCAGCCGAACTGCCACCGGCAATCGCCTCAGCCAGTCCCCGATCAGCGTGTTCTTGCCGAACGCCGCACGTTGCCCTCCCAGGCGAGCCAGACCATGTCGGTGTTCGGGATGCACGCTCTTGCCGATGCCGCGCAGCAGACACTGCTCGTGATTGCCTATGAGGACGTGCACTGCGCCACCGGCCGCATCCGCCTCACGTTGCAGGCGACGCAATGTCCACAACACCTGGAACACATCTCGCCCCCGATCGACCGAGTCGCCGTTGATGACCAGGTGGGCATCTTTTCCGGACCAGGCACCAACCGCATCCGTCAGTCCCAACTCGAGCAGGGCAGCGCGGAGAAACCCTGCATCGCCCTCGCGATCGCTCAGCACGAATATGCGCGAAGGCATCGCCTGGACAGGATCCGGAACGATCGCGGGCGCCAGCTCATAGGCATGTGCGTTGCCGAGACAGTCGAACTCCAGACGCGTCGAGGGTACTTGCGCGTGCTGCACACGATCTTCGCAGAACCAGCGTGCCCGCCATCCGCCGGCCGCATCCCTTTCCACCACCGGTCCATCCAGGAAGCCGGGAATGCGGGCCTTGGCCGGCGTGGCCACGATCGGCACGGCAATCGCAGCCGATCCGTCCGCCGATATCGGCAGCAACCAGCGAACAGGAATTCCGACAGCGGTGGTCTGCAACTGCAGAACCGATGCAATCCATGCAATCAGCACCGCCAGACACACGCTCAAGCCCAGCAGGCCGTGCCTGAGCCAGCGCCTCATGCTTGCACCAGCAGGGATTTGGCCAGCTGGGCATGCAGCTGCCCGATGAAACGGGCGCCATGCAATGTCAGCATCAGAAGCACTCCGCCTGCAACGAACATCACTGGTGCCAGCACCCATCATTGCTCGTTGTAGATGAAGTCGGCGAATCCGAAATGGATCACGCCTCCTTGGCCGAAGGCCACCAACACCGGTGAAACCAGGAATGCGAATGACAAAACCGCGCAGCTTGCGGCCATGCTTCCGTACAGCACGCCAAGCGGCAACATCAGAATGAAGTAGACCAGCGTGCTCCATGTCCGTGGGTCCGCGAGCGCATCCATGATGCGTTGAAGCAGCGGCTGTCCGCGCATCGCATACTGCGGACGCCGCGGCATGCGTTCGCCCAGCATGGTTTCCACGATCCGTCCTTCCAGCAGCGCCAGAACCCGGACCGAGGCGATGAACAGGACGAACAAGGGGATGCCGATCAAGGTGATCGCAAGACCCAGCGACAGCGAGAATCCGGTCACCACCCAGGTGAAATAGAACGTGCCGGTGACCAGCGACAGCAGCATGTAGAACAGCGCGCCATCGGCATGCGGATCGACGAACACGCCGAACAGTCGGCCAGGCAGCGAGCGCGGCTGCTTCGGAGGCGGCAGGCGCAACCCGGTCTGCACCTTGGTTTCGGTGTCGCGATAGACCTCCGCCACCTCGTCCGGTGCGCCGTAACTGGAGGCCACCACGGCGATCACCTCGGCTTCCGTGCGCTGCAGTTGTGCGGCCAGCTTCTAGCGAAGGTATTCCTCGGCGTCGTACAGCGCGTCCTGGATCAGGGCCGGATCGGCGCCGGCCAGCGAGCGGCGCAGCTGCTCCAGATAGGCCGGGATGGTGGTGGGCAGCGCAGCAGTCATGACAGGGCCTCCTTCAGCAGGAAATCGACGGAATCGCGGGTCTGGTGCCAGGCGTCGGTCCACAACCGCAGCATGGCGCGGCCGGATTCGGTGGCGCGGTAGTAGCGGCGCGGCGGCCCACTCGCGGAGGGTTCCACATGGCTTTGCAGCAGGCCGCTCGCCTCCAGATTGCGCAGCACCGGATAGAGGGTGCTCTGCTTGCCGGCCAGCACGCCGCCGCAACCGTGTTCCAGCTGCTTGGCGATCTGGTAGCCGTACAACGGCTCGACCGACTGCGCCACGATCGCCAGCAGCGCCAGCGAGACAGTGCCGGCACTGAGCTCCTTCTGGAATTTCTTCTGCAGGGTGTCGGTGTCGTGCATGTTGCCCTCCGCGGTTCCCCATCAGCCTATTCATCACTTCGATAGAGTGGATGTGCCAGTAGTCATGACTTCAACATAGAGCACTGCGCGCCATGCAGGGAGCTATCCTGCCGACGCCTTTTCCATCGACCGGAACCGTCCATGCGCCTGCATTCCTGCCTCGTCACCGTTCTGACTGCCGCACTGGGCCTGACCGGCTCCGCGTTCGCCGCCGACGCCCCGGTGCGCACCGCCAAGGAGATCGTGGATGCCGCCCCGGCCGCCGATTGGCGCGACCTGGACCCCGCCAACACGTTGTACATGCAGCTGGACAGCGGTTTGGTGGTGATGGAACTGGCGCCCGAGATCGCCCCGGAGCATGTGGCCAACATCCGCGCGCTTGCCAGGGGCCGCTTCTGGGACGGCTTGAGCATCTACCGCTCGCAGGACAATTTCGTGGTGCAGTTCGGCGATCCGGATGCCGACGATGCCGCCAAGCGCAAGCCCTTCCCGGCTGACACCAAGGACAAGCTGCCAGCCGAATTCGCCAAGGTGCTGCCCGAAGCCGCCTTCACCCGCCTGCCCGATGCCGATGGCTGGGCGCCGCAGGTCGGTTTCGTACAGGGCTTTCCGGCTGGTCGCGATCCCGCCAACGGGGACACTTGGCTGGCGCATTGCTATGGCGCACTGGGTGCCGGCCGCAGCAACGAACCGGACAGCAGCCTGGGCGCGGAACTCTATGTGGTGATCGGCCAATCGCCACGGCAACTGGACCGCAACATCACCCTCGTCGGTCGCGTGATTCAGGGCATGGAGCTGCTGAGCACCCTCACGCGTGGCCCCGAACCGATGGGCTTCTACGGGGATGCCGCGCAACGCGTGCCGATCCGCTCCATCCGCCTGGGCAGCGACGTGCCCGCCGCCGAACGCGTGCCGTTGCAATTGCTGCGCACCGACAGCGCCCCTTTCCGCGATGCCACCGAGGCACGCCGGAATCGCCGCGACCCGTTCTACCATCGCCCGGCCGGGCACATCGATCTGTGCAACGTGCCGCTGCCGGTACGGCACAAGCCGGCTACGTGATGCGGCACCGTCACGCGCCATTGCCCGCGGGGTCCGTAGCGTGGCAGCTCCCCCTACCGATGGAGCAGTTCCGATGGCCCTGATGCGTTTGCGATTGACCGGCAGCGACGACGATGCGCGTGCGGTGATCAACCTGCTGCAAAGCCTGGACGGCATCGAACACGTGGAGGAAATCGCCGACTTGATGGATCACATGGACGATGCCGATTCCAGCTCGGCCGGGCTGAGCGACCTGGCCGGCCCGGACCTGCACGAAATCGAGGTGGACGTGCCCAACGCCGCCACCGCGCGCAAGGTGCGCGAGGCGGTGGAAGCACTGGCCTTCGACCTGGACGCGATGGTGGAAATCGAGGACGACGCCGAATGGAGCGTGTAGCATTTCCTGCATGAGCCTGCAGCCATGAGCGAACCCGCCGATCCGGCCATCGTCCCCTACGACAAGCCCGCCGGCGGGCTGGATGCGCTGAAAAGCACGCTGGTCGCCCTGCGCGAACAGGACACGCTGCTGCAGGGCACGCGTTCACTGCTGAAGACCAACCAGCCCAGCGGCTTCGACTGCCCCGGCTGCGCCTGGCCCGACCGCAACCCGCATTCCACCTTCGAATTCTGCGAAAACGGCGCCAAGGCCGTGGCCAACGAAGCCACCGGTAAACGGGTGATGCGCGATTTCTTCGCCGCACACACCGTGACCGAGCTGCTGGACTGGAGCGACCACGATCTGGAAGGACTGGGCCGCCTGACCGAGCCGATGGCCTGCAATCCCGCCACCGATCATTACGAGCCGATCGATTGGGATGCCGCATTCGCACGGATCGCGCAGGCACTAAACGGCCTGGATTCGCCGGACCAGGCGGTGTTCTACACCTCCGGCCGCACCTCCAACGAAGCGGCCTTCCTGTACCAACTGTTCGTGCGCCGTTTCGGCACCAACAACCTGCCGGACTGCTCGAATCTGTGCCACGAGTCTTCGGGCGTGGCGATGACCGAGCAGCTCGGCAGCGGCAAGGGCTCGGTGCTGCTGGACGATTTCGAGCAGGCCCAGGCAATTTTCGTGTTCGGCCAGAATCCGGGCACCAACCATCCGCGCATGCTGGGCGAGTTGCGCAGCGCCGCCAAGCGCGGCTGCCGCATCGTCGCCTTCAACCCGATGCGCGAACGCGGGCTCGAACGCTTCGCCGATCCGAAATCGCTTCCGGACCTGCTGGGCGGCGGCGTGCAGCTGGCTTCGCAATATCATCAGCTGCGCATCGGCGGCGATCTGGCCGCGCTGACCGGCATCGCCAAATGCGTGATCGATGCCGACGCACTGGACCACGCCTTCATCGCCAGCCACACGCAAGGGTTCGACGACTTTGCCGCGTCCGTGCGTGCCGCCGACTGGGCCGAGATCGAACGTGATTCCGGTTTGAACCGGCAGCAGATCGCCGATGCGGCCGACATCTACATGCGCAGCGACGCCACGATTTTCTGCTGGGGCATGGGTATCACCCAGCACACCCGCGCGGTGGCCACAATCCAGATGCTGGTGAACGTGCTGCTGCTGCGGGGCAACATCGGCAAACCGGGAGCAGGTCCGTGCCCGGTGCGCGGCCATTCCAACGTGCAGGGCGACCGCACCATGGGCATCTACGAAAAGATGCCGGATGCATTTCTCGATCGCCTGGGTCAGGCATTCGGGTTCGAGCCGCCGCGCCGGCACGGCTTCGACAGTCTGGCCGCGATCCGCGCCATGCATGAGGGTCGCGCCTCGGTGTTTGTCGGCATGGGTGGCAATTTCGCCAGCGCCACGCCGGACACCGCCATCACCCACGCCGCCTTGCGCAACTGCGCGCTCACCGCGCAGGTCAGCACCAAACTCAATCGCTCGCATCTGGTGCACGGGCGACAGGCACTGATCCTGCCCTGTCTGGGCCGCACCGAAATCGATCTGCAGGCCGGCGGCCCGCAGGCCGTGACGGTGGAGGATTCGATGAGCATGGTGCATCTGTCTGCCGGCATGAATCCACCGGCATCGGACCAGTTGCTGTCCGAACCGGCCATCGTGGCGCGGCTGGCTGCGGCCACCCTGCCCGGCGACAGCATTCCGTGGCTGTGGCTGGCCGAAGACTACGACCGCATCCGCGAGCGCATCGCACAGGTGGTGCCCGGTTTCACCGATTTCAATGCGCGGGTGCGAGTGCCGGGCGGTTTCCATCTGCATCACCCCAATCGCGAGCGGCAGTTTCCCAACGCGACTGGACGCGCACTGTTCTGCGCGCATCCGTTGCGCGGCGCGCGTCCGCAACTCGGCGGCGACGAGCTGCAGCTGATGACGGTGCGTTCGCACGACCAGTACAACACCACGGTCTACGGCCTGGATGACCGTTACCGCGGCGTGCGCGGCATGCGCAGGGTGTGTTTCATCGCCCAGGCCGATCTGGACCGTCTGGGCCTGCACGATGGCCAGCATGTCGACCTGGTGTCGGTGTGGGACGATGGCGAACGCGTCGCCGAAGATTTCCGCCTGGTGGCCTACGCGTTGCCCGCCGGTTGTCTGGCCGCGTACTACCCGGAAACCAATCCGCTGGTGCCGCTGTCGCACCACTCCGAGCGCTCTAATACGCCGGCATCCAAATCCATTCCGGTGCGCCTGCAGCCGCGCCATGGATGACTTGGCGCTGCGCCTGCTGCAGCTGCTGCACGGGTCTGCCGATGGCGTGTCGCTGGCCCGTGCCGCGAAACGGCTGGATGTGGAACACAGCCGCCTGCGCCGGCTGCTGGCCGTACTGGGCGAGGATGCCCGATTCGGCGGATTGGGGCTGGTGCGGCAACACGACGATGGCGAACGCATCCAGCTGTCGCTGACCGGCAGGGGACAATCGCTGATCGAAAACGGACTGATGCCGTGAGCGGCATCCGCCACGTCGAAACATTGCAGATCGATGCCGAAGGCATGCGGCGGCGCAATGACCGTGTCGCCATCGAAGTCCCCATCGCCCTGCTGTACAACGGCGAGCCATTCGCGGTGATGATGGCCACGCCGGATGACATGCACGACTTCGCGCTCGGTTTCAGCCTGAGCGAAGCCATCGTTTCGCAACCGCAGCAGTGCCGCATCGTCGATGTCGTGCAACGCGAGGCCGGCATCGCCGTGCACTGCGCGATCCCGCAGACCTGCTTCGATGCGCTGGGCGAACGCCGTCGCAATCTGGAAGGCCGCAGCGGCTGCGGCCTGTGCGGCAGCGAATCGCTGCAGGCTGCACTGCGACCGCTGCCGGCGTTGCCGCAGGACGCCCTGCGCATCGCGCCAGCGCGTTTGCACGCGGCCATGCAGGTGCTGTCACGCCGACAACCGGGCAATACCGTCACCGGCGGATTGCATGCTGCCGCATTTTTGCCGCTGTTCACTGACGACAATGAGACTGATGCGCTGCTCGTCCGCGAGGACGTGGGCCGTCACAACGCGCTGGACAAGGTGATCGGCGCCGCCGCATCCGCCGGATTGCTGGGTCAGCCGGCCGCCCTGCTGGTCACGTCCCGGGCCTCGTTCGAACTGGTACAGAAGGCGGTGACGCTGCGCATCCCGATGCTGGCGGCGATTTCCGCACCGACCTCGCTGGCCATCGACCGTGCGCGCGATGCCGGCCTGACCCTGCTGGCCTTCGTGCGCGGCGACACGCTGAACGCCTACAGCCACGCCCATCGCATCGTGCCCGACGTTTCCGGTCAGTGATTGGCGCCGTCGAAGGGCGCGATCTTGATCTGCGACAGATTCACGCCCGGCAGGCAGCGCACGTTCACCGCCACCATTTTCTCCTTCGATTCCGGATCCAGCCCGAAACTGAAAGGGCCAATGCCGCACTTCGGGCAGAAATGGTGCGCGATCACATGCTTGTTGAAGTGGTAGGTACCCAGGTCCTTGGCCGGTGTTTCCAGGGTGAAGGCCGTGGCCGGGAAGAACGCCAGCAGGCTGCCGCGGCGACGGCAATACGAGCAATTGCATTCGATCGCGGTGTTGACTTCGGCATCGAGCTTGAAGGCGACGGCGCCGCAGTGGCAGCTTCCGGAATACACGGTCATGGCGGGTCCAGGCAGGGGAGGAAGCCGCCATCGTACCGGGCGCATACGTGCTCGTATAGCAGCCAGTCGCAGCGTGCAAGGCCGTCGCGATGGCTGCGCTATGCTGCCGCATCGATTACCTACCGAGTCCCCCGCCATGCGCCGCACCGCTCTGTCGCTGACGATTGTCCCGCTGCTGTTGCTGGCCTGCAGCCACGCACCCGTTGCCACCGATCCATCCACCGCACCAGCACCTTCCGCAGCAACCACGGCAAGCACCGCCGATGCCGCTTTCGCGCAATTGGCCAAACGCTGGCTGGACGATTCGATGGCGCTGAGTCCGGTGTCGGCTACGCAGATCGGCGATCACCGCTTCGATGCCGAACTCGATGATTTGAGTCTCGCCGGCCGCGAGCGCGCGCTGGCTTTCGCCAAGGCGATGCGCGCGGAACTGGACCGCATCGCGATCGCCGAGCTGTCGCGCGAGAACCAGGTGGATGCGCTGATCCTGCGCAACCAGCTGGATGGCGACATCTTCACCCTGGACACGCTGCAGAGCTGGGCCTGGGATCCGCAGATCTACAACGGCCTGGCCGGCAGCGCGATCTACGGCCTGATGGCGCGCGAGTTCGCGCCGATGCCGCAACGCCTGCGGGCCGCCACCGCGCGCATGGAAAAGATTCCCGCATTGTTCGCACAGGCACGCGCCAATCTGGACCCGGCGCGCGTGCCGGCCGTCCATGCACAGACCGTGGCGAAGCAGAACGCCGGGCTGATCAGCCTGATCGACACGTTCATCGTGCCCAATGCCGGCCGGTTGCAGGGTGCCGAACGCGCCCGGCTGGACGCCGCCGTGGACGGCCTGCGCAAGGCGGTGGCCGAGCAGCAGACCTGGCTGGATACCGTGCTGGTGCCCAAGGCCAAGGGCGATTTCCGTTTGGGACAGCGGCTTTACGATGAAAAACTGCGTCTGTCGCTGAATTCGGGGCTGTCGCGCGCGGACATCCGCCAGCGCGCCGATGCCGAACTGCGTCGGGTGCGCGAGCGCATGTACGTGCTGGCCACGCAGATCCTGCGCGGCACACCCAAGGCTCCGGCTCTGCCCGCCACGCCCACGCCGGCACAGCAGCAGGCGGCGATCGAAGCGGCGCTGGAACGCGCCTATGCCGAACGCCCCGCACGCGACCAGGTGGTGGCGATGGCGAAACAGACCCTGCAGCAGGCCACCGATTTCGCCCGCAGCAAGGATCTGCTGACCGTGCCGGACACGCCGGTCAACATCATTTTGATGCCCGAATTCCAGCGCGGCGTTGCCGTGGCCTATTGCGATTCGCCCGGGCCGCTGGACAAGCATCTGGACACCTACTACGCCATTTCGCCGATTCCGGACGACTGGACCGACGCCCAGACCGACTCGTTCCTGCGCGAATACAACACCCGCATGATCCATCTGCTGTCGATCCACGAAGGGGTGCCGGGGCATTATCTGGAAGGCGCGCATTCGGCCAATCATCCCTCTCTGCTGCGCGCAGTGCTGCGTTCCGGCCCGTTTGCCGAAGGCTGGGCCGTGTACACCGAGCGGATGATGCAGCAGGCCGGCTATCTCGACGGCGACCCGCTGTTCGAACTGGTGCAGCTGAAGTTCTACCTGCGCAGCATCGCCAACGCGATTCTCGACCAGGGCGTGCACGTGGATGGCTGGAGCCGCGAGCAGGCCATGCAGCTGATGGTGCACGACACCTTCCAGCAGGAACGCGAGGCCGCCGGCAAATGGACCCGCGCGCAATTGACCTCGGCACAGCTGCCGTCGTATTTCGTCGGCGTGCAGGAGCATCTGGATACCGAGCAGGCCATGCGACAGCGGCTGGGCGCGCGTTTCGACGCCAAGACCTACCACGACCGCATGCTCTCGTTCGGCGCGCCGCCGGTGCGTTTCGCCCGGCAATTGCTGCTGGACCAACCGATCCGCTGACAGCGCTGCCGATCGCGACACGATCGTTGCAGCCGCGGAACACATCGGCACGGCGATCGCCCTGTTCCGGATCGATCCCATCGATACATCCTGTGCAGTCCATCGGAGAATGCCGTGATGTTGGCCAAAACCGTCATCGATGTCCGCAATGCCCCCGATCGCCACTGGGTGGGCGACGGCTTTCCGGTGCACGGCCTGTTCGGCTACAACGGCCCCGGCGTGCCGCAGCGCAGCCCGTTCCTGCTGCTGGATTACGCCGCGCCGTTCGAATTCCCCCCGTCCACGCAGCGCCGCGGCGTGGGCCAGCATCCGCATCGCGGTTTCGAAACCGTGACCATCGTGTATGCCGGCGAAGTGGAACACCGCGATTCCACCGGCCAGGGCGGCGTGATCGGCCCCGGCGACGTGCAGTGGATGACTGCCGGTGGCGGCATCCTGCACGAGGAATTCCACACCCCCGGATTTTCGCGGCGCGGCGGCAGTTTCGAGGTGGCGCAGCTGTGGGTGAACCTGCCGGCGCGCAGCAAGGCCACCCCCGCAGCCTATCAAAGCATCACCAACGCCGATATCCCGTCGGTGCAGTTGCCGGACGACGGCGGCCAGGTGCGCGTGATCGCCGGGCAGTACCAGGATCAAGCTGGTCCGGCACGCACGCACACGCCGATGCAGGTGTGGGACGTGCGCGTGAACGCCGGCCACCGCGTCGACCTGTCGCAGCCCGAGGGCTGGAGCACGCTGGTGGTGGTGCTGGCCGGCACCGTGCAGATCAACGAGGACACCATTCTGCGCGGCAAGCAGTTCGCCACCCTGTCGCAGGCCGGCAGCGGCGTGCTGATCGAAGCCAATGCCGATGCCAAATTGCTGCTGCTGGCCGGCGAACCCATCGACGAGCCAGTGGTGGGTTACGGCCCGTTCGTGATGAACAGCGCGCAGGAGATCCAGCAGGCGATCGTCGATTTCAACAGCGGACGCTTCGGGCAGATGCCGACCTGACACCGGTCCGCGGCGTACACTGCCCGGCCTGTTTCCCGTTCGGATGTGCATGCAGCCGTTTCGCGTCCTGCTGATCGGTGCTACTGGCCAATTCGGTCGCCGCATCGCTGCCGAACTGGCTGGCGATGTGGTGATCCAGCTGATCGTGGCAGGTCGAGACGCGGCGGCGCTGGCCACGCTGGCCGATGCGCTGACGGCGGCGCATCCCGATGGCGGTGTGCAGACCGCCACGGTCGATGTGAGCGCAGCCGACCTGCCGGTACGTCTGCAGGCACTGGCACCGCAATTGGTGATCCACACCGCCGGACCGTTCCAGGGACAGGATTACCACGTAGCCGAAGCCGCGCTGCGTGCCGGCGCGCATTACGTGGACTTGGCCGACGGCCGCCAGTTCGTGGCCGGCATCGGTGCGATCGATGCACTCGCCACATCGTGCGGGCGCTGGGCGATTGCCGGTGCCAGCAGCGTTCCCGGGCTGTCGGCGGCGGTAATCGCAGCACTGCTGCCACGGTTTTCGCGACTGGATGCGGTGGAATCGGCCATCAGCCCGGGCAACCGCACCGAACGCGGCCTGGCCACCACCCGCGCGATTCTCGGCTACGTGGGCAAACCGTATCCGGCCTTGATCGATGGCCAGTGGCAGCCGGTGATCGGCTGGCAGTCGCTGCGACGCATGCAGATTCCCGGTTGCGGCACGCGCTGGTTCGCGCGCTGCGAGGTGCCCGACTTGGCGATTCTGCCGCAGCGGCATCCCTCGTTGCGCCACTGCGACTTCCGCGCCGGGCTGGAATTGCGCCGCATGCATCTGGGGCTGTGGGCGGCCAGCTGGCTGGTGCGCGGGAAGCTGCTGCCGAGCATGCAACCCTGGGCCGCGCCATTGCTGCGTCTCAGCAACCGCTGGTTGCGGGCCGGCAGCGACACCGGCGTGATGCTGATCGATCTGCGTGGTCTGGATGCGGCAGGCCGACCCTTGACGCTGCGCTGGCGCATCGTGGCCGACGCCGGCAGCGGCCCGCAGATTCCCGCCACGCCTGCGGTGGTGCTGGCCCGCAAGCTGGCCCGCGGGCAGCTGCCCGGGGCCGGCGCCGTGCCCTGCCTGGACCTGTTCACGCTGGACGACTGCCTGGACGCGTTGCGCCCGTTCCCCATCCACACGCATGTCGATGTGCAGCCAGCATGATGATGATGCCGCTTCGCTCGCCTTCGCTCCCATGCCACTGACAGACAACACCCGCGCCCAGTTGCAGATCCACCTGTGCGTGCTGCTGTGGGGCTTCACCGCGATTTTCGGCAAGCTGATCACCCTGCCCGCGCTGCCGCTGGTGTGGTGGCGGATGCTGCTGGTGTGCGGCGCATTGGCGCTGCTGCCGCGGGTCTGGCGCAGCCTGCGCCGGTTGCCACCGCGCCGCATCCTGGCCTATGCCGGCATCGGCATGCTGGTGGCGTTGCACTGGCTGACGTTCTACGGATCGATCAAGCTGTCCAATGCCTCGGTGGGTGCCACCTGCATGGCGCTGGCCACCGTGTTCACGGCGCTGCTGGAACCGCGTCTGGCGCAGCGGCCGTTTTCCTGGCGCGATCTGGCCTTGGGTATCGCGGTATTGCCTGGGGTGGCGCTGGTGGTGGGCGGCGTGTCGCCCGACATGCGCCTGGGCATCGCGGTGGGGGCACTGTCGGCATTGTTGGTGGCGGTGTTTTCATCCCTGAACAAGCGCCTGGCCACGGATGCCGATCCGCTGGCCGTGACGGCACTGGAACTGGGTGCCGGCACCCTGCTGCTGACCGCGTTGGCACCGCTGATGCCGCTGCTGTTCCCGGCATTTGCCGGCGATCTGCTGAGCCTCCCCTCCGCACGCGACCTGCTGTATCTGGCGCTGCTGGCGGTGGCCTGCACGCTGTTTCCGTTCGCGCTGTCGCTGGTGGCACTGCGCCACATGAGCGCCTTTTCCGCGCAGCTGGCGGTGAATCTGGAACCGGTATATGCCATCGTGCTGGCGATGCTGCTGCTGAACGAGCAGCACGACCTGACCACGATGTTCTACGCCGGTGTGGCGATCCTGCTGGGCGCCGTGCTGCTGCATCCGCTGCTGAGCAGGCCGCGCCGGGTGGAGCATGCCGAACTGCTGGCCGTGGCCGAGGCCAGGGACATCACTGATTGAACGCCGCGTTCAGCGCGAACGCGACGATCTTGCCGGTGCGGACTGCGCACGCAGCTTGCGCAGATTGCGCTGCACGCGCTTGCGCACCGGCGCGATACCCTTGTTCGCCACCCGGATCCAGCCGGATGTCCATTCATCCAGCACCCGATCCGGCCTCACCGAAACCGATGGATCTGTCCACGCGCCCATCCACCAGTTGTTCTGCAGCTGCATGGAATCGAAGGCCATGCCCCAAGCGGCTTCCTGCATGGCCAGCCATTTTTCGGCTCCCATCATCCACCATTCGCCCAGGATGCCGGGGTTGCCGTCGTGCCATGCCTGCCAGCTGCGTTGCGTGCGATGCAGCACGACCTGCGGCGCCGTCAGGGCGATGGCTTCGAGTTGTTGCTGCAGATGGCGTCGTTGGCGCTGTGACATCCGGGGCTGTCCCGATTCAGCGCACCGAATAGCCGGACACCCGCCATACCCGGTCCTCGTCCAGCCGGAACGAGACCAGTTCGCGCACCGGCTGCTGGTTGCCGGTGAATCGCGTGGGCGTGGCCACGCTGATGTACAGGCCTTCGGGCACCTGTGCACCCGCCGGGAACTGGGCACGCGACACCACCGCCGCGCCGCGCGATTGCACGGCACCCAGGCGCTGCCGATCGACACCGAGCTGGCGGACGAAATCGTCGCGGCTGACCGAGCGCTTCATCACCGCGGACGCGCCATCCCACACTTCGCCGGCACGCTTGCCGTCGATCAGCGTGCGCACCTGCGTTGCAGCCGCAGTCATGTCCGCATCCTGATTGGCCAATGCGGCCTGCTGTTCCGGTGTGAGTGCCGGGGCCTGCGTTGCCGCAGGCGGCTGCGCGGCTTGACGGGGTGTGGCGGCTGGCTGCGCCTGCTGGGCCATCACGTCAGGCAGTGCGCATCCCAGCAGCAGGCAGACGAGAAACAGGGAACGAGGCAGCGTGGTCATGATGGTCCGGTCTGGCGTTGAAATCGAATCGGCATCTTAGCGAAGATGCGGGCGTTCCGTGGCTCAGCGACCGACTGCCGCCGGCTCGACAGGTTCGGATTCAGGTTGCCTGTCGCCGGCCTTGGCCGGTTCGGCCGGGCCGGGCGGCGCCTGCTCCGACTGCGCGGCCAGCGGTGCCGCCGGAGCCGCCTCGGTAGCGAATGTGGCATCGATCTCGGCCATCGGACCATCGTCCGGGCACCCCGCGTCGGGAAACCCGAAACGGTCATGCAGACGCTGCGCGCAATGGTTCATGGCGTCCACCGCGGTGCCGGGCGCCAGGCACTGGCTTTCGAATTCGCGCTGGAACCCTTCGCGGCGGGACAGGAAATCGCTGCCGCACTTGCGCGCCAGGCGGATGCGCTCCAGATCCTGCTGCACCGCATTGGCGCCGTTCAAGCCGAAACTCTGCAGTTCCTGGTGGGTCAGCATGCGCAGCTTGCGGCTGGGCACGGTCATCATCAGGTCGGCGATGGTGACCGCGGCACCGTTGCGCTGCAGGTAATCCGACAACTGGCCATGCACCGCGCGCAGTTCATCGTTCAACTCGCGCCGGGTGCTGGCGGTGGAGTTCATCCGGATCATGCGATGGATGCCCACGGCCCCCGAAATCAGCCGGTTGTCGCCGGCCGCCAGGATCAGCACGCAGGCACTGTGGCACACCGACCCTTCGCGCACCCACAGCGTCCACTGGCTCTGGCCGATGGCATCGCCGGCGCGGATGGCGTCTTCCACATGACCCCCGGCCGAATCCAGATCCAGAATGCGGCGGCCGATTTCCATGCGCTCGGCCATCGCCGCCACGCGCTCGACCACGTCGGCGAAACCGGCATCGATCTTGCCCTGGTAGCGCAGCCGCACCACGCCGGCGGAACGGCACGGATCGATCGCATCCAGCACGTTGAAGAACTGCAGATCCTTCAGCTTGCGGCCGTCGCCACCGGCGCCGGTGTAGTCGGCATCGCAGCTGATCCAGGCCTGTCCGGCCCCGACCGTCGCATCGCTCCAATTGGTGCCGGCCAGCATGTCCTGCTCCGGCCCCTGCGCGCTTGGCGCCGACATGCGCGCCACGCTGATGGCACCGCTGCCGTCGGCCATGGTCTTGCCGTTGGCCGATGCCGATGCGTCCGGCTGCGGATCGCCTGCGCATCCGGCGAGCAGGCAACCGATCATCAGAAGGCACGCGGGCAGGCGGAACGACACGTCGGCAGGCATTGGCGCATCAACCGATGCAGGCCTCGACAGTGTAGCGACGCCCGCACCGGAAATCCCAATCCGGCATGAACCGGCTGCTGCGCGTATGCTGGCGCATTCCGCACGCATCACCCTGGAACCATGAACCACGGCAGTTACTGGCACAACCCGCGCTGTTCCAAATCGCGCGAGGCACTGGCCCTGCTGCAGGCGCGCGGCATGCAGCCGCAGCTGGTGGATTATCTGGATGGCCGGCTGGACGCCGCCACGCTGCGCGACACCCTGGCGAAACTGGCCCTGCCGGCCCGCCAGTTGCTGCGCACCGGCGAGGAGGCCTATCGCGAACTGGATCTGGCCGATGCCGCGCTGGAAGATGCGGCACTGATCCATGCCATGGTGGCCCACCCGCGCCTGATCGAGCGGCCGGTGTACATCCGCGGCGACCGTGCGGTGATCGGCCGTCCGCCGGAGCGGGTGCTGGACCTGCTGGACTGACGCTTCGGCCTATACCGCCTTGCTCAACCGCAGGTTGGCCACGCTGGCCGGCGGCTCGAACGAATCCGGCCGCGCCTGCGGCCAGTAGGCGCGGAACACGGCGTGGTCGGGCACGCCGCCGTCGAGCAGTTCGCCCGGATGCACGCGCGGGTACAGCTCGCGCAGCGAGCGGATCTCGATCGGCGAGAGCCGCCGCAGGATGTGTTCCGGACCCAGCTGCGCAGGATCGGTCAATCCGGCCGCGCACAGCAGGTCGTGCAGGGCATGCAGCGTGTTGCGGTGGAACTGGTGCACGCGCATGCCCTTGTCCTGGACGTCGAGTTTGCGCCAGCGACGCGGATCCTGGGTGGCCACGCCGGTCGGGCAGTGGTCGGTGTGGCACGACTGCGACTGGATGCAGCCCAGGGCGAACATGAAACCGCGCGCGGCATTGCACCAGTCCGCGCCCAGCGCCATGGTTCGGGCGATGTCGAACGCGCTGACGATGCGGCCTGCCGCACCCAGCTTCACCTGCTCGCGAATGCCCAGGCCGACCAGCGTGTTGTGCACCAGCAGCAGGCCTTCGTGCATGGGAATGCCCACATGGTCGATGAATTCGGCCGGCGCCGCGCCGGTGCCGCCTTCGGCGCCGTCGATCACGATGAAATCCGGCAGCAGTCCCGATTCCTGCATGGCCTTGGCGATCGCGAACCATTCCCACGGATGGCCCAGCGCCAGCTTGAACCCGGCCGGCTTGCCGCCGGACAGGCTGCGCATGCGATCCACGAACTGCAGCAGGCCCAGCGGGGTGGAAAACGCGCTGTGCCGGGCCGGCGAAATGCAGTCCACGCCCATCGTCACATGCCGGGTCGCGGCGATCTCGGCCGTGACCTTGGCTGCCGGCAGCATGCCGCCATGGCCGGGCTTGGCACCCTGCGACAGCTTCAATTCCACCATCTTCACTTGCGGATCGGCGGCATTGGCCGCGAACAGCGCCTCGTCGAAACCGCCGTCGGCATCGCGGCAGCCGAAATAGCCGGAACCGATTTCCCACACCAGATCGCCGCCGTGTTCACGGTGGTACGGGGAAATCGAGCCCTCGCCGGTGTCGTGGTAAAAACCGCCCAGTTTCGCGCCCTTGTTCAACGCACGGATGGCATTGGCCGACAGCGACCCGAAACTCATCGCCGAAATGTTGAACACGCTGGCCGAATACGGCTGCGCATGTCCGGCACCGATCGTGACCCGATAGTCTGTGTCGTGCGCCTGCGACGGCATCATCGAATGGTTGATCCATTCGTAATCGGTGCCGTAGGGGTCCAGCTGGCTGCCGAACGGGATGGTGTCGCGCACGTGCTTGGCACGCTGGTACACCAGCGAGCGCTGGTTGCGCGAAAACGGCACCTGTTCGGTATCGCGTTCGATCAGGTACTGGCGGATCGCCACGCCGCTGCCTTCCAGCGCAAAGCGGAAATACGCCAGCAACGGATAATTGCGGCGCAAGGTGCTGCGGCGCTGCAGGATGTCCCAGGTCCCCAGTGCGGCCAATGGCGTTGCGACCAGCAGCACCCATGCCCAGTCGCGCAGACCGCGCGCCAGCATCGCTACCGACACGATCAGCGTCAGGCACGTCAGCAGATAGGGAAGATAGCGCAGCAGGTTGAGCATTCGGCACCGGATCGACAAGGGACGGAGACGTTCGCCGGCCCGGTGACCGGTTGCCGATCGCTGCGAACGGATGCCGCATCGGCAGGACCGCGGGCACCGGACAGTCGACAGATTACAACACCCTTGCCGGACGTCGCGGGCGTCCCGACATCGTGCCGAGCCGCTACCGGCCTGAAGGGCATCCGGTGCATGGCAAGTCACGACGTCGCGCTGCGCTACACTGCCAGCATGCCGAGAAAACAGCCCGCATCAGAAACCGATCCCTCGCCCGTGGCGGATTTCGAAGCCTCGTTGGAGCAGCTGGAAGCGCTGGTGGAGCGCATGGAAAGCGGCGAGATGAGCCTGGACGATTCGCTGGCGGCCTACGAGCGCGGCGTGGGACTGTACCGACGCTGCCAGGCGGCACTGGAACAGGCGGAGTTGCGCGTTCGCCTGCTCAGCGACCCGCAGGATCCGGCCTTCGTCCGATCCTTCCCCGAACCGGGCCATCCAGCCGTCGACGATGTCTGATCCCGACCCAGTCGGCGCCCTGCTGGCACGGTGGCGGACGCGCATCGATGCCGCGCTGGATGCGGCTTTGCCGGCAGCCACGCAATCACCGCAGCAGTTGCATGCTGCCATGCGCCATGCCGTGCTGCTGGGAGGCAAGCGCATGCGTCCGCTGCTGGCCTGTGCCACCGCGTACGCCCTGGGTGGCGATGCCGATGCCGTGGATGTGCCCGGTGCCGCGCTGGAGCTGATCCACGCCTACTCGCTGGTGCACGACGACCTGCCGGCCATGGACAACGACGTGCTGCGCCGCGGCCAACCGACGGTGCACGTGGCCTTCGACGAAGCCATCGCCATCCTGGCCGGGGATGCCTTGCAGGCGTTGGCGTTCGAATTGCTGGCTGCAAGCGCCTTCGATGCCGGCATCCGCGTGGCGATGGTGGCCGAACTGGCCGGGGCGGCCGGCGCGGCCGGCATGTGTGGCGGCCAAGCATTGGACATCGCCGCCACCGGGACCGGTGATCGCACCACGCTGCCGGCGCTGGAGCGATTGCATGCCGGCAAGACCGGCGCCCTGCTGCGCGCCTCGGTCCGCATCGGCGCACTGGCCGCCGGCGCGGACGAACAGCAGCAGGCGCAGCTGGACCGCTTCGCCGCCGACCTGGGTCTGGCGTTCCAGATCCGGGACGACCTGTTGGACGTGCAGGGCCATGCCGAGGCCATCGGCAAGACCGCAGGCAAGGACCAGGCCGACAACAAGGCCACGTTCCCGGCGCTGATCGGTGTGGTGGCATCGGAACTGCGCCTGCAGCAACTGGCCGAAGCCATGCAGGAGGCCTTGGACGGACTGGGCACGGAAAGCGACCCCTTGCGGGAACTGGCACGCATCGTGGTGCAGCGCGACCATTGAACGCCGCGGGTCAAACGGCAGCGGCCCGGACAGTGCCGGGCCGCTGCAGTCGTCGACATGACCGATGGATTACTTGATCAGGCGAATCGCGAACGGATAACGGTAGGCGATGCCTTCCTTCGCCTTCAACCCGGCGATGATAGACAGCACCAGACACGCAACCCAGGCCACCATGTTGATCAGCGCGCCGATCAGGATGATCGACAGAATGATGCCGATGATGTACACAAACAGCAGCGTGATCTGGAAGTTCAGCGCTTCCTTCGACTGGTCGTTCAGGAACCCCTTCGAGGGATTGTCCTTGTTCACCAGCCAGATGATGAGAGGCACGATGAAGCCCAGCAGGATGCCGGAAAGATGCGTCAGCATCGCCATGGTGCGATCGTCCTGGCTGGCGGAGTCTTCCACGGCTGGTGGAAAGGAGGGGTTTGGATCGCTCATGGTGGCTCCGTGTCGTGAAGTGGGCGCAGGGACGTTGCTGCGGGGAGCAGTTTAACCGAATTCAGCTGCCTTTCATGCGTTATTGCGCGCCGGCAATCGTCATGCCGCCGATCAGGATCGCGCCGGTGCGGAGGTGCGAACGCGGATCCACGTCTGCGCCCACGGCTTCGATGGCGCGGAACATGTCACGCAGGTTGCCGGCGATGGTGATGCCGTCCACCGGATGGCTGATGGCGCCCCGTTCGATCAGGAATCCAGCCGCGCCGCGCGAGTAATCGCCGGTGACCGGATTCACGCCCTGCCCCATCAATTCGGTGACCAGCAGTGCCCGCGACTGGCCGGCGATCAACGCGTCCAGCCCCTCGGCGTTCGCGCCCACCAGCAGGTTGTGCACGCCGCCGGCATTGCCGGTGCTCTGCAGGCCCAGCTTGCGTGCCGAGTAGGTACCCAGCACGTAGCGCTGCAGTACCCCATCGGCAACCAATGCCGATGGCCGGGTCGCCACGCCGTCGCCATCGAACCAGGCCGAACGCAGCCCGCGCGGCAAAAAGGGATCTTCCTGGATCGTCATCCAGGCGGGGAACAGCTGCGTACCCGCTGCGTCCAGCAGGAAGCTGGCCTTGCGATACAGGGCACCGCCCGATACTGCCGCGATCAGATGGCCGATCAGCGAACGCGCCACCTCGGCACTGAACAGCACCGGCAAGGTGCCGGTGGGCAGCTGTCGCGGATCGAGCCGCGCCACGGTGCGTTGCGCGGCGTGGCGACCGACCGCAGCGGCATCCTCCAGATCGGTGGCGGCCAAGCCCACAGTGTACCAGCCGTCGCGCTGCATGGCCTCGCCGCGACCGGCGATGAGTGCGCAACTGATGCTGTGCTGGGTGTGCCGCTGATGGCCGACGAAGCCATGCGAATTGGCATACACGCCCAGCGCCTGGCTGCTGCCGACCGACGCGCCATCGGAGTTTTCCACCCGGCCATCGGCATCGCGCCCGGCCTGTTCGCAGGCCAGCGCCAAGTCCACGGCGGCATCGGCATCCAATGCCCACGGATGCCAACTGTCGAAATCGCGTGGCTGGGTGGCCATGCGCTCGGCGTCGGCCAGGCCGGCAGCCGGATCGTTCTCGGTGTGCCTGGCAATCGCGATGGCCTGCGCCACCGTGGCCTCCAGGCTGGATTCGCGCAGGTCGGCGGTGCTGGCACTGCCCTTGCGCTGGCCCACGTACACGGTGACGGCAATGCCGCGATCGCGGGTGGATTCCACCGTTTCCACCGCACCCATGCGCACGTTCACGCTGAGGCCGCGATCCTCGCTGCAGGCCACTTCGGCCTGGGTGGCCCCCTGCGCGCGGGCACGCTCCAGCAGCTGTTGCGACAGCGTCGCCAGCCGTTCCAGCCGCTGCGGGCTGTCGTCTGCGGCCAGGGTGGCAGCGTGATCGGATGCAATGACGTTCAATGGCCTATCCTGTTGGGATGAGAGGACGAGATCCGGATTCCGGCGAATTCCACAGTCCCAGCCGCAGCGAACAGCGCCGGCAGGCGCTGGACGTGCTGGCGCTGGCACAGCAACTGGCCGAGTTGAGCGATGCCCAGCTGGGGCGCCTCCCGCTGCCCGAGCATCTGCTGCCGTTGTTCCTGCAGACCCGGCGCATCACCGCGCACGTGGCCCGCAAGCGGCAGATCGCCTACGTGGCCAAGCAGCTGCGGCGCGAGGACGATGCCATGCTGGAAGCGGTGCGCGACGCGCTGAGCAAGGACGGCGAGGCCGCGCGGCAGGAAACCGCGCTGCTGCATCGGGCCGAGCGCTGGCGCGACCGCCTGCTGGACGAGGGCGACGACGCGCTGGCCGAACTGCTGGATGCCTGCCCGCAGGCCGATCGCCAGCAGCTGCGCCAGCTGCTGCGCAACACCGCCGAGGAACGCGCCCGCAGCAAGCCGCCTCGTGCCTATCGGCAGTTGTTCCGCACCCTGCGCGAGCTGCTGGGTGGCGATGCGGCTTCGTCCGGTGACGATGCCGACAACACCGATTCCATTGCGGACGACGCCGAGCACGATAAGGATGACGATCAGGACGACGCACACGTTTGATCAACCCGCGCGGGTGCCGCCGACCGTCAGCGCACTGATCAGCAGCGACGGCTGGCCCACGCCCACCGGTACCGACTGGCCATCCTTGCCGCAGGTGCCCACGCCGTCGTCCAGGGCCAGATCGTTGCCGATCATCGCCACCTTCTGCATGGTCTCCGGACCGTTGCCGATCAACGTGGCACCCTTCACCGGCACGGTGATCCGGCCGTCCTCGATCAGATAGGCCTCGGTGGCCGAGAACACGTACTTGCCGCTGGTGATATCCACCTGCCCGCCGCCGAAATTGACCGCGTACAAGCCCTTCTTCACCGACCGGATCATCTCCTCGCGGTCGTGCGGGCCGGCCAGCATGTAGGTGTTGGTCATGCGCGGCATCACCAGGTGCGCGAAGGATTCGCGGCGACCGTTGCCGGTGGGTGCCACGCCCATCAGCCGGGCGTTCAGCGCGTCCTGCATGTACCCGGTCAGCACGCCATCCTCGATCAGCACGGTGCTGCGGGTCGGCGTGCCCTCGTCGTCGATGGTCAGCGAACCACGCCGTCCGGGCAACGTGCCGTCATCGACGATGGTCACTCCCGGCGCAGCCACGCGCTGGCCCATGCGACCGGAGTAGGTGCTGGTGCCCTTGCGGTTGAAGTCACCTTCCAGCCCGTGCCCGACCGCCTCATGCAGCAGCACGCCGGGCCAGCCGTTGCCCAGCACCACCGGCATCACGCCCGCGGGGGCATCCACCGCTTCCAGATTCACCAGCGCCTGGCGCAGCGCTTCGCGGGCGAAGCGCTCCGGCTGGTCGTTGCCCAGCAGTTCGGTATAGCCGTAGCGCCCGCCGAACCCGGCATACCCGGATTCGCGCCGACCGTTCTGCTCCACGATCACCTGGATGTTCATCCGCACCAGCGGGCGCACGTCGCCGGCCAGCACGCCGGTGCTGTTGGCCACCAGAATCGTGTCCACGCCGCCGGTCAGGCTCACCATCACCTGCTGCACGCGCGGATCGGCACCGCGCAGCAGACGATCGATGCGGCGCAGCGCTTCCACCTTGATCGCATTGTCCATGGCATCGATGGGGTCCTGCGACGGATACAACGGCTGCGGCGTGCGGCCGGCCAGCGCCTGCGGCGCCAGGCTGCGGCCGTCGCGGGCGATGGCACGCGCGGTACCGGATGCGGCCAGAAGGGCCTGCGCATCGATGTCGTCGGAATAAGCGAACCCGGTCTTCTCGCCGCTGATCGCGCGCACTCCCACGCCCTGTTCGATGCTGTGCGCGCCGTCCTTGACGATGCCGTCCTCCACCGTCCAGCTTTCGCGCCGCGCATGCTGGAAGTACAGATCGCCGAAGTCGATGCCCGGCCCCAGCAGGTGCGAAAACGCCCGATCCAGCGCGCCGGTGTCGAGTGCGGCGGGCAGCAGCAGGCGGCTGCGGGCGAGGTCCAGCGAGGAAGCGGAATCGGTCATGAAGGCATTGTGGATGCGAATCGGCTGTCCAGCTTGCCAGATCAGCACCCAACCTGCCGCGAACACGCAGCTGAACGATGTATCCCGCAACGTACCGATGGAGCGGCGCGGGCTGTAGGATGCACGCGGACATTCCCGTTCCCGTTCAGGATTCTCGATCATGAAACAGGCTTCAAAATCAACCAAAGCCGTGCTGGGCGCCACCCTGACCGGCGGCCTGCTGCTGACCGGCAGCGCCTTCGCCATGCAGCCGCTGGCCGGCGGCTACATGCAGGCGGCCGCCACCCATGAAAAGGGCAAGACCGAACACGCGGCCCCTGCCAAGCACGTCGAAGGCAGCTGCGGGGTGGCCTCGATGGACACCGACAAGGACGGCAAGGTGTCGAAGGCCGAATTCGCGGCCGCACATGGCGGCAAGGATGATCGCTTCGCTGCCCATGACCTGGACGGCGACGGCTTCATGACCCAAGCCGAGATGGACAGCCATCACGCCAATGAAAAAGCCGCCACCGGCAAGCAGGACGGTGAAGGCAAGTGTGGCGCCGAGGGCAAGTGTGGCGCCGAGGGCAAGTGTGGCGCCGAGGGCAAGTGTGGCGCTGAAGGCAAGTGTGGTGCTGAAGACACCAAGCCCAAGGATGCCGACACGAAAGATCCCGCCGATGCCAAGGCCGCCACCGAAGGCAAGTGCGGCGAAGGCAAATGCGGTGCAGAAGGTGCCTGCGGCGGCAGTCTCTGAATCTGCAACGGGATCGCCCCCGCTTTCGGAGCACGTGACCGGATGCGGGGCTGCTGATGGATGATCCGCGTCCATTGCCCGACGCCAGCGCCGGGCTCGGCCTGCGCCGGGCCTTGCTGGATGCGCTGCGGCAGGCACCCACCGGTGCCTTCGATTTCCTGGAATGCGCGCCGGACAACTGGATCGGCGTGGGTGGCCGGTTGGGCGATGCGCTGGCGGAATTGTCCGCCAGGTATCCATTGAGCTGCCACGGTCTGTCGCTGTCGCTGGGCGGCCCCGATCCGCTGGATGCCGACCTGCTGCAGCAGACACGTCGCTTTCTGGAGCAGCATCGGGTGGCGCTGTACAGCGAGCACCTGAGCTACTGCAGCGCTGATGGTCATCTGTACGACCTGATGCCGCTGCCCTTCACCCCTGCGGCCGTGCAGTACGTGGCCGACCGCATCCGCCAGGTGCAGGACAGCCTGCAGCGCCGCATCGCGGTGGAGAACGTGAGCTACTACCTGGCCCCGTGGCAGGCGATGCCGGAGATCGCGTTCGTCTGTGCGGTGCTGGACGCAGCCGATTGCGACCTGCTGCTGGACGTGAACAACATCTATGTCAATGCGGTCAACCATGGCTACGATGCTGCGGCATTTCTGCGAAACCTGCCTTCGGAACGCGTCGTCAGTTACCACATCGCCGGGCATCTGGATCAGGCTCCGCATCTGAAGATCGACACCCACGGCGCGGCGGTGATCGATCCGGTCTGGGCGCTGCTGGAACAGGCCTATGCGCTGCACGGCGTGCGCCCCACCCTGCTGGAGCGCGACAGCCACTTCCCGCCGCTGCCGGTGCTGCTGGACGAAGTGGAGCGCATCCGCCAGCTGCAGCGCAGCGCGATGGCATCCTCGGCACCGCCGGCTGCCCGGATATCGGCATGACCGACATGTCCGTCCTGCACGCGCAGCAACGCGCCTTCGCCAACCACCTGCGCGACCCGCGGCGGCATCCCGCACCCGATGGACTGGCAGATGACCGTCTGGCGGTGTATCGCCGGCTGTTCTCCAACAACATCCTCGGCCTGCTGGGCAGCAACTTCCCGGTGATCCGGACCACGTTGGGCGATGTGGCCTGGCACGCGCTGGTGCAGGCCTTCTATGCCGAACACGCCGCACACACGCCGCTGTTTCCGCAGATCGGCCGGGAGCTGATCGACTGGCTGCAGCAGCGTGACGTGCCGCAGCCGCCGTGGCTGCCGGAACTGGCCCATTACGAATGGGTGGAACTGGCGCTGCAGATCAGTGATGAACCACTGCCGCCGCACGCGACCGATGGTGACCTGCTGGAAGGCGTGCCTCTGGTGTCGCCGCTGGCATGGCCGCTCGCCTACCAATGGCCGGTGCACCAGATCGGGCCACACTGGCAGCCGGATGCGATGCCTGCACGACCGACGCTGCTGCTGGCACGGCGTGGTGCCGATGGCCGCGTGCGGTTTTCGGAGCTGTCCCCGCTGGTGTTCCGGCTGCTGCAGCTGCTGGAAGATGGTGAGCACAGTGGACAGCATGCGTTGCAGCGACTCGCGCGCGAGGCCGCGGCAGCGGAAAGCGACGGATTCCTGCACGAAGGCGCGTCCATGCTGCAGCGGCTTTACGATGAAGGCACGCTGCTCGGCACCCGCGTCTAGTGCCGGCCGCAAACGGCACTCTGCTACCCTGTTGCGGATGTCGATCCTGACCCCCGCGCCTGCCACCACACCCGCCATCGTGCCCATGAAACACCGCTTCCGCGGCTATCTGCCCGTGGTGGTGGACGTGGAAACCGGCGGTTTCGACTGGAATCGCCACGCATTGCTGGAAATCGCCGTGGTGCCCATCGACCTGGACGCCGAAGGCCGCTACGTGTGCGGCGACAGCGCCAACGCGCATCTGGAGCCGGCACCGGGCACCGACATCGACCCGAAATCGCTGGAAGTGACCGGCATCCGCCTGGATCACCCGTTCCGCCTTGCCAAGCCGGAGCGCGCCGCGCTGGACCACGTGTTCGCCACGGTGCGCGCCGCGGTGAACAAGCACCAATGCCAACGCGCCATCCTGGTGGGCCACAACGCGCATTTCGACCTGAATTTCCTCAATGCGGCGGTGGCCCGCTGCGGCCACAAGCGCAACCCGTTTCACCCCTTCAGCGTGTTCGACACGGTCACGCTGGCCGGCGTGGCATTCGGCCAGACCGTACTGGCGCGCGCACTGCACGCCGCCGGCCTGCCCTGGGACAGCGAACAGGCGCATTCGGCCCTGTACGACGCCGAGCAGACCGCGCAGCTGTTCTGCACCATCGCCAATCGCTGGGGCAGCCTGGGTGCCGTCGGCGACGCGGCAACGGCTGACGGCTGATCAGCCAGCGACGCGCTGTCGCACCGCTTCGAACAGCACCACGCCGGTGGCCACCGACACATTTAGGCTTTCCACCGCGGCGTGGGCGGCAGCACCCGGCATCGGAATGGCCAGCAGGCCATCGCACTGCTCGCGGGTCAGGCGGCGCAGTCCATCGCCTTCGCCACCCAGCACCAGCGCCACGTTGCCGCGCAGGTCGGTGGCATACAGCGAGGTATCGGCGTCGCCGGCCAGTCCGTACAGCCACACGCCCAGCGCTTTCAGGTCGCGCAGGCAACGCGACAGGTTGGTGACCCGGACCACCGGGATCCTGTCGGCGGCACCGGCGGCGGTCTTCCGCACGGTAGCCGTCAGCTGCACGGCCTTGTCCTTGGGAATGACCACCGCATGCACGCCGGCCGCAGCCGCGCTGCGCAGGCAGGCGCCCAGATTGTGCGGGTCCTGCACGCCATCCAGCACCAGCAGCAACGCGTGGCCCTGCGCCTGCTCGACGATGTCGGGCAATTCGGATTCATCCCAGGTGCGCGCGGCGGCATAGCGCGCCACCGCCCCCTGGTGCCGCAGGCCGCCGGCCACGCCATCCAGCGCCTGTGCGGTCACGCGACGGACCGGGATGCCGGCCCGCCGCGCGGCATCGTCCAGCTCGCCCAAGCGTGGATTCTTCGAACCCGCTTCCAGCAGCACCTCGCGCACGTGTTCGGGATCGTTGGCGATGGCGGCCGCCACGGCGTGGATGCCGGCCACCCAAGGGGAATCTTTGCTCATCCGGCCATTGTGCCCGATGCCGGGGCTCAGTACGGCTGCTTGCGGCGCTTGGCCGGCTTGCCGCGTTCCGGCTGCGGCTTGACCGTGCCGGCATCGCTGCCGCCGGCCGCATCGACCAGGCGGAAATCGATCTTGCGGTCCTCCAGGCTGGCCTTCAGCACCACGATGCGCACTGCATCGCCCAGCCGGTATTCGCGGCCACGGCGCTCGCCGGTCAGCGTCTTGCGCACCGGATCGAAATGGTAGTAGTCGTTGGGCAGCTGTGTCACGTGCACCAGTCCGTTCACCTTCGATTCGTTCAATTCCACGAACAGGCCGAAACTGGTCACGCCGCTGATCACGCCGTCGAATTCGCGGCCCACGTGCTGCTCCATCCATGCGGCGCGGTAGCGCTCGTCGACCTCGCGCTCGGCTTCGTCGGCGCGGCGCTCGCGTTCGGAACACTGCAGGGTGAGCGTGGTCATCTCGCGCGGTGTGTAGTCCTTGCCGGACGGATCGCGCCTGTCCAGCACATGCTTGATGGCCCGATGCACCAGCAGATCGGGATAACGACGGATCGGCGAGGTGAAATGCGCATACGCCGCCAGCGCCAGGCCGAAATGGCCGATGTTGTCCGGCGCGTACACCGCCAGCGACTGGCTGCGCAGCAGCACCGATTCCAGCAGCGCGGCATCGGGCCGCTCGCGGATGCGCTGCAGCAGCCGGCTGAAGTCGCGCGGCTGCACTTTCGCCCACGGCGGCATCGGCAGCTTGAATTCCTTCAGGAACTCCAGCAGGTCGGCGTACTTGGATTCCGGCGGCTTGTCGTGGATGCGGTACGCGGCCGGCGTGTCGTGTTCCAGCAGGAACAGTGCCGCCTGCACGTTGGCGGCGATCATGCATTCCTCGATCAGCTTGTGCGCATCGTTGCGCAGCAGCATGCCCGCCTGGGTCACCTCGCCCTTGGCATCCAGCACGAAGCGCACTTCCGAGGATTCGAACTCGATCGCACCCCGCTTGGCCCGCGCCTTGGCCAGCACCTGGTACAGCTGGTGCAGGCGCTGCACCTGCGGCAGAAGCGGCCCGATGGCGGCCAGCGCCTGTGCGCGGTCGTCGTCGGGGATGCCGTCGCCGATCGCGTTCCACACCTGGGTGTAGGTGAGGCGGGCGTTCGAGTTCATCACCGCCTGGTAGAAGCGCGATTCGGTGACCTGCCCGTCGCGGCCCACCTGCATGTCGCAGACGAAGCACAGCCGGTCCACCTTCGGATTGAGCGAACAGATGCCGTTGGACAGCGTTTCCGGCAGCATCGGCACCACGAATCCGGGAAAGTACACCGACGTGGCCCGGTTCTGTGCCTCGACATCCAGCGGCGTGCCGGGCCGCACGTAGTGCGACACGTCGGCGATCGCCACGATCAGGCGGAAGCCGTCGCGGTTGGGTTCGCACCACACCGCGTCGTCGAAATCCTTCGCATCCTCGCCATCGATGGTCACCAAGGGCACGCCGCGCAAATCCACGCGCGTGGCCGCGGTGCCCGGGTCCACCTGCAGCGGAATGGCCGTGGCTTCGTCCAGCACCGCCTGCGGGAACACGTGCGGCAGGTCGTGCCCGTGAATCGCCGCTTCCACCGCCAGCGATGCGGTCAGCTTTTCGCCCAGCACCGCGAGTACCTGGCCGATCGGCGGCCGGTGCGCATCCTGGTGCCGGGTGATTTCGACCACCACCAGCTGGCCGTTGCGCGCGCCATTGCGCGCATCGGGCGGGATCTGCACGTTGCGCTGCACGCGGCGGTCGTCCGGTTCCACGAAACTGATCCCGGCTTCCTCGGCGTAGCGCCCGATCAGACGGGTCAGGCGGCGTTCCAGCACTTCCACCACCACGCCCTCGCGGCGGCCACGACGGTCCATGCCGGTCACACTGGCCAGCACCCGGTCGCCGTGCATCACCTTGCGCATTTCCGCCGGCGGCAGGAACAGATCGTCGCCCAGTGCCGGTGCATCGGCGTCCGGCCGCAGGAAGCCGTAGCCGTCGGGATTGGCCAGCACCGTGCCGGGAATCAGGTCCAGCCGCGCCGCCGGCACGTAGCCGCCACGCCGGTTCTTCAGGAGTTGACCGTCGCGCAGCATCGCGGCGATGCGCTTGTCCAGCGCTTCGCGTCGATCCGGTGCGGTCAGCGCGAGGGCTTCGGCCAGTGCATCGGCCTCCATAGGACCATCGGCATCGGCCAGCAACTGCAGGATGGCTTCGCGGCTGGCGATGGGTTGCGCGTAACGTTCGGCCTCGCGGCTGGCGTGCGGGTCCAGCAGGCGTCCGTGCGGATCGCGCGCGATGACTGGCGGCTTGCCGCGACGCGGCGGTGCTGCCGAAACGGTGTCGGGCAGCCAGCCGGGCCGTTTGGCCTTCGCTGCACGCTTCCTGGGTGGTGCTGATTCGGATGGATGGCTGGAGCCGCCCCGTTTGCCGCTGGCCGCTTTCCCGCCGCCCCGCGGGCCGCTGTCTTTGGATTTGCTCATTGACGGCATGGTACAGCCAGCGGTGTGTTGAAGGATTGACATCGCCATCGCTTCATCGCACCATACGCGCCCACCTGCCCAGGTGGCGGAATTGGTAGACGCACTAGTTTCAGGTACTAGCGGGTAAAACCGTGGAGGTTCGAGTCCTCTCCTGGGCACCACGATGGATCGTGTCGGCTGGCGCCGCATCACGGCAGATGCGGTTTTTGCAGGCGTTTCCTGCGCATACGCCCTATCCCTATCACGGCGCAAGCTGCCGCAGGATGGCGCATGCGTGTACGCTTCTACGCCAAATCCTACGCCAGCGAGGGCGGCGGCTGTGGCGACATTCCGGAAGCGAGGGAAGACCTGGCGCGTCGAAGTCTACGTGCGCGGAAAGCGGGAGAGCGCGAGCTTCCCGACGAAGCAGCAGGCCGCGCACTGGGCGCTGGAGCGAGAGGCGCAGCTGAAGGGCGGCAAGCTGCCGAGCAAGACGCTGCGTGATGCGATGCAAGCCTACGCCGACACCGTGGCACCGACGCACCGTGGCGAGCGCTGGGAACGCGTGCGGCTCGATCTGCTCGGCAGGCATGCCGTCGCGGACGTGCAGCTGCAGGCGATCACGGATGCCGACCTGCGCGCATGGCGCGACCACCGGCTGCAGACTGTCGGGCCGGCCAGCGTGGCGCGGGAGATGACTCTGCTGCGGTCCGTGCTGGAGCATGCGCGCATAGAGCTGGGCTGGATCCGGGTCAATCCGATGACCGGCGTCAAGCGTCCAAAGCAGCCGCCACCGCGCCGCCGGCGCATCAGCCAGGACGAGATCGACAGGGTGACGCTAGCGCTCGGGCTTGATGTCATGCGCGCAGACACCACCACGCAGCGCACCGGTCTGGCCTTCCTTTTCTCGCTGGAGACGGCCATGCGCTCCGGCGAGGTGCTGGGCCTGCGGTGGGATGACCTGACGGACAAGACCGCCAGATTGCCGCGCACGAAAAACGGGGACGCGCGCGAGGTGCCGCTGTCTCCTGCAGCACGCGAGATCATCTCTGCGCTTCCGCGCGACGCACCGACCGTCTTTGACGTGCGTCCGGCGAGCCGTGACGCGATCTTCCGCGCTGCCGTGCGCGCCGCTGGCATCTCCGATCTGCACTTCCACGATTCGCGTGCGGAGGCGATCTGGCGGCTGTCGAAAAAACTGGATGTGCTGGAGCTGGCCAGGGTGATCGGGCACAGGGACATCAACAGCTTAATGATGTACTACGAGACCAGCGCCGCCGATCTCGCCGACCGGCTGTGACCCGACCTGTCCCAGCACGCAGCGGCTGCAGCCATCGGAATGACCTTGGCCGGCTATCAGCAGCAAGAACGCGGCCGGTCATTCGCTGATGGCACACATCGCGAGGCGTCACGCGCACAGCTGCCGGCATGCGCAGCAATCGAGCACGGCATCGGGCCGGTAGTGTAGCTATGTCTTGCCCCTCGGAAAAATCTGACCGTAAGGCGGGATGATCCCCTGCGCGTTGCCAGGGATGCTCGTGCCGTAGGGCGAAGGCGGCGTGATCCAGCGCGGGATCGGCGTTGCCCCGCGCGACACTCGTCCGCCCGGCCCCGGCAGCACTTCCCATTCTGTGACCGCCATCAGTCGAACCTCACAAGAGCGCGGGACTGGGCTGCGCTCAGATACGGCCACCTCGCCGTGAATTGGTTCCCGATGTCCATGTACCGTCTGGTGACTCCGTACATCGCAATGTCGTACTGCCCGCCTGCCGTAGTGTCAGCCGCATATGCAAGCACGCTCCCGATGGCTGGCCCTTTCGGGTTGGGAGTGACCACCGCCAGTGGCATGATCGTTGCGGTGCTTAGCGCCCCGGACGACGTGAAAAGGCTGCCGGGCACCTGGTACGGAACCTCCGGCGCTGAGTAAGCGGTTCCTGACGTGAAATTAAGCAGCTGGTACGTGGACAGCGAATGGCTAGAGACGCCGCAGTGGCCCGAAATAAACCCCTCTCCGTCGTATGCACCGGAGAGGTAGTCGACGGTGCGCTCGCAAAAAAAGTTCATGTAAGCGTATTTTGCGCTACTCGTCGTTGCTGCGGATTGCGGGTCGTTGACTACCGTTAAGTAGTTTGCGCCGTCGCTTGCAACGAACAAATTACGGCTGAACGTCATGCTGACGGAGCTCGTCGGGCCAGAGTTTGCGACGTAGGTACTCATGTCGTACCCCTGGACGGTTCCGCCTAGTGCGCCTGCGCCGTTCGTAAAAGTGCCTGCACGGAAATACACGGCGACGCGGTAGGTCGCTGCCGCGTTGGCCGTGGTTGCCACCACGCAATACGATACGCGGATGTAGACGGTAGGCTTTCCTGCGGATTCAAGGCGCCGCATTTCATAGGCGTATTCAGTCGGCGTTTGGATCGGCACGGTTGTCGGCGGCGTAATCGCAGTGATCGCGCTCAGGTCGATCTGCCCGGTATCCGACGTTTTCAGCAAACCGACTTCCGTCAGCGCGTCGCTCATCACTTTCGTGCAGGCGTACAGTTTTGCGCCGGTGTCGCCTGCTGGAACCCAATTTGTCGATACTGCGGTCATGGTTCGATTGCCATCACGGAGAGCGTCACGACGACTTCCACCTGCGTCGTTGGCTCCAGAATGTAGGCCAGCTCTCCGACCGGCGGCGTCTCGTTGTTGTAGAGCGTCGGCACCGGCTGAAGGTCCGCGCCCAGCATGCTTGCGATGCCGATGAACTCGAACAGCAGGCCGGAGCCGATCGGCGCGTCCGTCCCCCCGGGCCTCGCGTAGTCGGCGTCTCTGGCGGCGCGGGTGGTGTAGATGCGCAAGCGGAACGGGGCTGACCCCTCGCACCGGAATGCGCGCGACATCTTGAACGTCGGCACGGTCGACGACACTACCGCGCCCGTCGGCGAGCTGAACGTCAGAGTCGATCGCGCAGCCGTCGGTGCGTCCGCGCCATCCTGGCCATCCTCGCCGGGCGGCCCTTTCAGGTCAGCCAGCGGGTATAGGTCTACCCATGTCGTGTCGCCGATCAGGCGGTACTGCAGGTGGGTCGCGCTGGACCGATACTCTGGGTTGCGACCATCGGCGCCTTTTGCCCCTGGCGTACCTTGGTCTCCCTTCGCGCCCTTGGTGTTCATCTGCAGCGACCACGTCGATGCCGCCGTCTTCCGGTAGATGTCGCCCGTGGACGTGTTGAGGTGGAAGTCTCCGACGGCCCCCGTGCCGGCCGCCGGCGCGCTGCTGCTCGACCACCAGACCGTGCCTGTCGCATCTACGTTGCCGGCGTAGGCAAGCTGCGTCCACGTGCTGACGCCGTTGCCGATCTTGAACTTCTGCGGTGCGGACGACGTGGCCCCCAACTCGACGCCTATTTCGCCGGCATCCATGATCGGATTTTTCGCAGTCCATTCGGCCGCCGTGCCCCGGCGTTGCCACATTCTCTGCGCTACGACGACCTCGGTCATCAGGGAGCGCCTCCGTCCAGGATGTAGCTGTCCGGTGCCCACGTCGGTGCGGTGATCACGCTGACCGTCGTGCCTGCCGGATCGTGTGCGAACAGCCGCACATGCCGCTGCAGGCTGGCGCCCGCATCTGTGATTGCATACAGCTCTAGTCGCACGCTGCCGGCGTGCGCCAGAGCGACTGTCGCCGATGTGCCGGCGATGTCCAGCTTTTCGGCCAGCACGGCGTTGGCCGCGTCGAGTGCCCGAATCGCATAACGCGTGCCAGGCTCCGGGCCGATGCTTGCGGCCTCGTGATCAATCAGCTGATCTGCCTGCAGCAGCCGATCACGATGCGCCCACGTCACCACGAATGGACTGTTCACGCTCACGGGCTGCGCATTCCCGGCCACCCGCAGCAACCCGGGCGGGTACGGCCGGCCCTGCCGTGCCTGCACGCTCAGCGTGTGCTGAGTGGCCGCGTCGATCGGATAGATCCCATTGCGGGTGCGCGCCAGCAGCGTGGCATGCACTGTGTCTCCGATCGCGTACTGCGTCGGGTCGGCCGCCGCCGAATCGCTGAACCAGACGCGAGCGCCGGCCGGGTGCGCCGCCGGCACCGAATCAACACAGCCGCGGGCGACGGTAATCGTCGCAGCCGATGCATTCACGGCCACTACCCGGCCATGTTCCGACTCGCAGATCCATTCGTCTCCCGGATGCACGCCATCCAGGTCCTGCGCTGCATCCAGCTCGAAGGTGACATCGCCGATGCCGACTGCGGCTTGCAGCAGCCCAGTCGGCGCGTACTCGCCGGAGCCGACCTGCGCATACTCTCCGCCGGCAATGCGCGTGTGCAGGTCGTAGCCGTAGGACACGCCGGCCGGAGCCGACCCGACTGCTGCGAGATACCCGGCCAATGGACTGACCTGCGCAAGATCGGCCGCGCTCATCGTCTGCACCAGGTCACGCCACGTGGCCTCATATACGCGCTGAGCCGGCAGCTGCCGGGGCGTGTCATCCGGCCTGGTCCACACGCTCTGGCTGGGTGCCACGTACACCGCACTGGCCGCACCGCTGAAATCCTGCGCCAGCGTCAACGCGATGCGACTATCGGTGCGCGTTCCCTCGTCCACCTCCAGCACACGCACCGGCACGCGCACCCAGCCCTTGCGTTGCCAGGACAGCGCCAACACGTCGCCGCGCTTGACACCCCAGAAGTCCGCCTTCACCGTGCATTTGATGCGAGCCAGCAGGCTGCTTTCAATCGCGCAATCACGTGCCGCCACCATCGCGCACTGCTCGCGGTTCCAGAGGCCCGGATACTGGCGCTTGGTGTTGATCACGCGTCCCTGCGCCTGCACGTTCGCCAGATTCTGGTACGTGACGGAGATATCTTTGTTGGCCAGCACGTCCCGCCCGACGATGGTCACCTCGTTCGTGGTCGTGTCCAGTGCAGGCTGTTCGAAGCTGTCCATCGCGATGATGCTGGACTCGTCCAGCAGCGGCAGCATCGTCGCGTCGTAGTCGGGACGGAAAAGGCGGAAGGTGATCAGTCCGGTGCGCGGATCCTGCGCCCACATGCCGCCGACATGATCGCAAATCGTGCGGATGTAGTTGCCGATGCCGCTGGCGCGCCGGAAGGCCAGGCACAGCCCGAAGCCCTCATCGTGCAGCGTCTGCGCCGCGGACAGCCATGCCTGCTCATCGATCACCGATGGCGAAAACGCCAGGCCATCGCGGGTGTCGGTAAAGCACTGATACAGGATGTGCATCGGATTCTTGCCGCGGCCGATCTTGCACAACGACGGCTGCCACACCGGCGTAGTCCAACCGGCCGTGAATCCGCCCCAGCGCTTTTTCCACAGCTTGATGTACGGATTCATCGCGCCGATCTGCCCATCGAATACCGTCGTGCACAGGCCGCGGGCAGCCGGCCACGGTCCTGGTACCTGCGCCTGAAGGTAGGCATCCGGCATCTGAGTCGGCTCGCCTTGGCGCACTCGCAGCGTGCCGACGATGCCGCCCTCCTTCTTGTCTCCGCCGAACAGCGACGGCTTGTTGATCGAGATGCTTCCGCTGCCTGACAGTTCGCCTTCCCACGCGATTTCCCCGCCCACATCCACGGCGGCCAGGTAGTCGCTGCTGCGGCTCTCGCCCATGTACAGGCCCATGAAGTGCCTGTAGCCGATGACAGGTTTTTTATTCTTGCCGCCCACCTGGCCACCTCAGTCGGTCGATGCTGATCGGCGCATCGGAAAAGGATGGGATGCGCATCGGAATCCGCCTACGCACCATCAGCGCGGCATTCGCCGCAGCCACCAGAACCCCCGGTGTGGCCAGCCATGCGCTGCCCGTGGCCAGCCATGCGATTCCGGCTGAGGCCGGCGTCAGGATCAGCGCTGCACGAAGCATGCGATCACGCATCAGCCGCCTCCTGCCTAGCGATTGAAACGGCCCTCTGCACGAAGGCATCGTCGATGTGCTCCAGCCGATCGCTGCTCACCCCATCGCGCACCAGCTCGCCGGCGTCGATGCCGTGGCGCGCTAGCCACGCCCAGATGCCTGGCGCGCAGTTGATCGGCTTGCCATCCAGCCTGGCGGCGCGGGCGTGACGCATGGTCACCAACACGGGCGTGCGACCGGTCATTTGCCACCGCTCGCACGGATCGGCGTAGTGCGCAGATCGCCCCACCACAGCACATTGGGATCTTCAATCCAGCACTCGCCGTGAACCCATGCCACCTCGCGGCCTTCGTCCACCGATGGCGCCTCAAAATCGGCGAACTCCGGCGGCTTGGCATTCTGCGGCTTCGGCCGCATGGCGATGCTGACCACCAGAGACACCACTAGCATGATGATGTAGAGCCACGTCATCGGGTCCATTTCATTCTCCTCAGAACACCGGGTCGCCGCCGAAGGCGTTCTTGTCAGGGATGGTGTGCTGGCCGCCGTAGTTCAGCGCGTTCCCGAATTTCGAATCGCAGGTCGGGATGCTGTGATCGCAGCCCGGGAAGAAGCTGACTGCCGTTCCGGCGCCAAAGGGCGGCGGCGTCAGAAGCACCGCGGTGTCGCCCACCTGAGACACGATGAAGCGATACTCCAGATCCTGCGGCGTCACGAACTCCACGAATCCGCCGCTGAACCACGCATCGCCATGCGCGGCCAGTGCGGCCGACGTGATCGTGGTGCCGGCGACGGATGCAATCGTGCCCGGCGTGCGGTGCAGCTCTCGATCGACATTGCACATGCCGTGACCGACGCTGTACAGCGGCAGCCCGCACGGCACCTGCCACACGTGCGGCAGTCCGTTGGCCGACATGGCGGCCATCAGGGTCTGGCAGCGGATGGTGGCGCTGGCCGGATCGGTATCATCCACGTCCGCAATCACGCCCATCCACGCCTGCGCGACGAAGCCGTCGCTGATGCGGATCCGCTTCACGTTGATGTGGATGCGCGATGTCGGCGGGTACGGCCGGAATTGATCCAGCAGCTCGAAGTCCGCTGGCACCTTGACCTCCAGCGCGGCCTTGTTTTCCTCGGCGCTCTGCACGATCCGACCACGTGAAAGACCGCGCAATGCTGCATAGGTTTGGCCCTCAACGATCACCGGCCGGTCGCTGCTGGTCACGCGCCAGTGGCGGTTGCCGCGGTAGAAGTCGAAGGTCTCGACGTGGCGGGCAAACAGGGTCACGGCTCCTCCTGCGGCGTGGCGACGAAGCTGGTCTGCACATCGGCCAGACCATCAAGGTCGGCGTGATGGGTGACGGTGATGCGGTCGTTGCCCTGCGCGGACAGCGCCATCCAGCTGATCTGCCGCACCTGCTCAGGCTGCAGCACATCGCCCAGCGGCGTGTCCAGCTCTACCCGCTCGGTGCCGTCGGCAAGCCGGGCCACGGCCGCTGCACGCCGGTGGAACACGCGGCCGTCCCACAGCTCAATGCGCATGTGCCGCCGGCCCGGCGCCAGCGCCGAGAATGCGGACGCGCCGGCATAGCGCACGATCAGCGCATCGGCGATGGATGTGGTCGGCAGCGCAAGCTGCAGGTCATCCATGTAGCTGGGCACCCACAGCGACTGCGCACGTCCCTGCAGCCAGTACAGCAGGCTGCGATTGGCAGTGCGCTCAGCGCGGCCGTACAGCCGCCATGCATGCGACTGGCGTTGCCACGCATGGCCGCTGGGGTCGTGCGTGTGTACCAGCCCCACATCGCCATCCAGCACCACCAGCTGGCGATCGAATGCGCTTTCAGGGTCGGTGGACTCATCGCCGCGGCCCAGCACCGGAAAGCCCGCATACAGCGGCAGGGCGTGCACTGCCGGCCAATCCGCCGGCTCATCAATGCGGAATTGGCAGCGCATCGCCACCAGCCGGTCGGTCAACCGCCGCATGGTCGGCGCCGACTCCAGCCGCGCCATGCGGCACGGCCATGCCCGACTGCCACGCGGCCATGCCTGCGTCGTGGCACCGGCCAGCGTCACGGCATCGGCCTGCACCGAGTCGATGCGCACAAGCTCGTAGCGATCCACGGCCGACCAGAGCATCAGCATGCCGTCGGCATGAAGGTCGCTGCCTGCAGTGCGCAGTGGGACGCTGGTGGCGCCTGCCGGCAGGTCTTCCGAAAGCCACTCCACGTCCGGCCAGATCGGCAGCACCCAGGTGCGGCCGGCCCACTGGTGCAGCATCGCCTCCAGCACGCGCCGCTCGGCACGATCAGCGATCACGTCGAAGTCCAGGCCACAGCGCGGCGCGCCGCGCAGTGGAATCGCGGTGCGCGATCCATTGATGGCATGCTGCACGTCGGTTTTCCATTCGAGCGTTTCGTCCACGCGGCTGCCCCAGTCGCACGGTACCGGCCAGGCAAGCACGCGGTTGCCGGTGACCGGAACCACGCGTCCATCCATCCCCTCGAATGTGATCGTGATCTGCGCATTGATCACGGGCGATCCGGCGGTGCTGACACCGACCCGGAACACCGCCTCGCGCAGCGGAGCAATCACCTGCGGAAATGCACCCTGCACGATGATGTCCGCATCCGTCGATACGGCAGCGGTGATGGTCACCGACTGGCTGTCGTAGGCATTCCAGACGATCAGGTCACGGTCCTGATCGCTGGCGATATTGCCCAGCGCCAGAGCCGCAGGGCGCACGTGGATGCGATTGTAGAAGTCGTCGTAGTAGCTGTGCGCACGATAGCCGTTCCGCGACGCGGCGGCCGATTCGACCGGAAGAACCGGCGTGCGAGCACCCCCGCCGTGCAGCAGTGCAGCGTCACGAATGCGCACATCCCACTGCAGGTGCCCGTGCACCATGATGCCCGCGCTGCGCGGCGGCAGATCTGCGCCGTGGCTGGGCATCGCGCAGAGGTGGCCGGTGCGTGTGGCCATCAGGGTCCGTCGTACCGCACGGCGATGGCCAGCGTGCCGGTGTGCACGCCGTTCAGACCGTCGCGGTTCTGGGTGCTGCGCCGATACGCGGGATACACCTTCCACCGATCCGTGCCAAGCGTGATGACCTGGCCGGGCATGACGTAATCGTTCCGGCACACACGCAAGTGCACAATCTGATTGATCAGCGACACCTTCGCATCAGGCCGCGCCTGTATCACCTGCAGTGGAAGAAGAATCGACTCCGAATTCCAGGCATTGGGTGACATGGACAGCAGCGGCTTGATCGCATCGGCCGCATTCACGGTGCGATCGGCCTGGAAATCGAATGACTCAGTTCCGTTGCTCCACCGCGGCCCCCCGTTGGCATTGCTGATCGCGCCATGTACCGAATAGGCAGGACTAGGACCAAGCCTGCCCCTTGTCCAAAAGGGCAGCGGCGTCCACGAAGCTCCATCAATTGATGACGTAGCCTCCGGACTCGAAACCAGCGCACTCGCGCGCTTCTGGCCCGACGTAGATGACATCGTGGCAGCATGCCAATTTCCTGTCCCGGCATTGCCAGGCGCCGGGCTGGATCCAAATGCAGCCCATGCCCACAGGTCGCCGTTGTAATTCACCAGCACTACCACTTCGTCTGGCGATTCGTTCACGTGGACGTGGTAGGTGGCCGGCCACTGCCAGTTCGCCCAGACATTTGCCGCATCCATCAGCGGGCCGAAATACACCGGGTATTGCGCAGCATCGGCAAGGGATGCATCGTTCGCCACGCGCAGCCTGAAATACCCGCCTGTCAGCGTGCTGGTGCCGAGCGTGCCCGTTTTCACCTCGGCATGGCACACGCCCTTGGACAGCACATCGCCGGCCAGCGTCCAGCCATTGGCCGTGCATGCGTTGCGCACAGCTGTCACCACGTCGGCCATCGACGATGCAAGTCCGGTCACGTAGGCCATCAGCTCATCCTCAATGCGACGTAATCGTTGAAGCTGGTGCGACCGACATCCTGCAGGCAGACCCAGTCGCTTCCGTCCGCAGAGACGGTGGACTCCACCGTGTTGTTGAAATTGCTCACGTAGCCGACCCCATCCAGCACGCCGTAGATGTTGCCGCTGTCGCAAAGCTGGATCGGCATGATGGGATACTGCCCATTGGTGTCGCGTAGCTGGCTGGTGGTGCCGCCGATGTGCGCGTTGTTCCACGGATACGTCTGCGGTTGCTTCCAGCTGCCGTCGAACCAACGCAGTCTGCAGTTGGCACGGCTGCCCTTGAATCCCACGCTGTGCGCGGTGTCGCTGTAGCGCGTGGCTGATGCACTGCCCAGCATGCCGATCACGGCCAGCGGATACGGGTACTGCGATGGATTGGCGAAAGGCTTGATATAGCCGACGTATCCGGTTTCGTACACCGGAGTGCCGACCTTCAGGCCGAATGCGATGCGCTGCGCATTCACGGCCAGCCAGTAGTCGATGCGCTGGTTGTGCGCCGGGATGCCACTCTCGAAAATGCCGGGCTGGCTGGCCCAGTCATTACCAGCGACGTAGCCTGTGAATCCGGCCACCGCCAGGTTGTAGTAATCCGCCGTGCTGCTCTCGTAGGTGCGTAGGCCGACGAAGATTTCCTGGTCGCCGGACAGGCCTTCGCCCTGCAGGATCAGCTCATGGCTGGCCGGCACGTCGGTCTTGTAGCGCAGCGTGGTCCAGCCGTTGGCTTCGGCCAGCGACTGCACGCGCAGCAGGAATTCCTTGTGCGCGATGCCGGTCGTTCCGGTCTGGTCGGTATGGGACTGTGCGAAGGCCATCAGCTGATCACCGTTTTCGTTGCCGTGGCGTTGCGGCCCACCACGTTGAGGTAGGTCTTGTCGCCCTTGGGGCTGCTGAAGTAGTCGTCGATCGCACCCTCGATGTCGAAGGCGTTGATCAAGCGCAGATTCAGCTGCGGCGCCGGCAGCGATCCGCTGGCCAGCCCGCCTTCGGCGAAGCTGTAGCGCAGCGGCGTGGAGGCCGTCACCGGTGGCGCGATACCGCGCAGCGAATCCCTGCCGGTCTGCCAGCGCTCGATGGCCGACATGCCTTGCGCGTGGAATGCACGCATGAATTCCAGCGCGCCGGGCTCACGCAGCCGTTCCGATGGCTGCACATACTCGCCCTTGTGCACGTAGCCGGCCACCTGGTACTTGCCCCCAGGTCCGGTGTAGCCGCCCGTGGCGAATCCGCCCATGCTATTGGCGATTAGCAGCGTCATGGCGGCAGCCATGAGTTCTTCGGCGCCGCTCTTTACCGCATCGCCACCCGCTTTCACAGCAAGGCCGGCGCCGCCAGTCATCAGCGCAGCCGTCTGCAATTTCCCGGCTCCCTCTCCAATGTCTGTACCACCACCGGTGGCTCCCTTCATGAACATCGCCATCAGCTTGGCCGTGGCCGCACTGGCCAGCTGCTGGGCGGCCAGCTTCGCCATGCCGGAAATCATGTCCTGGATCAGTCCAGTCATCGCTTCCTTCAGCGTCAGGGTGCCGGTTGCCAGACCTTCAAGTGCCGTCGCCAGGCCGCTTTCGAAGGTGTTCCGCAACGTGTTCTGCAGCAGGCTGCCCTGCGTCTGCAGGTCCAGAAGGCGCGTTTTCATTGCGTCCAACTTCGCCATCACATCGTCTTGCATCGGCCCGCTCAGCGTGGCCGCATAGGCCTCCAGCATCGGAATCTGCTGCTGCAGGTACGCGATTTCCTGCTGCCTCAGCTCAAGCAGCCGCTTCTGCGCTTCGATGCTGCTGATCAGACCGTTTTCTCGCTCGATGTTGATGCGCTGTTCCTGTTGGCTGATCCGGTCGTTGAACTCGCCCATCTTGCGCAGCACCTCATCCAGTCCCGATGTCGCACGCTCCAGCCCCATCAATTTTTCAATGTCTGCGACCTTGGCTGCATCACCCAGTTTGAGCGCTTCCTGTCGTGCCTCTTCCAGCTTGTCGATGGTCTTCTGCAGCGCCACTTCCGTACTGCGACCCTGCAGCTGCGCAATGCGTTCGTGCACGCCGGCCATTTCCTTGTCCAGCTCCATGCGCTGGCGTTCCACATCCAGCGTCTGCGCGTTCGACACCAGCGCATCCTTCGCCGCTTGGCTGACGGCCTTGTACTTGCCCTCGGTCACCTCGTAGCGCATGCGTGCCGCTTCGCTGACACGGGTTTCGCCATCCTCCAGCAGCCCCAGCATGGCGATCTGCTGCTTCAGGTTCTCGATGTCGCGCTGGGCAGAATCTTCCAGCCTGTCGGCATCGCTTCGTCCCGGCTTGCGCGCCTTTGCACCGCGCGATCCACGCTCCCTGTACTGCTCTTGCAGCTGCGCCATCCGCTTGTCGAAAGCACCACCTGAAATGCTTCCATCCGCACCGAATGTAACGCCATCCAGCAATTCGCTGGCCTTTCCGGGAGCGGCGCGCAGATCCTGGAACTGGCGCTTCAGCTCGGCCGTCGCTGCGGCCAACCGTTCGGTCTTGCTGGCGTTGGCATCCAGTCCGTCATTGATGGCTCGCGCCGCATCCACGCCTGCCTTGTTCGCTGCAGCGCGGTCGGCGTCGGCTGCTGCCGACATGCCATTCAGTACGACCTCCTTCTCCCGCAGCTCCACCAGCGCCTGCGCTTCCTGCAGGGCCTTGCTTTTCCCGGGTCCGAAACGGGCTGCCATGTCGCCACCGAACATCGCCGCCGCCGCGGGATTCAGCATCGCGAACCCGGCTGAAATCGCATCCTTCTGCACCAGCCCCTGCATCTTTGCCAGGTTCTCGCGGGCCACCTTCAGCTTGTACTCGGCATCGGTGCGCCCGATGTCCTGGATGTCGTTCCACACCCCTGAAATGACAGCCTTCAGCTCGCGCCAACCCTCCGCCAGCCAGCCCGCTCGCTCGCGTGCTTCCTGCACGCGCTGGTCGTGCACGCGGGCGAATTCCTCAACCGCGACCCGCGCGGCGTCTTCGGCGCGACCTTGCTCTTCGAGCGATCGCACATGCTCGTACACTTCGACCGTCAGGAACGCATACTGGTCATTCAGCTTGCCCAGCATCTCCGTCGGCGAGTCGGCCAGCGCGATGATCTGCTTCGTCGTGTCCTCGATGGACCGTCCGGTCAGCTCCGCCAGATCCACAGCCGCCTGCGTGGCCGCCTGCAGCGTGTCTCCGGTCACCTTGCCGGATGCCGCCAACCCGGCTGCCGCCGCGGCCGCATCGCCGTACCGCCCGGTGGCCTCGCCAACCTGCGCAGCCATGTCCGCCAGCTGCCCGCCGGTGATTCCGGCAACGCCACCGGACGAGATCAGCGCACGCTCGAAGCGCTGCATTTCCTGGTAGCCCTGATATGCAGCCATGGCGATTGCGCCGATGGCGGCCGCGCCCGCTCCAACCGCTACCGCCACCGGGTTGATCGCACCGACGAGCGCCCGCGCCGCAGGCACCACGCCACCGAACGAGTCCTTCAGCTGGCCGCCCTGCTGGATCGCCACCATCCACGGCTTCTGGCCGCTGGCCAGGCTGGTCACGATGTCGGTCATCTGCATCGGCAGCTGTCGCATGGCCGCGTTGTATTGGCCTGCGGAGATGCCGGCGGACTTCATCGGCTCACTCAGTCTGGAGATCCCGGCACCCGCAGCGGTCACGCCCGACCCGGCCTTGCGCGCCGACGATTCGAGCCGGGTCAACTCCTTGTCCAGATCGGCAACACGCTTCATGGCCGCTTCCATGTCGCTGCGCACGCGCAGCACCATCTCGAAGTCGCGATTCACCGTAGCCATCAGTCGCTGTCCCGCATCAGTCGATCCAGAAACGTCTTTGCCTGCTTGCTGCCGAAGCACAGCTCGATGGCCGTGCCCATGTCATTGATGCGATCCGCCCTCTCGTGTCGCTGTCGGCGCATGGCCTTGCGGTGGAACAGATTCACCTGCCGCGCCGTCAGGGTTGCAAGGTCTGCTGGGGTGCGGACGTATCCGGCTGCAACGAGGCTGTCGAAAACGTCTCCCCAGTCTGCATGCTTGCCACCCTTTGCTGCAGTGCGCGCCGCAGCACGCGCTGGGTAAAAAAAGCGGAATTCGCCCTCCACCACGCGAATGTCAGCACATCGCCATCCGCCTGCCCAAGCTCACGCAACTGCTGCTCCGTCAGGCCGCTGGATACCGCCACCATCTGCATCACGATGCCTTCGTGCTCGGCAATCAGGCTCGCAATGTCATCGGCATCCGGCGCGCCATCGCTACGCGAGAATGCCGCGTACAGCGCATCCAGAAACGGCTTGGCCAGCGCGGCGACCCGCAGACCTTCGAAGTACCGGTACTCGCGCACGGTCACGTCCTGGCCGGCAACCCGGACAGTGATGTCCGGGTTGAGCACCTCCAGACTGTCATCGGCCTCAGGCGATGACGACTGATCCGATGCGGCCAGCTTTTTCGCCATCAGGGCGCGACCTCGTTCGGGAACACGAACCGCCCGAATCCGCCCAGGTCTCCGTCCAGTGCAGCGTCCGGATCGAACAGCGCGCTGCCGGTCAGCTCCATCTGGCCGAAGCTGTCATTGATCATCGGCACGCTGCTGGCCGGGTTGAACTGCGTGCGGTACAGATGCAGCAGCACACGGCTGCCGTCGATGGTGTTGACGCCGTCCAGGAACAGGTAGCGCTCCGGAGGGTCGCTGGTGAACAGCGCGGCACTGGCGCCGCCGCTGTAGCTGTAGGCCGCACTGAACGGCTGCTGCAGCGTGCCCGGGTCGAGAATGCGCACCACGCCACCCGCCACCGAATCGATGGTGTAGTGCGTGTCCAGCACCAGCGTTCCGGATGCACTGTCCGTCAGTACCAGATTGGAGATGCCGCCGTGGTCCAGCCCCACGACATCGCCGGCCACCAGCGCGGCGGGAAGCGATTCTCCAGTCACGGTGCCGCCGGCCACGGTCAGGCTCTTGGCGTGCAGGCCAAGGGCCAGCGTTTCGGCGTTGAGGTAGTTCAGCGTCAGCGACAGCTCGGCCGTCACGCCCTTGCGCAGGATGGCCGACTGCATGCGCTTGCCGGAATAGCTTTCGGTGCGCGTCTCCGAGTCGGTGCTCAGCGACAGGTCGCACTTCGGCGCATCGCCAACCCACACCAGCTTGCCGTGCTTTGCACCCGGCAGACGCTCCGCCAGGTAGATTTTGCCTTGCAGCGAGTAGTCTTTCATTCAGGTGCTCCAGTCATGGTGTCAACGGTGGCCGAATCACTTCGGCTCGGTGGTCACGCGGTTCGCCAGAGGCGCAGCGCGAGGGGATTTGGTCGGGCCAAGCGTGGCGGCGCCGGCCGGCGCGGAATCCGCAATCGCCTCGCCAACGTCAGGCGGCATGGCCTGGCCGGCGCTTGGCGAAGGCGCCAGCACGCCGCGCTGCTGCAGGAACTCGCGCTCGGCAGCGGTCACATTGATGCGGATGCCGTCCGGACCAGGTGTCAGCTTCTTGCCCGCATGGGTGTGCGGCTGGTAGATGGTCACTTCGTGCAGTTCAGGCTGGTTGGTCATCGTGGTCTCCGGTGTCATGGTTTCGAATACATCCTCTGCAAGCGCTCAATTTCCGCCAGCAGGATCTGCTGAGAGAATTCGGCCAGCCTGTACGGGCGGCGCCCGCCCGCAAGCATCTGCGCTGCGGTGGGCCCGTACACGGGCTCGATCGGCTGCTTGCGCTTGCCTTTGTATCTGCCGTCCTTCATTACCCGTGCCGCACCCTTGCGCTGCACGATTTGGGTATTGCCGCCCAGCAGGCGGGCCTGGAATGCGCTCGGGTATAGCCGGCGACGGCCCTTGATTGGTGCAGCCGACACGCCCTTGCGGGTCAGCCTGGTGCCGGCAAAATTGAGCAGCCCGATGCCGCGCCATTCCCCCAGCATGGTCAGACCATGCGGCGTTTCGCGAACCTTCAGATCCTTGCGTAGCCGATCTGCCTTGATGGCATATTCCTGCTGGATGTCGCGCCTGGCTTGTACCGGCAGGCGCCTACGCAGCGTGCCGATTGCACGCTGCTCGATTTTCTCTGCATCCCGCGTCAGCGCCATGATGTTGCGGCGTGCCGCGGCTGCGGCCTGCACGTCGAATTCCGCCGTCAGCGCGGAGCGTCCGCCGGCCTGCGAGAATCGCGTGCTCATCGGCGATACCTCGTCGTGAAGCGCAGCTGCGCCACCATCGCCGGCACGCCTTCTGGTCGCTCCAGAAACACCGACTCCTCAAAATGCAGAGGCAACGCAAGCGGCATCTGCAGGTACCGGTCCAGCGCCTGCTCCACGTCCTCGGCAATCGCCACCACGCGGGCGTGCGCATCTGCACCTGCGGCCCAGGTGCTGGCCTCCACCACGATGTCCATCTCGCGCTCGCCGCGAGTCAGCATGTCGCCGTGCGCATAGGTTCCCAGGCAGTACAGGGTGATGCGTTCCTGCTGCGGATCAAGCTCGCCAGGCTCCAGCCGGACATCGGCGCCGGCATCGGTCCGGTACCCGTTGGCCACGCGGATTTCCTGCAGCCGCTGCTGCAGAGCCGTCAGGATCAGCCACGTGCGCGCTACGTCAGCCATGCAGCACCGTCCTTGCCACGTAGCCGTCGTCGTCGTCCACGCTGTCCACTCGCTTGGTGTGCATGCCGTGGTCATCGGTCCACGTGACCACGTCAGCCTGTTTCGGCTGCCATTGCCGCACCAGGAAATCTGCCGTGGTCACGCGGGCCACCACCTGACCGTACTCGCCCAGCGTTTCCACGCCTCGCGCAATCACCAACCGCACCGGCACCGGATCATCCAGGCCGCGGCGCACATGTCCGTCCACGCCGAAAAGTTCGAACAGTTCCTCGTGCACGCCGGCAAATACCGCTTCGATCACGGCTTCACCTCCGTGCCTTGCACGCCTGCAATCTCGCGCAGCTTCGCGTTGGCCTTCTGCAGCTCGGCCTTGCGGGCCGCGGCCACGTCCGGGCACTGTGCTAGAGGGCCTTCGGCGATGGGATGCTCAGCGGTCAGTTCCGGGCGGATGCGCACGTAGCGCTCTCGCACCACGGTCACCACCTCTGGCACCACCACTGCACCTTGCGCAGGCAGGTCTGCGCCGCGCACGTCCTTGCGGCAGGCCGCAGACGCCAACACCAGCGCAATCGCAATCAGTAGTTTCGCAGGGCTGGACATGCTTCCTCCATCGCTTTCAGCGCCGCAGCGCAGCGCGGCTTGGTGGATTCCGATTTCCAGCGGCCGGAGAACCCGCGCAGAGCCGTGTCGGCTCTTGCGGCAGCCGCAGCGGCGGATTCAACCGCCCTGCGGTTGGCATCGTTCATGGCAATGCAGGCCTGCTGCTGTTCGGACAGTGCTGCTTTCAGCGTGTCGATTCCGGTGCGTGCGCCATGCGCTGCAGCAGTCAGCGAATCGGCCTGGCGCTTCCACGCCTCGCGCTCAGCCTGCGTGGCGCGCTGGTTTGCTGCGGCCACGTCCAGCTGCGCCTGCAGCTGGCGCGCATGGCTGCGGCTACCAGCCAGCAGTGCGATCAGCAGCGCGCACAGCAGCAGCAACGCGCCGATGGCATACAGCAGCGGCTTCACCGTCAGCATGGACAGGTTCACTGCACGCCGCCTTCCGCCAGCATGGCGGTGTCGTGGTAGCGGCTGGTCATCCCTGCCGCGATGCTGCTTCCGGCCCACAGTCGCGTCATCGCCCGGAATTGAGCAGCCATGCACGCTACGTCGGCGGCCGGCACGCACGCATCGCGCAGCACGCGCATCTCGCGCCGCCGCTCGCCGGCCATGCCGGCGCCGCGGTTGTACACCGTCATCACCAGGGCATCCTGTGCATGCGGCGGCAGCCGATCGAATCCGTCGGAAAAGGTCTGCGCGGTCAGGTCGCGGTAGCTGGGCAGTGTGTCGGTGTGGAATACCGTGCGGGCCATCTCGATCGGCGTCACGATGTCGCGGTTCGCGTCGCGGAATCGATGGCACTTCACCCGGCCCATCTGGCCCGATGCAGGCAGGATGCGCGGCAGCTGCGGATGCATGTGCCACGCTGCGGAAATCTCGCCACGCGTGTGCGTGCCGTCGTCCCAGCCGATGCCACGGGTCGGGCCGCTCATCCCGCCCGGGCACGCCACACCCTGCAGGCGGCGCACGTAGTACGCCTCGCTGGTGATTTCATGGCGCACCAGCATCTCCATTCCGGCCGGCGTCATGGGCGAACGTGCAACCTCCGGCGTGGACGGCGCAGGCGGCAGCAGTTCCTGCACCACCTCAGCCGCCTCGATCGATGCCGGAATCACCTGCGCGGCGGCAGCCGCCTGCAGGTCGCCGGACGCATCCGACAGCTCGGCTCGCACATCCGCGCTTGCATCCGCCACCTGCTGGGCGATCGCCACAGACGGCTGCGCGCCGCTGCATGCGCTGAAGAAGCACAGAATGGCTGCGATGGCGATCGAGCGCAGCATCAGCGGCCCATCCCGAATACCAGGGCCGATGCGGTGATCATGCCGAACCAGCATGCCGCCTCGATCAGCAGCACCCACAGCGCGCCGCTGTCGCCATCAGCGACGCGCGACACGTACATCCGGCGCTGCGCATTGTCGATGTTCATTCCTGTGGCCTCCATCGCCACGATGGCGCCGACCAGCACCGCAATAGCCCAGCACGTGGCAATGGGCAATTCGCCCAGCCAGACCATCATGTCGTCCACCACCGCATCCTTGCGCACAAGCGCGCCGAACAGCCACCAGGTGCCTACGGCCAGCGCAGCCATCAGTGGCAGCACGATCACCGCGTAACGCATTGCACGTTTCATCGCATCGTTCATGGCGTTTTCACCGATCGTTCCAGCGTCTGGATGCGCTTTTCGTGTTCAGACAGCCGCGCGGTATTGCTGTCCACCTGCCGGATCACTTGAGCGTCCAGGCGCGTGTTCAGCACTTGCAGCGTGGTCGCCATGCCGTTGACCGACTTGTCCAGCGTCTCGTACTTCTGCTCCTGCTCGGCCAGCGATCCGCGAATGTCGCCCAGCAGCGTCACCAGGAAGAAACCGATTACCGTCAGCAGAACCGGAAGCACGAAACGCGACGCCAGCTTGGCGGCCGTGCTGTCCACCGCATCCACGATGCGGTGGCTTCCGTCTGCCTGGTCATGCGGCCGTTGCACGGGCACGTCAGGCGTTGATGTCGACGTTGACGAACGTTGCGCCGGCGCCAGCCGCCTCGTATGCCTTGCCGGCATACACCGTGCCGGATGTGGTCAGATTGATGCGACCGGCCGCGGCATCCCAGTACACCTTCTTGCCCTGGGCGATGTCGCTGCTGTCCAGCTTCGGCAGCCGCACCACGCCGCGTGCCTGCGCGGCGATCATCTCGCCGATGGCGCCATCCGTTTTCGCAATCGCGATGGTGTCGCCGATCACCACCACGTCGCCGCTTTTCACCGCCGCTCCGGCAACGGTGTGCGGGTACACCTCGCCGTCTGCAATGTAATTCTTCATGCCGTCACCTCGTTGTTGATTCGGTCGCTGCCTTGGTGGCAGCCCGCCGCAGCGGGCATGCCTGGTTCTGTCTCTCCGCCGATCAGGCGCCCGGGTTCTTCACGATGCCGCGCCAGTCGGCAATCGCCGGCGCCGCATCGATGCGCACCTTCCAGGCCACGCCGTCCACGGTGAAGCCCTGCTGCTCTTCCAGATAGGGCTCCTTCTGGCCGTCCAAGTAAGCGATCACCAGGGTGTCGGCCACGGCCTTTTCTGCCAGCCCGTACCACGCGGTGCTGCTTTGCGCGTCCAGGCGCGGATCGTCGTACACCTCGAAGGTGTCCCGCACGATGTTCGGCGTGGTCAGGTTCTTGCTGCCGTCCACGGCATACTGGCTGGACTTCACCGTCAGCGCTTGGCCACGCAGTGCCACCGGCACCAGCAGTGCGGCCAGCGGCATCCGGATGGTGTTGCCGTCGGAGTCCTTCTGCAGCGCCATCAGCGTGCGCATCTGGTCAACACTGGTGGTGCTGATGGTGCTGCCTGGAGTCACCAGATTGCCGTGGTCGGCGTGGAACAGCGGCTTGCCGTCGGCCATCACCGGGTTGCTCGCCAGCAGGTCGAACAGTGCACGCGCCACGGTGCGGCGGGCCGCCTGGCCCATCTTGCGCGGCACCTCGTTGAAAACGCCCAGGTCGTCGTTGATGATCGCCTGACGGGTGATGCTGAACAGCTTGCCGAACGTCACCAGCCGCACGCGCTGCGATTGCTCGCTGAAGGTGCCGTACTTGTACTCGCCGCCCTCCGGAATCCTGTCCAGATCGCTGAAGGCGCCGAGGCCCATCAGCGTCCGCTCCAGGAAGTCCGGAACCGACACGTCTGTGGTGATGGACTCCAGCGCGGTTTCGACTTCCTGATACCCCTTCAGCACAGCCTTGCGCGCCGCCGTGCCCAGCAGGCCGGGGAAATCCGACGTGCTGTGCGTGAATGCCAGGCCCACGATGTCGTGGCGCGACTTGCCGCGCACGTCGGCACCGGCACGCTCGGCGCAGGCACGGGCGATTTCCGACAGGGACATGCCGACGAACGGATTGCCGCTCTCGGCCTTCGCCACGCCGGCGCGGGACTCCACGGCATTCACCATGGCTTCCACGGATTTTTCGCGCTGGTCGGGGCCGGCTTCCACGCGGCCGGGATTCAGCGATTCCCGACCCTTGCCGAGAATGGCCAGGATCTGCTTGCCGACGTCGCCGGCGGTCACCGTCGGATCGGCTGCGGCAATCACGTCGTCGTAGTAGGCCTTGACATCGGCATTGCGAAAATGCGGCATGGCCAGCGCCTTGATTTCGTCATTTCGCACACGCAGCGCGGCCAGCACATCGGTGGCCGCCTGCGGCTGCTGGGCGCCCGCCTTCGGGGTGGTGGTTTCACTCATGGTCGTCTCCTGGACAGTGGCGGCGGGCTGTGCCGCCTGTTGGGTGCCGGCCATCGCCAGCGGAGCTGTGGCGACGGCACGGGCCGCCGCGGGCGCATTGCTGCCCGAATCGTCATCGTCTGTTTCCGCGTCGGCGCTGCCCCCGATCACGGTGTCGCAGAAGCCAAGTACCTTGGCCTCGGCGGCGCTGTACCAGTGGTCCTGCCCATCGGTCAGCAGCGCGAGGGCGGCATCCTTCGGCATGCCGGTCTTTTCCACATAGCCTTCGGCCATTGCGTCGGCAAAACCGTCCAGCACGTCGGCAAAGTCGTCGGCAGCCTTGCGCACATCGGCGCTGTTGCCGCTCACGTACAGGCCACCCCACGGTGCGTGCACCATCAGCCGCGTGTTGGCCGGCATCGACACGGTATTTCCGGCACACAGGATCAGGCTGGAGATGCTGGCTGCCACGCCATCCACGTGCGTCAGCACATCCACGCCGGCGGCCGCTTTCCGGCGCAGCGCGTTGTAGATGGCCAGGCCATCAGCCACGCTGCCGCCGATGCTGTTGATGTACACGTTCAGCGTGGTCACGCTGCCGTCCATCTCATTGAGCTGCTGCACCACGTCGGTGGCAGCAACGGACTCGCTGTACCAGTCATCGCCGATGGTGCCGTAGATGTACAGGTCGGCCGCGGCCGCCTTGGCCTCGCCGCGCACCAGCTCGATGCGGCTGCGGGCCCGGGCTGACGGCTGCCGATCGGCACAGACGCGCTGCATCGCATCGGCCATCTGCGCCAGGCGCTGTTGCGGAATCGTCATGCGTCCTCCAGCAAATAGTTCGCCAGCGCACGGCTGCGCACGCTGGCAGAAGCGGAATCGGGAGTGGCCGGTGCGGCCGCAGGCGGCGACATGGCCGACCAGTCCTGCCGCAGGCGGATCACTTCCTCGGGGTCATTGCCCATCTGCAGAATCGACTGCTGCGGCGCCTGCCATCCGCGATCCTCGGCCTCGCCTCGCGCCATGGCCTCCTTCACCGGGTCGATCCACGGCATCACCGGGCCGATGTAGGCTGCAGCCATCACCTCGCGGGCCGTCCAGCCGCGTGGCGGCTTCACCAGTCCGCCCAGCAGGCAGCTGTGCACGAAATCTCGCCACACAGGCCGCATGCAGCGCGCCGTGAACTGCTCGCGCAGCATCGCGTATGCACCCCAGATTTCCACCAGTTCCTGCCGTTTCGAGCTGTACGTGCCTTCGTAATTGCGGCTGGCGGAACTGTGGCTGACACCGGTGCCGCCGGCGACGCGGCGCACCTGATCGTTGATGTAACCGGCGATGTTCGGATTCGGCCGCTTGCTGTCCAGAATCTCCACTCGCTCGCCGGGCAGCAGATCGTCGGCGATCATGCCTGGCACCATCGTCAGCGCCCGATACGCACGCTCCGCGGCGCCGGCGGCGGCATCCACCACGTCGGCGGCATTCACCTGCCCGTACGACGCAGGGTCGCCCTTGATGATCTGCGCGCACAGCGATGCGGCTACCTTGGCCGCGATGCGCTCGCTGTCTTCATAGTCCTGGATGTCGCGCAGCCGGTTCATCACCGGAGCGAACACCGACAGGCCGCGCACCTGGTTCACCCGCTCGATGTTGGCGAACTGCAACAGCTGTTCGCCTGGCACGCGCTTGGTGTCATTTCGGTACCAGCCGCGGTCGCCCGGGTGGTGCTTCAGCACGTGCCAAGCCACCACGCGGCGCCACGCATTCAATTCCGCTCCCTGCACGATGCGCTTGGCATCATCGCTCATGTCCAGCGGCACCAGGTCCGCCTCCAGCAGCTCCAGCGAATACGGCACCGACGTGCCATGGTCCAGCCACGCCACCGGGCCGATCAGCGATTGGAAAAAGGATTCGCCGTCGCGCACGTAGCCGGCCATCAGCAGCTGCTGGCACTTGCCGAAGTCGTGCTGCCACGTCACTTCCGGCCGGTCCCACCAGTCCCACCACAGGTCGCGCAGATCCTGCGCCAGTGCGCGGTCAACATCGCCGCCGGACTTGCGCGGCGCCGGAATCACGTCGATACCGGTGCCGATCACGTTCTGCACCAGCACCGAAAGCACCGATTTCGCCAGGTCGTGGTCGCGGCACAGGGCCCGAGCACTGTCGCGCAGCTGCTTGGCATCCATCCCCACGATGGCATTGCCGCTGCCCCAGTCCACCGCCATTTTCCGGCTGCGGCTGGGCCGCACTGCCTCATGTGCACGCGCAAACACGTCGCCACGGCCGCCGCTTTGCAGCGCGGCCAATTGCAGTGTCTGCGGTGTCAGGGCCAGTGCGGTCACGTCTGCGTCCACGTTCCACGTGGAGCCGCGCCGGAAAAATCGGCCTGGCTGAAGCGGCCACCGCCGCCGCGAACAATGGCCAATTCGCGGGCGGCGGCAGCTTGCAGGTAGGCGATCTGCTTCTGCACGTACTCCAGGTCGGGCCGCCTCAATTCGCGGTCACCATAGCGATACGACTGGCCGCCGAGGATTGCTGCCTCGGCTTCCAGGTATCGATTCAACCGGTCCTGCGTCGTGGAGATCGCCATGCCACCATTTTCGTGGTGCCGGTGTGCAAAGTCTCACTGAAAACTGGAAAATCTGTTTTCTTATGTGATTGATTTTCCAGCATTTTCAGGCTGGATCGTTCTCAATTTCAGTGAAAAGTGGAAAGCTGCCACAAATCAGGCCGCGTCTGACTCCGCTTTCGGCAGCCGGCCGTCGAACAGCTCGTACAGCGCCCGCCTGCTGATGCCGAACCGCGTGCACACCCGCTTCACCGACTCTCCCCTGCGCAGAGCCGCCTCGATCTGCAGCACATCCCAGCGCCTCGGCGGCGCCGGCACGTATACCGTGCCGTTCGCGGCCTTGCGCTGCTGCAGGCACTGCATCGCGGCCACGGCGTATTCTCGGGCGATGGTCTCCCGGGTTCCGGTGCCTATCACGATGGATCGCACCAGGTCATTGAGCAGGTCCTGATAGGGGTCTTGCGTCTGCGGTGTCATCGGATTTCCCAGTTGTCCACCAGCCCACCACGCGGGCGTTGCGTCCGCTGCGTGCTGGGCGGCGTTTCGCGTGAAACAATTTCAGAAGGCTTGCCGTAATCAGGCGCCGGAGGCGCCTGAACTGGCGGCTCGTTGGCCGACGCCAGCACCGCAGCGGCGCGACGCTCCCAGTCGGCCTTGGTCCACCGGTGCAGGCGCAGCTCCGGGTGGTGGGCGGCTGCGTAGGAATATGTCCAGCCATCGAGTGGCTCATTCCTCGGCGCCCCGCGCCGCTTCACGAACCGATTCAGCCGCGGGTCGTACACCTCCGCCACCAGCCCGCCGAAGTAGCTGTCCGGCAGCTGATCGGAAAACCGCATGCGCCGGTCTTCAAGCTCCTTGTCCGCATCCGTGCCCAGCCAGCCGTACAGCACATGCTTGGCGGCCACCGTGCCGACCTGGTAGGTCATCACCCCGCGCTTGTCCATCTGCCCGCGCCAGTTCACATCGGCCAGCTTGCCCTTGCCAAGGATCGGCGCGTTGTTGCTCACCGCGCCGAAAATCGCCATCGGCCGCCGCACGCGTCGGCTGCGCACGTAGGCTTTCACCGCCTCGGTGCGGTGGCCCATCATGTCGATGGCCACCGCTTCCACGCGCAGCACGCCACCGGTGTCGTGCTCGATCGGCCTGGTCAGCAAATCGTCCAGCGCAGACCACACCGCATCGTCGGCCGGGTCGCCCGGCAGCTCCACGTAATCCACCGGCCAGCACCGCAGGCCGCCGGCCGGGTGCCGGCCCCAGGCGGAAATGTGCACAGCCAGCCGGTTGTCCTGCGTGTCCACGCCGGCGGTCACCGCCACCGCCCACCACGGCACCGGCCGCAGCGGGAAGGGCTCGGCGCGCTCTGCGATGATGGCATCCTTCACCTGCCGCATGGCCGGGTCCTGCCAGGTTTCGGCCAAGCGATCGTTCACGAAGGTTTTCAGCGCCGCCGGATCGCCCTGCGCGGCCAGCCACATTTTCACCAGGTCCAGCCAGCGCGGGCCAAGACCGAACGGGTAATACAGGCCGTTGCAGGTGTAGCCGCGCACCGGACGGCCCGGGTGCGTTGGCACCCACTCGCCGCGCTCCAGCATCGATTGCTTGTGGTGCTCGTCAATCGCCACGCCGCATTCGCGGCAGGCGTACCAGCAGGCCGTGGCATCCGCGCTCCAGTGCAGCCCCTTCCACTCCAGCGGCTGCATGTGCCCGCAGTCCGGGCACGGCACGTGGTAGTAGCGCTGGTCCGACTTTTCGAACATCTGCGCGATGCGGCTGTGCCCTTCCACCGTTGGCGTGGAAATCCACAGCCGCTTCTTGCTGCTGGGGAACGCGCTGGTGCGGCCCTCCAGCATCGCAACCGGGTCGTCGCCGCTTTTCAGGTTGGCCGCGAATTCGTCCAGCTCGTCCACGATCAGCACGCGCACCGTGGTGGATTTCAACCGCTGCGGACTGCCGCCATGCTCGATGAACAGCTGTCCACCCAGGAAATCCTTGAAGTCGCGCTGGTTGGCTGCATCGCGAGTGGCGGTGCTGGTCAGCACATCGCGCAGGGCCGGCGTTTCAGCCAGCGCCGGCGTCAGCTTCTGCGCAATCCACTTTTTCTGGCTCACCTCGCCCGGCAGCGCCACCATGATCGGCCCGGGCGCCTCGGTCATGGTGTAGCCCAACGCGTTTACCGCCAACTCGGTTTTTCCTATCTGGATGACGAACTGACAGACGATGTCCTGAATCGCGTTGTGCGCACCCATGCAGTCCATAGGCTCGCGCAGAAGCGGGTTTCGGTCGGTGCGCCAGCGGCCCGGCTCGCCGCTGCCCTTGCTGGACAGAAACCTGTGCGCATCCGCCCACTGCGACACACTCAGCCGGCGGCGCGGCGCCAGCACCCGGGCCAGCACCCGCGACAGCGCGGGTGAGGCCGGTTGCACCGGGTGGCGGGTGTCATCCATGCGCCATGTCTTCCGATACGCTTGATCTCACGGTCAGTTTCATGCCACCTGCTTCTGCAGCATCTGGGCCAGCCGGGTGATGCCCTTCGGGGTGATGCGCACCTGTTCCACCACCTTGTCGGCGCCGTCCAGCCGCGCCAGAGTGGTCACCTTGTGCGTCAGCAGACCCTGCTGGATGCGGTCCTGGTAGGCCAGCCATCCGCTGTGCCCTGGGCGTCCGTAGATCCACCGCTGCGCCAGCAGCAGGTTGCGCAGGGCGATTGGCCGTACCTGCAGGGCCTTGGCCGCATCTCGCAGGCACAGGCTGCCTTCGGCCTCGGCGATCCGTTCCAGCGCGGCCACCTTTGGCGCCTGCTCGGCCACCTGGTGTTCCAGTGCCAGCCGTTCGGACTCGGCTTCCATCGCCAGCTTGATCAAGTCCATGCGTGTCAGGCTGGCCGGGTCAATCGGCGTGGCATTGGCGCGGCGCTCGCACTCGATGAAGTACTGCCGGGCCTGCCTGCCTTTGTCGTTGCGTTCGACCATCGCCAGTTCCTTGGCCATGCTCAGGCTCAGGGCGTATTCCTTGGCTGGGCGGCCTCCGCATGGGTTCTTTCCAGAATCGGAAAAAACCGCGAAGTCATGGTGCTCGACGAAACTGTACTGGGCGATGCGCTCCTGAATCCACGCGGCGAACACTTTGCCGACACCAAGGAAGGCGTGCAGGTCACGGGCATTGACTGTCTGGATGGCATCACCGTCGATCTGGCGGGCTTGGATGGGAATCAGGGGGGCTTGGGCGGTTGTGGTCATGGCAGCACCTCGTTCAGTCGGTTGGTCATGGTTTCCAGCTCGCTTTCGGCGCAGTCGGCCCGCTCGTAGGCAATGGCCGCGGCCATGGCGGCCAGTTCCGGCACGTATCGGCGGTTGGTGGGGTGGTCGTGCATGGCCTGGATGGTGCGCAGCACGGCATGCATCTGGCGCAGGGCTGCAGCGGCGGATTCCAGCGGCTCCAGCACGTCGTGCGCATGGCGGCCGAACACGTACTTGGCCAGCGCAGCGCAGATTTCAGGGGATGGATTGCGCAGGTCTGTGGTGCTCATGCGAACACCTCCAGCAGTGCCGGATCGTCCGCCGCGGTCAGCAGCAGCACGTCCTGCAGGTCGTCGGCCAGCAGCGGCACGCGGCTGCCATCGCCAAACTCCAGCGCATGCGTGGGGCTGGCGGCGCGATTCAGGTGGTAGGTGGCCCACACCGGCTGGCAGCCGAACTCGTCGCGGAAACGGCTGGCATGCAGCGCGCTGCCAAGGGCCACCAGGGCCGGGCATCGCAGCAGGGTGGTGGTGGGGTGCAGGGTGGCCGCAATGGTGCGGGCGGCGTGGTTGTGCGCGTACTGCGCAAGCAACGTGGCTTCGCTGGGACGTGTCATGGTGTGGCCCTCAAATTGTGCACCCAGCGTGCAGCTTGCGCTTTTTTTCGAGATATACAGCGTGGGCTTCTTCTGGTGTTTCGAAACTGCCGAAAAACAGATTCTTTCCACCTAGCGACACACAAGCCCTGTATCTGTTGGAGTCGCTCCGCTTATGGACACCCATGAATCCTGACGTGTTGTTTTTTTGTTTCCGTCTTACGTTTTGTTGATTGATCCCATTAGATCCTATGCGCAGATTGACAATCGCGTTGTTGCTTGGATTTCCGTCAATGTGGTCGATTGGGCCATTCGGCCATTCTCCATATTGATATAACCATGCAAGCCTGTGCGCTTTGTAGGTAGTTCCACCGATCTTTATCCTGCGATACCCATGCCTGTCAGTTTTCCCTGCACGCATCCCTTTAGGAACCATGCGTGACGCTCGGACGAGCCATGTGAACTCTCCGATAATGGGGTCGTAGTGAATAATGTTTTTAAGACATGATGCGGTAAGGGATGATCCCTTTTCGACATTATTTAATTTACTTGGCATTTTTTGACTCCACTGGTTTAGTGAAGTCCGCCAGGCCTACTGCAATAGGGGTGGCGGACGGTACGCGGTTGCAGTACCTGCCAGTGGACAGGCGGAGCAGATGCTCCCCGCGCACCGCCCGCCGTTGATCGTGAACGGTTGCCCACGCCTGATGCGTAGCCATTAAAAAAGCGCCGTGCATCGGTCGATGGGCGCTGGTGCGCCACTGGTTCAGGACTGCAATCCCGGCACGCGAATTTGCGCGTGCGGGGGCACCGTAGCACGTTGCGGCGGCGGGTTGCAAGGGGGTCATGCAGACACCCCGCAATGCACGGTGAATCCAAGGCCGCTGGCGCGCAGCGCGGCGGTATTTGCGGCGCCGTAGGCAACAAGGCAGATCGGCGCTCCGCTGTTGAACGGCGCCCGCCGGCCGTCCACTGTGTGGAAATGCGGCCGCGACCGCAGGAACAGCACGGCATCGGAATTGCCCCACACGGTTTCGTGGAACATTGCCGTTTCCGTGCGCGCCGGGATCAGCGCGATGCCGTTTCCATGGTCGCGCATGCGACGCAGCCAGTGGATCGCCTCGCGGCCGAATGGCGGGTTGCACCACACCCGGCCATGCCATGGCTGCAGCAGCCCGTTGTCGTTGATGGTGTAGTGCCTTGCGGCCGTCGGCCACGGGCGATTCACCGGGCTGCACGGGTCAAGATCGAAGCTGCCAAGCGCGGACAGCAGTTCCGGCGGCGTCAGCCATTCGTCTGACTTCGCTGCAGCCCTCTGGTGGCCGCTCAGGCTGCGGCGGGCGGCGGCGCGGTCAGCCACGGTCTGCCTCCGGCCTGGCCAGCGCGGCAAACTGCCGGGCCAGCTCGGCCCGCAAATCGTCGAATGCCTGCACCAGGGTGCGGCGCAGGGCCACTTCGTCGCCGGCGGCGGACAACAGCTGCGGCGCCAGCTGCGCCGGCAGCGCGTCAAGCCGGCTCACCAGCGTTCCGGCCAGGCGGCCGGCGGCGGCTTCCACGTCGGCCGTGGCCAGCAGCTTGCCCACGGCCTGCTGGTAGGCCAGTTTGGCCTGCAGGGCCAGGTATTTCTCCTTCACGGCCCGGGCCGCCTGGTAGCTGCCGGCCTGCGGCAGGTCGTCGTCGGCATTGTCTGCCGCGTCGGCCCCGTGCTGCGCGTCGCCGGCAGCGGACTGCGAGGCTGTGGCCGGTAGGGCAGGTGCTGGTCGGCCGGCAGGCGAGGCCTGAGGCGCGTCCTGCTGCGCCGTGGCGGCGGCGCGGGCCTCGGCATGCCGCTGCACCGTGCTGGTCCGGCTGGGGTCGGCGGTATCGCGCAGGCGCTGCAGGCTTTCCCGCACCTGCACCCGGCGGCCGTCGGCGGCCATCACCAGCCGGCCGGCTTGGCGCAGCTCCGTCACGTAGCTGCGGCGGCAGCCGTAGATCGCCGCGAATTCCGACTGGCTGGCCGTTTCCGGCAGCGGCGGCCGCTGGTCGCGGGGCACGCCGTCCAGCGTGTCGCGCATCCGCTGCAGGCTGGCGGACACCAGCACGCGGCCGTCGGCGTCCAGCACCAGACGGCCCTCCAGCTTGGCCTCGGTGATGTAGCGCAGCTTGTAGCCCGACAGCTTGGCAAATTCGGCCAGGGTGGCTGTGCGCTCGGCGGCAGCTGTTTCAGTCATTCCGGCCTCCTCCATTTTTTTTCAGGCAAACAGGGGTAGGAGTCAGGCGCGTCCGCGCGTGAACGCCATGAACGTCGTGGTGCACGCATAGCGATTCGCGAAAAAGCACGCGTAGAACGCTATGAACGCCATGAACGCCAGCAAATGCGCCTGCCTGCATGTGGGCGCGCGGGTATGCGCACATGCCCGCGCATTTATTTCCATTGCATGCCGTCCATAGCGTTCTAGCGCATGAAACCGCCATTTCATGCCGTTCACGGTGGCGTTCACCATAACGTCCATGCCGTTCAGCGTATTGCGTCATTCTGCTGCTCCCGCATATCTGCTGCTCAACCCGAGGTACGAGCGAACGCGACCTGCGAACTTTTCCACCTGTTCGGTGATCCATCCACGCTCATCCTCATCAGGCGGGAACGTGACATGCGCCGGGACGATCACCGATCGATACACCACCGACTGACCGTCCAGGTACCGCTTTCGCAGCGACTGGGCTTGGCGCTTTCGTGAAATCTGGTTGATGAACTTGGTCATCGGCACTGGCCTGCTGTGCCCCTTCTTCTGGCACCAGCCTCGATACAACTCGTACCAGTCGCTGGCCGCTCCCACCATTGGCGTGCACTCGCCAACTTCACCCATCACGCATTCGTCCCAGAAGGCGGTCGGATGGTCCATGCCAAGTGCAATCAGCTCCGCCTTCGCTTCCGTCATTGGAGGCAACGATGCAGGATGGAAATCCTCCAGCGGCAGATGCAGCAGGTAGTCGTGCAGCGCCGCGATGCCGCCGTTGGCGATTTCAGCTGCAGCGGCAGCATAGAAGGCGCGGTCCTTCAGCGGCGGCGTCCAGATCACGCAGTGCCGGCGGTCGTCTTCCTCGATCACGACAGGCATCGCCTCGTTCGAGAGGAACACCAGGTTGCAGTGGTTGCGTTCCTCGTGCGCCTGCATGTGCTTCGGGTTGATGCGGATCCAGTCTCCGGTAATCAGCCCCTTCAGCTCGTTCTTGATGTGGAACATCTCGCTTCTGGCAACCACTTCGTCCGCGATCAAAAACAGCCGACGGCTGGCCCAGTCGTTGTGCTTGTCCTCGATGGCCGACTGGCTGATCACCCGGCCGTACTTGCCGTAGATGCCCATCACGGCTTCGAAAATCATGTTCTTGCCGGCGCCTTGCGGGCCGTGCACCACCAGTGCCGTTTTCATCTTTGCGCCCGGGTGCTGTATCGGGTACGCCAGCCACTTCAGCACCCACTGGTACAGCGCCGCGCTGCGTGGCCCTTCGCCGCTGCACAGATACCGCAGGATGTCCAGCAGCTTTTCGCAGCTGCCCGGCACCGGCGTGGTAGGCCATCCGCCCCACATGTTGCAGGTGATGTTGGGATCGTCGCCGGCCGGGTCGAATCCCACGTTTTCCATGCGCACGATGCGCCGCTCTGGCGACTCCATCCAGTCGCGGTGAAGCTCGCGCCGAATGCACCCGTCACGCATGTCGGACAGCGTCAGCCGCACATGCTCCTGGTGGTCGAACACCGTGCCGCCGCCACCGTAGATCAGCGAGTAGCGGTCCATCAATTCTGGCAGCGTTGCGATCGGCTTCAGCACACCGGCATCGCCATTCCCCGCCCCCGTGGATGGGGTGACGGCTGCGGGTTGCCGTGCCTGCGCCCAGCCCAATTCGCGCAGCTTGGCTTCCACCTGCTGCGTGACCAGGTGCAACCCTGCGGACTGGTGCAGGTCGTTGAAGTCGGTCAGCTTCGTGCCGTCTTCCAACCAGGCGCGGATGCGCTCGGCTTCGTCCGGGAATGTCGGCGCCAGCCACCCGCCACCAACCGCCAGTGCCGCGGTGCTGGCATCGCTGATGCCGGTGTTGGTGTATCCATGCTCGCGGCCGCACTGCGGGCATTCCTTCGGGTGCACCGCCAGCGCCACGCGTGCGCGGCAGTCAGCATGGCGGCACTTGCCCAGCGCGTCGTCGTCCGCCAGGAACAGGATGCGCGCCGTGCGGTAGCGCTTGCGGATGGCCTCGGCCACCGGCAGCAGGTTGTTGGCATCGAACGCCACCACCGCAGGCAGGCTGGTCGCGTCGTGGCCGCTGGCCATGGTGGCGTATCCCTCGCCGATCAGCACCACGTCCCGCGGGATCCCGATCTGGTGGAAATGTCCTTTCTTTGCCAGCCCAGCCGGCCAGAATTCCTTCGCCGGCTTGGTCCGTCCGCCAGGCAATTTCACCTCGCCGGCGCGCAGCAGCTGCAGCCCGTGCACCGCGCCCCACGCATCCTGCAGCGGCACCACGGCGGAGCCGGTTGGCGTGTAGCGCAGACCGTGGCCGGTCACGCCCTTGCGCTGCAGGTACTGGCTGTCGCCGGTCGGCTGCAGCCGCTGCCACATGGCATTGGCCCTGGCAGCGGCCTTCGCGTGCTGCCTTTGCTGTTCGGCCTCGGCCGCCTTCAGCGCATCGGCCTGCATCTTGCGGAATGCGGCCTTGTCGGCATCGGACAGCTTGCGCGCCTTGCCGTCGCCGTCTTTCGGCAGCTCGATCTTCTGGGCGTTGCGTTCGTTGCCGTGCCACACCCCGAACGACCCGACGATCAGCGCGTCGCCCCATGGCGCGTGCCAGGTCTTCAGCGCGTACCAGCCGCGTTTCTCGCGTGCGTCGGCGGTGGTTTTGCAGCGCACCGGCTTCGGCGTGTCCACGCGCAGGGCATCGCGGCCACCGACCAGCAGCCCGGCGCTGGCCAGCTGTGCCACCACGTCATCGTAGTTGACCCAGCTCAAGCGCCACCTCCCTGCGCGTTCAGTGAATTTGGACCCCACTGTGTAGGCGCAAATTGCGGCCCCGCTACCCGCATTTGCCCAAGTCCAGGAAGGACCCGCGCACTGGCTGAATGTTCATACTTGTGATGCTTGCAGATGATTTGACGAAAGCACGCAACACGCGCCGCATCTCTCATCACCACGGGGTCCGGGATACAGGGCACGCAGATCACCGGAAGCGCAGCACGCGCTGGGCATTGCGGCGCGCCTCGTCTTCCATGCGCCACTGCTCCATCAGTGCCAGCGGGTCCGCGTGGACACCACCGTCAGGCGATGGAGCAATCAATGCAGCAATGGCACACGCCAGCCCACGCTGAGATGCCGGATTCACCGGCCGCGTGCCCAGCAGCGCATGCCGGCTGCCGTGCATCCGACGGAGTGCAATCGCCATCAGCAGCGTCTCCATGTGCGCATGTGCACCTCGGCGGACTCGGCAGCATTGGCACAGGCCAGGCACAGGCGTGCCCCCATCTGCCGGCGCAGGTCGCTGATCGGCTCGCCGCATCCATCCACGATGCAGGCTGCCGCGCCGGTGCTGGCGCCACGATCGCCATGCGCTCGCACCGCCGCATCAATCTCACGCTGGGCCATGCTGCTGGCCCAGTCCGCATCATCCGCCATTGGTCATCTCCCGCGACAGCACCCGGCGCAGCGCGGCCACTTCCTCGCGCAGCTGCCGGTTCTCCCGCTCGGTTTCGGTTTCCCGCAGCCGCATGGCATGCAGGTCGTAGCCGCGCTGTGCGCACATCCACAGCACCGGCGCGTCATTGCCGCAGGTGTCCATCAGGGTCTGCAGCTTCGGCCACACCACGCCTTCCTGGCCGCTCATCCAGCGGCTGAACTGGGCCTTGTCCACGCCCAGCTGCAGCTGCAGCTCCTTGTCCAGCGCGTAGCCGCCGGCCTTGGCGCACAGCTCTATGGCCCCGCCCAAGGTGCGCTCGCGCATCACTTCGTCTGGGCGCAGGGATGAAGGGATTGCCATCTGCTGATGCATGCCTCTCAACACCTCTCAACCAAGTTGTGTGGCGTTGAGAGGCTGGAACATGCGAAAAAAAAACCATGCAACCCACCACGTTCCCGCCGCTGTCCATGCTTCGCCACTACTCCGTGCAGACCGGACCAGGCGCCGTCGCGGCGCTGTTCATCCATGCGTATGTGGCAGGATTCAGGTTTCAGCCGATCGAAGAGGTATGCAGCAATGCGCCGTACAACCACTGTCGTGATCCACGGACACAGCCTGGAAATGGATGCGCTGGAACTGGAGCGCACCATCACTGCGCTTGGCGACGCCAGGGCGCAAGTCGATCCGCCCGTTCCGGAAGACAAGCCGCTGCTCGGGCTGGACACGCACGTGTCAAGCCACCCCAACCCTTCATTCTCCATTGCCAACCTTCCGGACGGCGGGGTCAGAATCTATCTGCGCAACCCGGGGCTCGGATGGCTTTCCTTCGACCTTCCACCGACAACGCGCAAGCAGCTGGCGGAATTTCTGGCGAAGCCACTTGGCCACTCGCTGACGCAGCACTGACTGCTGCACAGCCGCCGCATGCGGCGCAGGGGCCTTGTACGTGAAGCACTCGCCGACTTCGTCCTTGACCAGCTCGCCGAAGCGCACCGACTGGAGCCTTGTCCCAGTGCCACGCACGAACAGCGAGTCTTCTTCCGGCAACAGCCGGCGGCTGGCCCATGCGTCATGCCTGGCCTGGATGTCGTCGGCCGATTGCTCAATCTGGTTCATTGATCCACCTTCAGTTGGGAATGGGAAGCCGCTGCGCAGCAGAACCTGCAGCGCCTGCATCACCAGGGTGTCCGGGCCATCAAGGCCGAAGTGCGCAGTGCCGACTTTGCCGCCTGGTGCCGGCGGGCCGGCTGCGACATCGATGCCAAGGCACTGCTGGCCTACGCCAACGAGGCCGCGGCCCGGCACCTTGCAAGCGGAGATGGCTAGGTACATCACGCCACCTCCTGATGCTGGCCATCGTTCCCTGCAGGCATGCCCTGCCCGACCGGTGCAGGCACCATGTCGCCAAAGATGTCCGGGCGCAGCTCGGCGCGGGTTACGGCCCCTTGCGTGGCTTCCTCGATGCGCTTGGCCAGCTCAGCGCTCGGACGACGCTGTCCAGCCCCAATCTGCCATAGGTACATCTTGTGCACGCCTATCGCGGCGGCTAGCCGGCGGCGGTTCGAACAGTCTTGCGCGAAGTATTTGGATAGGTTCATGGCGAACATTACGCCACATGTTTAATGCCGCGTCAAGCATGTCGATGAACCAAGTCAAGCATGATGCGATGTAGCCTGAAGGCAATGGCCACGATCAACGAAACTAGGCGCCTGCGTCTGCAGCTATGGATCGACGAACATGGCGGGAATCAGGCTGCCTTGGCGAGAACGATCAACAAAAGCACGGTCCAGCTGAATCAATGGCTTGGGACTGGGAAACAAGGCAACCGCAACATCAGTACCACAAGCGCCAGGCGAATCGAGAAGATCGGCGGAAAGCCTCACGGTTGGCTGGACCAGCCTGTCATCACGGACGATCAGGCAGATGCACATCATCGTGCGGGCGCAGACAGCGAGCATACTGACATCCTTGCATTCAGCGCCGCCGTGGGCCTGAGCGACGGCGAGGAAGCCGACGAGTACGCCGAGACCCATAGCCTGAAGTTCCGCCGCGAAAGTCTGCGCCGGAAGCACCTGCTGGGCAAGCCGCTGTCGGTGCTGTACGGCCGAGGCGACAGCATGGAACCGGTGATCGGGGCGGGCGATGCGGTACTGTTCGACCAAGGCGACACCCGGCCACAGCATGGCGAACTGTACGTGGTGCAGCTGCCCGGCGTCGGCGTGCACGATGCCATCAGCGTGAAGCAGTGCGAGGTGATCGGCTACGGCGATAGCGCCATCGTGACCTTCCGTGCACTGAACCCGCACGGCGACCACCACTGGCGCTGCCCGCGGCGGATGGACGATCCACGCAGCCCTATCAGTGTGGTTGGCCGAGTCCGATGGCTTGGGAAATGGGTGTAGACCTGCCATGACATACCCAGCGACAGAAGCACAAATCGCCTATGCAACCACGCTAGGAATTCATGTTTCAGATGAAGATACCGTGGAGTCGCTATCAAACAAGATCCGGACCACGCTGGACCCAAAGCAGGACATCCTAGCGGACGATGCTGTGCTGGAGCAGGCGAAGTACTTCGGGATAAGGCGACTTGACAGCTACTATCGAGATCTTGTTCTGAGCTGCATCAAATCGTCATTGATTGTCGGAAATCGGACCTTCGACATGTGCCACTGGTATGTATACCGAGTGTACCTGAGTCTTGAGAAAACCGGGTCGCCAGAAATGATAAAAAGCGATGGCGCCATTGCGGAAATCGCGTTTGAACTCATGCGAGATAGGAAGTTCGTAACATCTACAGAAAAGGAATTCAAGAGAAGCAATCTTGACACGTTCGGAAAGCCTGATGATGCCTATGGTGTTTACAGTCGCACCGCATCCATGCTCACATATGCCTATAAAACAGCTTCAGCACGACTTGGAGAGAGAGGAATCATTTGATGGATCATCGTTTCGGAGGGCAATGGACTAATGCCAAGCTGGCTGCGCTGTCCGAATACCTGAGCATCTACACCAAGGGCATGGCCAACCAGCCGTTCCACAAGCACTACATCGACGCGTTTGCCGGCAATGGCCGCTTCACCCACAAGGCCGGCGGCCACGAGCACGACGGCTCGGCCCGCATCGCACTGGGCATAGGCGGGTTCGACCGGTACACCTTCATCGACCTGAAAAAGCGCCACGCCAGTCAGCTGCAGGCACTGCGTCGCGACTTTCCGCAGGCGGACATCAGCGTGATCCATGGCGACGCCAATGCAGAACTGCAGCAGCTGTGCCGCGGCTGGGGCCGCAACCAGCGGGCGGTGGTGTTTCTGGACCCCTACGGACTGGCACTGCAGTGGCACACGTTGCTGGCCATCAGCGGCACCGAAGGCATCGACGTGTGGTACCTGTTTCCGCTGAACGGCCTGCTGCGGCAGATGGCCCGCAGCCCGGATGCCCGCGACGACGCGAAAGACCGGGCGCTGGACACCCTGCTCGGCACGCCGGCCTGGCGCACGGAGCTGTACCACAGCCACCCAGTGGACGACCTGTTCGGCGCCAGTGCCCCGCTGGAACGCAAGCAGCTGGACCAGGTTCGGCCCTGGCTGTCGGCCCGGTTTGCCACGGCCTTTCCCTACGTGGAGGAAGTGGCCGTGCTGCGCACCGGGCACAGCGGCAGCCGGCATGGCGGCGCGGCCCTGTATTCGCTGTACTTCATGATGGGAAACCGGTCGAAAACCGCCATCGCGCTGGCAAGCAAGTTCGTTGCGGGCGTGCGCACCAAGCTACGGCGCGAAAACGTGATCGCCTGACGGCGGGTACTGGTCCCAGGTGCGCCCGGCCAGCTTGCGGCCGTTGGCCTTCTTGCTGCGGCGCACGCCGTCGGCACCCCACATGCCCCACTGCTTGAAGAAGAACGCCACGCCGGCCTGCTGGCATTGGCGGCGCACGGCATCGGCCCATTCCGGGGCCATGGGCCGCGCCCTGGGGCCGCTTTCACCCCCCACGATGACCCAATGGATGCCAGACAGGTCCAGCGGGCCGACATCCTCCAGCAGCGGCTCCACCGACAGGAAACGGATGCGCGCATCCACGGCGCGCAGATGGTCGATGCGCGGCACGCCGTGGCGGCGGTTTTCCACCGACACGCCCAGCCACACGTTGCGCGGGCACGACCGGCCGGAAAAGTAGCGCGGCAGCCGGTCCGCCCGCTTGGTGAGGATCTGGTAGGTGTGTTGCGGGGTGTCCTGGATGACGTTGAACACCGCATCCAGAAACGCATCCGGCACCTGGCTGTGGAACAGGTCGCTCATGGAATTGACGAACCAGGTGGTTGGCTTTTTCCGCAGAAGCGGCTGCTGCAGGCGCTGCGGGTGCAGGGCCAGGCGAAAGCCGTTTTCATACCCAGGTGCGCCCATGGCCTGCAGCCGGCGGGCCATGGTTTCGGCATAGCAGTGTTTGCATCCGGGCGACACCTTGGTGCAGCCGGTCATCGGGTTCCAGGTGCGCTCGGTCCATTCGATGGCGGATTCGGTGCTCATGCGTGCAGTGTCCCATGCGCCGGAGCGGCGCGGAAGCATCCTAGCAAAATAATTCATCTTGATGCTTGACATATGAAGCATTGTGCGTAATATCTGATTCGCCAGTCCCCACTGGCACGGCAACCACCTGGTTCGGCCCCACCCGCCAGGCGGGCCGGCCGGGAAGACCTCCCCACTTCCCGGCCGGTGCCATCCACACCTACTGGAGGCCACGATGTTCCAGCTGACCGATCCACTGCCCCACGCCGGCATTCGCGCCCTGCTCTGCATCAGCGGCCGCGACCACCACCAAGCCCGCCTGCAGCGCCGCACCGCGGCAGCAGAGCGCAGCGCGTCGGCCAACGGCCGCACTGCCCGCATGCTGCGCGAGGCCATCCAGGCCGACGCCCGCGCATGGGAACTGCTGCAGGAGTGCCGCTGACATGCCCAGCATCAGCAACGCGCCCAGCATCAGCAACGTGATCCCGTTCCGCCCTTTCGCCAGCATGCTGCACCAGCACGCCAGGCACCCCGCTCCGCCGGCGCGCAGCGCCTGCATCCAGCAGGTGAAGGACGAACTGCAGGCCGGCGGCAACGGCATGCGCTGCGTGTGGCAGCTGCAGCGCAGCCGGCTGGAAGGCGTGGCCGCAGGGCCGTGTGGCGGTGCTGCATGAGCAGCCGCACCAACACAGCCATGAAGGCCGCCTACTACGACCACCTGCTGGCCACGCTGGGGGCCAGCGGGCACATGGACGCGCTGCTGATCATCGACCGACTGCGCGGCACCGAATCGGACCAGCTGGACGACCGCGACAAGCGCGGCATCGTGGCCGCCTGCGTCGTGAGCCTGATCCTGACCGGCCTTGCCGGTGCCGCCGTGGGGCTGTCGGCATGCTTCTGATCGGCCACACACTGCCTGCAGACGTGCCGCTGTGCCTGCCCGGACACGAGCCTCGGTTGGTGGAAGCCCGTGGCCGGCCGGCCGGCGCCGCCATCGCATTCCGGGCCAGCACCTGGTGGCACGTGGAGTGCCACCGCTGCGGCACCGCCACCGTGCCATGCGCCAGCCGTGCGCTGGCCGAATCGCGCTGGCGCGACGAACACACGCAGCACCGCATCCCCATCACATCCATCGCCCAGCAGCGCCTGAGCGCCATGCAACGGGCCGCCTGAGAGAGCACACATGACCGTGACACCGATGAAGCAGAAGGCATTGCTGGCCTTCCTGGAATCCGATGACGGCTACCTGATGCGCCGCAAAATTGGCTGGGCACCGCAGCACTGGCCGACCAACCGGCAAGGGTTTACCACCCGCCTGATGCTGAAACTGCTGCGCGACGGCCTGGTGCTGTTCGACGATCCGTTCTGCCCGGAGTACGCATACCTGACCGACGAAGGCCTGCAGGCGGCGGCGGAACTGCAGCAGGACACTTTCCCACAGGAGGCAGCGGCATGAAGCGCGGGAACAGCATCATGGGTGAGATCCGGGCATGCCTGATGGCGGCATCGGACGGTTGCACCGTTGCCAGCGTGCGTGGCCAAATCGGGCATGACACGAGCAGCGAAACCGTCAGCACGATGCTGTTCGAGCTGATGAAAGCCGGCAAGGCCACCCGCATCAAACGCGATGGTGACCGCGGTTACCGGTATTTCGCAACAGACACGATCAATACCGACAGACGACAGGTTTCCAGTCTCATTAATGCACGCAAACGCGTCCTGAAGTGCACAGCGAAGGCGAAGCCGCCGAAGGAATCGCATGTGACTGGCAGCAAGTTGAACAGCGTGACGCGAACCATCCCCGTGGCCAGCGCACTGAAGCCTTCTGCAGTGGCCGCGCTGACGCACGACAAGACCGCTATCAGGGACGGCATCAACGACGACATTGCGGCTTTCCTGGCGGCAGGCGGCAAGGTGATGAAGGTCGAGACCGACTGGAAACGCATCATGTCCCGCGAGCTGAAAAGGACATGGGTATGATGCAGCGCGATCCGAACGGCATCGACCAGCACCAGCCAGGCGCGAAGCTTGATGCCGGGAAGGAGCCGGTGCGGCTGATCTTGCAGGGGATGCCGCGGGCAATCCTTGCCGTTGCGGAGGTCGGTGCCTATGGTGCAGCCAAGTACTCCGAAAACGGCTGGATGCAGGTTCCGGACGGTGTTGCGCGCTACACCGATGCCATGTTTCGGCATGCGGTGCGCGAAGGCATCGAGCAGCATGATGCGCAGGTTGCGTGGAATGCGCTGGCAAGGCTGGAGCTGATGCTAAGGCAGCACCGGAGCGAGAACATGAGCGAAGCGGCGTCGGCTTGAATGAATTGTTAGGTTGCGGAGTACGTCATGCACCCAAGCTGGAGAATCCCGAACCTGCGCCGCCGCGTGAATCGAGCGCGCAAGTTCCCGGATAACACCTGCCCTAGCAGCCGGCACCTGCACATCATGGCCGATCGTCTTGCCAGCGGTAAGGAATACCCGATGTTCACCGATGAGCCCGAGCATTGCGCCATGACTATGTACGCGGTGCTGGAATCACTCTGGAAGGCCAGGACGGAGCTTGCCCGGCTGAAGAGCAAGCAACCTAACGATCAAGTTCAGCCGTGACGCGAAGCGGCATCGGCTGCAACGCGTTGTTAGGGCGCAGCACCAACGGAGGAAGCATGAAGTACCACGCACCAACGAAGTCACTGACCGTTTCCGTTGACGCGCTAGAGGGCGCCGCTCTGGCGTTGCGCTATGCAATCAGAAACGTCCGGAAGCAGGCCGGGCTGCCCCTGGACCCATACAAGGGCGACGTCATCATGGGTCCGGCGCAGCACGCAGAAGCAGGAATCTTGGACGCGGCTCGATGCGTCGGGATTGACCTTGGCGCGTCGCGCTGGGGCGAGCTGGACGTGCGAGATGCGCCCTAACGCCTGAGCTAACCCGCGCCGCAGTGAGCGCGTGACTTCACCGCGAACCCGAAGCGGTGTCGGCTTGGACGAATTGTTAGACCGCGAAACTCACTTGGAGTAACCCATGAAAAAGCGATACATCCTGACAAGCGGCATGGATACCAGCATCACGCTGGAGATTGACACCACGAAGATGACAGCCGAGTACGCCGCCGAGGTGAACGGCTTTTGGTCCCGCGCTGCGGACGTTCTGTATGCTTCCGACGATGACGTATTTCAGGCAGTTGCGAGACGTGCAGCGGTCCAGTTGCTGGGCTACTTGATGGACGGCTACTCCGAAGGCGGAGCTGTTGAGGTCTTGAGCGAGCAAGAAGGCTGGCCGGACAAAGACAGCATCGGAATCAAGATCATCGACCACGAAACTCCGGACCTCGACGCGACGCTGTTCGATGTCGAAGAACTGGCGGTCTAACACCTAAGCTAACCCGCGCCGCCGCTGGCGCTTGATTTCACCGCGAACCCGAAGCGGCGTCGGGTTGAGCGAATTGTTATGCCTCAAATACTTGGAGCGCGAATGAAGACCTTGCCAGTTGCCATCATTACCGACGAAGGCCGACAAATTCATGTTCCGCATCCGGGTGGCAGTGATTACGCGACCCTGTGCGGCATGGATGGCAATGATCCTGCTGTTGGGCAATACGGGGCAGAGAACTGCTTGCGTAACGAGGCGGTGACATGCGACCAGTGCAAGCAACTGTATCAAGGCGTCAAGGAAATGCGAGGCCTGCGGTTTGAGGCATAACACCCAGGTTAAGCCGAGCCACGAAGTGGCTTCGGCTTGAACGCCTTGTTAGGCGGCAACAACAACGGAGCAACGAACATGTGCGATTGCAAACAATTCTGCGAAACCCACGGGCGCGACGAGATTGCTGTTGCGCATGACGGCACAGAATACTGCGGTGAGTGCGCGGCGGATGGTTGGAGTGGCGAGCTATGTCACCCCAGCCACGAAGCATGCGACATGCTGCATCCGAAGGCGAACGAATGGGAGCGGCAATTCATGTGCGAGCAACACGCCACCGGGCACATGAAGTTCTGCGAAGAAGCGATTGCCGCCTAACGCCTGAGTTAAGCCGGCCCGCAGCGACCATTTTGCCGACGCCGGGAGAATGGTCTGGCCGGAACTATCACGAAGCCGAGATGCGGGCTCGGCTTGAACGAGTTGTTAGGCGGCGACGCCACCAAACTGGAGAAAGACGATGCTAGTTGCAAGTTTCGCGGACAACAAGTGCATCCCGGAAGGCCCTGGAATTGGCGATTTCGACGGCAAGCCAATCCGCCGGCAGCGCGGGATGATCTATTGGTACAGGTGGGGCCTGCACTCGCTGGACGTGCGCGTGCTGCGCAAGCTGCTTGGACTTCCTGAAGATCACGAAGCGGACAAATATTTCATGGAGTACAGCAGCTACTTCAACCGCGAGGCCGACGCCTTCCGGGACATTGTTTTGCAGATCCGCCAGGCGCTGGGCGACCGGCCATTTAAGGATCTTGTCAAAGAGCATGACGCTGCGCTGCGCGCCGCCTAACACCTGAGTTAAGCCGCGCCGCGAAGCGGCGTCGGCTTGAATGAAATGTTGGGCCTCACACTACGGAGGATGAAATGAAAGCACAACACACACCGGGGCCGTGGATTGCGCAACGCGACCCGCACGCGCTCCCGAATGCCGTCAATGCAGACTACGTGATCGGGATTGAGGGCGGGCCAATTGACTACGTTGCCGTATGTAGCGAGCGCGACGCAGAGGTGATCGCCGCTGCTCCAAGACTTTTTGTGTTTGCTCAGGAGGTCTCTCTCGGCGCGTATACGCTTGATGAGGCGGCCGACCTCGCGAAAAGAATCGTCGCTTCAATAGTGAGGCCCAACACCAAAGTTCAGCCGTGACGCGAAGCGGCATCGGCTGCAACGCGTTGTTAGACCTCAACACTTGGAGATTGAATTGCGTGAGTTGGCTCTATTCGCAGGCGCTGGTGGCGGCATTCTTGGAGGAAAACTCCTTGGATGGCGAACCGTGTGCGCAGTTGAACGTGATGCCTACGCAGCACAAGTTCTGGCGCAACGACAAGCCGATGGATGCCTCGACCCTTTCCCGATTTGGTCTGACGTGTGCAGTTTTGACGGAAGGCCGTGGCGAGGACTTGTTGACGTGGTATCGGGAGGCTTTCCTTGCCAGGACATCAGCACCGCAGGCAAGGGCGCAGGAATCGACGGCGAGCGCAGCGGATTGTGGGGACAAATGGCAAGGATCATTTGCGAAGTACGACCACGATTCGCATTCGTGGAGAACTCACCAGCGCTCACTTCTCGGGGGCTTCACCGAGTTCTCGGAGACCTGGCCGAGATGGGGATGGATGCGCGATGGGGCGTGTTGGGAGCAGACGACTGCGGTGCCCACCACGAACGGAAACGCATCTGGATTGTGGCAAACACCCGTGGCTTACGATGCCGCGAACCGAAAGGACGGGAAATGGAACAGCCGAGGCGAACCGAAATTGAGCGCGCAGGTTCTGAAATGGCCGACGCCGCAGGCCCACGATGTGCAGAAGGGCAACGCGAATCGCGTGGGTCGATACGGGACAAAGCACGGGGGGCGCAACCTCAACGACTGGGTTGCGAAGTGGCCGACGCCCAGGGCGAACGACGCGGAGAAGCGCGGCGCGATAGCGAACGACCCGCGCAATGGCCTGCCAGCGGCAGTCTTGCATTTCCCGACTCCGACAGCGACAGCGCACAAAGGATGGTCGAAGAATCACAACCGGGCGGACACGAACGAACGGATCGATTACACGATCGAGCGCGAAGCGGCGGAATCCGGCGAGATTGGCCGGCTGAACCCGACGTGGGTCGAGTGGCTCATGGGGTGGCCCATCGGGTGGACAGAATTAAAGCCCTTGGAAATGGGCAGGTGGCGCGAGTGGCTGCGACAGCATTCGGTCTTTTGAGGTCTAACACCTCAGTTAACGCGCGCCGCCTGTGACGCCCGGCGCAGAGAGATAACGAAGCGGCGTCGCGTTGAACGAGTAGTTAGGTTGCAGGAGACGAAATATGCCCGAAACCAAATTAGCAACCATTGGATTTGCTTGCTGCGCGTTGGCGGTGATCAACGCAGGAATGTGGGCACTCCAGTACAGGTCAGAGCGTCGCTGGAAGTTCATCGGCGCCGAGACAGCGAAATGGTGCGCAAAGCGCATGTGGTTGAACGTTCTGCTTGCCATGTTGTTCGCTGCGTTTGGAGTTGCTGGGGTGGTTTTTGCAACCTAACGCCTGAGTTAAGCCGGCCCGCTGCGACCATTTTGCCGACGCCGGGGAAATGGTCTGGCCGGAACTATCACGAAGCCGCGAAGCGGGCTCGGCTTGAACGCCTTGTTAGGCGTCACGCGATAACAACTGGAGAACGACATGCAACACCGCGAACCTTTCTGGCTGGTCTGGAACCCGCAAGGCTACAACCCGCAGCACAAGCACAACACACTGGATGGCGCGACGCGAGAGGCCGAGAGGCTAGCGCGAGCAAATCCTGGGCAGACCTTCATCGTCATGGAAAGCGTGGGCGCGCTAGTGGTGGACAACATCCAGCGCACCGACTTACGGCCAGGCAGCGAACTGCCGTTCTGACGCCTAACACCGAAGTTAAGCCGACCCGCGAAGCGGGTTCGGCTTGAACGCCTTGTTAGACCGCATTGGCGAGGAAGTGAAGATGACCGAGACGACAGACAAGCGAGTGCTCGACCCCTGCTGCGGACCGCGCAGCATGTGGTTTGACCGCGAGCACCCGGCCGTGGTGTTCGGCGACTTGCGCAGCGAAACGCTGACCGTCACCGACAACTCGCGCGGCAACCCGACTGGCCAGCGAACCCTGCGCATCGAGCCGGACGTGATGTTGGACTTCCGCGACCTGCCGTATGCCGACGCTACGTTCCGGCTCGTGGCCTTTGACCCGCCGCACCTGGTGCAGGCCGGGCCGCGCTCGTGGCTCGCGGCGCGGTACGGAAAGTTGGGCAGCGACTGGCGCGAAGATCTTCGCCGCGGCTTTGCCGAGTGCTTCCGCGTGCTGGAGCCTGAAGGCGTGCTGGTTTTCAAGTGGAACGAAACACAGGTGGCCTTGCGCGAGGTGCTGGAGCTGACGCCGGAAAAGCCGCTGTTCGGCCAATCCGCAGGCCGGCGCGGCATGACGCACTGGCTAGTTTTCATGCGGTCTAACACACGTTCGACCTGAAACAAGAGGCGTAACGGCGTAACGAGGTGAAAATGAACAATCTGCACATTCTGGCACCATCACCTATCGCACGAAAACTGCTGCGGCTCAAATGCACGACATGCAAAAAGAAGACATGGTTCACCTGCTGGCATTACGAGTGGGACGGCTCTAGTAAGACCTGCCTCAGGTGCGGCGAGAACTTTGCAGACAACCAACGCTGTGAGCGTCCTTTCGCGCCTGGCTGGAGAAAGCGAAGCATTCAGGATGCAAAGCGACTATGGCGGTTGCAGAACGCAAGAGAGGATGTCAAGCCATGATACCTTGGGAGATGCAGGCGGTTGGTGCGGGCGAGGCAGCCAAGCTGTTCGGACTGTCGAAGGACAGGTTCCTGCGCAACATCGCGTGCGCGCCCGGCTTCCCAGCTCGTGTCAGTCAACGTCCGGCGTCGTGGATCGCAGGCGACCTGGTGGCGTATCGGGATCGCATGGTCAAGCGCCACAATTACGCCACGGAACGCTGAAACGCAGCTGTGACAATGAATCCTGGTGCCTCTCCTGGGCACCAAGGCTTGAAGCATGAGACCTCGCGCAAGCGGGGTTTTTTGTTGCCTGGCTTCGGCTCACGCCGACAGCCGTTCGCCGCTGTCGGCGAAGAACAATGCGCACCAGCTCGCCGGGTTCGCCGAGGAAGCCCGACACCAGCAACTGCTTGCCATCCGTGCGTGCTGCCGAATCGATGCCGCGCATCAGTTCGGAGAAATATTCGCCATGCAGATCCGGCAGCACCACGCCGATGGTGTTGGTGCGACGACTGCTGCGGCTGCGTGCCGCATGGTGCGGCGTGTATGACAGTCGCTGCGCCGCAGCCTGGACCCGGCGCCGCACGTCTTCGGTCAAGTTGCGATGGCCGTTCAATGCACGCGACACCGTGGCCACGGATACCGCAACCTCCCGGGCAACATCTTTGATGCTGCTGGCCATTGTGGTGTCGAACTCCCCCGGCGGCACGTTGGCGATGGAATGTAAACGTTTACATGAATATTTCAAAACGCGGCCCACGCGCAGTACGCAAGACTGCGCCATTTTTATCCAACCCATTGATCCACATATGAATTCAGGTCGAAACCAAGGTCATCCGGTTGTGAACAGCAGCATGATTCGCCGGACTGGCAAGGGTCTGGTCCGTGTCGATGGCGTCTTCTGCGAAGCCCGCGCATCGCGCTACGATCCGGCTTCCGTTCCGTACATGCGAAGACATCATGGCCGCCAAATCCAGCTGGACCGCGTTTCCCTACAAACAGGCCGACTACGACTATGCCGGCGATGCATTGAAGAAAACCTGGCCCAAGCTGCATGCCGGCGACCAGGAACCCTTCCCTGATGGCAAGCGCGCCACCGCCCTGCTGCGTACGGCCGGCGAGCAGGCTCCTGATCTGGATGCCGATGGACTGGCCAATGCCTTGCAGGACGCCTGGCGTGCGTTCCACCGTGGCGATTTCCAGCAGGCCTGGGACGCCGGGATGCGGCTGGGCCCGGTCGGCGCCTCGGTCGCGGTCAAGGCCATCGGCATCCATGCCACGCACCTGGTGGATGACCCGGTGGAAAAGCTGAAGCGCTTCGAACAGGGCGCCAAGGCCGCCGAAGCCGCCATCGCCGCACTGCCGGACGAGGCCAACAGCCACTATCGCCACGCCTTCGCGCTGGGCCGCTACAGCCAGGGGCTGTCGATCACCAAGGCACTCAAGCAGGGGATCGCCGGCAAGGTGCGCACGTCGCTGGAACAGGCGCTGAAGCTGGCCCCGAAGCATGCCGAAGCCCACACCGCGCTGGCGCTGTACCACGCCGAGATCATCGGCAAGGTCGGCGCGATGATCGGCGGGCTGACTTATGGTGCCAAGGCCGGCGAAGCGGAAAAGCACATCAAGGAAGCCTTGAAGCTGACCCCGACCTCCCCGATCGCCCACATCGAACACGGCAACCTGCTGCTGCTGGTGTACAGCCACAAGCGCGAGGACGACGCGGCCGAGGCCTTCGACACCGCCGCCAAGCTGAAGCCGCTGGACGCGATGGAAGCGCTGGATGCCGCCTATGCCCGCGATCAGGTCGAATAGACCTGCCAGTCGATTGCGCGCGTGCAGGCCGCTTGCCCGCCGGAGTCCGAATGCGTACACTGGCGCGCCTTCGGGCGGTTAGCTCAGCGGTAGAGCATTGCCTTCACACGGCAAGGGTCGCAGGTTCGATCCCTGCACCGCCCACCATGACATCAAGCACGTTGCAAAAAGCCGGCCCAGCGCCGGCTTTTTCGTGCCGCAATGTGCCTGCCACGCGCGGACGGCTGGTTGCGGTATGCCCGTTGGCCGCGGCCGTGAGTCATGCTGCACGCCAATGGCAACTGCTTCTGCTGCGCGTGGCACAGCCGGTCGTGCAGTTCGACAACCGGCAGGATGTCCGCATCGTCGCGCCCCTTGCCCAGCGTTTCCCGATAGTGGCAGGCCGCGTGCTCGCTGGCCTTGCGCTCGTATCCGGCAATCCACGCCTGCCGCTGCGGCAATTGCGCATGCTCTGGCTGCCATGCCGCATACGCCGGTTTCAGCTTGTCATGGATGCCGATGCGCCACGGCTTGGCAGTGAACCGGGCACGGAAGCACTGCTGCTGCCGGCACAGTTCGCGGTACACCGTATCCACGCCCAATGCTTCGAATGCATCCGCAACGGCCGGATCATCCGGCGCATTCCGGCGATGGGTGGCCATCAACCGATAGCCGTTCGGGGTGCGATACAGGCGCGCGCGCCAATCCCGCTGGCTGCGCCCGAACTGCTCGGCCGTAACCCACAGCGGAAGGTCGCGCATGTGCGCATCCAACGCCGTGGCCAGCAGGCAGGAATCGGCTGCCAGTCCGGCAAGCCGCCACCAGATCGGCGAACCCGCCCTGCCATTCCGTGCAGTTGTCGTTGACGTAGATCACCGGCCTGCGTGCCTGGTCGAAACGCGCACGCAGCAGCCGGATGCGCCTGCCCAGCGCCGACCTGCGCGCCCAGTGCTGCATCACCCGGGAAATCGAAGTGGTTCATCACGTCGAAGATCAGCAGTGCCGGCATGCGTGCACGCGCCACGGCTAGAACCAGTGACGGCGGATGCCGAGCAGCAGCGCCAGCACCGCACCTGCCAGCATCGCGCCGACGGTGACGTAAAAGCCGCGATCGCCCGAATCGAACAGCCCGGCCTGGAAGTTCATACCCATCACCCCCGCGAACACCGACAGCAGACCGAACACCACCGCCGCGAAGGTGAGCAGGCGCATGCTGCGGTTGGTGCGCAGTGCAATGCGGTTGGTCAGCACGTCCAGGGTGCCCACCACCAGTTCCCGCGCATTCTCGACCGCATCGGTGGCATGCTGGAACTGGGCTTCCAGAGCCAGCAGCGACGCCTGCGTCTGGGCGTCGGCTTCGGGCAGGAAGTCCGGACGCCCCAGGCTGGCGAACACGAACCGGTGCGCACCCAGCATGCGGCGCATGCGCGCGGCAGCACGGCGCATGATGCCCAGGCGCAGCGAATCCTCGTCGTGACGGTCTTCCAGGATGTCCGATTCGATGCGCTCCAGTGCCGCCTCGAAAGTCATCACCGCATCGAAATACGACTCGATCACCCAGTGCAGCAGCGAGGCGAGGAACAAGGGCGCGGCCAACGTGCCGAGACGCGTGCGTCCGCGTTCGCGCTCGCGCAGCGCCTGCAGGAAATCGATCTGCGCCACGTGCTGGGTGACCACGAAGCCGGGTCCGGCCAGGATGCGCAGCATCCGACCGGCGAAGGACAGCTCTCCCGCATGCACGATCACGGCCACCTGGCACCACACGTAGTCGCCATCCAGGCCGATGCGCGGCGAAGTGCCGTCGGCGAAGGCGGGTGTGCGCACCGCCTCGGGAATGTGCAGCCGTGCGCACAGATCCCCGATGTCCACGCTGCCTGCCACGTCCACCCACAGCAGCCCCTGCTCCGCTTCCGGCCGATGCAGGGCATCGGGTGTCAATTCGCGATCGTGTCCGTCCGGACAGTACAGCGTGGCCAGCAACTGCGCTGCCGCGGTCGCGGACGCATCGTCCAGTCCGGCCGATGCCGTTATCGTTGACGACGCCGACTCGGATCCCGTCATGACCGCATCGCTTCAGGAACGTGCCGGAACCGTGTCAGCAGAGCTCGAACGTCGGTCACCCGCGTGGCCAACAACCGTTTTTCGCCCACGGCCAGTTCCGCGGAGCTGCGGTGGCGTGCGAACAACTCGAGATCGACCATCTGCATGGAACACCGTGTCTGCTGTGCAAGGCCGGACCATAGTCAGGACGGCGTGAGAGGCACATTCATACACTCGGCCGCGGCGGCGTCCACTGATACAGATCAGTCCTGCATGAACGGCACTCCGCAGACTGGTCGAAGCGCACAGCCGCTTGACCAACAAGTCATTAGTGGTAATACTACCCACCATGCCGCTGACTGCCACCCAATCCGCCATCCTGGCCTTCATCGCCGAACGCATCGAAGCGGACGGCCTGCCCCCCGCGCAGACCGAAATCGCGAAGGCCTTCGGCTTCAAGGGCGTGCGCGCCGCGCAATACCATCTGGAAGCCCTGGAAGCCGCAGGTGCCATCCAGCGCATCCCGGGCAAGGCGCGCGGGCTGCGCGTGCTCGCGCCGGTCGCATCGCCGCAGACATCGCTGGACTTGCCCGCACTCGGCGACAACGCCCTGCAGCTGCCGGTTCTGGGCCAAGTGGCGGCCGGCGTGCCCATCGGCGCCGACATCGGCTCGGACGACCTGCTGATCCTGGATCGCGTGCTGTTCTCGCCCACACCCGACTATCTGCTGCGGGTCAAGGGCGATTCGATGCGCGATGAAGGCATCTTCGACGGCGACCTGATCGGCGTGCACCGCGCCGCCGATGCCCGCAGCGGCCAGATCGTGGTGGCCCGCATCGATGACGAAATCACCGTCAAGCTGTTCAAACCCGGCAAGGACGGCATCCGCCTGCTGCCGCGCAACCCCGACTACGCCCCGATCGTGGTGCAACCGGGGCAGGATTTCGCCATCGAAGGCCTGTATTGCGGCCTGATCCGACCGAATCGATGATCACGGGCGCGGAAAAGTCCGATGCGCGGATGCGGCGACCGGCGATGGTCCGCCATCGTGTCGGACCGCATCCTGCATCGGCAGCCACGGAGGGTCGCAGCCTGTGCGACACACGTCCGCTAGCCTGCATCCCGTACCCGCCTTCCCAATCGCACAGCTGAGGATCCCGCAATGGATGAGAACAAGAAACGCGCCCTGTCCGCCGCCCTGGGGCAGATCGAAAAGCAATTCGGCAAGGGCTCGGTCATGCGCATGGGCGACCGCACCGTCGAAGCCACCGAGGTCATCGGCACCGGCTCGCTGATGCTGGACATCGCCCTGGGCATCGGCGGCCTGCCCAAGGGCCGTGTGGTGGAAATCTACGGCCCGGAATCCTCCGGCAAGACCACGCTCACCCTGCAGGTCATCGCCGAATGCCAGAAAGTGGGCGGCACCGCGGCCTTCATCGACGCCGAACACGCACTGGACCCGGTCTACGCCGCCAAGCTGGGCGTGAACGTCGACGACCTGCTGCTGTCGCAGCCGGACACCGGCGAACAGGCGCTGGAAATCGCCGACATGCTGGTGCGCTCCAACGCGGTGGACGTGGTAGTCATCGACTCGGTGGCCGCGCTCACGCCCAAGGCCGAAATCGAAGGCGAAATGGGCGATCAGCTGCCCGGTCTGCAGGCGCGTCTGATGAGTCAGGCACTGCGCAAGCTCACCGGCAACATCAAGCGCAGCAACTGCCTGGTCATCTTCATCAACCAGTTGCGCATGAAGATCGGCGTGATGATGCCCGGCCAGAGCCCGGAAACCACCACCGGCGGCAACGCGCTCAAGTTCTATGCCTCGGTGCGACTGGACATCCGTCGCATCGGCTCGATCAAGAAGGGCGACGAGATCATCGGCAACCAGACCCGCATCAAGGTGGTGAAGAACAAGATGGCACCGCCGTTCAAGCAGGTCATCACCGAAATCCTGTATGGCGAGGGCATCAGCCGCGAGGGAGAGCTGATCGACATGGGCGTGGACGCCAAGCTGGTGGAAAAAGCCGGCGCCTGGTACAGCTACGGCAGCGAGCGCATCGGCCAGGGCAAGGAAAACGCCCGCCAGTTCCTGCGCGAAAACCCGGCCCTTGCCGGCGATCTGGAAACCGCCCTGCGCGAGAAGTACGTGCCGGCCGAAGCCAACCGCGACGACGGTGCGGATTCGGACGATTGATGTGCCCCTCCCCTTTCGCCACCGGAGGCGATGGAATGGCCAAGGACGGCCACCCCGGTGCGATGGAGACACCTGAGAACGCGGATGTCGGCACTCAGACTAGCCGATCATCCGGCCGCCAGCGGCGCCTCCGTCAACCACCCACGCCGACCCAGCAGGCCATTGCCCTGCTGTCGCGTCGTGAACATTCGGGGAAGGAACTGCAACGCAAGTTGCAGGCCCGCGGCGTTTCCGCGGATGAGGCCTTGCAGGCCGTGCAGAGGGTCAGCACGGCCGGCTGGCAGGACGACACCCGCTTCGCAGAATCATTGGTCCGAAACCGTATTGCCGGCGGCTACGGTTCGCTGCACATCCGTGCCGAACTGGCCACCCACGGCCTGGATCCGAACAGCATCCAGGCGGCCATCGAGGCACAAGCCCCGGACTGGCTGGCCTTGGCGCGCAGCCTGCTGCAGCGCCGGTTTCCGGGTGATGCCTTGCGTGATCCGAAACAGCAGCGACGCGCACTCGCCCTGTTGATGCGGCGCGGCTTTGCGGCCGACCACTGCCATCGCGCCATGCGTCCGAGCCACACGGACGACTGACGCCCTTTCGGTCAGGCCGCCCGGCTTTTGACACAGGATGTGATTCCAATCCGCCACGCGTGCCGCTGCTCCTGCTACCCTAATCGACCCGGGCCGATTCCTGTCGCAGCCGCCATCCGGCGGTCCGTGCTGGCCGTGCCTGTCGATCGATCCAGCGCCTGCAGCCAGCCATGAAAAGCACCGCCGACATCCGCCAGGACTTCCTCGATTTCTTCCGCGGGAAGGGTCACACCATCGTGCCATCGGCGCCACTGGTGCCCGGCAACGATCCCACCCTGCTGTTCACCAACTCGGGCATGGTGCAGTTCAAGGACGTGTTCCTCGGTGCGGAAAAGCGCAGTTACGTGCGTGCGGCCGACGTGCAGCGCTGCCTGCGTGCCGGCGGCAAGCACAACGACCTGGATTCGGTGGGCTACACCGCCCGCCACCACACCTTCTTCGAGATGCTCGGCAACTGGTCCTTCGGCGACTATTTCAAGCACGATGCCATCGTCTGGGCCTGGGAACTGCTGACCGGGGTGTGGAAGCTGCCGAAGGAGCGCCTGCTAGCCACGGTCTACCACACCGATGACGAGGCCTTCGGCATCTGGCGCGACGTGATCGGCCTGCCGGAGGAGCGCATCATCCGCATCGGCGACAACAAGGGCGCACCGTTCGCGTCGGACAACTTCTGGCAGATGGCCGACACCGGCCCCTGCGGCCCGTGCACGGAAATCTTCTACGATCACGGCCCGCAGCACGCCGGCGGCCCGCCCGGCTCGCCCGATGAGGACGGCGACCGCTTCATCGAGATCTGGAACAATGTGTTCATGCAGTTCGACCGCGCTGCCGACGGCACGCTCACGCCGCTGCCGGCGCCGTGCGTTGATACCGGCATGGGGCTGGAACGCATCGCCGCCGTGCTGCAGGGCGTGCACTCGAACTACGAGATCGACCTGTTCCAGGCACTGATCCGACGCACCGCCGAGCTGACCGGCACGGCCGATCTGGACAACAAGTCGCTGCGGGTGATCGCCGACCACATCCGCGCCAGCAGCTTCCTGATTGCCGACGGCGTGCTGCCGTCCAACGAAGGCCGCGGCTACGTGCTGCGCCGGATCATCCGCCGCGCGTTGCGCCATGGCTGGATGCTGGGCGTTCGCCAGCCCTTCTTCCATCGACTCGTGGACTCGCTGGACAGCTTGATGGGCGATGCCTATCCGATCCTGCGCGAGCAGCGCGCCACGGTCGAGCGGGCGCTCAAGGCCGAGGAAGAACGCTTCGCCGAAACCCTCGACGCCGGCATGCGCATCTTCAACGATGTCGCCGCGCGCAGCCACGGCACCATTCCCGGCGTCGATGCCTTCCGCCTGTACGACACCTACGGATTTCCGCTCGACCTCACCCAGGACATGGCCCGCGAGCGCGGCATGGACGTGGACACCGACGGTTTCGACACCGCCATGGCAGTGCAGAAGGACACCGCACGCGCAGCCGGCCGGTTCGGCGGCGGCGTGCAACTGCCGGCGGACCTGGTAGCGCAGCTGCGCCCGACCGACTTTCTCGGCTACGAGCACCTCGCCAGCCCCGGCCTGACCGTGCTGGCGCTGCTGCGCGACGGCAAGCCGGTGGATGCCCTGCAGGCCGGCGAGGCGGGCCTTGTCATCCTAGACCGCACGCCGTTCTACGCCGAATCCGGCGGCCAGGTCGGCGACACCGGCGAGCTGGACGGCGTGGACACCCGCTTCGCGGTGCAGGACACGCTGAAACTGGCCGGCCAGTTCCATGGCCATGCCGGCATCCTGCAGTTGGGCGTGCTGCGTCGCGGCGACCTGCTGCATGGGTCCGTCGATGGCGAACGGCGCCAGGCCGTCATCCGCAACCACAGCGCCACGCATCTGCTGCATGCGGCTCTGCGTGCAGTGCTCGGCACCCATGTCCAGCAGAAGGGTTCGCTGGTGGCTCCGGATCGCCTGCGCTTCGATTTCTCGCACTTCCAGCCGGTCAAGCCCGACGAACTGACGGAGATCGAACGCCGCGTCAATGCCGCCATCCGTGCCAACGATGCCGGTGAAATCCGCCACATGGCGATGCAGGACGCGCTGGACTTCGGTGCCATGGCCCTGTTCGGCGAGAAATACGGCGAACAGGTCCGCGTTCTGAAGTTCGGCGAAGGCTCCATCGAACTGTGCGGCGGCACCCATGTGCAGCGCACCGGCGACATCGGCCTGTTCAAGATCATCGCCGAAGGCGGGGTATCTGCCGGCGTGCGTCGGGTGGAGGCTCTGACCGGCCAGGCCGCCATCGACCACATCCAGACCCAGGAACAGCGCCTGCAGCAGCTGGCGTCGGAACTCGGCAGCCCCGTCGCCGAAGCGGCGGACAAACTGCAGGCGTTGCAGGAGCGCGGCAAGCGCCTGGAACGCGAGCTGCAGGCTTTGAAGGCCAAGGCCGCCGCCGGCAGCACCGGTGACCTGGCTGCACAGGCCGTGGACGTGGCCGGCATCCGGGTGCTGGCCGCGCGCCTGGAAGGGTTCGACGCCAAGACCCTGCGCGACACCGTCGATCGGCTCAAGCAGCAGCTGGGCGATGCGGCCATCGTGCTGGCCAGCGTGAACGGCGGCAAAGCGAGTCTGGTGGCCGGGGTGAACGGAAGCGCCTCCGCGCGGGTCAAAGCCGGCGATCTGGTCGCATTCGTGGCGAATCGGATCGGCGGCAAGGGCGGCGGCCGCGCCGACATGGCCCAGGGCGGTGGCGATGACGGCCCGCAACTGCTTGCCGCACTGCAGGCCGTGCCCGACTGGGTGGGCCGGCAATCGACCGAAGGCTCGCCCTGAGGGCGATGGCATCGGCGCCACCGAACGCCCCCCCCACCTGGAGTGCCGGCTGGCGGGTAGGCGAGCATCAACTGTGACATCACCGTATCGTTGTCGTATAATTGAAGAGTTTCGCCGCCGGCGAATGGAGAACCCATAACCATGTTGATTTTGACCCGCCGCGTAGGCGAAACCCTGATGATCGGTGACACCGTCAGCGTGACCGTGCTTGGCGTGAAGGGCAATCAGGTGCGCATCGGCATCACCGCCCCGAAAGACATCGCCGTGCATCGCGAGGAGATTTACCAGCGCATCCATGGCGACAACGCCCCGTTGCCGCACCGCAACCCTGAAGCGTTCGGTTTGCCTGACCAGGACTGACCGGCTATCCTTTCCTCCTGCTGCAGCACCCGTTGCGGCAGGCGTTACCCGGAGACTTGCCCGAGAGGCCGAAGGGGCTCCCCTGCTAAGGGAGTATGGGGTCAAAAGCTCCATCGAGGGTTCGAATCCCTCAGTCTCCGCCATCCGTTTCAGGCATGCCGATGCCGTGCTGCCCTGCTTCACATCGCCGTAACGCGATGAAGGCAGAAAACCGTTGACCGGAAGCAGCCGCATCATGCACAATTCCGCTTCTGCTTCTTGCGCCCGTAGCTCAGCTGGATAGAGCACCAGGCTACGAACTTGGGGGTCGGAGGTTCGAATCCTTCCGGGCGCGCCAATCCTGATGCCGATGCAACCGCATCGGCATTTTTTGTGCGCCCAAGGATGACCAGCCATGCGGCTGTTGAAAGCACGCCCGGCTGCCGCGGCGTAGTTGATGAAAACGTGCCTTCCTCTCCGTAGCGGACGCGATGCGTCGCAAGCCGTTGGCATCATGTTTCAACCATCCACCTCGGCGCAGTCGTTGGTGAACTGGAACACGTTGATCGCGTAACGCATGTCCGCGGATCCGCTGCCGTTGTAGGCGCGGACCGCCGACCATAGATCGCCGGTACGCGCGTACTTGCTGCGCAGCACGCGCATCGCCCGATCCATGCAATGATCGAAGTCGTACCAGCGCTTTTCCTTGAAGAAGGCGCGGTCGCGGATGACGCGCTGCAGGTTGTACGGGGAACAGGCCGTAACCCTTGTACCCCTGGCGCTGCGGACGGAAGCCGCACAGCACCCGGCTGATGTCGGCCTCCTCGATCAGCATGTCGGGGAAATCCTGCCTCTAGCGGGCGACGAATGTCTCGGTGTTGCGCGGAAACGCCATGCGCATGGTGCCCGGGAAATTGCCGCTGGCATCCAGCACGCACCGGGCCAGCACCTCGTCGGGCGAAAGATCGTCGATGAAGTTGAGCTAGAAGACCGCTGTTTCCTGGCAGGCGATGCCGCACACCAGGTTCACCGAAAACGGCGTGCGGTGCACCGCCCTGGCGATGCGACGCCGTAGCGGCGCTTCATCCAGCGGGCCGCAGCCTTGGCCTGGCGACGGGTGATGGGAAGGGACATGCATGGCCTCCTGATGCAACCGGATTCAATCGGACAAGGAAGCAAACGTATCCAGGCATCCCTTCACGGCCATGGCCACCGTCTGCCGGCGCACGGCATCGCGATCGCCATCGAAATGGTGCAGGCTGGCCCGTGCATAGCCACCGCGGCGTTTCCAGGCGATCCACACCGTGCCCACCGGCTTGTCGGCACTGCCACCGCCGGGACCGGCGATGCCGGTCACCGCAACGGCCATTCCGGCACCGGAATGCACCAGGGCGCCGGACACCATTTCGATCACCGTTTCCCGGCTGACCGCCCCGTGCTGCTCCAGGGTCTGCGGATGCACGCCCAGCAGTGCCTGCTTGGCTTCGTAGCTGTAGGCCACCATGCCGCAGTCGAACCACTCCGACGAGCCGGCAATGCCGGTCATGGTCTTGGCGATCCAGCCGCCGGTGCAGCTTTCGGCGGTGGCCAAGGTCAGCCGTTGGCTGCGCAGGCGCTCGCCCAGCCGCCGGGCCAGGTCATCCAGATGGGCATCGTCGGGAACCGTCGTCATGGCCGGATTGTCGCAGCATCGTGCAGCCGGCGCGAGGCTTCGAACAAAAACGGCGCCGCGATTGGAACGCGGCGCCGTTTGCGCATCGTGCAGTGCGTGGAGCGATGGTCACTTCACGTAGTTCATGCCCGATTCGCTGCGGCTGTACTGCGGATAGTCGACATTGTTCGCAGGCGAGTAGATCAGCGTGCTGAGACTGTTGGCCGCCGTGTCGATCTCGACGATGCGTACCGGGTTGCCGGGTTTGGGCGCATGCAAGGTTTCCAGGAAGGAGACGATCTTGTTGCCGTTCAGGCCGGTGTCCACCCGCGAAGCCGCATTGCCCACATGACCGGAAAACACCATGCGAATGTTGGGATATACGCGAATCAGGGTGTTGAACAGGTGCTGCGGGCTGGTCGAGCCGTAGCCGCCGTTGGAACCGTAGATCGAGCCATCTCCGTTGAGATAGGAATGGGTCACCACAATGACGTTGTGCTGCGGATGCGCGGCCACCACGCCCTTGGCCCAGTCGATCGCCGCCTGACGCGGCCACAGTTCCAGCACCAGCACCATCCACTTGGCACCGCCGGCTTCGAACAGGCTGTAGTGGTTGTCGACCTTGCCGGCTTCGAAACGACCGGCGATGTTCTTGAAGCGGTTGTTGAAGTACTGGTTGAACAACGGGGTTTCGCGCGCCATCGCCGGCACGTTGCCGGGGCAGGCACCGCCGCCGGGGCAGCCGACCGCGCGCGTGTCGTGATTGCCGATGGCCAGCGAATACGGGATGCCGGCGTCGTCCAGCGGCTTCAGCCCTTCACTGGCGATCTTGTATTGATGCTCGTCGCGCTCGCCCCAGTTGGTCACGTCGCCGCTGTGGGTGACGAAACGGATATCCAGATTGGTCTTGTTGCTGGCCAGCCACTGCGAGCGGTTGCGGAAACGGAAGTCGCTCAGATCGCGATTGACGCGATCTTCGCTGGCCTGCACTTCCCCTTGCGTGTCCGGCATCACCGCAATCGAGAACTTGGTATCGACCGGCTCGTTCGATGCCACGGCGGCATAGAACGCGATTCCTTCCGAAATCCAGCCCGCGGCAACCAGCGCGTCGCGCTCGCTTGCTCTGGCCACATGACGGTGCTTGCTGCCCTTCAGCAGGCGATACACCGGCTGCGCGCAACTGGCTGCCACCGGCGAGACGTAGAAGTTCGGACCATTGTCGACGTAGCCGTACTTCGACACCGCATTGGCGATTTCCGCCTGGTTGGTGATCCAAACGAAATCGCTGCTGCCCGGCTTGTGCAGGCGATGCGCCGGCACCAGCCCCGACCCGGCAGTCCACGATGCCTTGAACGGCGTGCCGCGGTCGTCGGTGAACCCGTAGGTCGTGCCGGCCTTGTCGGCCTCGGTTTTCCATGGCGTGAGCAGGTTGGCTTGTGAGGTGGGGTTGATGCGGTGGTAGATGGGCTTGCTCAGCGCCGCGCAGTCGGGCGCCGCCGAGGCTTGTGTCGACCACAGGCCGAGCACGCAAGCGGCCGCGGCCAGTCCTGCGCGCGACATCGTCTGGTGAATCATCGTGAATCCTCGTCGAATGGTGGATCGTGCATGGGTGCCTGCGCGATCGTGGTTATCGTGATCCCCCCGCCAGACCATGCCGAATGGCGCGGTCCGCCCATGAATGCAGTGTATGGCCCGTATCCGTTCAGCGCCAGTTACGTGATCAATCTTGATGCGCGACGCCGGTCGCAGTTCGCGCGTTCGCGGCTGTATGGGAGACGCGCTTATATTGCCCTGCCCTAGAACCGGTCCAGTGGAATCTTCAGGTATGCGATGCCGTTCGCCTCCGCAGGCGGCAGCTGTCCGGCGCGGATGTTGACCTGGATGGCCGGTAGCAGCAGCCGCGGCACGGCCAGGGTGGCGTCGCGCGCCTGGCGCAGTCGCGCGAAATCGGTTTCAGGAACGTCGGGGCGCACGTGGATGTTGTGCCGTTTCTGCGCAGCGATGGTGGTTTCGCAGGCCGCATCACGATCACCCGGGGCGTAGTCGTGGCACACGAACACGCGCGTGGCATCGGGCAACGCGTACAGGCGCTGGATCGAGCGATACAGCGTGGCCGCATCGCCGCCGGGAAAATCGCAGCGCGCGGTGCCGCCGTCAGGCATGAACAGCGAGTCGCCGGTGAACAGCGCATCGCCGATCAGGAAGGCATTGCTGTCGCCGGTATGGCCGGGCACGGCGATCACCTGCAGCCGCAGACTGCCGATGGCCAGCTCGTCGCCATCCAGCAGCAGGCAATCGAACTGCGAGCCATCGGCGGCGAATGCGGCGTCGGAGAAGTTGTACAAGCGGCGGAACCGCTGCTGCACGTGCACGATGCCCTGGCCGATGGCGATCGGCGCGTGGGAAAAATGCCGCGTCTTCAGCCAATGCGCGGCGCTGAGGTGATCGGCATGCGCATGCGTTTCCAGCAGCCATTGCACGTCCAGTCCGTGCTGCCTGATGTGGTCCAGCATTGGCAGCAGATGCTCGCTGCCGATGCGGGCCGACGCCGCATCGTAATCCAGCACCGGATCGATGATCGCGGCCGCAGGAGAGTGCGGATCGTGCACCACGTAGCTCCATGTGCAGGTGTCGGCGTGGAAGAACGGCCGCACGTGGGGGTTCGCCATGGCCAGGACTCAGCGCGGATGTCTTGCGCACCATACACCGCGTGCAGCGTGTGCAACACCTGCTGTGCCGGTCCGGGCGCCAGCGCGTAGTAGGTGGTCTGTCCGTCGCGGCGCGTGCTGACCAGACCGTCCTCGCGCAGCACCACCAGGTGCTGCGACAACACGGACTGGCTGAGCGCGATGCGGCTGTTGATCTCGCCCACCGAGCGTTCGCCCTGCACCAGCTGGCACAGCACCAGCAGCCGTTGTTCGTTGGCCAGCGCTTTCAGCAGGCGTGCCGCATCGCCGCCATGGGCCTGCATGGCCCGGGCATCGATGGCTAGCACGGACTCGGCAGCTCCGTTCGCCTTCGTGCGCCGGTTGTTCACCGGCTCACCACGGTCAGGCCGGCATCGGTCCAGGCGGTGATGCCGCCCGCGATCGCGCGCACTTCGGTGAACCCCAGCTGCTGCAACACCAGCTCAGCCAGGGCCGCGCGTCCGCCGGTGCGGCAGTACACCACCAGCGTTTGGTGCTTGTGCGACAGCGCCGGATCGGTCACGTTGGCCACGGCCAGGTGCGCATCCAACTGGAATTCCAGCATGCCGCGCGGCATGTTGACGGCACCGGGCAGATGGCCGGTCTCGAATTCCGCCGGCTCGCGCACGTCGATCAGCACCGGTGCCATCGGCAATGCCTGCACGGCAGCGGGTGCGATCTCGCGGATGCGGGCACGGTCCTGGGCCACCAGCTCGTTCGCGGTCAGGCTCATGTAACGCTCCTTCCGCGACATGGGCATTGCCTATGCGGCCGGCATGGTGCTGATCTACCTGCTGGTGGTGTCGCAGTTCCGCAGCTATCTGGGGCCGCTGGTGATCATGGCGCCGACCCCTTGACCGTGATCGGCGTGATGCCGGGCCATGCATTGCTGGGCGCGCAGTCCACCGCCACCAGCATGATCGGCATGATCGCCCTGGCCGGGATCACCGTGCGCGATTCCAGCCTGCTGGTGGATTTCATCAACCACGAGACCGCACGCGGTCTGCCGCTGGCGCAGGCGGTGGTGGAACGGCCAGTGCCTTCTCCGAGCGCCTGCAAAGTGCCCTGCGCACGCGCATGGCCGAAGCCGGGCCGATCGGCGCCATCGACTTGTGCCACCGCCAGGCTCCGGTGATCGCAGCCGACGTGGCCGCCGAACACGGTGTTCGCCTGGGCCGCGTCCCGGTACCGGGAAAGGCGCGCAATCCGGCTAATACGGCCGTCGACTGGCAGATCGCTGCATTGCAGTCGCTGCTGGAACAGCAGGCCGCCGGGACACCCGTTGCCGAGCTGGCATTCCGCCAGAGCGACGGATTGCCCGACGGAGTGGCACTGCGCACGATGCAGGGCATCGGCATCCCGCCGACCTGTCTGATGTTCCCTGGCAGAGAGGTGGTCGAGCCGATCCGTGACGCGATCGCCAAGCACTACCCCGATGATGCGGGCACAGGTTTCAAGCCGGGCGACCTGCGCGGCGGGTTGTTGGTGGAAGTGCCCGCACATGAACGCACGGGATGCCTGCGGCGCTGGTACAACACGTCAGATCGAACCACCGGGAGTTTGAGCCCATGACCACGCAAGCAGTCCAGACCGCCTGCCCGCACTGCCACGCCATCAACCGCGTGCCCGCCCCACGTCTGGCCGATGCGCCCCAATGCGGGCGCTGCGGCGAGGCACTGTTCACCGGTGCGCCGCTGACGCTGGGAGTGGATCATTTCGCCGCGCATGCCGATCGCAGCGAGCTGCCGCTGCTGGTCGATTTCTGGGCACCGTGGTGCGGGCCGTGCCGGATGATGGCGCCGCAGTTCGAGGCCGCGGCGCGCGAGCTGGAGCCCGCGGCACGCCTGGCCAAGGTCGACACCCAGTCCCAGCCGACGCTGGCCCAGCGCTACGCGATCCGCAGCATTCCCACCCTGGTGCTGTTCCGGCAGGGTCGCGAGATCGCCCGCCAAGCCGGCGCGATGTCCGCCGCCGACATCGTGCGCTGGACGCGGACGCAGCTGGCCGGCGTGCATTGACCGCCTGGGCAGTCACGGCGCATCCGTGGGATCATTGCGGGCCGCGATGCCGCCCGTACCGATGTCCTCCAGTTCCGCAGAACACACGCCCTTGATGAAGCAGTTCCTGGCCGCCAAGGCCGAGCATCCGGACCTGCTGCTGTTCTTCCGCATGGGCGACTTCTACGAGCTGTTCTACGACGACGCCCGCAAGGCCGCCCGCCTGCTGGACATCACCCTGACCCAGCGCGGGCAAAGCGCCGGGCAACCCATCCCGATGGCCGGCGTGCCGGTGCATGCCTACGAAGGTTACTTGGCGCGGCTGGTGGCGCTGGGCGAATCGGTGGCCATCTGCGAGCAGATCGGCGATCCGGCGCTGGCCAAGGGACTGGTGGAACGCAAGGTGGTGCGGATCGTCACCCCCGGCACGGTCACCGACGAAGCCCTGCTGCAGGACCGCCGCGACACGCTGCTGCTGGCGGTGGCGCGCGGTCGCAACGGTTACGGACTGGCCTGGGCAGATCTGGCCGGTGGCCGTTTCCTGGTCAACCAGGTGGATGGCGATGACGCGCTGGAAGCCGAACTGGCGCGGCTGGAACCGGCAGAGATCCTGCTGCCCGACGACGAACAGTGGCCGACGCCGCTGCTGGCCCGCAACGGCATCCGCCGGCGCGCACCATGGCTGTTCGATGCCGACAGCGGCCGTCGCCAGTTGCTGCAGTTCTTCGGCGTGCACGACCTGACCGGTTTCGGCATCGAAGCGCTGCCGCTGGCGGTGGCCGCGGCCGGGGCGCTGCTGGGCTACGTGGAGGAAACACAGCGGCAGCGGCTGCCGCATCTCACCGCCATCGCGGTGGAATCCGGCGAAGAGGCCATCGCCATGAACGCCGCCACGCGCCGCCATCTGGAACTGGATTCGCGCATCGACGGCGACACCCGCCACACCCTGCTCGGCGTGCTGGACAGCACCGCATCGCCGATGGGCGGCCGCCTGCTGCGGCGCTGGCTGCACCGGCCGCTGCGCGATCGCGCGGTGCTGAATCAGCGGTTGCATGCCGTGGCCACCCTGCAGGACTCACGCTGCGACGCCGAGCTGAGGGATGTGTTCCGCGGGCTGGGCGACGTGGAGCGCATCCTCGCCCGCGTGGCCCTGCGCAGCGCGCGCCCGCGCGACCTGTCCACCCTGCGCGATGCCCTCGGCCTGCTGCCGACGGTGTGCACGATACTGCTGCCGCTGGATTCGCCGCGCCTTCAGGCACTGTCGGCCGCGCTGCAGGGCCACGACGCGCATGCCACCTTGCTGCAGCAGTCGATCATCGCGCAGCCGCCACTGCTGGCACGCGACGGCGGGGTGATCGCGGATGGTTTCGATGCCGAACTCGACCGGCTGCGGCAGCTGTCCACGCATGCGGATCAATTCCTGGTCGAACTGGAGCAGCGCGAGCGCGACGCCAGCGGCATTCCCACGCTGAAGGTGGGCTACAACCGCGTGCACGGCTACTACATCGAGATCGGCAAGGCCCAGGCCGCGAAGGCGCCCACGCACTACACCCGCCGGCAGACGCTGACCAATGCCGAGCGCTATATCACCGAAGAACTGAAAGCCTTCGAGGATCAGGTGCTGTCGGCCCGCGACCGCGCACTGGCCCGCGAAAAGCAGTTGTACGAGGACGTGATCGAGCAGCTCGCCACCGATCTGGAGCCATTGAAGCATGCCGCCGCCGCGCTGGCGGAGCTAGACGTGCTGGCCGCCTTCGCCGAACGCGCCAGCGCGCTGGAATGGTCACGCCCGCAACTGGTGGACGAACCCGGCCTGCACATCGTCGCCGGACGTCATCCGGTGGTGGAGGCGGTGCGCAGCGACCCGTTCACGCCCAACGACCTGCAGCTGCACGACGCCACCCGCATGCTGGTGATCACCGGTCCCAACATGGGCGGCAAGTCCACCTTCATGCGCCAGAACGCACTGATCGTGCTGCTGGCGCACATCGGCAGCTTCGTGCCGGCCGGCCGTGCCGTGATCGGCCCGGTGGACCGCATCCTGACCCGCATCGGCGCCGGCGACGACCTGGCGCGCGGACAGTCCACCTTCATGGTGGAGATGGCGGAAACCGCCTACATCCTGCACCACGCCAGCGAACGATCGTTGGTGCTGATGGACGAGATCGGCCGCGGCACCAGCACCTACGATGGCCTGGCGCTGGCCGATGCGGTGGCCCGGCATCTGGCGCAGGTCAACCGCAGCATGACCCTGTTTGCCACCCACTATTTCGAACTGACCACCCTGGCCGAGCCGGGCAGCGGCATCGCCAACGTGCACCTGGATGCGGTGGAGCACCGCGACGGCCGTGGCGAGGACGCGCTGGTGTTCCTACATGCCGTGCAGCCGGGGCCGGCCAATCGCAGCTTCGGTCTGCAGGTGGCGGCACTGGCCGGGCTGCCGAAAGCCGCCATCGCCCAGGCGCGCGCGCGGCTGAATGAACTGGAGCAGCATCGCGATGCGCCTTCCACGCCGATGACCGCGCAGGCGCTGGATGCCCCGCAGCAATTCGGCCTGTTCGCGCCATCGTCGGCCGCGCTGGATGCACTGGCGGCCATCGACCCGGACGATCTCACCCCGAAACAGGCGCTGGAAGCACTGTACCGGTTGAAGGCGCTGCGCTGACCGACCCGTCCGGCATCGTGCCGGGCATCAGCGCGCGCCGGCGTTCTCCGGCAGCATGCAGCGCCCATCCTTGCGGCTGCCGGTCAGGATGAGGCCCGACGATGCGATGGACTGCACCACATCCGCATGCTGTTCCAGCAATGCCGGCGACGTGGCAGACAGCGCCACGGCAAAGATCACGGCCTCGTTTTCCACGTAGGCGATGCGTTCGTGCTTGCGCATGCGCGGCGCCTGCAGGTCGTACAGCTGAATCCGCCTGGCCGATCGTGGCACCGGATCTGCCCACGCAAGGGACTGCAGTGTCGCCGCCGGATCGTGCTTCCGGTAATCGGCCAAGGCATCGCCCTCCAGGATGTCCACCGACAGGTCGTCCTGCTGTCCCGCAACCCGTTTCACCGACGGCATCACGTAGGTGTACACCTGCAGTGCATTCAAGTCCGACGGATCCGCCCCGTCCGGATAGAGCAGCATGTCCACCCCCTGCGACGCCGCGGCGCGGGTGTCCAGTACCCAGCCATCCGGCACCTTGCCGACAAATCCATCGCAGTGGCTGGAGAAGACGATCCCGCCGCCACCGGCCCGGACCACGTCGGCGGAGACCGCAGACGCGATGCCGGCCAGTGCCAGCATCGCCATTCCCATCCAGGCAGCCCGCCACGCCGCCATGCGCCATTCCTGCCTCACTTCGGCTGCACCACCGTGATGCTGGTCGGCACCGACTTGCCCACGCCGCGCAGGTCGGGGCGGTACATGTCCTCCACCAGCGGCGGCGGTACCGTGTAGGTGCCAGGCGTGACCGCGCGGACCAGGTAGAAGATGCGCGCCGTGCTGTGGCGACTCAGATCCACCGCGGCCACGTAGCGGTCGTCGCGGAACTCCTCGTATTTCACGTCGGCCGCATCGGAGCGGTCGCTGATGTCCACGCCCTCGACAGTCACGCCGCTCCACTGCTGCGGGTCGGCCAGGTTGAAGTTCTCGATCTCCATGCCGGCCGGCAGCAGATCGGTCACCAGCGCATCGGGCATGTCCTGCAGGGCCTTGATCGACAGTGCCACGATCAGCGCCTCGCCCTCGGCCAGCGGACCGGGCGTCCACTCCTTGCCTTCCACGGTGTACAGCTTGCGGATGATCTGCAGCTTGCTGTCGTCCGGTGCGGGCGGGCTGCGCGGCACGCCGGCGGCTTCCAGGCTGACGAACATCGGCGGCTCGCCCTGCGGATCGAAACGCACGCCCGAGGCCATGGCCGCGTAGTCGAAGCTGCGACCGAACATGCGGGTGGCCGCGATCGCCTGGTCCTTGCCACCCACGCTCAAAGTGCCGGAGACCGTCTTGCCCTTGCGTGCCATCAATGCCTTGCCCAGGCGGGCCAGCGCAGTCTGCTCCTGGGTGCTCAGGTACAGCCAGCTGCCGTAGCGGCGCGCGTCGATGTCCGCACCCATGCGCATCACGCGGGTGTCGTACGCCGGCTTGGCCATGCCGCGTTCGTGGGTCAGCGCGATCATCAAGGCCTCGTCGCGTAGCGGGCTGCCGTAGTCGCCCAGATACAGGTTCGGCGGACGGGTCAGGGCAAAACCCTGCGCGATGGCCTGTTCGCCACGCTTCTTGTCGCCCTGCAGCGACAGTGCGAGCCCCAGATGCACCAGCGACAGCCCGCTCTTGGCATCCTTGCGGCGGCTGTCGTACAGCGAACGCAGGGTGCCCAGCGGTGCACGTCCCACCCGCGCCAGCACGTAGCCGGCATAGGCCTGGTAGGCGAAGCGCAGATGGGCGCGTTCGTCGTAGCCGTAGAACAGCGAATCGGCACCTGACAGCAGGTCTTCGTTCAAGCGTTGCAGCGCCTTCTGCAGCACGGCATCCGGCACGGCGAAGCCGCCATCGCGCGCATCCAGCAGGAACTCGGCGATGTACGGCGTGAGTGCGGCGCTGACGTCATCGCCTCCGCCCCACATCGCGAAGTGGCCGTTGCTGGCCTGCATCGATGCCAGTCGCCCGAACGTGCCTTCCATCACCCGCTTGCGGCGGGCCGGATCCACTTCCTTGTCCATGCCCAGCATCTGCGCCGATTCGCGGTCCAGCACCAGCGCGGCATAGCCCTTGCTGGCGGTCTGCTCCGCGCAGCCGTACGGGTAGTCCAGCGCACCCTTCAGCGCCGCGGCAAACGGCAGCGGCGGCACCGGGCTCACCACCAGGCGCGCGGTCACTGAATCGCGCATCATGCCGTCGGCAATGGCGGTGTCCAGCGTCACCGGTTCCAGCGGATTCAAGGCCAGCGAGCGCGTGCGCACCACGGCCGGCCAGCCGGCACGCACCGGCAGGTCGTAGCGGCGATCCACCTTGATGCCGTTGCCATCCACCCGCACCCGCACCTTGGCCGTGCTGTAGCCCTCGGTGGCCGCCAGCGGGAAGCTCAGCGTGGCCTTGCCGTCGCGTTTCAGGCTGATGCTGCGGTTGCCATTGGCCACTTCGGCCGGACCTTCGCCGTCCACCTGCACCTTGAATTCGCCGTCACGGCCGGTGAAATTGGTCACGTCAAGCGTCACCGTGCTGCGGTCACCCGGTGCCAGTACCCGTGGCAGGCTGGCCTCGGCCACGATCGGCGCGCGGATCACCGTTTCCACCGACTGGTTGCCGTAGCGGTCGGCCGAGAACACCAGCGCCGACACCCGCACCGTGCCGTTGAAATCCGGCACCTTCAGGCGGATCTGCGCCTGACCTTTCGCATCCAGCTTCACCGGTCCGGCGAACAGGTCCACGGTCAGTACACGCGCGGTCGGTCGACGCGCCTGCGGCAACGGCTCCAGGGCCATGTCGCCACCGAAACGCAGCTTGCCGATGCTGCCTTCCAGGCTTTCGATCACCCGGCCGTACACGTCGTAGGCATCCACCGACAGCCGGCGCTGGGCGAAGAAATGCTGGTTGGCATCCGGCACCGGGAAGCGGGTGATGTTGAGGATGCCCACATCCACCGCCGACACCGTCACGTACGCCTCTTTGCCGGCCAGCTGCGGCACGGCCACGGTCACCGGCAGGTCGGTTTCGGGGCGCATCTGCTTCGGTGCCACCAGGCCCACGGCCACGCGACGGTCACGGCGCTCCATCGCAACATGGGTCACGCCCACCGCCCGCGCCGGGGTGATCTTCGACGGCGCACTGCCACCGCGGAACACCAGTGCGGTCAGGTACACGTCGTGGCGTTCCCAGTCCTTGGTGACCGGAATCTCGAAGGTGCTGCCCGGCTTCACGTCCACTTCCTGCACGTACAGCATGCGGTCGGCTTCCACCATCAGCAGGCCCTTGCCGGCATGCGGTGGCGTTACCGTCACCTCCAGCGTGTCGCCGGCGCGGTAGGCGGTCTTGTCCAGCGACAGCTTCACCTTGTCGGGACGCGCGTCCAGACCACGATTCTCGTTGTCCCAACCCCAGCCGGCGTGGAACGGATAGCGGGTCACCAGATTGGTGGCCGGATCGGTCACTTCCAGCCGGTAGCCGCCCTCCTCCACCGGGAACTGTACCCGCACCGGCTGATCGGCGGCATCCACCTTGCGCGACTGCACGGTTTCGAAGCGCTCGGTGTAGTCGTAATCCCAGCCTTCGTCCTCGTCGTAGTTCCAGTGGTAGTCGTGATGGATACGGATCAGCGTGACCGTAAGCCCCTGCACCGGCTGCGGCTTGGCGTCGCGGTTCACCCGCACGATGTCGAACGCGGCGGTGCTGTTGGGATCGGCACCGTCCTCGTCGCTGAAACGCGGGCGCACGCCCACCAGCGCGTCGGCCGGCCACAGGATGCGCTGGAAGCTGCGATTGATGGTGCGACCGCCGGTTTCGTACAGGCTGCCGGCCACCACGGCCGAGATCGGCGACACCGGCCTGGCTTCCGAAGGCAGGTCGATGTCCTGTTCCAGCTCGCCGTTTTCGTCCAGGGTGGTGTCGATGACGTCCGCGGCTTCCTTCGGCAGGCTGATCGTGGGGTCGCCGAAGAAGTAGCCGGGCAGCTGTTTCGGCAGCGGATGCTGTTCGGCCTTGATCGACAGCTTGGCGGTGAAGCGGTTGCCGGCAGCCGGCGCACCGTACAGATAAGCGCCCTTCACCCGCAGCCGCAACGGCTGGCCGGGTCGCACCACGGCATCGGGCGAATCCATGTCCAGCTTCATCCGCTCGGGCAGGAATTCCTCGATGCGCAGGCGCATGCCCTGCACGGCTTCCTTGCTGGCCGGGTCGGTGCGGAATTCCACCTGCCACGACCCGGTCGGTGCATCCACCGGAATCTGTTTCTCGAACCGGTAATAGCCCATCACGCCGGGCTCGATGCGGGTTTCGAAGAAGGTCTTGCCGTCGGGCTGCTTCAGGCGCACGAACAGGCTCTGGCCCTTGCCGTCCTTCGCCGCAACGGCCTTGCCGTCGTGATCGCGGAACAGCGCCGACACCTGCACGGTCTCGCCCGGACGGTACAGGTCGCGGCCGGACCAGGCGAACACGTCGAACCAGGCCTGCTCGCGCCCGGCCACCGCGAATTCGGACAGGTCCAGCGCCGGCTGGTTGAACGGCAGCAGCGACACGTCGCGTCCCTTGCGGGCCACCAGCACCTGCCCGGCATCCAGGGTGTAATTGATGATGGCATTGCCGTTGCCGTCGGTCTGCGCCTTCAGGATCGCCTCGCCGCGTTTGTCCAGCACCCGCAGTTCCACGCCGGACAGGCCGCTGCCGTCCTTCAGAGAGGCGGTGTGCACGAACAACGTGTCCTTGTAGGCGCGCGCATGCAGGCCGATGTCGCTGACGGTGAAGAAGGCGGTGTCGTAATCATCCTGGAACTTGCCCGGGCGGCGCATCACCGCGAAGTACAGACCCGGATCCTGCAGTTCCTCGATGTCCTGGATCGGCAGATAGGTGACCAGGCGTTCGTTCTTCTCGCCGCCGATCACGAACCGGTTCACGTACACCGAGGTGCCCAGACGCGAGATCGGCTGCTCGGCATCGGGATTGTCCTTGTCCACCCAGTGGTCCAGAGCCCAGCTGCCACGACGGCCGCCACGCTGGTAGCTGGCGAAGAAGCGCGGCAGATTGGCCTCGTCCACGCGCAGGAATTCCACGTCCACTTCGTCCACGTTGACCGACACCACAGGCAGGCCGCGCGATTCGCGCGCCGGCAGCACGCTGCCCTGGGATGCGAAACCGACGGCCGGGTCCAGATCGCCGGTATAGACTTCCTTCTCGATGGTGTTGCCCAGCTTGCTGCCATCGGCGGCGGTCAGGTCGGCAGCAATGCGCACCGTGTAGGTGGCATTGGGCTTGACGAACGGCATGCGCAGGATTTTGCCGTCGTCATCCAGCTTCCAGTTGCTGGTGTTGGCGCTGTCGGGGCCTGACACCGTCACCAGGCGATCGAAATCCTGGGTCCCGACCAATGGCCGGGAAAATTCCAGCGCCAGCGCCAGGCCGCTCTGCTTTTCATCCGGGTAGGCACCCACCAGGCCGAAGCCTTCGATACTGTCGCGCCTGGCCTGGATGGCTTCACCCGACACCGCGGGCAACTGCCCTTCCGCCTTGGGCTTGCAACCGCCGAGCATGCCGATGACCAGGGCGGCCGCGGCCAGCGACGCCCACACTCCCGAATTCCGCTTCATCCACCGACTCCCCTCGGCTCCCGACTGTCCATATCCTGCAACCTCGTACCTGCCGATGCAATGGCCATCGGCGGGCAGCGGGCTGTTTCACCGAACTTATTTTTCCGACCACTCCAGGCGCAGGTCGCCCTGGGTGAACACCGCATCCGGGCCGGTGCCCTGCACTTTCGACTTGTCCAGATGGATCTTCAGGCGGAAATCGGTTCCGGACACACCCAGCGTGCGCGGATAGCGCACTTTCGACTTGCGATCCACCACGCCGCCGGCCAGCACCATCAGCGGTCCGTTGCCTTCGAGCAGGTTGGCGGCATCGGCGGTGATGGGGCGACGCAGCACTTCCAGGCCCCAGCCCTTGGTGCCCCCTTCCGCGCCCGTCTGGCGGCGCACGCTGAGCACGTAGCCGGGTGCCAGTTCACGCAGGAACAGTCGCGTCTGATCCGCCAGGGGGATCACCAGCTGATTGGCGTTGTCGCGGGCCATGGCCGAAGAGCCGGTGATGATCAGCAAGGCGATCGCGGCCATCTGCAGGATGCGTTTGAACATGGATCAGTACCCCCTGTTGGTGCTGGATGAAGACGAGCATCGCGCACGGTCCGTGCCGACGACGACACGCTAGCACATCCACGTTTCCATCCGGGCGCGGGCATGCGTTGCCGCGGCAACGGCGGTCAGATCGTGGTCATGGCTCAGGGCCTTGCATCGGCGGCGCATCCGACACTCCGGGCTGCACCGTTGCATCCGCGCCGCCATCGCCATCGTCCAGCGACACGTCCAGTCGTTCGATGGCCTGCAGGGTTTCGCCGTCCTGCACCCGCATCAGGGTGACGCCCTGGGTGTTGCGGCCAACCTGGGCAATTGCCGCCGCCGGCGTGCGCACGAGCGTACCGCCATCGGAAATCAGCAGCACGTCGTGATGATCCGACAGCTGGATCGCGCCGATCAGCGCGCCGTTGCGTTCGCTGGTCTTCAAGGCGATCACGCCCTGCGTGCCGCGGCCCTTCTTCGGGAACGCCGACACCTCGGTGCGCTTGCCGAAGCCGTTGGCGCTGGCGGTGAGGATGTCGCCGTCGCCGTCGATCACGATCAGGCTGCGCACGTGCTCGCCCTGCGCCAGCCGCATGCCGCGCACGCCGGTGGCGGTACGGCCCATGGCGCGCACGCTGCCCTCGTCGAAACGCACCGCCTTGCCATTGCTGGCGAACAGCATGATGTCGCGCTGGCCGTCGGTCAGCGCCGCGCCGACCAGTGCGTCGCCTTCGTCCAGATTGATCGCGATCTTGCCGCGGGCCAGGCGGTAGGCGAAGTCGGTCAGCGCGGTCTTCTTCACCGTACCGCTGCGGGTGGCGAAGAACACGAACTTGTCCTCGTGGTAGGTGCGCACCGGCAGCACGGCCTGCACCTTCTCGCCTTCTTCCAGCTTGATCCAGTTTACGATGGGGCGGCCGCGCGCATTCGGCCCGGCATCCGGCAGCTGATACACCGACAGCCAGAACACGCGGCCCGCGCTGGTGAAGGTGAGCAGCGTGTCGTGCGTGTTCACCAGCCACAACTGGTCGATGAAGTCCTCGTCCTTGGTGGCTGCCGCATTGCGCCCGCGACCGCCACGCTTCTGCGCGCGATAGGCCGTGGCCGGCTGGCGCTTGGCGTAGCCGGCGTGCGACAGCGTCACCACCACGTCTTCCGGCGCGATCAGGTCGAGGATGTCCAGGTCTTCCTCGCTGGCGCGGATTTCGCTGCGGCGGGCGTCGCCGAACTCTTCCTTCAGGTTTTCCAGTTCGGTGCGGATGACCTGCATCAGCACGCCGGGCTGTTCCAGGATCTCGATCAGACCGCGGATGGTGTCCAGCAGCTGGCGGTATTCGTCGGTCAGCTTTTCCTGTTCCAGCCCGGTCAGGCGGTGCAGGCGCATCTCCAGGATCTGCTGCGCCTGGACCTCGGTCAGCTGGTAACCGTCCGCCAGCAGGCCCACGCCCTGCGGCAGATCCTCGGGCCGCGAGGCCTCGGCCCCGGCCGCACCCAGCAGCGCACCGACCATGCCCGGTTGCCAGCGACGCGCCAGCATGCGCTGCCTGGCTTCGTCCGGGTTGGCCGAGGTCTTGATCAACTCGATCATGTCATCGATGTTGGCCAGCGCGACGGTCAGGCCTTCCAGGATGTGCGCGCGGTTGCGGGCCTTGCGCAGCTCGAAGATGGTCCGGCGCGTCACCACCTCGCGGCGATGCTTCAGGAACGCTTCGAGAATCTGCTTCAGGTTCAGCGTCTGCGGGCGACCATCGACCAGCGCCACCATGTTGATGCCGAAGGTGGATTCCATCGGCGTCTGCGCGTACAGGTTGTTCAGCACCACCTCGGCCGAGTCGCCGCGCTTCACTTCGATGTAGATGCGCATGCCATCCTTGTCGGACTCGTCGCGCAGCTCGCTGATCCCGTCGAGCTTCTTCTCCTTCACCAGTTCGGCGATGCGCTCGATCAGCCGCGCCTTGTTCACCTGGTAGGGGATCTCGGTGACGATGATCGCCTCGCGGCCGTTGTCCTGCACATCCACCTCGGCCTTGGCGCGCATGCGCACGCGGCCGCGACCGGTGCGGTAGGCCAGGTGGATGCCGCCCACGCCGTTGATGATGCCGGCGGTGGGAAAATCCGGACCGGGGATGCATTCCATCAAGCCGTCGATATCGATGTCGGGGTTCTCGATCATCGCAAGCAGGCCGTCGGTGACTTCAGCCAGGTTGTGCGGCGGGATGTTGGTGGCCATGCCCACCGCGATGCCGGCCGAGCCGTTGACCAGCAGGTTCGGGAACCGGGTCGGCATCACCGTCGGTTCCTCTTCCTTCTCGTCGTAATTGGGCTGGAAATCGACCGTGTCCTTGTCGATGTCGGCCATCAATTCATGTGCGATGCGGGCCATGCGCGCCTCGGTGTAGCGCATCGCCGCAGCCGGATCGCCATCGACCGAACCGAAGTTGCCCTGCCCGTCCACCAGCATGTAGCGCAGCGAGAACGGCTGTGCCATGCGCACCAGCGTGTCGTACACCGACTGATCGCCGTGCGGATGGTACTTGCCGATCACGTCGCCGACGATGCGCGCCGACTTGAAATACGGCTTGTTGCTGTGCGCGCCCAGTTCGTTCATGGCGAACAGCACGCGGCGGTGCACCGGCTTCAGACCATCGCGCACGTCGGGAAGCGCGCGTCCCACGATCACGCTCATGGCGTAGTCGAGGTAGCTGCGGCGCATCTCGTCTTCGAGGTTGACGGGGATGATTTCGCGGGCGGTATCGGACATCGGCAACCAGTGTGATCGCCCGTTGCGGCGACATGCACGGCGCCCGCGCCTGCGGGCAGCCTGTCAGCGCCGAAGGGCTGCAGAAAAGACGGACAAGTCTAGCATGAACCGATGCCGAAAGTCAGCCAAAACAGGCTTGAAAAACAATCACTTCCCGGACCGCGGCGCTGCATTCCGGTCGCGTGCGCGGATCATGGCGTGCACGCCGCGCACCACCTCGGCCATGCGCCGGTAATCGAGGCGATCGGCGGTGTCCTTGGCGGTGTCCTCGGCGGTGTGGTAGGCGGTGTTCCGGTTGAAGGCGGTGTCGGTGATCATCAGCGCCGGCCAGCCGTGCGCCCAGTAGTTGCGATGGCCGGAAAAATCGATGCCCGGCACCAGTGCGGGCGCATTGATCGAAGTGACCGGCAAGGCCGTCGAACCGGCGAAGACGGCCTTGGCGCGCCGCACCGCCCCGAAGTCGCCGAATCGGCCCACCAGCGCGATGAAATCGCCGCGATCCGGATACACGTACCGCATGCCCGGGATCGGATACTGCTGGCTGCCCGGTGCATCGCTGAAATAACCGATCATCTCGATCGAAATGGCCAGCTCCACATCGATGCCGACTGCCTTCAACGCATCGCATGGCGGACGCTGCCCATGTCTCCGGTGCGGAAGAACGGCGGTTCCTCCAAAGTCCATGCCACCAGCTCCACGGGTTGCGCGGGGGGATCACGGGCCAGTGCACCGCCCAGTTCGATCAGGGCTGCCACGCCGCTGGCATTGTCGTCGGCGCCGGGCGTGTGGGTCTGCGGCGAGATGGCATCGCTGTCGGAAAAGCCGTGTGCATCGTAATGTGCGCCGATCACCCACAACGGCCCGTTGTCCGGCCCGAACCGCGCGATGAGATTGCGCAAGCGCACGCCTTCGACCTCGAACGGCTGCTCGCGCACCGGCACGCCGAGTGCACGCCATTGCGCGGCGATGTGGTCGGCGGCGGCTTCGAGCTGCACGGGTCGATCGTAGTGCCGCGGGAAGTGATCCACCGACAGTCGCTGCACATGCGTCTGCAACCGCGCGGCATCCACGGGTGGAACCGCAATGGACAACGGTTGCACCAGCGGCTGCACCGTCAGCGCCCACAGCACCGCAGCGATCATCGCAACCGTCGCGACCAGGCCCGACCAACGCAGCACACGGCGACGCCAGGACATGGCGACGCGACTCATGCCCCGGAAGCAAAGCAGCGACGCATCGCTTCGGCATCCGGCTGCAGCACCACGCCGCGCTCGGTGACGATGGCATCGATCAGCGTGTGCGGGGTGACATCGAACACCGGATTCCAGGCATGCACGCCGTCGGCCACCGTGCGCTGGCCGCGGTGGGTGAGCAATTCGGCCGGATCGCGCTCCTCGATCTCGATCCGCTCGCCGCTGGCGGTGGCCATGTCGACGGTGGACGACGGCGCCACCACCATGAATTTCACGCCGTGGTATTTCGCGACGATCGCCAGTTGGCAGGTGCCGATCTTGTTGGCGACATCGCCATTGGCACAGATGCGGTCGGCACCGACGATGACCCATTGCACGCGGCCGGATTTCATCAGATGCGCAGCGGCGGCATCGGCGATCAGGGTGGCGGGGATGCCGTCCTGCTGCAGCTCCCACACCGTCAGCCGCGCGCCCTGGTTCCAGGGACGGGTTTCGCCGGCAAAAACGGCGGCGATGCGCCCCTGGGCCACACCGGCGCGGATCACGCCCAGTGCGGTGCCGAAACCGGCCGTGGCCAGCGATCCGGTGTTGCAATGGGTCAGCACGCCACTGCCCGGTTCGATCAATGCCGCGCCGGCCACGCCCATGGCGCGATTGGCGGCCAGATCCTCGTCGGCGATGGCTTGGGCCTCGCGTTCCAGCTCCTCGCGCCAGTCGGGCCCGGCAGTGGCCGCCGTATGCCGCATGCGCGCCAATGCCCAGGCCAGGTTCACCGCCGTGGGGCGAGCGGCATTCAGGCGTTGCAGGGCCGGATCCAGCAGCACTGCAGCCTGCGCACCGTCGGCGGCATCGATCGATCGTGCGGCCAGCACTGTGCCCCACGCGGCCGCGATGCCGATCGCCGGGGCACCGCGCACGACCAGCGCATGGATGGCGTCGGCCACGGCAGCGCTGTTGGCTGCACGCACGCTGTCCACCACGAACGGCAACTGGCGTTGATCCAGCAGTTCCAGCGCATCGCCGGTCCAGCGCAACGGCCGGATGCGGTCATAGCGTGCGTAGTCGATGGCTGGCGAAGCGGGCATGTCGGACATCGAAGGCGATCTCTGCGAAAAAGCGCATGTGCATTGTACGCAGACGGCAGAACAGGCCGCCTCGCGGCGGCCTGCCTGGATGGTGGAACGACTGCCGAATGGCTCAGTACAGGGCGAATTCGCCGCGGCAACCGTTGTTGACCCAGATCTGGCCGTTGCGGAAGCCCCAGCTGCTGCCTTCCACGCAGGCCGAGCGCGACAGCGTGCGCACCAGTTGCACGCGGCTCACGCCATTGGGAATGCGGCAATCGGTGTAGCGGTCGCCCTGCGATTCGCAGCGCACCAGATTGTCTGCACCGTAACCGTCATTGCCGTATCCGTAACCCGGCCGGTCGCCGTAACCGCGACGACCGGGGTTCACCACGAAATCCGCGCGACAGCCCTGGTCGACCCAGATGCCCTGGCGATTCACGCCCCAGCTTTGGCCTTCCACGCAGCGGCTGCTGGACAACTGCCGCACCAGCTGCACGTTGCCGGCCATGTTCACCCCGCAGGTGCGCATGCGGCCGCCTTCGGATTCGCAGCGGATCGTCTGGCCCTGTCCGTAGCCATTGCCCCGATTGCCGTATTCCCAACCGTTGCGCCAGTCGCGGTCGCGTCCGTAGCCATGGCCGGACACCACGAAATCGGCACGGCAACCCTGATCCACCCACACGCCATTGCGATCGGTGCCCCAGGTGCGGCCGGACACGCAGGCCGAGCGCGACAGCTGACGGGCCAGTTCCACGCGTGCGTTGCGCGGCGTGCTGCAGTAATTGCGGCGACCATCGAGGGATTCGCAACGCACGGTGTCGTTTTTGCCGTAGCCGTAGCGATCATTGCCGTAGTACTGGGCCGAGGCCGAACCGGCCATGACGCTGCCGACGGCCAGCCCCAGGACGGAAAGAATGGCGGCGATACGCATGGTCGTCTCCTCGAATGAGCGGTGATGATGTTGCTGCCGAGCATTGCCCGGTCGGCATGAATGCGGCATCAATCCGGCCGTTGCCGGTAACACGCCACCATTTGCATGCAAGATCCGTTCAGGCACGGAGCCACTCGAAGGCCAGTACGTCGGCGATGCGGTCGGTGCCCAGCATCGCCATCAACAATCGGTCCACACCCAGGGCCACGCCGGCACAGGCCGGCAAACCGGCCTGCAGCGCCTGCAGGAAGCGATCATCCACCGGCGGCTGCGGCAGATCGCGCGCCGTGCGCCGTTGCAGATCGTGATGGAAGCGCCGCGTCTGCTCGTCGGCATCGACCAGTTCGTGATAGCCGTTGGCCAGTTCCAGCGGCCCCAGATACAGTTCGAAGCGTTCGGCCACCGGATGCACATCGTGACGGATGCGCGCCAGGGCGCATTGCGATGCGGGGAAATCGTGCACCACGGTGATGCGATCCGCCGGGAATGCAGGCTGGATGCGATGGGTCATCAACAGGTCCAGCCAGTCGTCGCGGCTCAGGCCGTCCGGATCGATGTGCACCTCGCCCATCGCCTGCTGCAAGCGTTGCTCGCTGTCAGCGAACGCATCCACGCCGAGCGCCTGCCGGTACAGCTCGGCATACGTGCACTCGTTCACCTCGGCCGTGCGCCCGCACAACGCCAGCGCCTGCTGCACCAGCTGCACGGTTTCCTGGGCCAGCCGGTGGTGATCCCAGCCGACGCGGTACCACTCCAGCAGGGTGAAATCGGGGTTGTGGCGAATGCCCGCTTCGCCATCACGGAACACCCGGCCCAGTTCGTAGCAGTCGCCGAACCCCGAGGCCAGCAGCCTCTTCAGCGCGTGCTCGGGCGAGGTGCGCAGCCAGCGCGTGCGCGGCCCGCCGTCGACGCGACCGGAAAACGACAGCGAAAACGAGGCGATGTTCGGCTCGGTGTTGCCCGCGACCGACAGCACCGGCGTTTCCACTTCGATGACGCCCTGCTCGGCGAAATGGCGGCGCATCAGCGCGTACAACTGCGCGCGCAACCGCAATGCGGCATGCGTCGCGCTTGGCGACCAGTCGTCAGGCGGATGCATGCTGCTCCAGGAACGCGAGCAAGGCGGCTTCGTCCCAGATGGTCAGGCCCAGCTCCTGCGCCTTGGCCAGTTTGCTGCCGGCTGCGTCGCCGGCGATGACCAGCCCGGTCTTCTTCGACACGCTGCCGCTGAGTTTCGCGCCCAATGCTTCGAGACGGTCGCCGGCGACCTCGCGGGTCATGCTGGCCAGGCCGCCGGTCAGCACCACCGTGGTGCCGCTCAACGGGCCTTCCATCGCACGGCGCGGCGCCTGTTCGGGCCAGTGAACGCCATGCTGCCGCAGCGCGGCGATCACCTCGCGGTTGTGCGGCTGGGCGAAGAAATGGGCGATGTGCGCCGCCATCACCGGGCCCACGTCGGGCACGTCGCGTAAAGCGGCTTCGTCGGCGGCCAGCAGGGCATCGAGCGATCCGAAGTGGCGGGCCAGGGTCTTGGCGGTGGCCTCCCCCACGTCGCGGATGCCCAGCGCGTACAGCAGCCGATCCAGCGTGGTGCTGCGGCTGGCGGCGATGGCCGCGATCAGGTTGTCGGCCCAGCGACTGGCGATCTTGCCGGCTTTCACCGTTTCCGGCAGCACGCCGTCGCGTTCGTCGGCGCGGCGCTTCATCTCCAGCAGATCGGACAGCTGCAGGCGGTACAGATCGGCCACGCTGCGCACGTAGCCGAATTCCACCAGGGCTTCGGCGAAACGCTCGCCCAATCCGGCGATGTCCATCGCCCGACGCGACGCGAAATGGAACAGCGCCTGCACCTGCTGCGCAGGGCAGAACAGGCCGCCGCTGCAGCGGGCCACCACTTCATCGCCCACGCGTTCCACCGCGGAGCCGCACACCGGGCAAGTGTCCGGCAGACGGTACGGTGGGTGCAGCGGCTGGCCATCCGCTGCGAGCGGACGTTGGCCGTCGACCACCCGGACCACCTCGGGAATCACGTCGCCGGCACGCCGCACGATCACGGTATCGCCCGGACGCACGTCCAGCCGGGCCACGTGATCGGCGTTGTGCAGCGTGGCGCGGGTGACGGTGACGCCGCCCACGTGCACCGGCTGCATCAGCGCCCATGGCGTGACCGCACCGGTGCGGCCCACGTTCACCTCGATCGACTCCACCACGGTGCTCGCTTCCTGCGCGGGAAACTTGTGCGCGATGGCCCAGCGCGGCGCGCGCGACACGAAACCCATGGCGCGCTGTTGATCGAACCGGTCCAGCTTGTACACCACGCCGTCGATGTCCCAGGGCAAGGCATCGCGGCGTGCGCCGATGTCGGCGTAATAGGCCAGCAGGCCGTCCAGCCCTGCGGCAGTGCTCGCTTCGCGACTGACCGGCAGTCCCAGATCGCGCAGCCAGTTCAATGTCTGCGAATGGGTGGGCGGCAATCGGTCGTCATCGCCACCGGTCCATGAGACCTCGCCCAGGCCATAGGCGAAGAAGGCCAGCGGACGGCGTGCGCTGATGCGCGGATCCAGTTGGCGCAGACTGCCGGCTGCGCCGTTGCGTGGATTGGCCAGGGTTTTCCAGCCGTTGGCCAGCGCGGTGGCGTTGTAAGCATCGAAATCGGCCTTGGGCATGATGATCTCGCCGCGCACCTCCAGCACCGCCGGGGCATCCCCCAGCAAGCGCAGCGGCACCGATTTCACCGTGCGCAGGTTGGCGGTGACATCCTCGCCGGTGCTGCCATCGCCGCGGGTGGCGCCGCGCACGAAGCGCCCATGTTCGTAGCGCAGACTCACCGCCAGGCCATCGAACTTGGGTTCCAGCGAGAACACCGGCGCGGAATCGCCGGTTTCGCGCGCGATGCGTTCGACGAACTCGGCCACGTCCGCGTCCTCGAACGCATTGGCCAGCGACAGCATCGGCACGGCATGGGTGACCGAGGCGAAGGCGGCCGCCGGGGCATTGCCGACCCGCTGCGTGGGCGAATCGGCATCCACCAGTTCGGGATGGGCGGCTTCCAGCACCTGCAACTCGCGCAGCAGCGCATCGTAGTCGGCGTCCGGCAGGTCCGGATCGTCCAGCACGTAGTAGCGATGGTTGGCATCGCGGATGCGCCGGCGCAGCTCGGCGATGCGGTCGGAAGCGGCAGTCATGCCGCCATTATCGCTTGGACCGACGACGAGGCCGCTGCCGGCAGCCGGCAGCGACGTGCGTCGAGCCTTCTTCGAGCCGTTTTTTGCTGCATCCAGCCTTGGCCATACGCCGCAGGAGCACACCGTCCGGTCCGGCCATGCGGTATCCTGCCGCGTTCACCTCGGCGGGGACGTACCCCCGACCGGCCGCCGGATCGTCTGCCCTGCCCCGAATGCGCCTGTCCACCATCAAATTGTCCGGTTTCAAGTCCTTCGTGGACCCGACCACGCTGCACCTGCCCACCAACATGACCGGCGTGGTGGGCCCCAACGGCTGCGGCAAGAGCAACATCATCGATGCGGTGCGCTGGGTGATGGGCGAATCCTCGGCCAGCCGCCTGCGCGGCGATTCGCTGACCGACGTCATTTTTTCCGGCTCGTCCGCGCGCAAGCCGGTGTCGCAGGCGATGGTGGAACTGGTGTTCGACAACAGCGACCACACCATCACCGGCGAGTTCGCCGCGTTCAACGAGATCTCGGTCAAGCGCGTGGTCAGCCGCGACGGCCAGAGCACCTATTCGCTGAACGGCACCAAGTGCCGCCGGCGCGACATCACCGACCTGTTCCTGGGCACCGGGCTGGGGCCGCGCAGCTATTCCATCATCGAACAGGGGATGATCTCGCAGATCATCGAGGCGCGCCCGGAAGACCTGCGGGTGTACCTGGAGGAAGCCGCCGGCATTTCCAAGTACAAGGAACGCCGCCGCGAAACCGAAACCCGCATCCGCCACACCCGCGAGAACCTGGACCGCCTGAACGACCTGCGCGAGGAAATCGGCAAGCAGCTGCAGCACCTGGCCCGGCAGGCGAAACAGGCCGAGCAGTACACCGCGATCCAGGCCGAACGCCGGATCAAGGATGCCGAGTGGAAGGCACTGGAATTCCGCACCCTGGATGCGCAGCTGAAGCAGCTGCACGAGCAGCTGGATCAGGAGGAAACGCGCCTGCAGCAGCTGATCGCCGAACAGCGCGAGGCCGAACGCGAGCTGGAAACCGGCCGCGTGCGCCGCGACGCTGCCAATGCCGAACTGGGCAAGGCCCAGGCCGCGGTGTACGAGGTCGGCGGCACCCTGGCGCGCGTGGAGCAGCAGATCACCCACCAGAAGGAACTGGGCGCGCGGCTGCAGCGTTCGCGCGAGGAAGCCGAATCGGCACTGAGCGAGCTGGCCGCGCACATCAGCGGCGACGAATCCCGGCTGCAGGAATTGCGCACGGCCATGGCCGATGCGCTGCCGCGGCTGGAAGAACTGCGCGCCGACGATGCGCTGCGCCAGGACAGCCTGCACGAGGCGGAAGCCGCGCTGGCCGATTGGCAACTGCGCTGGGAAGCCCATGGCCGCGAGCAGGGCGAAGCCGCCCGTGCCGGCGAGGTGGAACGCACCAAGGTGGAATACCTGGATCGACAGGCGCTGGACGCCGACCGTCGCCGCGAGGCGCTGGCGGGCGAACGCGCCGGCTTCGACCTGGACCTGCTGGCCGATGCGCATGCCGCGCTGGTGGAACGCCACGAGGAGCAGACCCTGTCGCTGGATGCGCTGGCCGCCGACGTGGAGGCCCGCACGCAGGCCGTGCAGGCACTGCAGGACGAATCGCGCGCCGCCCAGGCCGAACTGGCCGAGGTGCGCAAGCAGGCGCAGGAACAACGCGGCCGGCTGGCCTCGCTGGAAACCCTGCAGCACGCCGCCTTGGGTCAGGAGCAGGGCGCGGCGATGCAGTGGCTGCAGCAGCACGGCCTGGATTCGGCCAGCCGCGTCGGCGAAGCGTTGACCGTGGAACCGGGTTGGGAAACCGCGGTGGAGTCCGCACTGGGGCTGATGATCGAAGGCGTGCTGGCGCAGTCGCCGGAAACGCTGGTGGAAGCGCTGGGCGCGCTGCAGGAAGGCCGACTGACGCTGGTGTCGCCCGATCCGGACGATGCCGCCTTCCCCGCCACTTCGCTGGCAGCGAAGGTGCAGGGCCCGGCCGCGATTCGCCGGTTGCTGGCGCATCTGCACGTGGCCGACGATCTGGTCCAGGCACGGCAGCTGCTGCCGCAGCTGGGCGATGGCGATTCGATCATCACCCGTTCCGGCGAACGCCTGGGTACGGGCTGGGTGCGGGTCACCCGCTCCGGCGCCGCCAAGCAGGGCGCCCTGCTGCGTGAGAAGGAGATTCACGCCCTGCGCGAGGGCATCGCGGCGCTGCAGGAGCGCGAAACCGCGCTGGAGCAGCGCCTGGCCCAGGGCCGCGAACAGGCCCTGCAGGCCGAACAGCAGCGCGAGGACGCGCAGCGCAGCCTGTATCAGGCGCACCGCGCCGTGTCCGAACTGGCCGGCCAGCTGCAAAGCCAGCAGGGCAAGCTGGAATCGGCCCGCGCCCGCATCGAGCGGATCGATTCGGAAAGCACGCAGCTGCAGCAGCTGCTGGACACCGCCCGCGAGCAGGCCCGCGAAGCCCGCAGCCGGCTGGAGCAGGCCGTGGGCCGAATGGCCGACCTGGAAACCGCACGCCAGCAGTTGGATAGCGAACGCCGCGGCCTGACCGAGGCCCGCGACGCTGCCCGCAATGCCGCCCGCAGCTCGCGCGACGCCGCGCACGCGCTGGCACTGACCCTGGAATCGCAGCGTGCGCAGGAGACGGCGCTGGCGCAGTCGCTGCAGCGCATGGGCGGGCAGCGCGGACAGCTGGACACGCGGCTGGGCGAACTGACCGCGCAACTGGCCAGCGGCGACGATCCGATCGTGGAACTGGAAGCGCAGCGGCAGGCCGCGCTGGAACAGCGGGTGATCGTGGACAAGGCGCTGGCCGCCGCACGCGCCACGCTGGAAGGCATCGACAACGACCTGCGCGGCTTCGAGCAGACCCGCCAGCAGCGCGACGAACAGGCCATCGCCCGGCGCGAGGCCATCGGCCAGCGTCGGCTGGACCAGCAGGCTCTGGCGATCCGGGCCGGGCAACTGTCCGACGCTGTGGTGCAGGCGGGATTCGAAATGGATGCCGTCATCGGCACCCTGCCCGACGATGCCGACTCCGGCATATGGGAGAAGGCCGTGACCGATTTCGATGCGCGCCTGCGGCGGCTGGAACCGGTCAACCTGGCCGCGATCGCCGAGCATGCCGAAGCCGCCCAGCGCGCGGAGTACCTGGACGCGCAGCACAGCGACCTGACCACCGCGCTGGACACCCTGGAAGACGCCATCCGCAAGATCGACCGCGAAACGCGCAGCCGCTTCAAGGACACCTTCGACCAGGTGAACGCCGGCATGCAGGAGCTGTATCCGCGCCTGTTCGGCGGTGGCCACGGCTATCTGGAACTGACCGGCGAGGACCTGCTGGACACCGGCGTGGCGATCATGGCGCGACCGCCGGGCAAGCGGGTGTCGAACATCTCGCTGCTGTCCGGCGGCGAGAAGGCGATGACCGCGGTGGCGCTGGTGTTCGCGATCTTCCGCCTGAATCCGGCCCCGTTCTGCCTGCTGGACGAGGTGGACGCGCCGCTGGACGAGGCCAACGTGGGCCGCTTCACCACCATGGTGAAGGAAATGAGCGAAGCCGTGCAGTTCCTGTTCGTCACCCACAACAAGGCCACGATGGAAGCGGCCACGCAGTTGTCCGGGGTGACCATGCGCGAGCCGGGCGTGAGCCGCCTGGTCTCGGTGGACCTGGCCGAAGCGGCCCGCCTGGCCGGCGCGGCCTGATCGTGGAGACATCAGAATGAATGACGTGTGGTGGTTGCGGATCGGCATCGTGGTGGCCGGCGTGGTGCTGATGGCGGCGATCTGGTACATCGGCACCCGGCCGCGCAGCGGCCAGGGCAGGCGCGTGACCGACGAGCGCGGCAGCCGCACCGAGCCCACCCTGGGCCAGCAGGCTCTGGACGCACTGGGCCACGACGGCGACGCCGTGCAGCAGGCCGAACTGGACCTGATCGACCGCACCGCCGGCACCGCCGCCGCGCAGTCGGCAGCCGATCTGGGCAAGCGGGTCGAAGACGACTTCGACAAGATCGTCACCCTGTACGTGGCCGCGCGCGCCGGCAACGTGCTGCACGGGCCGGACATCGTGGTGGCCGCGGAAAAGGTGGGGCTGACCTTCGGCCACATGGACGTGTTCCATCGGCTGGTGGAAGGCCATCCGGAGCGCGGCCCGGTGTTCAGCGTGGCCAACATCCAGAACCAGGGCAGTTTCCGCATGAGCGAGATCCAGTCGATGGAAACCCCGGCCATCGCCTTCTTCCTGACCCTGCCCGCGCCGATGCCGGCGCTGGATGCCTGGGAAATGATGCAACCGGCCGCGCAGCGCATGGCCGAACTGCTGGACGGCGTGCTGCTGGACGAGCAGCGCAATGCCCTGGGCCGCCAGCGCATCGCCCACATCCGCGAGGACATGCGCCAGTACGACCGCGAGCGCGAGGCCGGCACCGGCAAGACACCTCGCTGGTGATGCATGACCGGCACGCGCCCGCATGACCCCCACTGACCCGGCTGCCGGTCCCGTGTACCAGTGGAATGGCGATGTGGCCGCCGCCAAGCGGCATCAGACCGAACTGGCTGCGCAGACCCGCCTGCGCGACGACTTCGCACGCCCGTTGCGCACCGTGGCCGGTCTGGATGTGGGTTTCGAGGACCAGGGCACCGTCACCCGGGCCGCCTGCGTGCTGCTGGATGCCGACACGCTGCAGCCGCTGGAGCAGCACGTCGCCCGCCTGCCTACTGCAATGCCCTACATCCCCGGCCTGCTCAGCTTCCGCGAGATGCCGGCGCTGCTGGCGGCGCTGTCGCGGCTGTCGCAACCACCTGACCTACTGCTGGTGGACGGACACGGCATCGCCCACCCGCGTCGCCTGGGCATCGCCGCGCACACCGGCGTGGTCACCGGACTGCCGGCCATCGGCGTGGCCAAATCGGTGCTGACCGGCAGCAGCGTGACCGCCCTGCACGACATGCGCGGCGCGTTCACGCCGCTGCGCGACGGCCGCGAACAGATCGGCTGGATGCTGCGCAGCAAGCCGCGCTGCCTGCCGCTGGTGGTGTCGCCGGGCCATCGCGTGTCGCTGGCCAGCACCCCGCAACTGGTGATGCGGTTCGTGACCCGCTATCGCCTGCCCGAACCGACCCGCCTGGCCGACCGGCTGGCCTCCCGTCGCGATCGGTTCACGCCCCGACTCGATTCGGACGACTAGACTTCAATGCCGTCGTGTCGCCGTCTTTCTTGATGATGAAACCGCTGCTTGCCGCGTCCCTCACCTGCCTGCTGCTGCCCGGCTGTGCCGCCATGCCTCCAGCCGATCGTCCATCTGCCGAAGCCGCTGCAAGCCATGCCGGCACCGATGCAGCCAAGCCAGACCGCTTCGAGATGATCCCCGGTCAGCGACATGCCTTCGGAGATGCCGGCACGCTGCGCTACGTCGCCGTCACCAGCGACTCGCGCTGTCCGCCCGACGTGCAGTGCGTGTGGGCCGGCGACGCCACAGTCGCGTTCGAATGGCTGCCCACGGGCGGCAAGCCGGAATCGTTCGCGCTGCACACCGGGCTGGAGCCGCGTTCGCACCCCATTGCCGGTCGCACGCTGCGCCTTGTGTCGCTGCAGCGCGGCCTGGAACCGGCCGCGGTGCTGGAGTGGTCCAGCCCTTGATGCAATGCGTGTCGGCATGCGCGCGAGGCGGCCGGAAGCCCTAGTCTGCGGACAACCGGGCGCATCGGTCGCAGACAGGGGAGCGCGCATGGCTTTGAGCAAACGGCAGAACCAACACCTCGGTCAATCCGGCGCGCTCCACGGCCGTGGCCCTGTTCGTGCAGAACGGCGCAGTGGTACAGCTGTGGCTTTTCTGGGTGGCGCCGCTCTTGGGCGGTACGCTGGGTGGCGGTCTGTATCGCTGGCTGGCGCCCAACTACGGCTGACACCGTTCGCGGTGCCCATGCAACCGATCGTCGCGCGGGCCCATGCTGCGGCGATCTGTTCAGCTCTCGTGCTTCATGCGTATGGAATTTGCGCTTTCGTCACAGAAATCATGTAGGCTTCGGCCGTGGATATGGTGATTCGTCATACGCGAGGGGACGCATGATGGCCATCCGGAAGCGCTCCATCCTGTCCCCCGCATGGAATTCCCGGCACGCCGTGTCGGTGGCATTGATCGCACTCGTTGTGGCAGCGACCGCCGAGGCCCAGGATGCCGCCGCCTGTCCGGAACTGCCCGCATCGGTGCCGCTGCGCTGGGAAATCATCCAGCCGCAGGGCCTGGTGTTCTGCCGTGCCCTGCGCAGCGACGGCAGCCAGGCGTTCGCGGTCACGCTGTCGGCGCAATCGCCCTTCCGGCCATCGCGCGGCCTGCGCGAGGAAAGGGCGCAGATCAACGGCCAACCGAACTGGTGGTACCGCTCCGAACTGGGTGGCAGTTCCAGCCAGATCGTGCGCGAAACCCTGATCAAGATGGCCGACGAGCGGGTCGCCCACATCTCCATTCTTGCAAACACGCAGGAACAGCTGGCGCAGAGCCAGCAATGGGTATCCGAATTGCGCTTCTGAGGTGTCCGGATCGCGGTGTAGGCCTGCGGTTGCCGTGCGGATCAGTCCGAATCGGGTTTCGTGCTGCCATCGCGCCGCACCGTGCGCGGCGTGATGCCCTTGGCGCGGCTGCGCGTGAACACCCACACCGTGGCCGGCGGCACGTTGCGCAGCACGAAGGTGCCGCGGCGTGCGCTGATGCCCAATCCCGACAGGATCTGCTCCGGCACCGGCGACAACGGCCCGTAGGTGAACTGGACGAACACCCCGCCCGGGCGCAGGCATTCGAATGCGGCCTGCAGGATCACCGACTGGGTGGCGCGATCCATGGCCAGCAGCCCCAGTCCCGATACCACCGCATCGGCCAGGTCCGCCTGCAGGAAGCCGGCGCCGTGAGCCAGTTCGACCAGATGGATCGCATTGCCCTGCACCACGTGCGCATCGGGAAACTGCTGCGCCAGATTGGCATGCATCACCGGGTTCAATTCCACCACCAGCAGGTCGGCGGCACGGATGCCGCGCTCCAGCAGCGCGCGGGTGAACACGCCAGTGCCGGCGCCCAGCTCGATGATGCGCTGTGCTCCGTCCGGCAGTTCCGCCATGACCGCAGCCACCAGATCGGGGCTGGAGGGCGTGATGGCAGCCGTCTGCCTGGGATTGGCCAGCCATTGGCCGAAAAAACGCAGGCGGTTGACGTGATCGGATGAGGACATGGGTGTTCCTGGCGGTCGGCTGACATCATGCCGCGTTTTGCCGGTGCACGGGTGAATGGCTCATGCGGCGGGGTGGCGCAGTTCCCAGCAGCGGTGGATGCGGGCATTGCGGGCGAAGTCGGGCGGGATGCTGCGGGCGCCCACTTCCTCGACCCGTGCGAACGCCGCCAGAGCGGCTTCATCCAGCCGGAAGCGGCGGTAGTTGTTGGAAAACAGCAGCAGCCCCTGCGGCGCCAGACGCGCCATGGCCAGCCGCAGCAATGCGACGTGGTCGCGCTGTACGTCGAAGTCGGCCGCACGCGCCGAATTGGAAAACGTGGGCGGGTCGCAGAAAATCAGGTCGTACCGGCCGCTGTCCGCACGCAGCCAGGCCAGCACGTCGGCCTGGGTGATGCTGTGGCGGGTGCCGCCCAGGCCGTTTTCGCGCAGATTGTCGGCCAGCCATTCCAGATAGGTCGCCGACAGATCGACGCTGGTGGTTTGCGCCGCGCCGCCCAGGGCTGCCTGCACCGTGGCCGCGCCGGTGTAGCAGAACAGGTTGAGAAAACGCGCATCCCGCGCCTGCCCTGCGATCCGCAACCGGGTGGGACGGTGATCGAGAAACAGGCCGGTGTCCAGATAGTCGAACAGGTTCACCCGCAGCCGCGCCCCGCCTTCGCGCACGCTGATCACCTCGCCACTGCGCGCGAAACGGCCGTACTGGCTGCCGCCCTTGCTGCTGCTGCGGGTCTTGACCGCGACCCGGTCCGGCGGCACCGCGAACACCTGCCGGGCCGCCGCCAGCAGGTCGCGCAGCCGGCCGCTGGCCACCGCTTCGGGAATGCTGGCCGGCGCGGCGTATTCCTGCACATGCAGCCAGATCCGGCCGTCGTCGGCTTCGGTGTACACGTCGATGGCAGCGGCGTATTCGGGCAGGTCGGCGTCGTAGGCGCGGAAGCAATCGATCTGTTCGCGCTGGCGCCAGCCGGACAGCTTGCGCAGGTTCTTCTGCAGCCGATTGGCCACCATCTGCGCGCCATCGGACAGCGGCCGCAGCGGTGCATCGGCCGTGCGTGGCGGCTCGATCGGATCGACCAGAATGAGACTGCATTCCAGCGCGCCATTGAACACCGTGTAGCGCTTGCGCGCATGCAGGCCGGTGGCACGCGCCAATGCCTCGTCGCCGCACAGCAGGCTGGCGGTCCAACCGACCGCCGCACGGCGCAGCGCATCGCCCAGACGGCGATACAGGGCCGGATCGGCAGCCAGACGGGCATCGTAGGGCGGATTGCAGACGATCAGGCCTCCCGTCTGCGGCAACGCAGCCAGCGCATCGACATCGGCGACCTGCCACTGGATGCGGTCGCCCAGACCGGCTGCGGCGGCATTGCGACGGGCGGCATCGATGGCGCGCGGATCGCGGTCGCTGCCGAAGAACACCGGACGCAGCCCGGCCATGCCGCGTTCGGCACGCTGCCGCGCCTCGCCCAGTTGCGACTGCCAGTGCGCCACATCGAAGCCCGACCAGCGACTCGGCAGGCCATCGCCGTGCCGCTGCAGTCCGGGGGCCACGTCGGCAGCCATCAACGCCGCCTCGATCACCAGGGTGCCGCTGCCGCACATCGGGTCGCACAAGCCGCCGCCATCGGCATACCGCGCCGGCCAGCCGCCGCGCGTCAGCACGGCTGCCGCCAGGGTTTCCTTCAACGGCGCATCCACCGCCTGTCCGCGCCAGCCGCGCCGGTGCAGCGCACCGCCGCCAAGATCCACCGCGAGTATGGCGCGGCCCTTGCGCAGCAGCAGATTCAGACGCAGATCGGGCGAGACCACGTCCACCGATGGCCGTTGCCCGGTGGCCTCGCGCAGCACGTCCACCACCGCATCCTTTACCCGTTGCGCAGCGAACCCGGAATGGTCGATGCCGGGCGCGGAACCGTGCGCGTCCACGGCCAGGGTCAGGTCCGGGGACAGATGCCGGGTCCAGTCCACCGCGCGCACGCCGCGATACAGCGCATCGGCATGGTCGCATTCGAATTCCGCCAGCGGCCACAGCACGCGACTGGCGAGTCGCGACCACAGTACGGCGCGCTGGGCAGCGTGCAAGTCCCCTTCGGCCTGCACACCGGCCACTGCCGCCGTGGCGCGCGCGCATCCGAGTGCCTGCAGTTCGTCGGCCAGCAGATATTCCAGGCCCTTGCTGCAACTGGCGAAGAAACGCATGGCTACAGGCTGGCCAGCAGGGCCGCGAACGCCTCGGCTGAATCGCGCACATGCCCGGCCAGTCGATGCGAATCATCGACCAGCAGCAGACGGTCGTTGCGGGCCCGAGCCCAGGCGATGACCTCACCGGCGGGAATCAGTTCGTCGTGCCAGCCGTGCAGGATCGAGGTGGGCACCGCAGCCGCCTGCATGGGTTGCGCAGCCCGCATGCGCACCGGCGGCGCCATCAGGAACAACCCTGCCACCGGCACCTGCAGCGACACCGCGCCGGAAATGTACGCACCCAGGCTGGAACCGGCCAGCACCAGCGGCCCGCGTTGTGCCGCCTGCCGCGCCAGTGCCAGCAGGCGCTGGATGCGGGCCGGCACATCGCCCAGCTCGCCCACGTCGCGGCGTGCGTCCAGATCGGTGTAATCGGGGCGCTCGTGGGTCCATCCCAGCACCTGCGCGGCCTCTGCCAGTGCGGTGACCTTGGTGGCATCCGGGCCGCTTTCGAAGCCGTGCGAGAGAATGCAATGTCCGATCATGGCGGAATGCTAGCATCGCCGCATGCCTGCAACGCCGCTGTCCATCCATCCGCACCCGTTGCCCTACGTGCAGCAGTTGCGGGCGCGCAGTCTGGATGCCATCGATCTGGTGGTGCTGCATTGCACCGAACTGCCCGATCTGGCCACGGCACGCGACTACGGCGAACGCATCCATTACCCGGATTCCGCCACCGGCAACAGCGGCCATCTCTACATCGATCGCGACGGCAGCATCCACCAGTACGTGCCGCTGGATCGCATCGCCCACCATGTGCGCGGCCACAATGCGACCAGCATCGGCATCGAACTGGTCAACCGCGGGCGCTGGCCGCAATGGCTGGATTCGCGGCACCAGGCGATGACCGAGGCCTACCCCGATGCGCAGATCGATGCGCTGATCGCACTGCTGGCCTGGCTGCGGCAGCAGCTGCCGTCGTTGGAACGCATCGCCGGGCACGAGGATCTGGACACCGGACAGGTGCCGGCCAGCGATGATCCTGCGCAACGGGTGCAGCGCAAGCGCGACCCAGGGCCGCTGTTTCCGTGGGCGCGGGTGCTGGCCGAAGGCAGCTGGCAACGCTGGCTTCCGCACGCCACTGCCCGCCTATGACCACCCGCATCAGACTCCCGAACCGCGAGTCGGTCACGTTCGCGGTCGGCGGCATCTTCGGGCTGGTGGGAGTGATCCTGCTGGCGATCGCCGCGTGGACCGCCCTGTCCAGCCATCGCCTGCGCCGCGACGGGCTGCGTGCGGATGGCGAAGTGATCGAGCTGGTGCGCAAGCGCGACAGCGACGGCGACACCACCGGGCGCCGGTGTTCCGCTTCACTTCGGCCGAGGGCCAGGTGACATTCCGGCCAACCAGCCCATCATGGTGCGCATCGATCCGGACGATCCGGGCAATCACGCCATGGACATCGGCTTCCTGCCTAACCGCACCCGTTGAAGGCTTGAAGGCGGCTGTCATCGGCGCGACCGAACCGATGATCTGTCATGTCGCGATACCATCACCCGTCGCCATTGGCATGGTCCGCTCCGCATGAACGCCCCGGTTTCCGAACTGATCGAACTGCTGTCGCTGGAACGGCTGGAAGACAACCTGTTCCGTGGCCAGAGCCGCGACATCGGCACCAAGTACGTGTTCGGCGGGCAGGTGCTGGGACAGGCGCTGTCGGCAGCGCAGGCCACCATCGATGCCGAGCGCGGCCCGCGCGATGCGCACTCGCTGCACGCGTATTTCCTGCGCGCCGGCGACATCGATGCGCCGATCGTCTACAACGTGGACCGCACCCGCGACGGCGGCAGCTTTTCGGTGCGCCGCGTCACCGCGATCCAGCACGGGCAGGTGATCTTCTTCTGCGCGGCCTCGTTCCAGCAACCGGAAACCAGCCATGCGCACCAGCTGGCGATGCCGCAGGTGCCCATGCCAGAGGACATCCCGCCACCGGTGCCAGTGGACGCTGCGCTGCTGGCCACCCTGCCGATCAAGGTCCAACGCTGGCTGGCGCGGCAGGGACCGTTCGAGTTCCGCCCGGTGTATCCGCATGACGAATTGCAGCCGGCCAAGCGGCCACCGTTCCAGCAGGTGTGGTTTCGATTGAACGAACCGGTGGGCGATGCACCGGAACTGCATCGCGCACTGCTGGCCTATGCCAGCGATTTCCACCTGCTGGGCACAGCCAACCTGCCGCACGGCATCAGTTACTACCAGCCGGATGTGCAGATGGCCTCACTCGATCACGCGCTGTGGTTCCATCGTCCGTTCCGCGCCGACGACTGGCTGCTGTACGCCATCGACAGCCCCAGCGCGCAGAATGCCCGCGGCCTGGCGCGCGGACAGATTTTCGATCGCACCGGCACGCTGGTGGCCAGTAGCGCGCAGGAAGGGATGATCCGCACACAGGCCACCACGGCCACGCCGCGCTCGGCTTCGTCCTGACATCGACCATCATTCGCTGACGCGTCCGCTGTCCGGCCGCTGCTAAGCTGCACGCATGCGCCAGATCTTCGCCAGCCCCCGCATCGAGAACGTGGAAGCCGTGGCCCGGTTGCTGGAAGACGCCGGCATCGCCACCAGCATCCGCAACGGACGCGGCTGGAAAGGCGCGATCCGCGGCAATTTCAGCTACCGGCATCCTCCGGACCCGGCCACGCAGCCGTCGGTGTGGATCGTGCGCTCCGAAGACCAGACCCCCGCCCGTGCCCTGCTTCGCGAGCGCGGCCTGCTGCAGGATGCGCGATTGCCGGACATGGGCTATCTGCCGCCCAGCATGCACGGCGAGGATGCCCGCCGCATCACCCGCAAGGCCTCGCGCATCAACCTGCTGCTGGTGGCGGTGATCGCGCTGGTGGCGGGACTGACCCTGTTCGGGGCACGCCGCATGGGCTGGTGGTCCCCGGCGCCATCGCAGGCAACCACGGCAACCGCCGCGCCATCGACGCCTGCCGTCGGTGCGATGCCGGTGATCGACGCTCCACAGGTGCATCGCGTGCCGGTGCCGCCGATGCTGGCGGAAACGCTCGTCGCCGGGCTGGATGGCAACATGCTGCACTGCCTTGCCATCGACTCCGCCGACCCGCCCGCCGACAGCCTGCAGCGGCTGCAGGCGATGCGGATGCGGATCGTGGCGGCATCGCAATGCCCTGCCGATGCCACCGATGCGTTGCAAGTGGACGTGCTCGATTACCGCACCGACGGTTCCGGCAGCGGCACCGTGCGACTGCGGCAGACAGGCAACGGAAACGCATCCGAGCGCGACCTGCAGGTGCGCCGCATCGGCACCACCTGGACCGTGCTGGCTAAAACGCAGGACGACTGAATCGGGCCAGTCGTCCTGCCCCCGACACTCACTGCTGCGGACGATCCCCGCGCATGCCGCGGCGCTGGCCATGATGCCCGTCCCGCATCGCTGTCCTGGCTGCATCGAACTCGGCACGGGTCACCGCGCCGTCCTTGTTGCCGTCCAGCCGCGCGAACATCGCGTCGTGGCGCTTCTGCCGTTCCTGATCCGTGGGCATGGGCCGCACCGGCTTGCCGGCGGCTTCGCGTTCGGCGCGGCTCGCCATGTTCCGGGCCATGCGTTTGGCGTGGGCGGCTTCGAATTCGGCACGGGTGATGCGGCCGTCGTGGTCGCCATCCAGCTCCTCGAAGCGCTCGGCATGGCGCTGCTGCATGCGCTGCTGGCGATCGGCCTGATCGATGAAACCGTCCTTGTTCACGTCCATGCGGGTGAAGCGCTCGGAAGCATGCGATGCATGCTCGGCACGACTGATACGGCCGTCCTTGTCGGCATCGGCGGTCTGCATGCCCCCGCGTGGGCGGTCCGGACCCGGTTTGGCAGGCCCTTGCGCGTGGACGATGGCCGCGCCGGCCAGCAGGGTGACGGCCGTGGCAGTGATGAAAGTGGACTTGCGCATCTGGATGGGTCTCCCGATCGGCACCATGCCGGTCTTGCAGCAGACAACGCCGCTGCCGGCTGCGGAGTTGACGTCACCACCACCGCGTTCAGCTGGCGATGCCATCGGTCGCGCCACCTGCGATCCGGATCGCTATGCTGCAGCCATGTCATCGACCGCTGCCATCGCCCGAGCCGTGTCGCTGCTGGCGCATCCGCTGCCGGTGGTGATGCTGGCTCTGCTGATGCTGCTGCATCGCCATGCAGCAGCGCCATCCATGCTGTGGTCGGCGGCGGGGATCAGCCTGTTGCTGGGAGGATCGATCATCGCGCTGTCGCGGCAGCGCGTGCGCCAGGGCCGCTGGCAGCACGTGGATGCCAGCCGTCCCGACGAGCGCCGGCAGCTCAACCGATGGCTGCTGATGCTGTTCGCGCTGGGGACCGCAGCCAGCGCGATCGGCAGCGCGTGGCTGGCAGCAGGCGTGTTTGCAGGTGCCACTCTGATCGTGCTGCTGGCCATCGTCCTGCAGCGGTGGGGCAAGACCTCGCTGCACATGGCGTTCGCGGTATTCGCTGCGGTGCTGCTGCAACCGGGCACCCCACTCGCCATCGCCCTGGCGCTGGCCGGGCTGTCGGCGGTCGGGTGGTCGCGTCTGCAACTGCAACGGCACACCCCCATCGATTTGCTGCTGGGCATCGGCAGTGGCGTGCTGGCGGGTGCATGCGGGCACTGGTTGCCCACGGCGGCAGGAGGCTGACCCATGTCCGGACTGGACGACCTGCGCCTGTTCCACGGCAGCGAGCATGTCTGCGGTTATTTTGCCGAACGCACGGCGCGCGATCTGGTATTCGATCCGCGCGATCCGCAACTGGCGCAGTGGTACCCGGTGGCGTTGGGCTGGGGCTTCCGCCGCTCCGGCGACATCGTGTACCGCCCGCATTGCGCGGCCTGCCGCGCCTGCACGCCGGTGCGCGTGCCGGTGGCCGCCTTCGTCCCCGATCGCAGCCAGCGCCGCTGCCTGGCCCGCAATGCCGACATCGACCTGCGCATCGTGCCTGCCAGCCGCCAGGACGAGCATCTGCAACTGTACAGGCGCTATCTGCAATCGCGGCATGCCGACGGCGGCATGGCCGATCACGGCGGCGTGGAGTTCGACCAGTTCCTGATCGGCAGCTGGTCGCCCACGCGCTTCCTGGAGATGCGCCGCCGCAGCGACCACGCGCTGCTGGGCGTGGCAGTGACCGATCGCACCGACGATGCGCTGTCGGCGGTGTACACCTTCTTCGACCCGGACGAATCCGCGCGCGGCCTGGGCACGTTCGGCATCCTGTCGCAGATCGACTGGGCGCGCCGCGAAGGACAGCAGCACCTATATCTGGGCTACTGGATCGCCAGACACGGCAAAATGGACTACAAGCGTCGTTTCCGGCCCTTGCAGGCCTACGATGGCCGCCAGTGGCAGCCCTTCGACCCCGGAGACACCAACCCATGACCGCCATCCCCACCCTGTTCCGCATCGCGCTGGCGCTGGCCATGCTGCTGCCGCTGGCCGCGTGCATCCGCATCAGCGTGAAGGGAGACCCCGCCGCCGCCATGGACACGCTGGAGCAGCTGCCCGAAGCGATGACCCGTGCATTGACGCCACTGGTGCCGCTTCGCGTGGCCACCTACAACGTGTCTCTGTACGACGACCACAACGACGGCCTGCTGCAGCGGCTGCGCGCGGGCGATGCCGATGCCCGCCGCATTGCCGCGGTGCTGCAGCGGGTGCGCCCCGACATCGTGCTGCTGAACGAATTCGACCACGACGCCAACGGCCGCGCCATCAACCTGTTCCAGCGCGATTACCTGGAAATGCCGCAGTCCGGCGGCGGAGCGCCGTTGACCTATCCCTACCGCTATCTCGGCCCGGTCAACACCGGCGAACCCAGCGGGCTGGATCTGGATGGTGATGGCCGCATCGGCAGCGAAGGCCGCGCTGCCGGCAACGATGCCTGGGGCTACGGCCTGCACCCGGGCCAGTACGGCATGGTGGTGCTGTCGCGCTACCCCATCGACCTGGATGCCGTGCGCAGCTTCCGCCTGCTGCGCTGGGCCGCGCTGCCCGATGCCCGCCAGCCGCAGCGTCCGCGCACGCAACAGCCGTGGTATCCGCCGGCCACGTGGCAGCAGCTGCGGCTGTCATCCAAATCGCACTGGGACGTACCGGTGCGCACTCCGCAGGGCGTGGTGCACGTGCTGGCATCGCACCCCACCCCGCCGGTGTTCGATGGCCCCGAAGACCGCAACGGTGCGCGCAATGCCGATGAAATCCGCCTGTGGGCCGAGTATCTGTCGCCCGGCGACAGGCCGTGGCTGTGTGACGATGCCGGCCACTGCGGCGGCCTGGCCAGCGAGGCGCATTTCGTGCTGTTGGGCGATCTGAATGCCGATCCGGCGGATGGCGATGGTGTGCCCGGCGCGATCGCGCAAGTACTGCAGCACCCGCGCGTGAATGCCGACTGGGTGCCACGCAGCCCCGGCGCCGCCGAACGCGCCCGCAGGCACGGCTTGCCGCGCAAGGGCGACATCCACGCGCACACCGGCGATTTCGGCCCGCAAGGCGGCACCCTGCGGCTGGACTACGTGCTGCCCTCGCGCACGCTACAGGTGCTCGACGGTGGCGTGTTCTGGCCGCCGGAGGGCACGCCAACTGCCGATCTGGCGGCAGCCAGCGACCATCGCCTGGTGTGGCTGGATGTGGTCCGGCAGCCGCATCCTTTGGAACGGACACGCCGCGCGCGCGCGCAGCGACCGTAGACCCTGTGGCGCGTCGGTTCGGCAGCGCTATTCCGCCTTGATCCGCCGCTGGAAACAGGTATTGCCCGTGCCATGCGCCCAGTCGGTGTCGAATCCGTAGCCGCGCTGCCCGTCGCGCGCGGTATCGGTGGCGAACGTCGCGCACAGCCGGTAGCGATCCGCCGCCTCCACGACATACACGTAGGCCTGCCCGGTGATCGGATCGGACAACGGCAATGCCACGCCTGGCTGCCCGGCCAGGGTGGCCAGGTCGGGAGGCACCCGGTCGTGGTCGCGGTGGTATTGCTCGATGCTGGATTGCAGGTCGCGCAGGTCGCCGATGCGGCGTTCGTCCAGGCGCCGTTCGCGCTGCGCGCCGGGCCCGCCCATCACCCAGATCGCCGCCCCGATCGTCGCGGCCATCGCCATGCCGGCCACCACCAGTATGCTCTTGCCCAGCGGACGGCTCATGCGCGGACCTCCTCACGACGCAGATCCCACAGGTAATAACCGAAAATGGTGCCGGCGATCAGGCCCACCACAGCCACCTTCAGCACGAAACGCAGGGTCAGCTCGCCACCCAGCAGGTTGTACACCAGCATGGTCATGTCGCCGATCAAGATGGCGGCCGCCACGAACAGGGTGAGATAGGTCAACCAGCGCCGCACCGGCGACAGACGCTTGATCGGCTGCCGATCCACTTCCCTGGCCAGGAACCCGGCCAGCCAGGCGAAAACCGGGAAGGCGATGATGAGTGCCGCAACCGCCCAGCGCATCGACGGTCCGAGCTGCACCACTTCGTATGGAGCTCTGGCCGGATCGGACCGCCACCAGTTGATCAGGTCGAACAGCAGGCTGCCGAAGTTGTACGCGGTGAAATACAGCGTGGCGAACAGCACCAGATACAGGAAGGCATCGCGTGCCGACAGCGAGGCGCGCGGTTTCGGCACCGGCAGCGGAAAATCCACGTCGGCATAGGCGCCGAGAATGTCGTCGGTCTGGCGGGTACTCCAGCCGGCCTGGGTCAGTGCATTCTGGATGGCGTCGCGGCTGTGGCCCTGCTGCAGCGCATCGTGGATGAAACGTTCCAGTTCCGGTGTTCCCGAAGCCATGGTCATTCCCAGTAGGCGAGACGGCGCGAATCTAGCAGATAACACGCAAGTCGTTGATCCCGGCCACGGCCACCAGCCGCGACCGGTCAGCGCGTAGCGATCGGCCGCGCGTTCGAAGCGGTTGCGCACGCTCACGCCGCCGCACAGGAAATACAGCGGCACGAACAGGACTCCCAGCGCCATGTACTGGTACACGTGCGCGCGTTCGTGATCGCCCAGCACGATCGGCGGCTCCTCGGCCAGGCCGGCGCCATGGGCATAGGTCACGCACAGTTCGTCCAGCGATTGCCCGGTGTGCACGATCACGTTGCCGAAGGTGATGGCACCGCCGCCGCCATCGCGACGCCGTGGCCAGCCGTGGAACACGATGGCACGATCGCGACGGTTCAGATGCGCATGCGCGCCGTAGCGCAGCATGCCGAAAACGCCCACCAACAGTCCGAACACGGTCACGGGCAAGGCCCAGAGCATGCCCATCGCCTGCAGCACCACGAGAGCCTTGCGGATCATCGCGGCGGCGGATTCAGCGCGACCGCTGCGCCAGCCAGTCGTGGATGGTCTGCGGCACTTGGGTCTGCGCGCGGCTGGACACGTAGATGCCGATGTGGCCGCCGCGGAAACCCAGCTCGGTGTAGTCGTCGGTACCGACCAGTTCGCGCAAGGCCTTCGACGCCGCCGGCGGCACCAGATGGTCCTGTTCGGCATAGATGTTGAGCACCGGCATGTCCACCAGTCCCAGATGCACCTCGTTCCCGCCGATGACGATGCCGCCATTGACGAAACCGTTGCGCTGGTAGAACTGCCTGGTGAACTGGCGGAAGGCCTCTCCGGCCAGGTCGGGCGAATCGAAAATCCACTTCTCCATGCGCAGGAAATCCTCGACCGCGCGCGGATTGTCCAGGATGTCCACCAGCCCGACGTATTTCTGCAGATTCAGCCGGAACGGTTTCAGCATCAGGTAGCTGGCGTTCATCGTGTCGGCCGGGATGTTGCCCAGCGCGTCCACCAGCCGGTCCACGTCGATGTCGCGGGTCCAGTTCGACAGCATGTTGTCCGGGGTGTGGAAATCCACCGGCGTGACCATCGTCACCAGGTTGCGCACCTTGTCCGGATGCAGTGCGGCGTAGCACAACGAAAATGCGCCGCCCTGGCAGATGCCGAGCAGATTGATCGCACCCCGACCGCTGCGCTGGCGCAGATGATCGACCGCGCCGCCGATGAAGCGCTCGATGTAGTCTTCCAGATCGAGAAAACGGTCGGAGCGGTCGGGATAGCCCCAATCGATGATGTACACGTCCTCGCCGCGCGCCAGCAGCCCCTTCACGATGGAGCGGTCGGCCTGCAGATCGACCATGTACGGACGGTTGACCAGCGCGTATCCGATCAGCAGCGGCACCTTGGCGGTGGGCAGTTTCTCGCCGACGAAGCGGTACAGCACCACCTTGCCGTCGCGCCACACTTCCTCGCGCGCGGTGGCACCGAAGGTCACGTCGTCCACCTGGCGCAGGGTCTCCGGAGCGGCTGCCAGACGCGACTGCCACTGCCAGAATTCGTTCATCAGGGCCTGCGGCGTGATGTTGAGCGGACTGTGCATGTCAACGCTTCCTGTTCTTGCGGCTGCCGCGCGTCAGCGGCTGCGGGGCCATCGGCATGGCATTGGCGGGGATGGCCGAACGCGCCGGCGATCTGACGGGTGCGGTGCGGGACGGGGTTCTCGCAGAATCCGACTTCCCTGCGTCCGGCGAGCGCGGCACGGTTTTCGAAGCGGTTGTCGGGTTTGCTTTCGATGCGGCTTTCGATGCGGCTTTCGTTGCTGCCTTGTTCGTCGACCGGGACGTTGTTTTCGCGGCAACTGTCGCGGCCGGCATCGCGCCAAGTTTGCGTGCAGGCTTGCCGGTTGCGGGGACCGTCTCTTTCGAAGCCGTTCCGGTCGGCTTGCCGGAAGCGGCCGCACGCGGCGACGGGGCTTGCGCAGCCTGCACGACGCTCGTGGCTGGTGCCAGTGCCTGCTGCAGGCGTCGCACCTGCCGCTCCAGCTGTGCCACCTTGCGATGCGCCGCATCCACTTCGCTGCGGGTAGGCAGGCCGATCGACTCGCACAGCTGTTCGACCTGGCCCTGCACGGCCAGTCGCAGCGTCATCTGCGCATCCACGACACGGGTGTAGGCGCTGCGGAATTCGGCCGACAGCGCCACCTTGGCATAGGCTTCCTCGCAGGCGTCGATCCACAGATCGAACAGCGCCCGGGCACTGGTCAGCTGCCGGCCCGGCTGCTGGTGTTCGGCGAGTTTCTGCTCGAACAGGACAAACGCTTCCTCGCCGGATCGGGCCAGCAGCGCGTTGAATGCCGCCGCATGCTGCTGGAAGTCCAACTGTGCCTTGAGCAGCCGCTGCCAGCGTTCCTGATGCTCGCGCGCGGGACCGAAGGCGGGCAGCGACAACAATGCCTGCGTTTCGTGTTTCCAGGCATCCAGCATCGGCTGGGCATCCAGCATCCATCGCTCCAGACCCTCCAGCGCCGGACCGCGCAGGCCGCGGAACAGTTCGGGAAACGGATTCTGCCCCGCTGCGCCCAGCGCCTTGCGCCAGGCATCGGCGATCTGGCCGGCATCGGCCGGTGTCTGCGCGAATTGTCCGGCCAGGTGCTGCATCTGCGCGAACCATTGCCTGGCCTGCGCGTTGACCTGGTCGGCCAGGTCGTTCAGGCCGCCACGGCTGCCCTGCAGCTGCCGCATCCAGCCTTCGATCCAGTGCTGCCAGTTCGGCATGCCGCTCGCGGCCGAACCGTGGCCGAATGCCGGGAGCGATGCCCATGGCGGAATCGACGGGGACCAGCCCGGAAACCCCTGCCCCGCTGCCGGCGCGGTCGCCGCATTGCGCATCGCATCGGTCCAACCCTGCCACAACTGCCGCATCCAGCGCTCGGCATCGGCAGACGCGTCGGTTGCAAATGGAGTCACCATCGTTCCTCATCCCGGCGGAAGCGCGAGTTTACCAAGCCGCGTTGCGCGCCGGGGTCAGGGTTTGGGGATGCGCAGGGTCTTGCTGATCATCAGCGATCCGGACAGGGCATACACCAGCACCAGCGGATGCAGCTGCCACGGACCGATCCGGACCATGCCGAACCACAACTGCTGGCCGATGTGCCCGGTGATGGCCGCTGCCGCCAGCAGGCCGACGATCACCACGCTGGTGGGGATCGGCGTGCCTTCGAAATAGCGCACCTTGCCTTCGGTGCCGGACAGCTGCTCGGCGGTGACGTTGTAGCGCGCCAGGCGACTCACCCCGCAACCGACGAAGTAGCTCAGGATCACCCAGTCCCAGCCGCCCTGCAAGCCGCAGGCATAGCCGAGTGCGGCCGGCGCCACGCCGAAGGAGATCACGTCGGCCAGCGAATCCAGCTCGCGGCCGAGGGTGCTGGCCACCTTGCGCCAGCGCGCGATGCGGCCATCCAGCGCATCCAGCACGAAGGCCAGCGGAATCAGGGCCATGCCGATCAGCAGGTCGCGCACCACGCCTTCCTGCAGGAAACGCATCGCCGCGAAAATGGCGCCGGTGCCGCAGAAGGCATTGCCCAGGGTGAACCAATCGGCGAGATGGAAATCCCGCAGCATCGAAAAGTGACGCGGCTTGCTGGGCATGGCAGGTTCCTTGGGAAGGCAGTCCAGAGTGCCAAACCAGGCGTGAAACCGGCAATACGGCCGGCGCCGCAAGGCCGATTGGCGACTCAGCGCATCGGGATGGCCAGATCGCCGGCCTGCAGGCCCTGCCCGGCCGCGCGCAGCGTGGGCTGGATGCGCGCATCGGCCGGCAAGGGGGCTTTCTGTTCGATGTGCGCCAAGGCCCGATCCAGTGCGGCGTAGATGTACGGCAGCATCGGCACGTAGCGGGTGGCGTAATCGGGGAAGCCCAGGAAAGCATCGAAATGTTCCGCATGGGCCACGCGCCAGAAGCGCACGCGGCGCCCGGCCGCCTGTGCCTGCCGCACGTAGGGCGCGCTGGTGAAGGCCAGCGGAATCAGCCCATCGTCTTCGCCATGCACCACGATGATCGGCAGGTCGGCGCGCGGCAGCGTGGCGTGGGTGTCGCTTATGCCGGCCTGCACGCGCTGCGCGGCGGCATCGGTGCCGGTCCACAGCTCGCGCAGGCATTGCAGTCCGGCGAAGGTCAGGTCGGGCGGTGCGGGTGCGCGTTCGGTCAGCACGATGCCGTTGCCCGGCGGGATACCGGACCCTTCGCTCCACCAGGCGGCGCGTTCGGCATCGGTGAAGGCGCGCGGGCTGAAATCCGGATTCAGGCCGATGTAGGCCTGTCCGCAGGGATGCTCGCCCACGCGGTAGCGTCCATATGCCGACGCGTACGTGGCCAACACGGCACGCCACAGGTCGAAACCGGTCGATGCGGCGCCGGCGGCCATCGCATCGTCGGTCCAGCCGGTGTCCCGCAGCTGCACGTACGCCGAACGCGCCTGTGCGGCCTGGTCGGTGCCTTCCACCAACCCGGCGGCTTTCAGCGAGGCGCAACGCGCCGCGCCGCCGGCCTCGATCTGCGCCCGCAGCGGCGGCTGGGCCAGCACCGACGCCGGCAGATGCAGCAGCGCGCATGGCTGCAGCAGTGCGGCTTCGCTGGCGTAGTCGTACAGATGCCGGGCACCGTGGCCGGGCAGATGGATGTTGGGTTCGCCGGCGACCACGGCATCCAGCCAATCGCCATCCAGTTCGGCCGCGCGCAGCACGGCGCCGCCGCCATTGGAAATGCCCACCGCGATGACGCGGGTGTTGGCGAAGGTGTAGCGATCTTCGGGCCAGGTCTGGTTCAACACCTGCAGCGCGTATTCGGCGGCCTGTTTGACATGCCGGCCCCAGTCCGCCTCGGGGTTGTCCTGCGAATGCGCGTGCTTGAAGGCCATGCCGGCAGCGCCGGGCGCCACATCGGGAACGAAGGCGACGGCATCGCCGGTCAGGGCGGCGCGGGTGCCATCGACTTGCACGCCATCGCCCGCAGCCAAGTCGACATAATCACTGCCGGCACCCTTGTCGGTGTAAGCCACCGCGCAGCCTTTCGGCAAGGCCCAGGGGGCAGCCACGGCAATGCCGCCGTAAATCCCGCGCGAGCCCGAGGCTGGCGCCACCACCACGCAACGGCGCTTGCGATCGAATTGGTCGGGCAGCTGCACCAGCACCCGATGCGGATGGCGCGCACCGGTCATGGTGGCGTAGGCGCTGAATTCGCGCCCGGGCACGGCCTGCACACTGCCGTAGACGCTGCCGTAGCCGCCGCCCGGCGCCAGATCGGCGATGCCGCGCCAGTTGCTCCAGACCGCGCGACGGCGCACTTCGACAGCGGTGGGACGTGCAGCGTCGGCAAAGGCCGGTTCCGTTTGCGATTGCAGTCCGGCCAAGCCGAGGCCTGCGGTGAGCAGATCGTCCTGCCCGCGGTGTTCGGTGACGCGTTCGGCTTGGAACATGGCAGCGGCTCCGGCAGTCGCCGAATCGGCGGAGGGGCGCACGGCGGTGCCGGCACAGGCGGACAGCACCATGGCCAAACCACAGGCCAGCACTGGGGAACGGCAGATCGTGATCATGTCCCTACCCTAGCAAGTCGCGGCAAGCCCGGCATCGTACTTTGGTCCGCGCGCAGACGATCCACCGACTTGCTAGGCTGGATACCGAGCCGTCTGTCGCCTTCGCCATGCCCACCCTGTTGATCGCCGACGATCATCCGCTGTTCCGCGCCGCCCTGCGCGGCGCCAGCGTGGATGCCGTGGCCGAGCTGGAGGTGCGCGAAGCCGACTCGCTGGACAGCGTGCTGGCCGCACTGGAGCAGGAACCCGACATCGACCTGGTGCTGCTGGACCTGCACATGCCCGGCAACCACGGTCTGGCCGGACTGGCGGCCATCCGCGCCCAGCATCCCGCGGTGGCGGTGGTGGTGGTGTCGGCCAACGACGATCCGCGCGTGGTGCGGCGCGAGCTGGACCACGGCGCCGCGGGTTACCTGCCGAAAAGCGGCGGCTTGGACGATCTGGGCGACGCCATCCGGACCGTGCTGAACTGCGACCCATGGCTGCCGGACACGCTGCGTGCCGCGGTGCAGCGCGCACAGCCCGATCGGCACGACAGCGAACTGGCCGGACGCCTGGCCAGTCTGTCGCCGCAGCAGTTCCGGGTGCTGACCAGGGTGGCCGAACGCTTGTTGAACAAAGAGATCGCCGAGCGGCTGGAAATCCAGAAACGCACGGACAAGGCGCATCTGACCGCGATCTTCGAGCGGCTGGCGTGCGCAACCGCACCCAGGCCGGCGTGGTGCTGCGCGAACTGGAGCTGACCGATCCGGCCCGTCAGCTGGACGGCGACTGATACCGGCGCGCGGCCAGCAGCCCATCCAGCAGCGATTTCAGCGCCAGCGGCTTGAGCGGCTGGCCCAGCAGCGACAGACCGGCATCGTTCACGGCCTGACGCACCTGCGCGTCGGAATCGGCGCTGACGATCAGCGTGGGTCTGGCGGCAAAGCGCCGGCACAACCGTGCATGCAGGGCCAGACCGGTGTCGCCGTCATCGAGGTGGTAATCGAAGATCCAGATGTCGGCCGCCTCCTGCGACAGACACGCCGCCGCCGCATCACCGTTGCCGGCGGTATCGACGGCATGACCCCAGCCTTCCAGCAACAGTCGCAGGGCCACCAGCGCCTGAGGATCGTTGTCCACCAGCAACACCCGCGCCTGACCGCTGCGCGTTGCAGCTGGCCGATGCCATGCCGCATCGTCGGGAGCCGTGTGCAGCGGGATGCGCAAACCGAATCGGGTGCCCTGTCCGACCCGGCTGTGCAGGCTCATGGGCGCCTGCAGCACATCGGCAATGCGCTCGGCAATCGACAATCCGAGCCCCAGCCCCTGTCCGCGTGCGCCATCGCCACGCCGGAATTCCTCGAACATGCGCTTCTGCGCCGATGCCGGAATGCCCAGACCTGTGTCGAATACGTCCACCCGCAAGCCGCCATCGATCCGGCGCACGCCCAGCAGCACGCTGCCGCGTCGGTGTAGCGCACCGCATTGGCCAGGAAGTTCTGAAGCACGCGTCGCAGCAGTTGCGGATCGGCACGCGTCCACGCACGGGTGGGGACCTTGAGCCGGCGCATCCTGCAGCAACGCGTCCAGGCGTTTTGCAGGAATGAAGCGCCGCGTCGCCTGACGCAGCGCCTGCACATCGAATGACGCATCCACCGGTTTGCGTCGAAGCGGCAACCACGCTGCGGCTGTCGCTGTCGTCAGGATGGCGATGGCCAGGCAGGCACCCATGCCGCGCGACAGGGCACTCCAGCTGGACAAGCCCAGAAAATGGGCCGGTGCCAGCCACTGCCATCCCATCGGCCCGTGCTGCAGCCAATCCGTCCGGTTCGGCAGCATCAGCGGCACCAGCATCACCCAGACCCATGCAGCAAAGCCGGCCACGATGCCGATGGCCACCGCACGCGGTGGCGTGTCCGGTCGCCAGATCGCGAAGGCCAGAGCCGGTACCAGCGTGGCCAGGGCCGAAGACGACACCGCACCGACATCGGCCAACGCGCTGTTTCCGGCCACCCACTGTCCGTACAGCCACGCCGCCAGCATGATCGCCGCGATCCCGCCACGCCGCAGCAGCAGCACCAGTCCACGCAGATCGTCGCGTCCATCACCGCTGCGGGCGCGACGCACCAGCCAGGGTGCCGCCCAGTGGTTGCCGATCATCCCGGTTGCAGCGCTCAGACCACCGAGAAAGCAGAACAAGGCCAGCGCCTGCTGCCCTTGCAGCAACGGCAGCGCCAGCACGTACAGATCCGACGACATGCCACGACCGGACAACCACGCATCCCCGACACGCGACAATCGCAGCATCGGCAGCGCGATCAGCAGCATGTACAGCTGAAACAGCCAGCGCGCCGAGCGCACGTGGGTCGGCTGCCGGCATTCCACAACGCCCATCTGGAACTGGTGCGGCAGGGTGAACATCGCCAGCACCCGCAGCAGGACCAGTGGCGCGAACCCGCTGCGGTCCACCGGTTGCCGCATGGCAGGCACCTCGCCGATCCAGCCGAACTGCAGCCACACGAACACGCCCACAGCCGCCATCGCCGTCAGCGAAGGTGTGCTGCAGGGCCAGGCGCGCGGTCCATTCCGGCGAAAACGGGACGTGTTCGTGCAACGTGGGGTTGTAGGCGGGATTGGCCGGATCGGTGGTGCGCAGGTCGTCGAAGCGCTCGTAGCGGGCATCCATCCAGCCGATCTGGCCGCTCAACCGGGTGGCCTCGCCCAGCATCGCCACGCCTTCCAGCTCCACGCCGTCGATCACCATTTCCGCCGCATTCAATACCGGAAAGGAAAATGTCGGCGTGGGCGAATCCGGATTCAGCACCTCCGACACGCGTGCCTGGAAATCCTCGTAATTGCTGCGGAACGCCGTGACATTGGCCTGGTAGCGGCCGCCATCGGAACGGAATTTCACCCCGGCTTCGTAAGTCCACACGAATTCCGGATCGAACACCGCCGCGGTGGTTTCCAGCGCACTGTTGGCGCGCCCGTTGAAACCGCCCGACTTGAAGCCGCGGTTGGCCGACACGTAGGCCATCAGGTTGTCGCTGAAGCCCTTCTGCAGGCTCAACGATGGCGTCCATGCGTCCCAGGTCTGCCTGCCTTCGAAGGCCACGGTTTCGTTCAACACCCGCAGCGCGGGACCCCAGAAGGTGCTGGTGGTGCGCCAGTAGTCCTTGGTGTCGCGCGAGTAGCGCAAGCCGCCGGACAGCGTCCAGCTGGGCACGAATTCCCAGGTCGCGTGCGCGAACGCCGCCGCGCTACGGGTCTCCAGATCATCATTGATGGTGCGCAGGAAGCTGACCGGCAGCCGCGCCACGCTGAACAGGTCGTCGGCATACGCCTCCTGATACGACGGCACCTGTTCATTCATGCAGTAAGCGCCGAAAATCATCTGCAGGTTGTCGCCGTCGTCGTACTGCACCTGCAGTTCCTGACTAACCTGCTTCTGCTCCAGCGCCACCAGCATCTCGCCCAGCTCGAACTGCGAGGCATCGATGTCGATGAACGAACTGGTCTGCAGCGCACGCCAGGCAGTGATGCTTTTCAGCGTCCAGCTCGGCTCCTCCGCACGGCCTTCGTCGTTGAACGGATTCTTGGTGTTGATCTTGATCGCGCCGCCGGTGGAATTCTTGCCGTACAGCGTGCCCTGCGGGCCGCGCAGCACTTCCACTTGCTGCACGTCGAACAGCGAGAACAGCGCTCCGTTGATGCGCGAGTAGTACACGTCGTCCACGTACATGCCCACGCCGGGATCGAAGGTCTGCAGCGCATCCGGCTGGCCGATGCCGCGGATGAACACGTTCACCGAGTTCGACGAGCCGCGACCCTGCACGATGTTCATGTTCGGCACCGCGCCCTGCAGCCCGTCGATGTTGCTGGCCTGCAGGTCCTTCAGCGCTTCCTCACCGAATGCCGACACGGCCACCGGCACGTCCTGGATCGACTCGCTGCGCCGACGCGCCGTGACCTGCACCGCGTCCAGCTCGGTGGCTTCGGTCCGGGCCTGTTCGGTGGCATCGCCATCCTGTGCGTGCACGATCGGCATCGACAGGGCCATCGCGATGGCCAGACTGAGCGAGGAATTGCGAAGCAGGGGGCGTGTCATCGGAGCGGTATCCAGAAAGTCGATGGAGTCTATGCAACAGCGGCATGCACGCCGGTGCAACCGCTGCGCCAGCCTAGGCAAGCGGCCCATGCAACGGCATCGTCCATTCGGACAATGGGATCGGTGCCGCACATGCGCAGACTGTGGCGGTGTCGTGACCGGCCTGACCCATCGCCAGTCCTACAAGGACATCTTCGCCATCACCCTGATCAAGACGTTGGCCGTGTTCGTGATCATCGGCGTGTTCTACGCCACCGGCATGGTTTGAGGCGTCATCCGGAATGCGTGGCGCGATGCGGCGACATCAGCCGGCCTTGCGCGCCCACGCACTGCACCAGCCCTTGGCCGCCACCGCATTGCGCGGAAACAGCGTGCATGGCCCATAGGCCTTGTCCTGGGCACCCTGATAGAACTGGCAGTTGGCGCAGGTCTGCCCGATGCGATAGGCGACATGCCGTGAGGTCCTGGCGTTCTCGGTATAGTGCAGGGCCCGCGCCTGCGGCGTGTCCACCGGCAGACGGGTCAGGCGCACCGTGCGGGTTTTCACCGGTGCCGCGGCGTCGGCTCGGGCAGGCAAGGCCGCAGCCAGCACGCACCCGGCGCCACCCATCAGGGTGATGGACAGGAAACGGCGTCGGGACGGGGCATGCATCGGTTCGCTCATCTCGCACTTGGCCTTTTCTCAGCCGAAACAATCCGGCGTGGTCATTTTCGGCATGCCCATGTTGCAGTATCCGAGCGGGATTGAAACACTGCATTGCAGGCTGCTTGCGACCACATTCAGTCAGGTCAAGCCGGGATGAACGCCGTTTGGGCAATTTGACCCGGATCAAGGCAGATCGGAGGCGCCGGATCTCCCGGCACAGCCGTCAGGGCAGTGCGTGCAGTCGCCCCTGCTGCAGTTCCATCACCCGATCCAGACGGTGCGCCAGAAGGCGATCGTGCGTCACCAGCACCAGGCTGGTGCGTTCGGCACGGTTCAGCTCCAGCATCAGTTCGAACACCTGTGCGGCGGTCTTCTCGTCCAGGTTGCCCGTGGGTTCGTCGCCGAGCACGCAGGTCGGTTTGTTCACCAACGCGCGGGCCACTGCGGCACGCTGGCGCTCGCCACCGGACAGCTCGCCCGGCTTGTGCTCCAGGCGATGCCCGAGACCGACGGCTTCCAGCAGGGCCTTGGCGCGCTGCGAGGCGGCCGGCACGCTGCTGCCGGCCAGCAGTACCGGCAGCATCACGTTTTCCAGCGCGGTGAATTCCGGCAGCAGGTGGTGGAACTGGTAGATGAACCCCAGCGCACGATTGCGCAGCTGGCCACGCGCGGCATCGGACAAGGCGCTCATCCTCTGCCCGGCCACGTACACCTCGCCGCTGGTGGGCACGTCCAGTCCGCCCAGCAAGTGCAGCAGTGTGCTCTTGCCCGCGCCGGATGCGCCGACGATGGCCACCGTTTCGCCCGGTGCCACCGCGAAATCCAGCGCGTCGAACACAGGGGTGCGCAGCTTGCCTTCGGCATAAGTCTTGCCCAGCGCCTCGGCCCGCAACACGGCATCGTCGGCAGTGGCTTGCATCGCGGTGTCATTCATAGCGCAGTGCCTCCGCCGGTGCGGTGCGGGCTGCCCGCCAGGCCGGGTAGATCGTGGCCAGGAAGGCCATCAGCAGCGCCACGACCGCGATGATGGTGACATCGTCCGGATTCAGTTCGGTCGGCAGGCCGGTGATGTAGTACACGTCCTCCGGCATCAGCGGCACGCCCAGCAGCCGCTCGATCAGGCGCAGGATGTGCTCCAGGTTCAGGGTCAGCAGGATGCCGCCGACCACGCCCAGCACCGTGCCGACGATGCCGATCAGTGTGCCCTGCACCATGAACACCTGCATCACCCCGCGCGGGCTCAGACCCAGCGTGCGCAGGATGGCGATGTCGGCCTGCTTGTCGGTGACCAGCATCACCTGCGAGGACACCAGGTTGAAGGCGCCCATCGCGATGATCAGCGACAGCAGGATCGCCATCATGGTCTTTTCCAGCTTCAGCGCGCGGAACATGTTGGCGTTGTCGCTGCTCCAGTCGCTGACCCGGTACAGGCCGCGCAGTTGCAGGGCCAGGTCGCGGGCCACGTCGAAGGCGCGGTCCATCTCGTGCAGGCGCAGGCGCACGCCGGTCACGCCATCGCCGATGCGCATCAGGCGTTGCGCATCGGCCATGTGCACCACCGCCAGACCGCGGTCGTATTCCTGATAGCCGACCTCGAAGATGCCGCTCACCGTGAAGCGTTTCAGTTGTGGAATGGCGCCCATCGGCGTGCTCTGGAAATCGGTGGTCACCACCACCTTGTCGCCCACGCCCACGCCCAGCCACAGGGCGAGTTCCTTGCCGAGCACCAGGTTGAAGGCGCCCGGCTGCAGGTCCTCCAGTCGCCCCTGCACCATCTTCTCGCCCAGCAGCGACACGCCCGCTTCGGCCTCCGGCAGCACGCCGCGGATGATCGCCGGTTCGCGGCGCGGCCCCGACAGCAACCCCTGGGTTTCAACGTACGGCGCGGCACCCTGCACCCGCGCATCCTTGCGCGCGATGGCCACGGCCTGCTGCCAGTCCTGCATCGGCACGCCGTCGGCGCTGATGGTGGCGTGCGCGGCCATCTGCAGCATGCGGTCGCGGATCTCGCGCTGGAATCCGCTCATCACCGCCAGCGTGGTGATCAATGCCGCCACGCCGATGGCGATGCCCAGGATCGAGGCCAGCGAAATGAACGAAATGAAGCCGTTGCGCCGCTTGGCGCGCAGGTAGCGCAGACCGATGGCAACGGGAATCGGTTTGAACATGCTGAAAAGAAGGTACGGCCCGCAGGCAAGCTGTCTATGGTGCCACCGATTGCGCCGCAGGCGAAGCGTCGGCCGCGTCTTCCACCCGATGCAGCCGCAGCTGGCGAAGCTGCGCGGCATCCAGCTGTCCTGGCCAGAAGATGCGCCGATGCCGCCTGTCTGCCGCATCATGCCAGGCGATGAAGACGCAGCGGCCGCGCCAGCGAAGTTCGAACGCCGGCACCGCGATGCCGGCCACGTGCAGCAGGCCGCTGCGGGTGTCCAGCAGCAATGCCACTGTCTGCGCACGGGAATGGCGATGCGCCAGCCGGAAGCCTTCGGCCAGCACCAGCAGCGACACCAGTGCGGATACCGCCATGGGCAACGCCGTCAACCACGGTGCGACCGCCGCGCCGAGGCCCAGCAGCCGCAAGCCCCAAGCCACGACGGGCAGCGGCCGCCAGTCAAGGCGGCAGCATACCGATGCGTTCGACGAGGGTGGCGAGTGCGGCGTCATTCGGCTGTTCGTGGCCCAGGAACCAGCGCCACAGCCTATCGTCTTCGCAATCCAGAAGCACTCGGAAAACCGCCCGATCGGCCTCGGAATCCGCCGCCCAAGCCTGCTCCAGATAACGCAGCAGCAGTTGATCGAGTTCACGCATCCCGCGCCGGCAACGCCAGCGCAGGCGGCGCAGTTCGGCGTCCGCGTCACCGCTCATTGCGCGAGCAATCGCCAGCCGATCACGGCCCACAATGCCCACAGCGTCAGCGCACCGGCGAAATAGGCACGCAAACGGTACATCACCTTGCTGTACGTGCATTGGATGGCGCAGTAGGCGATCCGCAGCAGCACGAACAGCCAGGCAAGCACGCGCAATGCGGGAGTCCGGATCGCCAGCCAGGCGCCGAACAGCATGCCCACGTAGAACAGCACCGGCAGGTCGAACAGATTGCGCAAGTTGTCGGCAGCCCGCGTATCTCGGAACGTTTGCAACGCCTGTGCCGACAGCGCCACGGCCTGTGGATGGATGCGTTCGCGCTTCATTTCGGCAATGCGGATAGCGAACAACCGCACCCACACGCTGAAGGTCAGCACCACCATGGCGACCACCGGCCAGACGTCGTGCTGCGCATCCATCACATCGTGCGCGCCAGCATCAACTGCTTGATGTTGCTGATGGCCTTGGCCGGATTCAGACCCTTCGGGCAGGTGCGCGCGCAGTTCATGATGGTGTGGCAGCGGTACAGCTTGAACGGATCTTCCAGGTCGTCCAGCCGGCTGCCGGTGTCCTCGTCGCGCGAGTCCACGATCCAGCGGTAGGCCTGCAGGAGGATCGCCGGGCCCAGGTAGCGGTCGCCGTTCCACCAGTAGCTCGGGCAGGCCGTGCTGCAACAGGCACACAGGATGCATTCGTACAGGCCGTCGAGCTGTTCGCGGTCCTCCTTGGACTGCAGGCGCTCGCGGGTCGGTGCCGGGCTCTGCGTGCGCAGCCATGGCTTGATCGACGCGTACTGCGCGTAGAAATGCGTGAGATCGGGCACCAGATCCTTGATCACCGGCATGTGCGGTAGCGGATAGATCGGAATCGTGCCGGCGCTGCAGTCATCGATGGCCTTGGTGCACGCCAGCGTGTTGGTGCCGTCGATGTTCATCGCGCACGAGCCGCAGATGCCTTCGCGGCAGGAACGGCGCAGGGTCAGCGTGGGGTCGATCTCGTTCTTGATCTTCAGCAACGCGTCCAGCACCATCGGCCCGCAGGCCGCGGTATCGACCTCGTAGGTGTCGGTGCGCGGGTTGGTACCGTCATCCGGATTCCAGCGGTACACCTTGAAGGTGCGTACCGACTTGGCACCGGCGGGCGCGGCGAAATGCCTGCCCTTCTGGACGACGGAATTGGCGGGCAGCTTGAATTGGGCCATGTCGATGCTCGAATCAGTAGACGCGCGGCTTGGGCGGGACCACGTCGACGTCGCGGGTCAACGTGTACATGTGCACCGGGCGGTAGTCGATCGCGGTATTGCCTGCCTCGTCCAGGGAACACACGGTGTGCTTGTGCCAGTTGGCATCGTCGCGTTCGGGGAAGTCCTCGCGCGCGTGGGCGCCGCGCGATTCGGTGCGATTTTCCGCCGACACGATCGTGACCAGTGCCTGGCCCAGCAGATTCTGCAGTTCCAGGGTTTCGATCAGGTCGGAATTCCACACCAGCGAGCGGTCGGACACGGCCACGTCGGCAAACGAGCGGTGGATCTCGCCGACGGTTTTCACCCCGTGCGCCAGCGACTCGCCGGTACGGAACACCGCCGCGTCGGCCTGCATCGCGCGCTGCATGTCGTCGCGGATGGCGGCGGTCGGCAGCGATCCGTTCGCGTTGCGCAGGCGATCCAGATTCGCGATCGACCTGTCGGTGGCGTCGCCGGGCAGCGTGGGATGCAGCGAACCGGGCTTGATGGTCTCCGCGGCGCGATTGGCCACCGCGCGACCGAACACCACCAGGTCCAACAGCGAATTCGAGCCCAGGCGATTGGCGCCGTGCACCGACACGCAGGCGGCCTCGCCGATCGCGTACAGGCCCTGCACCACCGTGTCCGGATCGCCGCCCTTCAGCTGCACCACTTCGCCGTGGTAGTTGGTGGGGATGCCGCCCATGTTGTAGTGCACCGTCGGCAGCACCGGAATCGGCTGCTTTTCCACGTCCACGCCGGCGAAGATGCGCGCGCTTTCGGCGATGCCGGGCAGTTTTTCGTGGATGTCCTTCGGGTCCAGATGGGTCAGGTCGAGGTGGATGTGGTCCTTCAACGGCCCCACGCCGCGGCCTTCGCGGATCTCGATGGTCATCGAACGCGACACCACGTCACGGCTGGCCAGGTCCTTCGCGTTCGGCGCATAGCGTTCCATGAAGCGCTCGCCCTCGCTGTTGCGCAGGATGCCGCCTTCGCCGCGCACGCCCTCGGTGATCAGGCAGCCCGCGCCGTAGATGCCGGTGGGGTGGAACTGCACGAACTCCATGTCCTGCAGCGCCAGGCCGGCGCGCAAGGCCATGCCGCCGCCGTCTCCGGTGCAGGTGTGCGCCGAGGTCGCGGAGAAGTACGCGCGGCCGTAGCCACCGGTCGCCAGCACCGTGCCGTGCGCGCGGAACAGGTGCAGGGTGCCGCTGGCCATGTCCAACGCCAGCACGCCGCGGCACACGCCTTCGGCGTCCATGATCAGATCCAGCGCGAAGTATTCGATGAAGAACTCGGCATCGTGCGCCAACGACTGCTGGTACAGCGTGTGCAGAATGGCGTGGCCGGTGCGGTCGGCGGCGGCACAGGTGCGTTGCGCCGTGCCCTTGCCGTAATGCGTGGTCATGCCGCCGAACGGACGCTGGTAGATCTTGCCCTCGTCGGTGCGCGAAAACGGCACGCCCTGGTGCTCCAGTTCGATCACCGCCGGAATCGCTTCGCGGCACATGTACTCGATCGCGTCCTGGTCGCCCAGCCAGTCCGAGCCCTTGATGGTGTCGTAGAAGTGGAAGCGCCAGTCGTCCTCGCCCATGTTGGCCAGCGCGGCGGAAATGCCGCCCTGCGCCGCCACCGTGTGCGAGCGGGTCGGGAACACCTTCGTGATGCAGGCGGTACGCAGTCCCTTCTGGGCCAGGCCGAAGGTGGCGCGCAGGCCGGCACCGCCGGCGCCCACCACGACCATGTCGTACTTGTGTTCGGTGATCTTGTAATCGGTCATGGTACTCAGGCCGTCATGGCAATGCGGGCGATGGCGTAGATGGCGCTCAGCACGCCGACCAGACTGCCCAGAATGAGAAGGATGCGCAGCGCCAGGTGCATCGCGCGGTCGTGCACGTAGTCCTCGATCACCACCTGCAGGCCCAGCTTGGCGTGCCAGAACAGGGCGATGGCGAACACGGCGAAGATGATCGCGTTCCACGGCTGCGCCAGCATGGCGCGCAGGCCGGCTGCATCGTGGCCGGTGGCGCTGGCCAGCAGGAACACGATGTACGGCACCAGCAGCGCCAGGATCACCGCGGTCACGCGCTGCCACCAGAAATGGCCGGTGCCGGACTTGGCCGAGCCCCAACCCTTGGCCTGGTGCAGCGGCGACCGGTATTTGGGCAGCTTGGCGGTGCTCATGCGGCACCTCCCTGCAGCGCCAGGAACCAGATCAGCAGCGTGGTGACCAGCGTCAGCGCCAGCACCACGTAGCCGGAGGTGTACACCTGCGGTATGCGGAAGCCGAAGCCCGCATCCCAGGCCAGATGGCGGATGCCGTTGAACAGGTGGTACATCAGCGCCAGCGAGATCAGGAACAGGCCGATCCTGCCCGCCAGCGAGCCGGTGACGTCCGCGGCGCATTGCGCGTACTCGCCGCCCAGTGCCATCGACATGATCCACCAGGAAAAACCGAACGCGGCAAACGCCAGGGCCACGCCGGTCGCGCGATGCAGCAGCGACATCACCGAGGTGATCTGGAAGCGATAGGTCTGCCCCAGCATGAACGGTGAAATGGGTCGATCGTGTTTCGCCATGGCGTGGCGTTCTCCGGGCTGGGCGGTCATGCGCGACCGTGTGGCGGTCAGAAGTCGATGCAGCGTCCGTTCTTTTCCCAATCCCCGTAGCGGGTCGGCTCCGGGCCCTTGCGGCCACCGATCTCCGGCGGCAGTTCGGGTTGGGCCGGCGGATGCGACGGCGACGGCGCGTCCTGGCGGGACGGCTCGTCGGGCTTGGCTTCGGATTGGCCTAAGATGGGCGTGTTCACGATTCGTTATTTTACGGCGTTGCAGCAATGAACCACAACCCGACCCCGCTCAGCGACCACGGCGTGCTGGAAATCGCCGGCATCGATGCGCTCAAGTTCGCCCAGGCGCAATTCATGAACGACGTCGGTGCGCTGACCGACGGCCAATCGCAGTGGAACGGCTGGCTGAATCCCAAAGGCCGGCTGATCGCGCTGTTCGTGCTCATCCGCCGCGATGCCGAGACCCTGTGGCTGCTGCTCCCGGATGATCCGCCGGCAGACCTCGCCCAAGCACTCGGCAAGTACGTATTCCGCAGCAAGTTGAAACTCGTTCCGCGCAGTGACCTGCATGTGGAGGGCCATAGGGATGCGGCTTCGTCGCCTGCCTGCATGTCCGCAGCGAATGCATTCGCGGTGCCGTGGCCGGGTGGCCGGTGCATCGTGATACGCACCGCATCGTCCATCCCGTCGATCACTGCGGATGTCGAAGCGGTGCTGCAATGGAAAAAGGCCGACCTGCGCGCCGGCATCCCGCGGCTGGAGGTGGGCCAATCCGGGCAGTGGACGCCACAGCAGCTCTCGCTGGACCGCCTGCAGGCCTACAGCGTCAAGAAAGGCTGCTATCCCGGGCAGGAAATCGTCGCCCGCACGCACTTCCTGGGCCAGGCCAAGCGTGGCCTGCGCCTGCTGGAAGCGGGCGACGGCATCGCGCCCGGCTGTGAGGTCAGCGATGGCGACCGGGCGATCGGCACGATCGTTTCGGTCGCGGCAGACGTCGCACTGGGCGTGATGCCGCTTGATGCCGAGCCGCGCAGCGCCGGCGGTGTGCCGGTGCGCGTGCTCGACTTCAGCTGATCACTTCACCTTGTCGATCCACTCGACGAAGGCATCCACGAAACCCGCCAGGAACTTGCGGGTGTCGTCGTTGGCGACGTTGCCTTCGGCGTCGATCGTTTTCTCGTCCACTTTCAGGTAGACCTCGGGCTGCGCCAGCAGGCGGGTGTCGAGGTAGAGCATGATGGTGTCGAGGTGGGCCTGCGCCACCGCCGTGCCCTGCGCGCCGATCGACGCACCGATCACCGCCGCGGGCTTGCCCTTGAACGAATTGGTCCCCCAAGGCCGCGAGGCGATGTCCAGCGCGTTCTTCAGCACGCCGGGAATCGAGCGGTTGTATTCCGGCGTCACCACCAGCACCGCGTCTGCGCCCTCGATGGCCTTCTTCAGGCGCGTGCCTTCGGCCGGATAGTCCTGATCGAAATCCTGGTTGTAGAGCGGCAGGTCATCGATGCGGACATCGACGAACGACAGGCGGTCGCCGGCGAGCTTCTCGATCGCCTTGGCCAGGCGCTTGTTGTAGGACTCTTGTCGCAGGCTGCCGACGATCACGGCGACGGTGGGGGCATTGGCCATGGAACAACTCCTGGTGAACGGGAAGTGCATTGTCACTCCGACTGCCTTCAATCGATGTCAGTGTTTTGCCACGATCACAAGACAGGACGTTCCATCACTGCAACGTCAACGCCTCACGATCCACCGAGCCGGGCTGCGGCCGCAACGATGTCCGCGTCCTTCGGAATCACCAGAAACGCGGCGCCGGCCAGTGGCGTGTAGGTATCCGCTCCGACCACGCGCTGCATCGGCTTGCCACCGAAACCGGCCTCGGTGATGGCGGTGATCACCCCTTCGCCGATGCCGGCACTGAACCGGCCTTCGTCGACGACGAGGATGCGCGCGCATTCGCCTGCGTGCCTGGCGATGGCCGCATGATTCAGCGGCACCAACCAGCGCAGGTCGACCACACGCACTTTCCAGCCATGTTGCTTCTCGATCTCGCGCGCAGCACGCAGCGACATCGGCACGCCATTGCCGAAAGTGAAGATCACGCAGTCGGTCGACTCCGGGTGGTAGACACGCTCCTCGCCCAGCAGCAGTGCCCGGTCCGGCGGCGGATACTCGGTCAGCCACTGGCCGTCGCCGGGTTCGTGCAGATCCTTGGTCATGTACAGCGCGATCGGTTCCAGGAACACGGTCACGCGCCCGTCCACCTTGGCCAGTGCCGCCAGCGTGCGCAGCATCATCGCGGCGTCGTCACCACGGCTGGGGCAGCCGACCACGATGCCGGGAATGTCGCGCAGCGCGGTAATCGAATTGTCGTTGTGGAAATGTCCGCCGAAGCCGCGCTGATAACCGAGTCCGGCGATGCGCACCAGCATCGGATTCGCATACTGGTTGTTGCTGAAGAACTGCAGACTGGCCGCCTCGCCGCGGATCTGGTCGATGGCATTGTGCAGATAGGCCAGATACTGGATTTCCGGAATCGGCAGCATGCCCATGTTGGCGAAGCCCTGCGCCATGCCCAGGATCATGGTTTCGTCCAGCAGCGTGTTGAACACGCGCCGGTTGCCGAATGCCTTGTGCAGCCCCCTGGTGACGGTGTACACGCCACCCTTCTGCGCGACGTCCTCGCCGAACAGCAGTGCCTGCGGGTATTTCGCCATCAGGTCATGCAAGGCATTGTTGATCTGGATCGCCAGATGTCGCGGCGGCAGCTGCTCCGGCAGTTTGTCCGCGCCGCCGAACACCTGTTCGCGCGCGCCGCGATAATCGTCGCGCGTTGCTTCCGTCTGCACGTCATCCGGCGTGTAGGGGGCGAGCGGGCGCATCACCTCGTCCAGCGTTTCGATGCGCGGGCGACGATCCGCCGCTTCGGCCGCGGCGAAGCACTGCCTGCGGATGTCCTCGTACAGGTTCAGGATTTCCAGCTTGCCCATCGATCCGGATTCCAGCGCGATCGCCGCGCTGCGCAGCAGTGGATCGGTCGCCTCCACCCGCACCAGTTCGTCGATGCTGCGCCATTCGACCTCGAAATCGGTTCCCGCATGGCCCATGATGCGGGTGGTCTGCAGATGCAGCAAGGTCGGACGACGGGTACGACGGCAGTGATCCACAGCGCGCTGCACATCCGCGTGGCCGCTGGCCAGATCGAGGCCATCTGCGAAGAAATAATCCAGTCCCGGGCGATTGCGGAACGACTCCGCAATCCAGCCGGTCGGGGTTTTCACCGAAATGCCGATGCCGTTGTCCTCGCACACGAACAGCACCGGTGCCGGCAGTCTCTGGTAGGCCGTCCACGCGCCGGCATTGAAGGCGGTCTGCGCGGTGGCGTGGTTGGCCGAGGCATCGCCGAAGGAACAGATCACGATGCTGTCGTCCGGCACCGGCAAACCGGTTTGCAGCCGTTTTCCGGCCTCGATGGCGATGGCGGTCCCGAGCGCCTTCGGCAGATGCGAGGCGATGGTGGAGGTCTGCGGCAGCACCCACAGCGGCTTGCTGCCCCACACCTTGTGGCGGCCGCCGCTGGCGGGATCCTCGGCGCTGGCGGCGAAACTGAGGGCCGAGTCCATGACCGGGTCCATTCCGGGCAGTTTGCGGAACCGTTCGGCCATGAACGCGCCGCTGCGATAATGCAGGAATGCCGGATCGGTGTGCCGGGTCAGCTGCGCCACCAGCGCATTGCCTTCGTGACCGGACGAACCGATGGTGTAGAACACCTTGTTCTGCACGCGCAGCACCCGCGCCATCAGATCCAGGTGCCTGGATATCAGCTGGGATCGGAACAGTTGCAGAAAATCGCCGGCAGTCAGCGTGCTGCCCGGCAGCACCGGGGCATCCGGCAATGGTTTCGGTGCCTTCGATCCCGCCCAGGCTTTCACGAATTCCACGAAATTGACGTCGCAGATCTCCGCCCGGTTCACGCCGCGCATGCGTGCGGGAATCGGCTGGGCTGCGGCATCGGGCGAAACGGACATGCGACGGTTCCTGCGGAATCAGGGAATGGCATTGCGACGACGGCGCATCGGCACGAATCCGGGCTGCTGCATCATGCGCTTGATCCAGCGCTCCACGCCGGGCGTGGCCGCCAGATCGAAGCCGCCTTCATCGGCGACGTGGGTGTAGGCGAACAGAGCGATGTCGGCGATGGTGTACTGTGTGCCACCGAACCACGGCAGCCGCTGCAGGTGGCGCTCCATCGCGGCCAGTGCCTCGTTGCCGCTGGCGTGCAGCACCGGCAACTGCGCGCGGCGCGGATGTTCGACCGGCAGGAAGGTGTGGATGAAACGCGACACGGCGATGTACGGCTCGTGGCTGTACTGCTCGAAAAACAGCCACTGAAGCGTCTTGGCGCGATCCCACGGCTCGGCGGGCAGCAACGACGAGCCTTCGGCCAGATAATGCAGGATGGCGTTGGATTCGCTCAGCGTGCTGCCATCGGCGCGCTTCAGTACCGGCACCTTGCCGCGATCGTTCATCGCCAGGAATTCCGGCGACAGGTTCTCGCCGCGGGTGATGTCGATTTCCTCCCACTCGTGCGCGATCTGCAGCTGCGCGCACAGCAATTGCAGCTTGTAGCAGTTGCCGGAACCGGACATGCCGTGCAGCGTGATCATCGTTCGCCCCGACGCGCGGCCCATTCGGCGCGCGTCTGTCCCCAGAGGTCCACGCGATGCGAATCCAGTGGCGGCGGCAGTTTGCCCGGGCCACGCAGCCGCGATCCCAACCGCATCGCCACCTTCTGCGAATCGGTATTGGCCGGCGCGATGGTGTGGAGGACTTCATCCCAACCCAGCTGCGCGAATGCCCAGTCGATGGCGGCGACGCAGGCTTCGGTGGCATAGCCCCTGCCCCAGGCATCGGGATGGAAGCTGTAGCCGATTTCGGTGCCCGGCCACCCTTCCGGCTGCCATGGCCCGGCCTGTCCAAGCCACAGACCGGAGTGCCTGTCGATGACCGAAAACATGCCGAATCCCTGCAGCATCCAGGCACCGGGCATCTGCAGGAACTTGCGCCAGGCATCGGCACGGCTCATGCCGCCGCCGATGTGCTGCGCGGCAGACGGGTCGGTCATCAGTTCGGCATAGCGGTGGAAATCGCTCGCCTGCGGCAGGCGCAGCAGCAGGCGCGCGGTTTCGATGCGCGGCGCGTTGGCGATCTGCAGCGTGAATGCCATGGCGGTGCCGGATGGTCAGAAGGCGTTGATGCCGGTCAGCTCGCGGCCCACCACCAGCTGGTGGATGGTCTCGGTGCCTTCGTAGGTGATCACCGACTCCAGATTCAATGCATGCCGGATCGGAGAGTGCTCGGTGGTGATGCCGGCTCCGCCCAGCAGGTCGCGTGCCTCGCGGGCGATGTCCAGCGCCATGCGCACGTTATTCCACTTGGCCAGCGACACCTGCGTGGGTTGCATGTTTCCGGCATCCTTCAAGCGCCCCAGCTGCAGACTGAGCAACTGCGCAGTGGTGATGCGTCGCGCCCAGTCGGCCATCTTCAACTGCGCGCTCTGCGTGGCCGCCACCGGCCGGCCGAACAGGATGCGTTCCTTCGAATAGGCCAGCGCTTCGTCCAGGCAGGCGATGGCCGCGCCGATCGGCCCCCAGGTGATGCCGTAGCGCGCCTGGGTCAGGCAGCCAAGCGGACCTTTCAAGCCTTTCACGTTCGGCAGGCGATTGGCATCCGGCACGCGCACGTTGTCGAAGAACAAGGCCGAGGTGACCGAGGCACGCAGGCTCATCTTGTGCTTGATCAGCTGCGCGGTGAAACCGGGCATGCCCTTCTCGATCAGGAATCCCTGAATGCCGTCGTCGGTCTGCGCCCAGACGATGGCGATGTGGGCCAGATTTCCGTTGGTGATCCACATTTTCGAACCGTTGATCACCCAGTCGCCGCCGTCCCTGCGCGCGCTGGTCTTCATGTTGGCCGGATCGGAACCGCCGTGCGGCTCGGTCAGGCCGAAGCAGCCGATCGTCTTGCCGGCGGCCATGTCGGGCAGCCAGCGGCGGCGCTGTTCCTCGCTGCCATAGGCGAAGATCGGATACATGCACAACGAACTCTGCACGCTGGCGAAGCTGCGCAGGCCGGAATCGCCGCGCTCCAGCTCCTGGCAGATCAGGCCGTAGCTGACGGCATTCAAACCGGCGCAGCCGTAGGCTTCCGGCAGCGTGGCACCCAGCAGGCCAAGTTGGGCCATTTCCGGGATCAAATGTTCTGGGAATTCGCCCTTGTCGAAGCACTTGCCGATGATCGGCAGCACGCGCTCGTCGGTGAAGCGCGCCACGCTGTCCTGTACGGCGCGCTCCTCGTCGGTCAGCAGGGAACGGGTGTCGTACAGATCGTGGGGATGCAGGGCCATGGCGAGTGGTGCGCTGATGGAAACCGGCATTGTATCGCGTCGTCCCCAGCCCCCCCCCTGATGCACTCCTGCCGACATGCTCCCCCACATCGCCGCAAAGCACTCCGTTGCCAAAGCAGGGGTCAGCGCCGTTCGACAGACGATGGCGGTGCCAGCGCGGCCACCGTATTGATGGCGATCTGGCCATCCACCACCGGCAGGCGGTCACCGGGATGCTGGTCCATCCTCACCGATGCCTGCTGGCCGGCATAGCGATAGGTCACGTCGTAGCCGATGGTGCGTTCCTCCGTGCCGATGCGCATGCGTTCGCCGGGCTTGCTGTCGCTGCGCAGGGTGCCGGTGGTGCCATCGGCATTTCGATAGGTCACGTCATAGCCCACGGTGCGCGAACTGCTGGCCGTGTCGTTCACGGTGCGGCAGTCGCGCACGGTGCGCTGCGCGACTTGTCCGCCGACGTGGTTGCGATCGATGCGCCGACCGATGAAACCGCCGGCCACCGCTCCGCCCACCGTTGCCAGATTGCGGCGATCGCGGCTGTCATGCACCTCACGGCCCAACCGGTTGCCGACCAGCCCACCGATCACGGCACCCGCCACCGTGCCGCCGACGTTGCCGTCGCGTTCCGGCAGGCGTTCCTGCACCACGCGGTCCTCGCAGACTTGCCGCGGCGCAGTGGTGGTACTGGTTTCGCGGATGGGATCGGCCGACAGCACGCGCGCGTACAGCGGCTGAGACTGCGTGACCGGCTGCACCGCCAGCACCGGCGCATAGTCCAGTCCGTGCCTGGTCAGCGCGTCGCCGGGCTGCCTGTCGCCCGTGTGCAACGATGCCGCGGCAGCAGCGGTGGCCGCGTCGTTGCGGTTGTTCTGATAGGCCGCCATGGCCACGCCACCGATCAGCAGGCTGGCAAGCGCGATTGCAAGGGTGTTCGAATTGTTCATCACTGGCTCCTTCGGCTGCGGGGGCAGCGTGGTTGCTCGCGGCCATTGGACCAACCCCAGCCTGAGCCAAGCCGAAACGACGCGGCCCAAGCTGTCTGCGCGGTGAACGTGCCCAGACGCGCCAGCCGCGCAGACGGTTCCGCGGTCTTGCCACGATGCCATCGTGACACCACATGCGCTATTGATGCGGCGAATCCCCAGATATTGCCCGGACTGCCATGGCCCTGCTCGTGACCAAACCCCTGATGCGCTGGATGGAACGCCTCAGCTACCCGCGCCTGTTCGCGGTGGCGGCGGTGCTGTTCGGCATCAACATGCTGGTGATCGATCCCATTCCGTTCGTGGATGAAATCCTGTTCGGCGTGGTTACGCTGTTGCTGGCCGGATTGAAGAAGCGCCACGAGCCCGCCGATCCGGCAGCCGCCGCCGATCCACTGCAGGGCCAGCCCGACCGGCGCTGATCGATCCCCGCGCCTGCAGCCGATGCAGCTCATCGACAGCCACTGCCACTTGGATGTAGCCAGTTTCGATGCCGACCGCGATGCCGTCCTGCAACGGGCACGGCAGGCCGGCGTGGTGGCGCAGATCGTGCCCGCCATCGACCGCAACGGGTGGTCCGCTTTGCAGGCGTTGTGTTTGCAGCATGCCGATCTGCATCCTGCGTTCGGACTGCATCCGGTGTACCTCGATTGGCATCGTCCCGAGCATCTGGACGACTTGCGGCAGCAGCTGGACACGACGCGGCCGATCGCCATCGGCGAATGCGGCCTGGACTACTTCATCCCCGATGCGGACAAGCATCGGCAGCAGGCGTATTTCGATGCGCAGCTGCGTCTGGCCCGCGACTTCGACCTGCCGCTGATCGTGCATGCGCGCCGCGCCGTGGATGCGATGATCGCGTCGATCCGCCGCTTCGCCGGCGTACGCGGCGTGGTGCACAGTTTTTCCGGCAGCGTGCAGCAGGCCCGGCAGCTGCACGATCTGGGATTCTGCATCGGCCTCGGCGGACCGGTGACCTACGAGCGCGCCAACCGGCTGCACAAGCTGGTCGCATCGCTGCCACTGGAGCAGCTGCTGCTGGAAACCGATGCACCTGATCAGCCGGACAGCACGCATCGTGGCCAGCGCAACGAGCCGGCACGCCTGCCGATCGTGCTGGACGCGATCGCCCGCCTGCGCGATGCGGATCCGGCTGGGATCGCGGCTGCCACAACGGCCAATGCCCGCCGATTGTTCGGGCCGGCGCTGCCCTAGACGGAATCGGTCACGTCGCCCGCGCGCGGCTTCAACAGCAGCTCCAGAGCCTTGCCTACCGCGGCAAATGCGAACGCCCCGGTGATGTGCGTGGCGGCGCCCAGTCCCGCGCCGCAGTCCAGCTTCAATCCGGTCTCTCCCGTGGCGGTCGGGCGAATGCCGCACACGCTGCCATCGGCCTGCGGATAACGCACGTTTTCCAGCGAATACACCGCCGGCACGCCGAAGTAGCGGTCGTGATTCCTGGGAAAATTGAACTCGCCGCGCAGTTTTTTCCGGATCAGAGACAGCATCGCATCGTGCTCGGTGCGCGACAGGTCGCGCACTCGCACCTGGGTGGGATCGGTGCGTCCGCCGGCCGCGCCCACGGTGATGATCGGCTGCTTGCGCCGCCGGCAGAAGGCGATCAGTTCCACCTTGGCGCGGAAACTGTCGCAGGCATCCAGCACCAGATCGAACTCCTGGGCCAGCAGTTCGGTCATGTTGGACGGCGTCAGGAATGCCGCCAGCGATGTCACATCGACTCCCGGATGGATGGCACGGCAGCGCTCAGCCATGGCGTCTACCTTCGCCCTGCCATACTGGCCCTCCAGCGCCGGCAGCTGGCGATTGGTGTTGGACAGGCACAGATCGTCGGCATCGATCAGGGTCAGTGCCCCCACGCCCGAACGCACCAGCGCTTCCACCGCCCACGACCCCACCCCGCCCACGCCCACCACGCACACATGCCGCCGCGCCAGCCGCGCCGCGGCGCCCTGTCCGTACAGCCGGTCGATGCCGGCAAACCGCTGGTCGTCGCCCGATTTCATGCCACGCAGTGTACCTGCCGTTGTACGATGCCGGTCGTACGATGCCGGCCATATCGGCCGCAACCGGAGAAGTCCATGTCCACCGCCCATGATGTCCACCCGCGCAAACCCTCGGCGGCCTCGCGCTACCTGTTCATGCTGCTGATCGGTCTGGTCATCGGTGCGGTCGCCACCGTGATGCTGCTGAATGCCTGGAAGGCACGTCAGGACCCCTTTCCCGACAGCCTGATGAACGTGATGCAGTGGCATGTCAAGCAGTTGCAGGACAACGTGCAGCAGAACCGATGCGGCGCCACCGACACCATTCCGCATCTGCAATCGCTGCGCGCCATGGCCAACAATCTGGAACCGGCCTTTCCCGGCGACGCCGACGACGACCGCTTCAAGCAGCACGGCAGCGGCTTCCGGGCCACACTGGACGAGAGCATCGCCAATCCGCCGCTGAACTGCGCCGGCGTGGGCGAGGTGGCGAAGAAGATCGGCGATGGCTGCAAGACCTGCCATCAGGATTTCCGCAAATGACCGGCTGCCGCACCGCGAACCGGTTGGAATGAATCCGTCCTGACCCGTGATCCGGACAGTCGCATGCCGTTCACCGGCCTGCGCCTACCGTCGGGCACCGAGGAGCCGAACCACGGCTCCGAATTCCTGATCGATTTCCGGAGACACGTCATGAGCATTCCCTATCGTTCCCTTGCCGCGGTCGCCACGCTGGGCCTGGCATTGACCGGCTGCGCCACTTCACCGGGCTACAGCAGCGGCGGCGGCTACAACAGCGGCTACGGCAGCAGTGTGAACTGCGTCAGCTGCGGCACGGTCACCCGCATCGAGCAGGGCGCCGGCAGTCGCATCCCCAATGCCACCGGCGCGGTGGTGGGTGGCGTGATCGGCGCTGCGGCAGGCCGCGAACTGGCCAAGAACCAGACCGACAGCGAGGGTCGCCAGAACACCGCCACTGTCGCCGGTGCAGCCGCCGGCGCGGTGATCGGCAATGCCATCCAGAATCGAGCCGGCACCGGTTATAACATCTTCGTGCGCATGGGCGACGGCCGCGAAACGGTGGTGTCGCAGGACGATCTGGGCGGCATCCGCGAAGGCTCGTACGTGGAAATCGTCAACGGTCGTGCGCGCCTGCGCTGACGCCCCGTCGCAGCGAAACACCGACCAAGCCGCCTTCGGGCGGCTTCGTCGTTCTGCAGCCGCGCAGTCGGGCCTTGACGCCGCGCTCGCATCGCCTTGCCGATGATGATGGACATCGAATCGGGGAAGGGGCCCGCATGACGCAGGTGCAGATGCTGTTGTACGTGCTGGCGGCAGCATTGGTGGTTTTCGGCCTGCTGGGCATCGTGCTGCCCGCGCTGCCGGGTTTGCCGCTGGTGTTCGCAGGTTTGCTGATCGCCGCCTGGGCCGACGGTTTCGTGCATGTGCACTGGGGCTGGATGATCCCGCTGGGGCTGATGACCGCACTGTCGCTGATCGTGGACTTCTGGGCCACCGGCGTCGGTGCCAAGCGCGTGGGCGCCAGCAGCATGGCCACCTGGGGCGCGGTGCTGGGCAGCGTGGTCGGCATCTTCTTCGGGCTGCCGGGTCTGTTCGTGGGGCCGTTTGTCGGTGCCGTGCTGGGCGAATTGCTGCACCGGCGCAGGCTGGGCCGCGATGATCTGGGCCAGGCCACCCGCATCGGCTTCGGCACCTGGCTGGGGCTGGCACTGGGCATCGGCTTGAAGGTGGGCCTGGCCGGGCTGATGCTCGGCCTGTTCGCCGTGGCCTGGATTTTCTGACGATCGCTGTCTCTTGAACCTCATCCCACACCGCCCGCCATGCGCCTGAACTGGAGTCGAAAACGCGTGATCTGGACCATCGTTCTCACCGCGCTGGCCACGCTGCTGGTGGTGGCCATCGCCGCCAACTTCGCCACCCCGGAAAAGAAGCTCGAACGCAAGATCGAGCACCGCTACGCCATCGCCGATCCGCAGTTCCGCCGCGAGATGTCGGTGATGCTGGGGCCCTCGATCGTGCCGGGCAACCACGTCACGGCGCTCAACAACGGCGAGGAAATTTTCCCGGCCATGCTGCAGGCCATTCGCCAGGCGCAGCACACCATCACCTTCGAAACCTACATCTACTGGTCCGGCGAGGTCGGGCAGCAGTTCGCCGATGCGCTGTCGGAGCGGGCCCGTGCCGGCGTGCAGGTGCACGTGGTGATCGACTGGGTGGGCGCGCTGAAGATGGACAACGCCATGCTGGAGCAGATCCAGCAGGCCGGCGCGCAGGTGCAGCAGTACCGGCCGTTGAAGTGGTACAACATCAGCCGCCTGAACAACCGCACCCACCGCAAGCTGCTGGTGGTGGATGGCCGCATCGGGTTCACCGGTGGCGTGGGCATCGCCGACCAGTGGGGCGGGCACGCGCAGGATCCGGACCACTGGCGCGACCTTCATTTCCGCATCGAAGGGCCGGTGGTGGCGCAGATGCAGGCCGCCTTCAACGACAACTGGATCAAGACCTCGGGCGTGGTGCTGAACGGACAGGACTATTTCCCGCCGGAGCAGCGTGCCGGCGCCATGGATGCGCACCTGTTCATCGCCTCCCCGGCCGGCGGCAGCGAAAGCATGCACCTGATGTACCTGATGGCGATCGCCGCGGCCGAACACAGCATCGACCTGCAGGCGGCGTATTTCGTGCCGGACGACCTGATCGTGAAGGCGCTGATCGCCGCACGCCATCGCGGGGTGCGCGTGCGCGTGCTGCTGCCGGGCAAGCACATCGACTCGGAAACGGTACGGCTGGCCTCGAAGGCGCACTGGGGCGAACTGCTGCTGGCCGACATCGAGATCTACGAATACCAACCCACCATGATGCACAACAAGCTGCTGATCGTGGACCGCGAACTGGTGTCGGTGGGCTCCACCAACTTCGACGTGCGTTCGTTCCGGCTCAACGACGAGGCCAGCCTGAACGTGTACGACGCCACCTTCGCCCAGCACATGACCACCATCTTCGAAGCCGATCTGGAACCGACCGTGCGCTATACCCACGCGATGTGGAAAAACCGTCCGTTGCGGGAGAAATTCGCCGAGCGGTTCATCCTGCCGCTGAAGTCGCAGTTGTGATGCGTCCCACGCTGGCAGCGGCGCTGCTGGTACTGGCGATGCCGATGGCGGGTACGCGTGCCGCCGAACCCGAGCACGCCGATCCGCCCCAAGCAGGCGAGGAATCATCGTCCGCCCAGGCTGTCCCGCACGCTGTCGTCGCGGTCGGCAATGACGTGCAGTCCGGCGACGCCAGCGCCGATCCAGCCGCGACCACGCAGCTGGTGGAAGACGCGGTGCGCATCGCTGAACGCCAGGCTGCACCGGATCGCGGGGACGTGGAGCGTGCCGCGCGCGACAGCGCCACCAATGATGCCCGCATCCTGGCCGCGGTGAACGTGGCGCTGGCCCGGGCGCCGGCCATTCCCGACGTGGGCGTGAACGTGAATTCCGGCGTGGTCACCCTGTCCGGCAGCGTGATCGACGACGCCCAGCGCGAGCGCGCCGGCCGTCTCGCCAAAGGCGTGCGCGGCGTGACCGAGGTGGACAACCAGCTGCAGCTGAGCATGGATCTGGGCACGCGGCTGCGCGCCACGCTGCACGAACTGCAACGCAAGGCCACCCGCTGGCTGGCCGGCACGCCGCTGCTGATCGTGGCCGTGCTGATGCTGCTGGCCGCCCACTGGATCGGCAGGTTCGTCAGCAGTCACCTGGCGTGGCTGCGTCTGGATTCGCGCAACCCCTATCTCGATGGCGTGGTATCGCGCGTCGTGTATCTGGTGGTGCTGGTCAGTGGCGCGGTGATGGCGCTGGATCTGCTGGGGGCCACCAAACTGGTCGGCGCGCTGCTGGGATCGGCCGGCGTGATCGGCCTGGCACTGGGCTTCGCGTTCAAGGACATCGCCGAAAACTACATCGCCGGCATCATGCTCAGCCTGCGCCGGCCATTCGCGCCCGGCGACTGGCTGGACGTGGACGGCCACGAGGGCCGCGTGGTGTCGCTCAGTTCGCGCGCAACCATCCTGATGACCCAGCAAGGCAACCACGTGCGGCTGCCGAATGGGCTGGTGTTCAAGGCGGTGATCGTCAACTACACCCGCAACCCGAAGCGGCGCGTGCAGTTCCGCACCGAAATCGACGCTTCCGAATCGATTTCGCAGGCGCAGGACGTGGCCATCGCGGCCATGCGCCAGGTGGAAGGCGTGCTGGACGATCCGCCGCCGCGGGTGCTGGTGCGCGAGTACGGCGCGGCAGGCACGGTGATCGAAGCGCAGGCCTGGATCGACCAGACCGTCACCGACTTCGTCAAGGCCAGCAGCGCGATGGTCCATGCCGTCAAGGCCGCATTCGGCAAGGCCGACATCGAACCGGCACGCAACACCCAGTTCGTGGTGAATGCCGGCACGCTGCCCGCCATCAAGGCGGAAAACCACAGCGCCGTGGCTGCCACCGACACCGCCGCAGCCAGCGAGATCGACGCACTGCTCGAGCAGGCCCAGCGCGAACAGGCCGATTCCAACCTGATCGCCCACAGCCGCGACCGCGACGAGTGATACGGCCGGGTTACTCCACCACCACCGGAATCCCGGCGATCTTGGCAGCCCACCGTTTCGGGCCGGTGTCGTGCACCGATGAGCCGCGTGCGTCCACCGCCACGGTCACCGGCATGTCCTGCACTTCGAATTCGTAGATCGCCTCCATGCCGAGGTCCTCGAACGCCAGCACCTTCGCGGCCTTGATCGCTTTCGACACCAGGTAGGCAGACCCGCCCACGGCCATCAGATACGCCGCGCCGAACTCGCGGATCGCCTCGATCGCCGCCGGGCCGCGTTCGGCCTTGCCGACCATTCCGAGCAGGCCGGTCTGTTCCAGCATCTGCCGGGTGAACTTGTCCATGCGCGTGGCGGTGGTCGGACCGGCCGGACCGACCACTTCGTCACGCACCGGATCGACCGGGCCGACGTAGTAGATGAAGCGACCGCGCAGATCCACGGGCAGCGCTTCACCACGATTCAACATGTCGGTCATACGCTTGTGCGCGGCATCGCGACCGGTCAGCAGCTTGCCGTTCAACAGCAATACGTCGCCGGGGTGCCACGTCGCGACTTCTTCTTTCGTCACCGTATCGAGATCAACGCGCTTGCCCTTGCTGGCGTCGTAGGCGATGTCGGGCCAGTCGGCCAGCGACGGCGGATCCAGCATCACCGGGCCGCTGCCATCCAGGGTGAAATGCGCGTGGCGGGTGGCCGCGCAGTTGGGGATCATTGCCACCGGCAAGTTGGCGGCGTGGGTCGGGAAATCCTTCACCTTGATGTCGAGCACGGTGGTCAACCCGCCCAGGCCCTGCGCGCCGATGCCCAGCGCGTTGACCTTGTCGAACAGCTCCAGCCGCAGTTCCTCGGCACGGTTGGATGCTCCGCGCGCCTTCAAGTCCGTAATGTCGATCGGCTCCATCAACGCTTCCTTGGCCAGCAGCATCGCCTTTTCCGCGGTGCCGCCGATGCCGATGCCGAGCATGCCCGGCGGGCACCAGCCGGCGCCCATCGTCGGCACCGTCTTCAGCACCCACTCGACGATCGAATCGGATGGATTGAGCATCGCGAACTTGCTTTTCGCCTCCGAACCACCACCCTTGGCCGCGACGATGACATCCACCGTGTTGCCTGGAACGACCTTCATGTTGACCACCGCCGGGGTGTTGTCGCCGGTGTTGCGGCGCTTGCCAGCCGGATCGGCCAGCACCGAGGCGCGCAGCTTGTTGTCCGGATGCAGATACGCGCGGCGCACCCCTTCATTCACCATGTCCTCGATGCCCATCGTCGCGTCAGGCCAGGTCACGTCCATGCCGATCTGGAGGAACACGGTGACGATGCCGGTGTCCTGGCAGATCGGGCGGTGGCCTTCGTAGCACATGCGCGAATTCACCAGGATCTGCGCCATCGCATCCTTCGCGGCGGGCGACTCTTCACGTTCATAGGCCGCGGCCAGATTGCGGATGTAGTCCGCCGGATGGTAGTAGCTGATGTACTGCAGTGCGTCGGCGACGGACTGGATGAAATCTTCCTGGCGGATCGCGGCCATCACGGTTTTCCCGGCGAAAACGCCATTTTACCTGCCCGATTCGCGTGCCGGCAGATCGCGGCGGATCGCCGGCCGATCACGCCGTCGGGCCGGCCTGTCCCTGCTTGCGCACGATCAGCATCGCGGTTTCCAGCGACTGCTCGTAGTTCAGGCGCGGGTCCACGCTCGAGCGGTACGCGCGCTGCAGGTCGGCATCGGTCAGGTCGCGTGCGCCACCGGTGCATTCGGTCACGTCCTCGCCGGTCAATTCCAGATGCACGCCGCCCAGCCAGGTGCCGGCGGCGGCGTGCAGGTCGAAGGCCTGTTCCAGTTCGCTGCGGATGTTGTCGAAACGGCGGGTCTTGAAGCCGCTGGCTGCGGTCTCGGTGTTGCCGTGCATGGGATCGCAGACCCACAGTACCCGGCGACCGGCGCCCTGCACCGCCTGCAGCAGCGGCGGCAGCCGGTCGGCGATCGCGGTGGCGCCCATGCGGTGGATCAGGGTCATGCGGCCCGGTTCGTTGTCCGGATCCAGCACGTCCAGCAGCCGCAGCAGCGCGTCCGGCGTCACCGACGGGCCCACCTTCAGCCCGATCGGATTGCGGATGCCGCGCAGATACTCCACGTGCGCGCCGTCCAGTGTGGCCGTGCGCATGCCGATCCAGGGAAAATGCGTGCCCAGGTTGAACCAGCCCGATTGCCGCGGTACCTGCCGGGTCAGCGCCTGTTCGTACGGCAGCAGCAACGCTTCGTGCGAGGTATGGAAATCCACCCGGTTCACGTTGTGCACCGGCATGCCCGACAGCGTTTCCATGAAATGCACCGCATCGCCGATCGCGGTGACCATTCGCTGGTACTCGTCGGCCAACGGCGAATGTTTCACCCAGCTCAGATCCCAGTATTCGGGATGATGCAGATCGGCGAAACCGCCATCGATCAGCCCGCGCACGAAATTCATGGTGATGGCCGAATGCGCATGCGCCTGCAGCAGGCGCTGTGGATCGGGCGCGCGGGCACCGGCATCGAAATCCGGTGCATTCACGATGTCGCCGCGGTACGCCGGCAGATCGATCCCGTCGCGCGTTTCCACGTCGGCCGATCGCGGCTTGGCATATTGCCCGGCAAAGCGGCCCACGCGCACCACAGGCAGGCGCAGGCCATGCACCAGCACCACGCTCATCTGCAGCAGCACTTTCAGGCGGTTCGAGATCAGCTGCGGCGTGCATTCTGCAAAGCGTTCGGCACAGTCTCCGCCCTGCAGCAGAAAGCGCCGACGGTCCTGCGCTTCGGCCAGCTGCGTCTTCAACGCCAGCACTTCCCACGAGGTCACCAGTGGCGGCAATTCCTGCAGATGCCGTTGTGCCTGCTCCAATGCCTCGGGATCGGGATACTGCGGCTGCTGCAGGGCGGGAAGCCGCCGCCAGCTGTCGGGCGACCACGGTGCGGACACGCGCACGGACTCGAGCGGCGCCGAAGGCGCCATGGTTTGGATGTTGCGATGCATCATCGCATCATGCGTCGTGGTTGGCGCACATGCAAGTGCGATCAGGCGGCGGTAGGCAACGCAGCCGGCTTTGCCCGACGAAACCCGGCCCAGAGCGCCCAGACGCCCAGCACCAGAAACCAGATCAGCACCCAGGCCGGCATCGACAGGCCCAGGAAACGCCAATCGATGTTGCTGCAATCGCCGGTTGCCGTCAGCACCTTGCGAATGGTGCCGCTCCAGCCCTGCATCTCCACCATGAAATCCAGGCCGGCGCTGCAGGCCGATACAGGTGGCGGGAACAGCTGCACCCACACATGCCGGCCGGAAATGCCGGCGCCGACCAGGCACGCGAGCAGCGCCAGCACGCAGTAGATGCGCCGACCTGTCGCACCTTTCGGTGCATGCAGGCCGCCGATCAGGAACAGCAGTCCGGTGGCCGCCATCGCCACCCGCTGGAAGATGCAGAACGCACACGGCTGCAACCGCAGCGCGAATTGCGTGTACAGCGCATAGGCCAGCAGCCCGGCACAGGCCAGGAACGCGAGCAGGAAAGCGGTGCGGAACGAGATGGGCACGATGGTAGCCGTTGCGATCACGATATCGGAATTATGCGCCCTGTCGGCACCAGCAAAAACCCCGGCCAGTGGCCGGGGCGCAATGCAAACAGCGGAAGCGACTGATCAACCCGCCGCTTCGGGCCGATCCACCAGTTCCACGTAGGCCATCGGCGCGTTGTCGCCGTCGCGGAAGCCGCACTTCAGGATGCGCAGGTAGCCACCCGGACGCTCGCGGTAACGCGGGCCCAGTTCGACGAACAGCTTGCCCACGGCCTGCTTGTCGCGCAGGCGGGCGAAGGCCAGGCGGCGATTGGCCACGCCGTCGGTCTTGGCCATGGTGATCAGCGGCTCGGCCACGCGACGCAGTTCCTTGGCCTTGGGCAGCGTGGTGCGGATCAGCTCGTGCTTGATCAGCGACGCCGCCATGTTCTTGAACATCGCTTCGCGGTGGGCGCTGGTGCGGTTGAATTTGCGGCCGGATTTCTGGTGGCGCATGGTGGTGATTCCTGTGGTTTCCGGATGCCGGATGCGGTGCCGCGTCCGGATCTGTTGGCGTGTACTGGTTGTCGATGCAGCGGTGCAGCGGATGGAAGGTGACGGCAGTGCCGGGCGATCAGCCCAGCATGCCGTGCGATGCGGTGCCGGTGGGCGGCCAGTTTTCCAGCTTCATGCCCAGCGACAGGCCGCGGTTGGCCAGCACTTCCTTGATTTCGGTCAGCGACTTCTTGCCCAGGTTCGGGGTTTTCAGCAGCTCCACTTCGGTCTTCTGGATCAGGTCGCCGACGTAGTAGATGCTTTCAGCCTTCAGGCAGTTGGCCGAGCGCACGGTCAGTTCCAGGTCGTCGATCGGGCGCAGCAGCATCGGATCGACGCCGCTGGCCGCCTGCTTGGCCGCGCCGCGCTCGCGCTTGGTGAAGTCGCCGAACACGCTGAGCTGATCGCTGAGAATGTCCGCCGCGGTGCGCACGGCTTCCTCGGCGTCGATGGTGCCGTTGGTCTCGATGTCGATGACCAGCTTGTCCAGGTCGGTGCGCTGCTCGACGCGGGCGGCTTCCACCTCGTAGGCCACGCGGCGCACGGGGCTGAAGCTGGCATCCAGGAACAGGCGGCCGATGGCGCGGGTTTCCTCGTCCGGACGACGGCGCGCTGCCGCCGGCTGGTAGCCGAAGCCGCGCTCGATCTTCAACCGCATGTTCAGCGCCGTGTCCTTGGTCAGGTGCGCGATCACATGGTCGGGGTTGAGGATTTCCACGTTGTGGTCGGTGCGGATGTCGCCGGCGGTGACCACGCCCGGGCCCTGCTTGCTCAGCGCCAGCGTGGCACTGTCGCCGGTGCCCATGCGGATGGCCACGTCTTTCAGGTTCAGCAGCACTTCCAGAACGTCTTCCTGCATACCTTCGACGGTGGTGTACTCGTGCAGCACGCCGTCGATTTCCACTTCGGTGATGGCGAAGCCGGGGATCGAGGACAGCAGCACGCGGCGCAGTGCGTTGCCCAGGGTGTGGCCATAGCCGCGCTCGAGCGGCTCGATCACGATCTTGGCGCGATGGTCGGTGATGCGTTCGATTTGCGGGCCTTTCGGACGCAGCACCTGGTTGGCGGTTGCCGTCATGTGTGGATGTCTCCTGATGGCCTGCGCGGGGAGCAGGCCGGTCACAATGGATTACTTCGAGTACAGTTCGATGATCAGCGCTTCGTTGATGTCGGCCGGCAGGTCGGCACGATCCGGAACCGCCTTGAACACGCCGGAGAACTTGGCCGCGTCCACTTCCACCCACGACGGCAGCAGATCCATCGACTGGGCGACGGTCAGCGCCTCGTTCACGCGCAACTGCTTGGCGGCGCGCTCGGACAGCGCGATCGCGTCGCCGGCCTTCACCTGGTAGCTGGGCAGGTTCACCGACTTGCCATTGACCAGCACGCCGCGGTGGCTGACCAGCTGGCGGGCAGCCGGACGGGTCACGGCAAAGCCCATGCGGTAGATCACGTTGTCCAGACGCGTTTCCAGCATCTGCAGCAGGTTTTCGCCGGTGTTGCCCTTCTTCGTGCTGGCCTTCTTGTAGTAGTTGCGGAACTGGCGCTCCAGCAGCCCGTAGATGCGCTTGACCTTCTGCTTCTCGCGCAGCTGGGTGGCGTAGTCGGACAGCTTGCCCTTGCGGGCTGTGGCGCCATGCTGGCCGGGCTTCTGCTCCAGCTTGCACTTGGAATCCAGCGCGCGCGCCGGCGATTTCAGGGACAGGTCGGCGCCTTCGCGGCGTGCCAGTTTGCAGGTGGGACCGATATAACGAGCCATGGTATTGAATGCTCCTGCGCGTCAGACGCGGCGCTTCTTCGGCGGACGGCACCCGTTGTGCGGGATCGGCGTCACGTCGATGATGTTGGTGATCTTGTAGCCCACGTTGTTCAGCGAACGCACGGCCGACTCGCGACCCGGACCCGGGCCCTTGATGCGCACTTCCAGCGACTTCACGCCGTAGTCCAGCGCCGCCTTGCCGGCCTTCTCGGCGGCGACCTGCGCGGCGAACGGAGTGGACTTGCGCGAACCGCGGAAGCCGGACCCGCCCGACGTGGCCCACGACAGCGCATTGCCCTGGCGATCGGTGATCGTGACGATGGTGTTGTTGAACGAAGCGTGGACGTGGGCGATGCCGTCGGTGACGACGCGCTTGACCTTCTTCTTGACTTTGGCGGCTGCCGGTTTGGCCATGACGATGCTCCTGGATTACTTCTTGATGGCCTTGCGCGGCCCCTTGCGGGTACGGGCATTGGTCCGGGTGCGCTGGCCGCGCAGCGGCAGGCCGCGACGATGGCGCAGGCCGCGGTAGCACGACAGGTCCATCAGGCGCTTGATCGCCATGCCGACTTCGCGGCGCAGATCGCCTTCGACGATATACTTGCCGACTTCGCCGCGCAGGCGCTCGACATCGGATTCGGACAGGTCGCGAATCCGGGTCGACGGATTCACGTCGGCGGCCGCGCAGACCTGGCGGGAACGGGTACGGCCGATGCCGTAGATACTCTGCAACCCCACCCAGACATGTTTCTGGGCAGGCAGGTTGACACCTGCGATACGCGCCATGAGGCGATCTCCACACTGGACTGTGATGCGCCGGATTGGCCGACCCGGCGAAGGGAACTGGAAATTGTACTGCAAATCCCGTATGCGATGGAAGCCTCGGCCCTGCGGCCGAAACCCGGCATGGGGAGTGTGCCCATGCTCCGGCGACGATGCCCGACTGGAATGCGGATCGTGACCTCGATCCGCCCCGCCCTGCGCCACTCCAGCGCCGGGTCTTGTCCGACATCACCTGCGCACGGGACTGCCACGCAGGTCGCCCTTTGCGATGGCGCGGCCGCAGTCAGGCCTTGCCATCAGGACGGCGAACCGTCCGGCTCCGGGCAGAGCCCGATGCATGCCGAAGGCGGGCGCCTTCGGCGGGTGAGACACGGGACTCTCAGCGACGCCCGGGCAGGCCGGGTTTCGCGGGTCCTTTCAGATTTGACTTCTTCAGCAAGGTTTCGTACTGGTGCGACATCATCTGCGCCTGGATTTGGGTGATGAAGTCCATCACCACCACCACCACGATCAGCAGCGAGGTGCCACCGAAGTAGAACGACGTGCCCAGCTCGGTGCGCATCACTTCCGGCAGCAGACACACCAGCACCAGGTAGATGGCGCCGGCGGCGGTCAGGCGGGTCAGCACGCCGTCCACGTAGTCGGCCGTGGCCTTGCCCGGACGGATGCCCGGGATCAACGCACCGGACTTCTTCAGGTTGTCCGCGGTTTCCTGCGAGTTGAACACCAGCGCCGTATAGAAGAACGTGAATCCGGCTATCAGCGCGGCGTACAGGATCATGTGCAGCGGCTCGCCCGGATTCAGCGATTGGCTCAGCCGTTGCAGCCAGTTGGCCGATCCCGCCTGGCTGAACCAGGTGGACGCGGTGGCCGGGAACATGATGATCGACGAGGCGAAGATGGCCGGAATCACGCCCGACATGTTCAGCTTCAGCGGCAGGAACGAGGTCTGGTTCATGTAGGCGTTGCGACCGCCCTGCCGACGCGCGTAGTTCACCGTGATGCGGCGCTGGCCACGTTCGACGAACACAACGAAATAGGTGAAACCCAGCACGATCACGGCGATGGCGATCACTGCCAACGCGCTGATGTCGCCGTTGCGGACCTGCTCGATGGTGCCGAACACCGCGCCAGGGAGGCCGGCCACGATGCCTGCGAAGATGATCAGCGACACACCGTTGCCGATGCCGCGCTCGGTGATCTGCTCGCCCATCCACATCAGGAACATGGTGCCCGCCGTCAGCGCGACCACGGCGGTGAGGATGAAGCCGATGCCGGGGCTGTACACCACCGGGATGCCGTTGGTGGCGCCCGAATTCTGCAGCGCAACCGCGATGCCGGCCGACTGGAAGATCGCCAGCGGAATGGCACCGATGCGCGACCACTGGGTGATGCGCCGTCGACCGGATTCGCCTTCCTTCTGGATCGCTTTCAGGCTGGGGATGATCTGCACCATCAACTGCATGATGATGGATGCGGAAATGTACGGCACCACGTTCAGCGCCAGCAGACTGAAGCGTTCCAGCGCACCGCCGGAGAACATGTTGAACATGTCCACGATGGTGCCTTCCTGGGTCTTCATCAGCTCCAGCATCGCATCGGGGTTGACGCCCGGCACCGGGATGTAGCAGCCGATGCGGTAGACCAGCAGGGCTCCCAGCACGAACAGCAGGCGCTGGCGCAGTTCGGTGTACTTGCCCGAGCCGGCCATCGCCGCCATGGCAGATGCGCTGCGCGCCATCGCCGGTTACTCCGCCGCCTCGATCTTGCCGCCGGCCGCCTCGATCGCGGCCTTGGCGCCGGCCGTGGCCAGCACGCCCTTCAACACGAAGGCCTTGCTGATTTCGCCCTTCTTCACCACCTTGACTTTCTTGGCGGCGCCGGGGATCAGCTTGGCCGCGCGCAGCGATGCCACGGTCACCTCGCCGGCATCCAGCAGATCCAGCTGGTACAGCAGCACTTCCGCAGAATCCTTGGCCAACTTCGAGCGGAAACCGACCTTCGGCAGGCGACGCTGCATCGGCAGCTGGCCGCCCTCGAAACCGGCCTTGATCTTGCCCTTGCCCGAGCGGGCGAAGGAGCCCTTGTGGCCGCGGCCGCAGGTCTTGCCCAGCCCGGAGCCGGTGCCGCGACCGACGCGGCGACGTTCCTGGCGCGAGCCCTCGGCGGGCGCGAGTTCGTTCATTTTCATGGTCATTCCTCCACGCGCACCAGATAGTGCACGGTGTTGATCAGGCCACGCACCTGCGGGCTGTCCTTCAGCTCGCGCACGTCGTTGAGCTTGTTCAGGCCCAGCGCGCGCACCGACAGGCGGTGCCGGGCCTGCGAGCCGCGCAGCCCCTTGACCAGGCGCACCTTCACGGTGCCGGTCGAATCGCCGGATGACTTCTTAGCCGTGGACATGCAGCACCTCCTGCACCGACTTGCCGCGCTTGGCGGCGATGTTGTTGGGCGAATGCATGGCTTCCAGGCCCTTGACCGTGGCGCGCACCAGATTGATGGGGTTGCGCGAACCGACGGCCTTGGCCAGCACGTTCTTCACGCCCACCGCTTCCAGCACGGCACGCATGGCGCCGCCGGCGATCACGCCAGTGCCTTCCGATGCGGGTTTCATGAACACGCGTGCGGCGCCGTGGCCGGCCTTCACCTCGTGGAACAAGGTGCCGTTGTTCAGCTCGATGTTGCTGAGGTTCTTGCGGGCGTATTCCATCGACTTCTGGATGGCCACCGGCACTTCACGCGCCTTGCCATAGCCAAAGCCGACCCGGCCGTTGCCGTCGCCCACCACCGTCAGCGCGGTGAAGGTGAATTGGCGACCGCCTTTCACGGTCTTGCTGACGCGATTCACCGCGACCAGCTTCTCGATCATGCCGTCGTCGACTTCTTCGCGGTCGCGATTGCGATCGCGCCCGCGGGATTCACGTTGTTCTGCCATGGGAAAAACCTTGTGTGGATTCGGATGTGATTGCGGATGGACCGCTTATGGTTGTGATGGTTCCGGTGTTCCGCACGCCACCCGAAACCGGCGACGGCGTTCGATGCAACCCGCATCGACGGGTGATGCCGCCATCGACTGCAGGCCAGCTGCCCGCACGCCGATGGCGCTTGAATCAGAACTGCAGGCCGGCCTCGCGGGCGGCGTCGGCCAGCACCTTGATGCGGCCGTGGTAGCGGTAGCCCGAGCGGTCAAAGGCGACCTTCTCGATGCCGGCGGCCTTGGCCTTTTCGGCGATGGCCTTGCCCACGCGGGCAGCGGCATCGGCGTTCTTGCCGTTCTTCAGGCCCTCGCGCACGTCGGCCTGGCCGGTGTTGGCGGCAGCCAGCACCTTCGAGCCGTCGGCGGTGAACAGCTGGGCATAGATGTGCTGGCCGGTGCGCAGCACCGACAGGCGCGGGACGCCGAGGGAACGGATGCGCGCGCGGGTGGACTTGGCGCGACGCAGGCGGGCGATGTTCTTGTCCATGGTTCGATGGTCTCCGGAAGCTGAAAGCGCGAGTCATCCCTGGCGGGATCAGGCCTTCTTGGCTTCCTTGCGGATGATGGTTTCGTCGGAATACTTCACGCCCTTGCCCTTGTAAGGCTCCGGCGGACGGAAGCCGCGGATCTTGGCAGCCACTTCGCCGACCAACTGCTTGTCGGCGCCGCTCACCAGCACTTCGGTCTGGGTAGGCGCAGCGATGGTGATGCCTTCCGGCGCCTTGAACACCACCGGATGCGAGAAGCCCAGCGACAGGCTGAGATCCTTGCCCTGCATGGCGGCGCGATAACCCACGCCGACCAGTTCCAGCTTGCGCTCGAAGCCCTGCGACACCCCGTGCACCATGTTGGCGACGATGGCGCGCATGGTGCCGGTCAGCGCCAGCTGGCTGTCGTCCTTGGCCGCGAACACGGCGGTGCCGTTGTCCACGGACAGCTCGACGCCGTCGGGCTGGGCGATGCTCAGGGTGCCCTTGGGACCCTTGACGCTGATGGTGCCGTTGGCGGCGGTGAGATCCACGCCCTTTGGCAGTGCGATCGGTTTCTTGGCAACGCGTGACATGGCGGGAATCTCCTCAGGCCACCAGGCACAGGACTTCGCCGCCGACGCCTTCGTGGCGCGCCTGCGAATCGGTCATGATGCCCTTGGAGGTTGAAATGATGGCGATGCCGAGGCCACCCAGCACCTTCGGCAGCGCATCCTTGCCGCGGTACTGGCGCAGGCCCGAGCGCGAGAAACGCTGCAGGCGCTCGATCACCGGACGGCCCTGGTAGTACTTCAGCACGATTTCCAGCACCGGCTTGGCGGTGTCGCCGGACACGTTGAAGTCCTGGATGTAGCCCTCGTCCTTCAGCACCTTGGCGATGGCCGCCTTGGTCTTCGAGGACGGCATGGAGGCGGAGGGCTTGCCGACCGCGGCCGCATTCTTGATGCGGACCAGCATGTCGGCGATGGGATCAGTCATGCTCATGGAACGAACCTTCTGTCAGCACCGATATCCGCTTGCGCGAATGTGGATTGTGTTGTGATGGGCGCATCGCCCGGAAGCGCGATCGTCCGGCGCACCGGACGGGTCGTGCAAAACGAAGCCGCAGATTATGTCCCGCCAACATCGCGAAGCGCAAGCGCGGCGAACGCGGTTACCAGGACGCCTTGCGCAGGCCGGGCACGTCGCCGCGCATGGTGGCTTCGCGCAGCTTGTTGCGGCCCAGGCCGAACTTGGCGTACACGCCGCGCGGACGCCCGGTCAGGGCGCAGCGGTTGGTGTAGCGCGACGGCGAGGAATCGCGCGGCAGCTTCTGCAGCTTGACGGCCGCGGCCATCTTGTCCTCGTAGCTGGCGTCCTGGCTGTTGAGGATCTTCTTCAGCGCGTCGCGCTTGGCGGCATGCTGCTTGATCAGCTTGGCGCGCTTTGCTTCGCGGTTGATCATGGAGGTCTTGGCCATGGAATCGGTCCTGTGCGGTCAGTTGCGGAACGGGAAGCGGAACGCTTCCAGCAGGGCCTTGGCCTCTGCGTCGGTCTTGGCGGTGGTGGTGATGGCGATATCCATGCCGCGGATCGCGTCGACGGCGTCGAAGTCGATTTCCGGGAAGATGATCTGCTCCTTCACGCCCATGTTGAAGTTGCCGCGGCCGTCGAACGAACGCCCCGACACCCCGCGGAAGTCGCGCACGCGCGGCAGCGAGATGTTGATCAGGCGGTCCAGGAACTCGTACATGTGCGCGCGGCGCAGCGTGACCTTGCAGCCGATCGGCCAGCCGTCGCGGATCTTGAAGCTGGCCACCGACACGCGCGACTTGGTGATGATGGGCTTCTGGCCGGCGATCTTGGTCATGTCGGCCACGGCATTTTCCAGCACCTTCTTGTTGCTGGCGGCCTCGCCCACGCCCATGTTCAGCGTGACCTTGACCAGGCGCGGCACTTCCATCGGGTTCTTGTAGCCGAACTGCTGGGTCAGCTTCGGCACCACTTCGTCGCGGTAGAACGTTTCCAGACGGCTTGTCATGTCAGATTACCTCGCCACTGGAGCGGAACACGCGCACGCGGCGGCCATCCTCCAGGGTCTTGATGGAAATGCGCTCGCCCTTGCCGGTGGCCGGGTTGAGCAGCATCACGTTGGATACATGCACCGGAGCTTCGCGCTCCAGCACGCCGCCGGGCTGGCCGGCCTGCGGGTTCGGCTTGGTGTGGCGCTTGACCACGTTCACGCTGGACACGACGATCTTGTCGCCGAGCACGCTCAGCACTTCGCCCTGGTTGCCCTTGTCTTTGCCTGCAATCACGACCACCTGGTCGCCTTTCTTGATGCGATTCATGTCTGTCGTCTCCGCTTACAGCACTTCCGGGGCGAGGGAGACGATCTTCATGAACTTCTCCGAACGCAGTTCGCGCGTGACCGGCCCGAAGATGCGGGTTCCGATCGGCTCCTGCTTGTTGTTCAGCAGCACGGCGGCGTTGCCGTCGAAGCGGATGAGCGAACCGTCGGCACGGCGCACGCCCTTGCGGGTTCGCACCACCACGGCGTCGTACACCTCGCCCTTTTTCACCTTGCCGCGCGGGATAGCATCCTTCACCGACACCTTGATGATGTCGCCGATGTTGGCGTAGCGGCGCTTGGAGCCCCCGAGCACCTTGATGCACATCACTTCACGAGCACCGGAGTTGTCTGCCACGTCGAGGTGGCTCTGCATCTGGATCATGGGTAGCGCCTCCGGTTATTCGGCTGCGTGGCTGACGATCTCAACCACCCGCCAGTTCTTGGTCTTGGACAGCGGCGCGCATTCGGCCACGCGCACGGTGTCGCCCATCTGGCAGGCGTTCTCGGCGTCGTGGGCGTGCAGCTTGGTCGAGCGGCGGATGTACTTGCCGTACAGCTCGTGCTTGACCTGACGTTCCACCAGCACGGTGACCGTCTTGTCCATCTTGTTGCTGACCACACGGCCTTCGACCGTGCGCAGCTTCTTTTCAGTCTGTTCTGTCATCTCGGCCGTTCCTTACTGCTGCTTGGCGGCCAGCTGGCCGAGCAGGGTGTTCACACGGGCGATATCGCGACGGATGCGCCGCGATTCATGCGTCTTGTTGGGCGGCAGCTGGCCGGTGGCCTTCTGCATGCGCAGGGAAAACTGCTCCTTGCGCAGGTCCAGCATGTGCTCGTTGAGTTCTTGGGCGGATTTCTGCCGCAGTTGCTTGAGTTCCATCAGCGCACCGTCCGGGTCACGAATTGGGTGGTCACCGACAGCTTGGCGGCTGCCAGGCGGAAGGCTTCGCGGGCGGTGGCTTCGTCCACGCCCTCGATCTCGTAGATCATGCGGCCGGGCTGGATCTGCGCGACCCAGAACTCGACGTTGCCCTTGCCCGAGCCCATGCGCACTTCGATGGGCTTCTTGCTGATCGGCTTGTCGGGGAACACGCGGATCCACATCTTGCCGCCGCGCTTGACGTAACGGCTGATGGAACGGCGCGCTGCCTCGATCTGGCGCGAGGTCAGCTGGCCGGTGGCCGTGGCCTTCAGGCCGTATTCGCCGAAGCTGACGGCGTTGCCGTTCCAGCTCAGGCCGTCGTTGCGGCCCTTGAACTGCTTGCGGAATTTGGTTCGCTTGGGTTGCAGCATTGTTTAGTCCCTCGCTTCGCGGTCGCGGTCACGGCGCGGACCACGCGGGCGGTCGGGCCGCTCGTTGCGGTCGGGGCGCTCGCCGCGCGGCGCAGGCGCATCGTCCTGCTTCTCCTGGCCCACCTGGGCGAAATCGAAGATCTCGCCCTTGTAGATCCAGACCTTGATGCCGATCACGCCGTAGGTGGTGTGGGCTTCGGCAAAGCCGTAGTCGACGTCGGCGCGCAACGTGTGCAGCGGCACGCGGCCTTCGCGGTACCACTCCGAACGGGCGATTTCCGCGCCGTTCAGGCGACCGGCCACGTTGACCTTGATGCCCAGGGCGCCAAGGCGCATGGCATTGCCCACGGCGCGCTTCATCGCGCGGCGGAACATGATGCGGCGTTCCAGCTGCTGGGCGATCGATTCGGCGACCAGCTGCGCATCGAGTTCGGGCTTGCGCACTTCGGTCACGTTGATGTGCGCCGGAACGCCCATCACGTCGGAGACCTCCTTGCGCAGCTTCTCGATGTCCTCGCCGCGCTTGCCGATCACCACGCCCGGACGGGCGGTGTGGATGGTGACGCGCGCGTTGTTGGCCGGACGCTCGATGCTGATGCGGCTGATGCCGGCGGCGGCCAGCTTCTTGCGCAGCATCTCGCGCACCTTCAGATCGGCTTCCAGATAGTCGGCATAATGCTTCTTGCCGGCATACCACTTGGAGTTCCAGTCCTTGGAGATGCCCAGGCGGATGCCGACGGGATGTACTTTGTGACCCATGATTACTTGCCCTCGCCGACGATGACGGTGATGTGGCTGGTGCGCTTGAGGATGCGCGTGCCACGACCCTTCGCGCGCGCCATGAAGCGCTTCAGCGCGGGACCTTCGTCGACCATGATGGTCTTGACCTTCAGCGCGTCGATGTCCGCACCGAGATTGTTTTCCGCATTCGACACCGCCGAGAACACGACCTTGTAGATCATGTGCGCGGCCTTCTTGTCGGAGAATTGCAGCAGGCCCAGGGCGCGGTCGACCGGCAGGCCACGGACCTGGTCGGCGACCAGACGTGCCTTCTGGGGGGAGATGCGCGCGGTGCGCAGGATGGCTTTGGCTTCCACGGTGATCTCCTTACTTCGACTTCTTGTCGCCGCCGTGACCCTTGAAGGTCCGGGTGAGGGCGAACTCGCCGAGCTTGTGGCCAACCATGTTCTCGTTGACCAGCACCGGCACGTGGTTCTTGCCGTTATGCACGGCAATGGTGAAGCCGATCATTTCCGGCAGGATGGTGGAACGGCGCGACCAGGTCTTGATCGGCTTCTTGGTGTTGCCCGCGGTCTCGACCTTCTTGATCAGGTGATGGTCGATGAACGGACCTTTTTTCAGTGAACGTGGCATGTCCGATTAACCCCTGCGATCGCGCACGATGAATTGCGTGGTGCGCTTGTTCTTGCGCGTCTTGTAACCCTTGGTCGGCACGCCCCACGGGGTGACCGGATGCGGGTTGCCCTGCCCGGCCTTGGCCTCGCCACCGCCGTGCGGGTGGTCCACCGGGTTCATCACCACACCGCGGACGGTGGGCTTGATGCCGCGCCAGCGGCTGGCACCGGCCTTGCCCAGCTTTTCCAGGTTGTGCTCGACATTGCCCACTTCGCCGATGGTGGCGCGGCAGTCGGCCGGCACCCGGCGCATTTCGCCGGAGCGCAGGCGCAGCGTGGCGTACACGCCTTCGCGGGCGATCAGCTGCACGCCAGCACCGGCCGCACGCGCCATCTGCGCGCCCTTGCCGGGCTTCATCTCGATGCAGTGCACGGTGGTACCCACCGGGATGCTGCGCAGCGGCAGGGTGTTGCCGGTCTTGATCGGTGCGGCGCTGCCCGACATCACCGGGTCGCCGGCCTTCAGGCCCTTCGGCGCGATGATGTAGCGGCGCTCACCGTCGGCATACAGCAGCAGCGCGATGTGCGCGGTGCGGTTGGGATCGTATTCGACCCGCTCCACCCGCGCCGGAATGCCTTCCTTGTCGCGCTTGAAGTCGATGATGCGGTAGTGCTGCTTGTGGCCACCGCCGATGTGGCGGGTGGTGATGCGGCCGTGGTGGTTGCGGCCACCGGTCTTGCTCTGCTTTTCCAGCAGCGGCGCATGCGGGGCACCCTTGTGCAGCTCGGGCGTGACCACGCGCACCGCGGAGCGGCGGCCGGGCGAAGTGGGTTTGAATTTCATCAATGGCATCGGTGCGCTCCTCAGGCCCGGGTCATCGTGACGTCGATGGACTGGCCGTCGGCCAGGGTCACGTAGGCCTTGCGCCAGTCACTGCGGGTGCCCATGCGCTGACGGAAGGCTTTGCGCTTGCCCTTCACGTTGACCACGTTGACTGCCTCGACAGTGACGTCGAACAGCTTTTCGACGGCAGCCTTGATGTCGGCCTTGGTCGACACCTTCGAGACTTCGAACACGTACTGGTTGGAAACTTCCTGCAGACGGGCGGTCTTTTCGGACACGCGCGGCGCACGGATCACGTCGTACAGCTTGGCCTCGTTCATGCCAGCCACTCCTCGATTTTCTTCACCGCATCGGTGGTGATCACCACGGTGTCGGCGCCGACCAGGGCCACCGGATCCAGCCCCTGCACGTCGCGCACCTGCACATACGGGATGTTGCGCGATGCCAGGAACAGGTTGTCGTTGGCTTCCTCGGTCACGATCAGCGGGCGTTTGCCGACCTGCAGGTCTTTCAGCCTGGCGATCAGACCGGCGGTTTTGGGTGTATCGATCTCGAACGCCTCGACCAAGGTCAGGCGACCCTGGCGGTTCAGTTCGGACAGGATCGCGCTCATCGCGGCCCGGTACATCTTGCGGTTGACCTTCTGCGCGAAGCTGCGCGGCTTGGCCGCGAAGGTCACGCCGCCGCCGACGAAGATCGGCGCGGTCAGGGCGCCGTGACGGGCACCGCCGCCCTTCTGCTTCTTCGACTTCTTGGTGGTGCCGTTCACTTCAGAACGGGTCTTCTGCGCCTTGGTGCCGGCGCGACCCGCATTGCGGTAGGCGACGACGACCTGGTGCACCAGACCTTCGTTGAATTCACGACCGAACACGGCGTCCGACACGGACAGCGCGGTCTTGCTGTTGTTGATGTTCAGTTCCATGGTTGCGCTCCTTAGGCCTTGCTGCTCGGACGCACAATGACGTCGCCGCCCGGGGCACCGGGGACGGCGCCGCGCACGGCGATCAGACCACGTTCGGCATCCACCTTCACCACCTGCAGGCGCTGGGTGGTCTGGGTATCGACGCCCATATGGCCGGACATCTTCTTGCCCGGGAACACGCGACCTGGCGTCTGCCGCTGGCCGATCGAACCGGGCTGGCGGTGCGACAGCGAGTTGCCGTGGGTGGCGTCGCCCATGGTGAAGTTCCAGCGCTTGATGGTGCCCTGGAAACCCTTGCCCTTGGTCACGCCCTGGACGTCGACGATCTGGCCCACTTCGAAGATGTCAGCCTTGATCTCGCCGCCCACCTGGTAGTCGCCGATCGCGTCGTCGCCGACGCGCAGCTCCCACAGGCCGCGGCCGGCTTCCACCTTGGCCTTCGCCAAGTGACCGGCTTCCGGCTTGTTGATCAGCGAGGCGCGCTTGCTGCCCACGGTGACCTGCACGGCACTGTAGCCGTCGCTGTCCGGGGTCTTGACCTGGGTGATACGGTTCGGGGTGGCCTCGATCAGGGTCACCGGCACGGACTTGCCGTCTTCGGTGAACAGACGGCTCATGCCGGCCTTGCGACCGACGATGCCGAGCTTGTGGATCTTTGCGCTCATGATCGGGCCCTCAGGTCAGCTTGATCTGGACGTCGACGCCGGCCGCCAGCTCGAGCTTCATCAGCGCGTCCACGGTCTTGTCGTTGGGGTCGACGATGTCGAGCACGCGCTTGTGCGTGCGGGTTTCGTACTGGTCGCGCGCGTCCTTGTCGACGTGCGGCGACACCAGCACGGTGTAGCGTTCGATCTTGGTGGGAAGCGGGATCGGGCCGCGCACCTGCGCGCCGGTCCGCTTGGCCGTTTCCACGATCTCGCCGGCCGAACGATCGATCAGGCGATGATCGAACGCCTTGAGCCGAATCCGGATCTTCTGGTCCGCCATGAAGGGTTCCTCGAGTAAAGAGCGACAGGTCCGACGACTGGGTGCGCCGAACCCCGTGAAATGGGATGCAACCGGTTTGCGATGTGGAAGCCGCCGAGGCGGCCTGTGCTTCCGGCAATGAAAAAGCGAGCCGCGCGAACGGCTCGCCAGACGGATTACGCAGACGCAACAACCCGCTCCTGCCGTGGTATCCCGAACAGCTTCGGGATGGGCGGAGCGATGCCGTGCGACGATGTCCTTCGTCTGGCGAAAACGAGCTGCTTCCGGCGCTCATTTCGCATCTGCAGGCAGGCCGGCGAACCGGTTGCCTGCAGGAGGTCGTGCATTCTAGCGGGGTGTTTCCGAAAAAACAACCCCGCCCCGTGCGATATCGCTTACTTCAGGATCTTCGCCACCACGCCGGCGCCGACGGTGCGGCCGCCTTCGCGGATCGCGAAGCGCAGGCCTTCGTCCATC
>QFNC01000160.1 GCA_003240695.1 Pseudoxanthomonas suwonensis | reverse complement strand
GCGCTGATCTCCGCCGGCGACAGCGTGGGCGGCTCCGAGTTCGCCTCGGCCGTGCAGAACGACGAGCCCACCCTCGACTTCCTCAACGCCCTGGGCGTGGATGCGACCGCCGTGGGCAACCACGAGTTCGACCAGGGAGCCGACGACCTGATGGGTCGGATCCTCCCGAACTCCGATTTCCCGACCCTGGCTGCCAACGTCTACAAGGACGACGGCACTCGCCTGCTGGACCCCTACGCGATCGTCGACGCCGGTGGCGTGAAGGTCGCCGTGGTCGGCGCGGTCACCACCCTGACCCCCTCCAAGGTGAGCCCCGTGGCCGTTGCCGGCCTCGAGTTCCGCGATCCGGTCGACTCCGTCAACGCCGCTGTCCAGGAGCTGCAGGACTCCGGTGACGAGTTCGACGTCATCGTCGCCTCGTACCACGAGGGTGCAGGCACCTCCGCCGAGAATGGCGCACCCTCTGCCGGCACCCGCGCCATCTTCACCAAGATCGTCGAGCAGACCTCTCCCGAGGTCGACGCGATCTTCAACGGCGACTCCCACCAGTCCTACGCCTACGACGCTCCCGTGGGCGACGATGGCGAGGTGCGCCCGGTGATCCAGGCCGGCTCCAGCGGCTCCCACATCGGCTCCGTGACCCTCACCCTCGGTGAGGACGGCGACTGGGACGTGGTGCCGGAGACCACGGCTCTGATCCCCGTGGAGACCGTCAAGGACTCCACCGAGCCCACCGCCGCAGCGCTCGAGGGCTGCGCCACCGACCCGGCCTACATCGCCGCCGCCGGCGTGGTGGACCAGGCCCTCGCAGATGCCGATGTCGTCGGTTCCCAGCCCATCGGTTCCGTCGAAGGTGACCTGACCACCGCCTGGAACTCCGGCAAGGCCGAGTACGTGGACGGCGTCTGGACCCGCACCGACATGGAGGCCGCGAAGGGCGATGACCGCTCCCGCTTCTCCGCCGCCGGCAACATGCTGGCCGACTCCCAGAAGTGGTTCCTCGAGGACCGCGGCGGCTACGAGGACCAGGAGATCATCGGCTGGATGAACCCCGGTGGCATCCGCGCCGAGTTCTGGTACCAGGCCAGCGGCGACGAGGGCAAGCAGATCATCGAGGAGCAGTGGCGGATCTCCGACGGCAAGGAGGCGTTCCTCGCCTTCGGTGTCTCCGAGAACGTCACCTACGCCTACGACCCCACCCGTGAGCTGGGCGATCGCGTGATCGACATCAAGATCAACGATGAACCGATCGACCTGGACGCCACCTACACGATCGTCGCGGCCAGCTTCCTGTTCGAGGGTGGTGACGGCATGACCACCCTCGCCCAGGCGAGCAACATCCGCGACACCGGCGTGCTGGACCGCGACGCGCTCGCCTCCTACTTCGAGGCCAGCTCCCCGCTCGTCCCGGACTACGCGCAGCGCCAGCTGTCGCTGCAGATCCTCGAGGGCGGCGAGTACGACGAGGAAGCAGGCATCGACACGGATCCGGTGCTGCGACTGGGCAACCTGGAGTCCCTGAGCCTGGGTGCCCCGCAGATCGAGAAGGTCGTCGTGGACGCCGGCGAGTACGGCACCTTCGAGGCCCCCTACGTGCTCGATGAGGAGACCGGTCGCTACTACGGCGACGTTACCCTCACCGACTGGCTGTGCGTGCCCGAGGGCACCGTGGTGCCGCTGAAGGTCACCGTGGTCCCCGAGAACGGCACCGAGTTCGTGATCGACATCCCC
>QFNC01000070.1 GCA_003240695.1 Pseudoxanthomonas suwonensis | reverse complement strand
CAGGGTGGATTCGGAGAACTGGGCCAGGCGCACGTTGGCGGCGTCGATGACCTCCTCGAAGCGGCGCATCAGCACGTAGGTGGACAGCTGGATGCGGTCGCCATCGGCAGAGCGGCCGGTGGCGAGGTCTGCCACGCGCACCACGGCCCCGGCCTTCTCCCCCACTGCCCGCACCTGGCCGACAGCACCATCAAGACGCTGCCGCGCCCCGGTGGTGGCCTGGGCCGTCGCGGCACGACGCCCCGCCTCCTGATCGGCGGCAGCAGTGACGGCCTGGGCGGCAGTGACCGCCTCACGAGCGCCCTCGACCTGCCCGGCAGCTACTGCGCGGGCATCGTCGGAGGGATCGGCCTGGGCGATGCCCTCCTCGGCCATGCCGTCGGTGTGGCGGGCCTGGTCGGTGGCACGGCGGGTCAGCAGCGCCTCGAGCTGCGTGCGGGTGGGATCGGTGAGCACGGCAGCACGCACCGCGGCGTCGTCCTCGAAGGATCCCAGCTCCACCTCGGCGGCGAGCTCGCGTGCCCGCGCGGCAGCCTGATCCGCAGCGACCAGCGCTTCGCGCAGCTCACGGGCGGTGCGGGCACGACGGGTGTGGGCGGTGCGCCGTTCGGCGACCGACGCCGCCTCCCCGCGTGCCTTGTCGATACGGGCCTCGTCCTCGGTGAGGGCGGTGGTCACCGCATCGAGCGCGCTGGCCTCCCCCTCGATCGCCACGGCCTGCTTCTCGCGGCGGGCACCGAGAGCCTGGGTCTGCTTGTCGTGCTCCTCGAGTGCCTTCTCGAGCCGGAGGGCCTCGGCCTGCTGCGCCTTGATGGTCTGCACGGCCGCAGCGGCCTGCTGCTGGGCGGCGGTCGCTGCCTCCACGTCCAGACCGCCGGCTCGTTCGAGGGCTTGGTCGTGCTGGCTGCGGGCCAGGGTGAGCTTCTCCCGGGCGGCCGACGCAGCGGACTCGGCGCCACGGCGGGCTTCTTCAGCGGCCTCGACCTGCTCGGCGCTCACATGATCAGTGCCGGGTTGCGCGGGCTCGGGGTGCCCGGTGGCACCGCATACCGGGCACGGATCCCCCTCGGCCAGGGACAGGGCAAGCTCAGCAGCGAGCCCCGCGTTGCGGCGGCGGCGCTGTTCGGCCTCCGCCTCGGCGGCCTTCGCGGAGGCCTGCTGCGCGGTATCGGCGTGGCTCTTCGCCGCGGTGACCTGCTCGGCGAGACGGGCCGCGGTGCGGGCCTGCCCGAGCCGGGTGGTGGCCTCGGCTGCTGCCGTCTGGGCATCTCCCAGGCCGTCCCCGGCCGCGCGCGCAGCGTCACGCGCGGTGACCAGTTCCGCCCGCGCCCCAGGCCGGGCCTGGATCTGCTCGTCCAACCCGGCCAGGCCTGCGCGGGCCTTGTCCAGATTGTCCCGGCGCTCGGTCAGTTCCCTACGACGCCCGGGGATCCCCTTCTCCAGCTCCACCAGGGCCGTGAGCTCCCCGGCCTGGGAGGTGGCCTCATCCGTGGCCGCGGCGAGCGCATCCAGGGCATCGTCCCGACGGGCGAGGGTGACCAGCTCGGGCTGGGCCTCACCGTGCCTGGCGAGCGCGGTATCGCGTTCTTTCTCGCGGTCCTGCTGGAGGGTGAGGGCGTGGTCGCGCCGGGTGATCGCCCCGGCGACGGGCTGCGCGGCACGGTCCTGCTCCAGGCGGGTGCGGGCGGTGGCGGCCTGCTGCTCCTGTGCGGCGAGGGAGGCGGCGAGCTGGTCCAGCTGCCGGCGACGGTCGATGCGCTGCAGCACCGTCTGCGCAGCCTCGGCCGCCGTGCGGGCCTCGGCCTCCTTACTGCGAGCGGTACCGGCACGGGCGGTGGCGTCCTGGGCGGCACGGGCGGCGTCGGTGCCGATCTGTCCGGTCAGCTGCGCGAGCTCCTCGAAGCGGTGGCCGGTGGCGTGTCCCTCGAGGGCAGCGCGCACCTCGTCGTCGTCGATGGCGGCGGCCTCGACGAAGCGAGCGAGGGCTTGGGCGAGCCCGGCGTTGGCGGCATCGACCTGCCCTGCGGCCTCGCGGCGCATCTGCTCGAGCTGCTTCTCGATGGCCTCGTAGATCTCGGTGCCGAACACGCGCTGCAGCACTTCCTGACGCTCCCCCGTCTGGGCGCGCAGGAAGCGGGCGAACTCGTTCTGGGGCAGCAGGACCGTCTGCGTGAACTGGGCGCGGGTGAGGCCGACGGCGGTGCCGATCTCCCGGCCCACCTCGTCCAGGCGGGAGGCGATCGGGGTGAGCCCTGCTCCCTGGCCTGCCGTGTCGGCGAGCACCTCGGGGATCAGCTCGGGTGAGCCGAGCCGCCACAGCAGCGCCTTGGCCTGCTGCTTGGTGGTGCCCTCGCCCCGCTTCTTGGGGCGGAAGAACTCCGGTTGGCGCAGCACGCGGTACACCCCGTGGGTGGTCTCGAAGACCAGGTCGATCTCGCTGGGGGTGGAGGGCTCGGCGAACTGGGAGCGGATGCGCTCACTGCTGGCCCCTTCCCCGGCCACGCTGCCGTACAGGGCGTAGACGACAGCGTCCAGCACCGTGGACTTCCCGGAGCCGGTGGGCCCTTCCAGCAGGAACATGCCGCTGGCGCCGAGGGCGGCGAAGTCGATGCTGACCTCGTCGCGGAAGGGGCCGATGCCCCGCAGGCGCAGGTGGTGGAGCTTCACGAGGCGGCCTCCTGCCCGCGGGTGCGGACGGCCCGGTAGGCGTCGTCCAGCACCTGGAGCTCGGCCGCGGTGGGCTCCCCGCCGGTGACGAAGGCGAGGAACTCGTCCATCACCTCCACCGGATCGGCGTCACGGCGCACGGTGGGGGTGAGCGCGGTGGTGGTGCGGCCGGAGGGCTGGTACTCGGTGTGCAGAAGGTGCGGGTACCGGGCACGCAGCCGTTCCAGCAGGTGGGGTGGCCGGGCGGGGTCGGTGATGATCGCCTTCAGCCAGTCCTCCCCGTGCTGATCGGCCTGGGCGAGGATCTCCTCCAGGGTGCCGCGCAGCTCGGTGAGCCTGCGGGGCACGGGGGTGGGGATGCGCTCCACGCTCGCCTGGCCGGGTGCTCCCAGTTCCACCAGCAGCACGGACTTGCGGTGGTCCTTCTCGGAGAAGGAGAAGGCCAGTGGGGAGCCGGAGTACCAGGCGGCGCCGCCCACGGAGGCCGAGAGATCCTGGCATCCGTGCAGGTGGCCGAGGGCCACGTAGTCCACCCCGCCCAGTACGGAGGCGGGCACGCTGTCCACGCCGCCCACGGTGAGGTCCCGCTCGGAGTCGCTGCCCTGGCCGCCGGCCACGAAGGTGTGGGCCAGGACCACCGAGCGGGGACGGGCCGAGCCGGCGTGGGCGGCGCCCGACGCTGACACCTCGGTGTGGGCGTCGATGCGGGTGCGCACCCTGTCCATCGCGGCGCGGGTGACGGCCTCGTGGCTACGTGCCAGCGGCGCCTCCCCCTCCCCCACCAGGGCGGTGCGCGCCATATCGGGTTCGAGGTAGGGCAGACCGAAGAACAGCACCTCGCCGTGATCGTCCGGCACCACCACGGGATGGTCCAGGCCGGGGATATCGGCCAGGATGTGCACGCCGGCCCGCATCAGCGCGGCGCCGAAGCCGAGGCGGTCGGCCGAATCGTGGTTGCCGGGGGTGAGCACCACGGTGGTGACCTCGGCCAGGCGCGCCAGGGTGCGGCCCAGCAGGCGCACGGAGTCCACGTGCGGCACGGCCCGGTCGTACACGTCACCGGCGATGACCACCACGTCGACCTCGCGCTCGACGACCTGATCGAGCAGCCAGTCATGGAAGGCGACCTGGTGGGCGTGAAGGTTCTCCCCGTGCAGGGTGCGCCCCAGGTGCCAGTCCGAGGTGTGCAGGATTCTCATGGTGACAACGCTAGAGGGAGGGTGTGACGAACGATGGCCGGACGCGCGACGAGGAGCACGACGAGGCACCCGGATGACACACGCGCAGTGCACGGACAGGGCACGAATGAGGCACGGATGCGCGGTGCGGCTTGCCCCGTCCACCCGCGGCAAGGGGCTGGGGTCGGCGATGTTCACCTGGGCCCGTGACTACGGCCGGCGGAACGGCGCGGTCCTGGCGCAGCTGACCACGGACAAGCAGCGCACCGATGCCCAGCGCTTCTACGAGCAGCTGGGCTACACGGCCAGCCACGTGGGGTACAAGCGCGCCCTGTGAGGGCTGCGGTCCGGGCCCCGTCGGGACCCCTGTCGCCACCGGGGCGTGGAGGCGTAGCGTCAGAGCATGAACGCTGACACCCGAGACCTGGACCAGACGACCGACGAGCACTCCGAGCCCGACGGAACCGACACCTATGACGTCGTCGTCATCGGCGGCGGCCCTGTCGGGGAGAACGTGGCCCAGTACGCGATCGAGGGCACCGACCTCACCGCCGTGATCGTGGAGCAGGAGCTGGTGGGCGGTGAGTGCTCGTACTACGCCTGCATGCCGTCCAAGGCGCTGCTGCGGCCGCTCGCCGTGGCCGACGCCTCCGCGCACCTGGAGGGCATCAGCACCTCGCAGGTGGAGGTGGAGGGCCTGCTGGCCAGGCGTGACACCTGGGTCTCGGACTACGACGACGCGGGCCAGGTGGACTGGGCCGAGGGCGCCGGGATCGACGTGGTGCGCGGGCGCGGGCGCCTGGTGGGTGAACGCGAGGTGGAGGTGACTGGGCCGTCCGTACGGCGCCTGCGTGCGCGGCGCGCGGTGGTGCTCGCGACCGGATCGGACCCGCAGGTCCCCGGGCCGCTGCGCGAGATCGCACCGTGGGGCTCGAGGGACGTGACCGGGGTGCAGGAGGTGCCCGAGCGGCTGCTGATCGTGGGCGGCGGGGTGGTGGCTGTCGAGGCGGCCACCTGGATGGCGGCGCTGGGGTCCCGGGTGACGATGCTGGTGCGGGGCGACTCTTTGCTGTCCGGCTTCGAGCCGTGCGCAGGCCGCCACGTCGCCGAGGCACTGGAGAAGGCGGGCGTGGAGGTGCAGCTGGGTGCCTCCACCGTCGAGGCCACCCGCACCGGCACTCACGAGCACCCGCCGCTGGGCCGGCCGCACGGAGGCGAGATCACCGTGGTGGTCGAGGACTCCGATGGGCGCCGCGAGGTGCGCGGCGACGAGCTGCTGGCTGCCACCGGCCGCGCACCGCGCCTGGAGGGCCTGGGACTGGACGCGCTCGGGCTGTCGGCCGACGATGTGACCGGAGGTGACCTGCCCGGGTGGTTGCACGTGGTCGGCGATGCGAGCGGCGAGGCGCCACTGACGCACTGGGGCAAGTACCGGGCCCGGGAGCTGGGAGCGCGGCTTCGTTCCGAGGCCCTGGCTGCCACGACCGGCGAGGATGCCCCCGTCGATGCCGCTCCGCCGGAGGTGCCGGTCCCGCAGGTGGTGTTCACCGACCCGCAGGTGGCCTCCGTCGGCCTCACCGAGCAGGAGGCGCGTGAGAAGGGCCGGGACGTGACCGTGGCGGAGGTCCCCTTCGGCAGCGCCGCCGGCTCGGCGCTGCTGCGCGACGACGTCGTCGGGACGGCGAAGCTCGTGGTCGACGCCGACTCACGGACCCTGCTGGGGGCCACCTTCGTGGGGCCCGATGCAGGCGAGCAGCTGCACGCAGCGACCATCGCGATCGTGGGCCAAGTGCCGGTGCACGTGCTGCGCCATGCCGTGCCGAGCTACCCGGCCGTCTCGGAGCTGTGGCTGCGGCTGCTCGAGGAGCTGCCCCGCGAGTTCCGCACCGCTCCGCCGCTGTGACGCCATGCCCGGCGGACGGCCGCGTGGTCCGCCTTCACCGCCACGCCCGCCGGGCGGATGCGCTGGCCAGGTCCACCAGCAGCGACAGCACCAGCAGGGCGATCACCACGGTGAGCATCCCGGAGTAGTCGAAGGAGGCCCGCTGACTCTCCAGCACCCGGCCCAGCCCACCGGCACCCACCACGCCGACCACCACGGTCTCGCGGATCGCGATCTCCCACCGGTACAGGGCGTACGCGGTGAAGCGCCCGGTCACCATCGGCACCACGCCGTAGAAGAAGGTGGTGGCGCGCCCGGCACCCAGCAGTTCCAGGGAGCGCACCGGGCGTCGCCCGCGTTGTACAGGCCCAGGGCCAGGGCGCCCGGCAGCGGCCCGGGCAGCACCACGAACAGCAGCAGCAGTGCCCACACCGGCGGGGAGAGGGCGCGGATGGTCAGCAGGATGATGCGGCACGCGCCGGCGACGGCGGCGCGCACAGGTCCGTCACCGGGCCGATGGACACCCAGGAATGCGGCGACCACACCGATCGCGCTGCCCACCACCACCGCGAGAACCGACATCTGCACAGTGGCAGCGGCGTCACCGAGCAGGTCCGCCCAGGTGGAGGGCAGACTCGGCGGGAGCGCGTCGGCCACCATGCGCCCCGCCCGCTCCCAGGTGGAGGCGCTGACCAGGCGCCCCAGGTCCGGCCGCAGGTACACCACGGACCACACCGTGAGCGCGAGGCCCAGCAGCGCGGAGATGCGCATCCAGCGGCCACGGCCGGTGCGGCGCAGGCTCGCGCTCCACCGGTCGAACACCCAGCCCAGCAGCACCAGCGCGTAGATGAGGGTCCACATCCGCTCGTAGGCGAGGCCCTGGAAGGCGGTGATCAGCTCGAAGCCCAGGCCTCCGGCGCCGATCATTCCCAGGATCACGGCGCTGCGCACCGCGCAGTCGAAGCGGTAGAAGGCGTAGGCCAGCAGGTCGCCCCAGATGCGCGGCAGGGTGGCGTACACGAAGGCCTGGAG
>QFNC01000159.1 GCA_003240695.1 Pseudoxanthomonas suwonensis | reverse complement strand
CGCCTGGGCCACACCTCCCACCTGCTCACTCGCATCGGTGACGACCAGCGCGGACAAGCCATCCGCGCGCACGTCACGGACTCCCACGTGCAGCTCACCCCCGGCAGCATCACGGGCGCCCCCACCTCCACCGCCGAGGCGCAGCTGGATGCGAGCGGGGCCGCCACCTACACCTTCGACCTCACCTGGGACCCGGCCACGACCGGCCTGCCCGAGCAGGTCCATGCCGTGCACACCTCCTCCATCGCCGCTGTGCTGGACCCCGGCGCGGCCACCGTCGCCCAGGTGCTGGACCGCTACCGGGACCACGCCACGATCAGCTACGACCCCAACGCCCGCCCCACCCTGATGGGTGATGCCGCCGCGGCCCGCGAGCGCATCGAGGCGATCATCGTCCGGGCCGATGTGGTCAAGACCTCCGACGAGGACGTGGCCTGGCTGTACGACACCGACGACGTCGAGGACGTGGTCTCCTCATGGCGGGCCCTGGGCCCCGGGATCACCGTGCTCACCCGCGGCGGTGACGGCGCGGTGGGCTTCACCGACTCCGGCCGGGTGCAGGTCGCACCGGTGCAGGTGGAGGTGGCCGACACCGTGGGCGCCGGTGACACGTTCAGCGCTGGCATCCTCGACGCCCTCGCCGACAAGCGCCTGCTGGGTGCCGGCAACCGCGAGGCCCTGGCCGCCCTGCCCTCCGACGACGTCGCCGCCGTGCTGCGCCGCGCCGCCCGGCTGGCGGCCGTCACCGTCTCCCGCTCCGGGGCGAACCCGCCGTGGAGCCACGAACTGGGCTGACCCGCCCACACTCGGGCCCCCGGAGCCGGCCGCACGACCAGTCCTCTGCACCCCGTCCTGCCCTGCCCCGCCCATCTTCTGCATCCCGTCCCGTCATCGCCGACCACACACCGAGGGAGAGACCTTTGACCGAGAACGCTGCCGGCAAGAGCACCGCCGAGAACTCCGCCGCCCAGGGCACTGCCGCTGAGAGCACGTCCACGCAGGGCGAGTACCGCACCGAGCGCGACACCATGGGCGAGGTGCGGGTGCCCGCGTCGGCCCTGTACCGCGCCCAGACCCAGCGCGCGGTGGAGAACTTCCCGATCTCCGGGCAGGGCTTGGAGCCCGCGCACATCCATGCCCTCGCGCAGGTGAAGAAGGCCGCCGCGCGCGCCAACAAGGACCTCGGGGTGCTGGACGCCGCGATCGCCGATGCGATCGTCACCGCCGCCGATGCCGTGATCGCCGGTGAGCACGACGACCAGTTCCCGGTGGACACCTACCAGACCGGCTCCGGCACCAGC
>QFNC01000158.1 GCA_003240695.1 Pseudoxanthomonas suwonensis | reverse complement strand
CCTCGTCGAGCACGGCGCAGATCTCATCGCGCAGATCGGCCATCTGGTCGTTCGGCGGGACCGGGAAGTAGCCGCCCTTGAGACGGGTCTTGTAGCCCTTGTTGCCGCCGAACTCCGACTCGTCACGATCGGTGTTCCACACCGCCTCGTCGGAGTCGATCTGGTAGAAGCCCGAGTTCACGCCGGTCTTGAAGCGCACGTCGTCGAAGATGTAGAACTCCGCCTCGGCGGCGAAGAAGGCGGTGTCAGCGATGCCGGTGGACTTCAGGTACTCCTCGGCCTTCGCCGCCACGGTGCGGGGGTCGCGGGAGTAGGGCTCGTCGGTGAACGGGTCCACGATCGAGAAGTTCATGATGAGCGTCTTGCGCTCCCGGTACGGGTCCAGGTACGCCGTCTCCAGGTCGGGGATCAGCTTCATGTCCGACTCGTGGATCGCCTGGAAGCCCCGGATGGACGATCCGTCGAAGAGCTGACCGGTGGCGATCGCCTCCTCGTCGAAGGTGCTCGCCGGGGTGTTGAAGTGCTGCATGACGCCGGGAAGGTCGCAGAAGCGGATGTCGAGGAACTCGACGTCCTCCTCCTCGATGTACTTCACGACCTCGCTGGGATTGCTGAACACATCTCCTCCATCTGCACCGCGTGGTGCGCCGTTAGGTGTCTCGAACCCCGTGGGGCGGTCGCCGCGCCCCGCGATCGGCGGGCCGCTCCCGGATCGGTGCCCGGGTGGTCCAAGTCTAGAGGCGGTGACTGCGCCCACCCCGCGAGAGGGCCGAACTCGGCAGGATCGACCCCCATCGAGGCTCCAGCCGGCCGCGCCCGACGCCCAGGGGGCGGCGCTAGGCTCGACGGGTGATCGACCGCAAAGACCTGGGCTCCTGGATCGAAGGAACGCCGCAGGACCCCGAGTACGTCCCCGGCTCCTCCCTCGGACTGCCCGCCACGGGCCCCGGCTCCGTGGCCGGCTTCGGGCACCGCCTGCTGTCGCTGGTGATCGACTGGGGGCTGTGCGTGGTCGCCTCGATCGCGTTCTTCCAGTACGACCCGCTGGCCACACTGCTGCTGTTCGTGAGCCTGAACGTCCTGCTCCTGAGCCTTTTCGGCGCCACCCCCGCCCAGTTCCTGCTGGGCCTGAGGGTGCTCCCGATCGCCCGGCGCTGGCCGATGCCGGTGCGGGCGCTGGTCCGCACCCTCGCCATGCTCACAGTGATCACCGCCATCACCGCCGTGGTGTGGAACCGAGATCGTCAGCCCCTGCACGACGTGCTGGCCGGCACCGCCGTGGTGCGTGCCTGATCCGTGAGCGCAGCTGCGGGAACCCACCGCAGCAACCGTCCCGCCTCACGGCGGCGGCGCAGGAGGCGACCGGACACCGGGTAACGGTTGGATCACGAAGGTAACGGGACGATAACGGCCCCGCCTGTGCGCATGTGCGCAGCGGCGGGGCCGTGGTCGTGGGGCGGAGAGGGTCGGACGGGCGTCCGGGGCATCCGGGACGGGGCTCAGCGCCCCCGCATCGCCTTGCGGTTGGGGCGCGCCCGCATCGGGTCCACGCCCTTCGGCACCGACTGGCGGATCGAGCGGTGCAGCGCCGCCAGGCGCTTGTTCACCTGGGCGGACTCGTCCTTGGTGAGCACCTTCTTCATCCGCGTCATGTGGGTGGGCAGCTTGTGCAGCGGCACCTGGTCCGCCCCGTCGCCCACGATGATCTGATGGATCGGCACACCCTCGTGCTGCAGCACGCGGCGGATGCTGCGCCGCTCCTTCTCCAGCAGCTTCATGGAGGTGCTCGAGTCGTCATCCGCCACCAGCGCGATACCGGCGCGACCCGCTGCGCGGAAGACCATCTTCTGGCTGCGGGGGTCCACCTGGACGGGCTCCTCGGCCACGTTCCATCCGCGGCGGATGGACTGCATCGCGGCCAGCGACGCACCGGGCTGTCCCTTGATGCGGGCGAAAGCAGCGCGCTCGGCCTTGCGGGCCAGGATCAGCATGGCGGCCAGGATGCCGAAGCCCAGGCCCAGGAAGATGCCGTACCAGGG
>QFNC01000157.1 GCA_003240695.1 Pseudoxanthomonas suwonensis | reverse complement strand
GCGCCACTGCACCATGCGCTGGGTCTGCGTGAACGACCCGGCCTTCTCGGTGTGGTTGGCGGCCGGCATGAAGAACACCTCGGTGCCGATGTCCTCGGTCCGGGTCTCCCCCGACTCGATCTCGGCGGAGTCCTTCCAGAAGGTGGCCGACTCGATCATGTAGAAATCACGCACGACCAGCCACTTCAGCTTCGCCAGGCCCTGGCGCTGCATGCGGCCGTTGGCAGAGCCCACCGCGGGGTTCTGGCCGAACAGGAAGAACCCGTCGACCCCGCCCTCGAGCATGCGCATGAGGGTCTGGTAGGTGCCGTGGGCGCCGGTGAGCTTGGGCAGATAGTGGTAGGCCCACTCGTTCTCGGCCGTCGCGGCATCGCCCCACCATGCCTTCAGCAGGTTGATGGCGTAGATGTCGGCGTTGGCCCAGAACCCCTTCTGCTCCTTCTTGCCGATGGCCCGGGCGTACTCCGCGAAGGAGTCCTGGCCCACCTTCGCCATCGGCAGGTAGCCGGGCAGGATGTGGTACAGGGTCGGGATGTCGGTGGAGCCCTGGATGGTGGCATGGCCGCGCAGCGCCATGATGCCGCTGCCCGGGCGCCCTACGTTGCCCATCAGCAGCTGCAGCACGGCGGCGGTGCGGATCATCTGCGGGCCGCCCTGGTGCTGGGTCCAGCCCAACGCGTAGGCGAAGCAGGTGGTGCGCTCACGACCCGAGTTCTCCGTGATGGCCTTGACCAGGTACTCGAAGTCCTCCGCGGCGATACCGCAGGTGGCCTCGACCATCTCGGGGGTGTACCGGGCGTAGTGCCGCTTGAGGATCTGGAACACCGTGCGCGGGTGCTGCAGGGTCTCGTCGCGATCGGGCAGGCCCCGCTGGAGCATGTCCTTGTCGCCCTGGTAGGCCCAGGACTGGTTCTCGTACGCACCGGTCTCGTGGTCGTACCCGGAGAAGATGCCCTCGGCGTCCTCCGCGTCCACGAATTCCTCGCGGATGATCGTGGAGGCGTTGGTGAAGGTCTTGACGTACTCCTCGAACCAGAGGTCGTTCTCCAGCACGTACCGGATCACGCCACCCAGCAGAGCGATGTCGGAGCCGGAACGGATCGGGATGTGCCGATCCGCGTTGGCGGAGGTGCGGGTGAAGCGGGGATCGACGTGGATCACCTTCGCGCCGCGCTTCTTCGCCTCCATGACCCACTGGAAGCCCACCGGGTGGGCCTCGGCCATGTTCGAGCCCTCGATGACGATGCAGTCAGCGTTGGCCATGTCCTGCAGGTACTGCGTGGCGCCGCCACGTCCGAACGAGGCTCCCAGA
>QFNC01000156.1 GCA_003240695.1 Pseudoxanthomonas suwonensis | reverse complement strand
CGCGGCCGTGCTGGCCTACGCGATCGGCAACCAGACCATCGCCCAGCGCCTGTTCGCCGTGCGTGAGGACCTGATCAAGCCCACCTTCATCACCGCCACCGTGGGTTACGGCGGCACCGTGATCGGCATCGGCATGGTGGGCGTGATGGCCCTGTACCTGGGCGTCACCCCGCTGGACGGCGACGTCAACAACCTGCTGCCCCAGATGGCCGGCACCTACCTGCCGCTGATCCTGGTGGCCCTGGCGTTCCTGATGATCGTCGGCTCGCTGTCCTCCACCGCGGACTCCGACCTCTCGGCGCTGAGCTCCATCGTGATGGCCGATGTGTACGGCCAGTCCGTCGGCCGCGACAACGCGAACCCCAAGGTGATGCTGATGATCGGCCGGATCACCATGATCGTGGCCACCGGTGCCGCGCTGTTCTTCGCCACCGCGCAGTTCAACATCCTGGACCTGCTGGTCTTCGTGGGCGCCCTGTGGGGCTGCCTGGTGTTCCCGGTGATCGCCTCCTTCTACTGGAAGAAGGTCACCAACATGGGCTTCACCCTGGGTGTGCTGGCGGCGCTGGCCGTGTTCCTGCCGGTGCGCTTCCAGTGGATCCCGATCACCGGCGCCTGGGCCGTGGTCGTCGAGGCGCTGTCGATCATCGGCGTGGGCGTGGTGCTGGGCATCATGGCCTTCGGGTTCTTCGGCAGGAACGTCGCCGTGATCGTGGGCGTCCTCGCCACTGCGGTGATGATCCCGCTGGGCTTCGGCTTCCTGCGCGACTACGAGGTGCTGGCCGGCTCGCTGGTCGCCTACGCCGTGTCGTTCCTGGTGTGCTACCTGCTGTCGTTCCGCTCGAAGCAGGACTTCGACTTCGACACCATCCGCCATGTCACCGGCGACTTCGACCACGAGGACCCCGTCACCGCTGCTGCTGGCAGCACCGACGGCGCCGGTGCCACCGGCAGCCCCTTCGGCCGCTGATCCCCGTCCCTCCCTGACCGTCCCGACCGAGAGGACAAGTTCATGACTGCACTGCTGACCACCTACGTGCTGATGTGGCCCGTGATCGTGCTGGGCATCCTGGTGACCATCGCGAGCGGCTTCATCCGCGACATCCGCACCGCCAAGAAAACGAGTGGTGCTGCGGGCCGTTCGCGTCCGGGGCCACCAACGGCACCACCACCGCCACCTCAACCATTCGATGGATGCCCCGCCCCACGCACGGTTCCTACGGTGGAGGCATGAAACGCCTGCTCAACACCGCTCTGGCCTACATGGTCCTCGGTCTCGCCTCCGGGGTGTTCTACCGGGAGTACACCAAGCTCACGGGCAACCTGGGTGAGCCCACCCAGCTCAGCACCCTGCACACCCATCTGCTGGTGCTCGGCATGCTGGTGTTCCTGGTGGTGCTGGCACTGGAGGCGACCCTGCGCCTGAGCGGTCGTCGTTCGTTCAGCGTCTTCTACTGGACCTACAACGTGGGCCTGGTGATCACGATCGTGATGATGGTGGTGCGCGGGGTGCTCACGCTCGACGGCGCGGACCCGGCCGAGACCACCGCGGCCATCCCCGGCATCGCAGGGCTCGGCCACATGCTGCTGACCGTCGGCCTCGTCGCTCTCTTCGTCGCGCTGCGTAGCGCGGTCGGCGAGGCTCAGGCGCGGGTTCACACGATCGGTGCAGCACATGAGGGCGGCGCGACGCTCGAGATCACGACGCCCGAGAACGCGCAGCGATGATCCGGCAGGGCAGAGCAGGGAGAATGGCGCGATGACCGTCGACCCCGCCCAGGACAGCAGCACCGCCCCCGTGCGCAGCACCGCCCCCGGCTTCCGCCCCGAGATCGCCGAGCGTCTGCCGCTGGTGCAGCACCTCGCCTCCTTCGCCGACGCCCCCGCCAGCACCTTCGAGCAGTGGACCGCCGACTACGGCCCCGCCGAGAGCTGGGACCTGATGATCGAGGACCGCGACCTGCCCGGCCCCCACGGCCGCATACCGGTGCGGATCTACACCCCCGAGGGGCTGGTGCCGGACGGCGGCAGGCCCGTGTTGCTGTGGATCCACGGAGGCTCGTTCATGCACGGCGACCTGGACATGCCCGAGGCCCACGACGTGGCCCGCGGCGTGGCAGGCAGGGCCGACGCGGTCG
>QFNC01000155.1 GCA_003240695.1 Pseudoxanthomonas suwonensis | reverse complement strand
CTGGCCGACATCGCCGACCTCCTGGGCGACATGTGGCCCCCGGACTTCACCCACATCAACCGGTGGTGGGGCCCACTGTGGGATTCGATGTCGATGAGTATCGCGGCCACCGCACTGGCGGTCCTGCTGTCGGTCCCACTCGCGCTGCTCGGGGCCCGTAACACCTCCCCGCACCCCACCGTCTACGCGGTCGCGCGCCTGGTCCTCAACACCCTGCGATCGGTGCCCGAGCTGATCATGGCGATCGTGTTCGTCGCCGCCGTCGGCTTCGGCGCCCTTCCCGGCGCACTGGCGCTGGGTATCCACTCCGCCGGCATGGTCGGAAAGTTCTTCGCCGACTCGATCGAACGCGCCGATCAAGCATCCGTCGAGGTCGCCCGCGCCGCCGGAGCCACCCGGGCACAAGTGATCCTGCACGGCATCCTGCCGCAGGTGCTGCCCCAAATGGCCGACGTCACCGTCTACCGGTGGGAGCTCAACTTCCGCGCCTCGGTAGTCGTCGGCGTCGTCGGCGCCGGCGGCATCGGATTCGAGCTGATGGCCGCCCTCCGCACCCTCCAGTACCAGGAAGTCTCCGCAATCCTGCTCGTCATCCTCGCCACCGTCACCGTGGTCGACGCCCTCGGCGGAGCATTACGAAGAAGGTTCCAATGACAAACGCGTCCGCGCGCCCGGTGGTCGTTCTCACCCACCGGGTGCATCCCCAGATCCTCGAAATGCTCGGCCGCGAGTGCGACGTGGTGCCGAACCAGCAAGACGACAGCCTCCCGGCATCCGAATTGCGACGCCGAGTGGCACACGCCGACGGGCTGATGGCGTTCATGCCCGACCAGATCACCGCGCAGTTCCTCGACGGTTGCCCGCGACTGCAGGTGGTCGCCGGCGCACTCAAGGGCTACGACAACATCGACGTTAGCGCCTGCACCGAGCGCGGCATCTGGCTCACCCGAGTCGAGGACTTACTCACCGAACCCACCGCGGAATTGGCAGTCGGGCTGCTGATCGGCCTCGCTCGACACGTCGCGACCGGTGACCGCACCGTGCGAGCCGGTTTCCGCGGCTGGCGGCCGGTGCTCTACGGACGCACACTCGTCGGCTCCACGATTGGCATCGTGGGCGCCGGCGTACTCGGCCGGGCCGTGGCGCAAATGCTCGCCGGATTCAATCCCCGACTTCTTTACCACGACCCCGATCCGGTGCCGTCCGCAACCGCGGCGTCGATCGGTATGGAACGGGTGGAACTCGCCGAGCTTCTGCAGCACAGCGACTCCGTGGTGGTCTGCGCCCCCCTGACGGCGGACACACTGCACCTGCTCGACCACGA
>QFNC01000031.1 GCA_003240695.1 Pseudoxanthomonas suwonensis | reverse complement strand
CATGCCGGCGGCCACGCCCTTCATGCCTTCGCGGATCAGCGCCGCGGCCAGCACGGTGGCGGTGGTGGTGCCGTCACCGGCGTTGTCGGAGGTCTTGGAAGCGACTTCCTTCACCATCTGCGCGCCCATGTTCTCGAACTTGTCGGCCAGTTCGATTTCCTTGGCCACGGACACGCCGTCCTTGGTGATGGTGGGTGCGCCGTAGCTCTTTTCCAGCACCACGTTGCGGCCCTTCGGACCCAGCGTAGCCTTGACGGCATTGGCGAGGGTGTTCACGCCGCGCACCATGCGCACGCGGGCGTCTTCGCCGAAACGGATTTCTTTGGCAGCCATTGCTTGTTACCTCGAAAAAGGAAGATGTGCATTGCGCCGGCGGGATGTGCCGGCAAACGGGAAGAAGGTGTGCGGCGATCAGCCGATGACGGCGAGGATGTCGTCTTCCTTCACCACCAGGTATTCGGTGCCGTCCAGCTTCACTTCGGTGCCGCTGTACTTGCCGAACAGCACCTTGTCGCCGGCCTTCACCTTCGGCGCGCGCAGGCTGCCGTTGTCCAGCGCCTTGCCTTCGCCCACGGCGGCGACTTCGCCCTTGATCGGCTTTTCGGTGGCGGTATCGGGAATGACGATGCCTCCGGCGGACATCTTCTCTTCTTCCATGCGCTTGATGACGACGCGGTCGTAGAGCGGCTTGAGATTCATGGAACCCTCTGCAAGTGGTTGATTGTGGGAAGGAAACGGAAGGATTTTAGCAGTCGATCCCGGCGAGTGCCAGAACCGGCAGCAACGGACGCGGCCCGGATCGCTCCGGGAGCTGGCACTTAGATGGGGATGGGTGATGCGGCTTCAAGGGCCGGTCTGTTGCCGATCGGCGAATGCCGGTGCGCTACCCTAGGCGGCTGTCGTTTCGGGCCCGTTTCGATGTCGGTTCTGCTTTGCCTGTGCACCTGCCCGGATGCCGCCACGGCCCGCTCGCTGGCCGAGCGGCTGGTGGACGAGCGCCTGTGCGCCTGCGTGAACCTGCTGCCCGGCGTGCTGTCCATCTACCACTGGCAGGGGCAGCGCGAGCAGGCACAGGAAACCGTATTGCTGATCAAGACCACCACCGACGCCTGGCCGCGGCTGCAGCAGCGGGTGCAGGCGCTGCATCCGTACAGCGTGCCGGAACTGGTCGCGTTGCCGGTGGAGCGCGGCCTGCCCGCGTATCTGGACTGGATATGCGCGGAAACCGCTCCATCCGGCGGGACGTCGGCATGAGCGGCTGGCGCAGCTGGGCGACAGCGGCGTTGCTGCTGGCGGGAAGCACAGCCGGCCCGGCACTGGCGGTGGACGAATCCGACCTGCTGCCGGTGGATCAGGCGTTCGCGCTGACATCCACCGCTACGGCGGCCGACCGCATCACCCTGCGTTTCGCCATTGCCGACGGCTACTACCTGTATCGGCACCGGATGGCGGTGAAGCCCCTGGATGCCGGTGCAAGCATCGGCGCGGTGCAATGGCCGCCGGGCAAGCGCCACACCGACGAATTCTTCGGCGAGGTGGAAACCTGGCGACAGCAGGTGACCGGCACGGTGCCGCAGGTGCAGATCGGCGGAGCCAGTTCGATCCGGCTGCAGGTGAAATATCAGGGTTGCGCCGACCTGGGCATCTGCTATCCGCCGCAGACCCGCACGGTCATGGTGAATCTGCCGCAGATGGCTGCATCCGACGTGCCGGCCGTCGATGGACTGTCCGGCTTGCGGCAGGGCCTGCGCGGCGGCTCCGCGGGCGGCGGCCTGCCGGGCCTGTCGAACAATGCGGCCACCGGGCTGGCCGATGCCTTGCCGGCCGAGCGTGCGTTCCAGGTGGAGGCGATTGCCGATGGCGGCGATGCGCTGCTGCTGCGCTTCACCCCGGCCGATGGCTACTACCTGTACCGGGACAAGATCACCCTGCGTCTGAAGAACGCGCCGGGCATCCGGGCGCCGCGCCCAGCCAACGCCCACTGGCCGAAAGCCGAGCCCTACCACGACGAACACTTCGGCGACGTGGCGGTGTATTTCAAGCCGTTCGATCTGCGTGTGCCGTTGCAGCGGCACAGCGCTGCGGCCGCCGACGCGACGCTCACCGTCTCTTTCCAGGGTTGCCAGACCGGTGGCATCTGCTATCCGCCGATGCAGCGCGATCTGCGTCTGCAGCTGCCGTCCGGAACAGTGCAGACGGTCGCCATGCCCGGCACAAACCCTGCAGCGCCGCCGCCCGACGTGCCTGCGCCAATGCCGATGCGCACCGACACCCCCTTCGCGTCGGCACCGGCGGAGGCGGATCCGATCCCGGCCACGGACCTGCCCGCCACGCCGGATGCCGCGGCCCCTTCACCCATCGACAACACCCTGACCCTGACCGCCGACCCCGACCCACCGGTGCAACGCGGCTTGCTGCTGTCGCTGCTGCTGGCAGTGCTGGGCGGGTTGATCCTGAACCTGATGCCGTGTGTGCTCCCGGTGCTGTCGCTGAAGGTGCTGTCGCTGGTGCAGGGCGGCGAGAGTCCTGCCCGCACCCGCCTGCATGCACGCTGGTACACGCTGGGCATCCTGGTCAGCTTCGCCACACTGGGGGCGGTCGCACTGGCCCTGCGCCAGGCCGGCATGGCGCTGGGTTGGGGCTTTCAATTGCAGCAGCCGCTGGTGGTAGCGCTGCTGGCGCTGATCATCTTCGCGCTGGGCCTGAGCCTATCCGGGCTGTGGTACCTGCAGGTCGGCATCGGCCAGCGCGGCAGCCAGCTGCTGCAACGCACCGGGCCGTTCGGCGATTTCTTCACCGGCGTGCTGGCGGTGGTGCTGGCCACGCCGTGCACGGCGCCATTCATGGGTGCGGCGCTGGCCTACGCCTTCGCGGGGCCGCCCTGGGGTGCGATCGCGGTGTTCCTGGCGATGGGCTTCGGTCTGGCGCTGCCGTTTCTGCTGGTGGCCTACCTGCCGGCATTGGCTTCGCGCCTGCCCAAACCAGGTGCCTGGATGGAACGATTGAAGCAGCTGCTGGCGTTTCCGCTGTATCTCACCGCCGCGTGGCTGGTCTGGGTGCTGGCCCGGCAGCGTGGCGCCGATGCTGCCGGCCTGTGGCTGGTAGCCGCCACCTGCGTGGCGCTGGCGGCCTGGGCCTGGAGTCAGGCACGCCCGCGAGTCCTGCACTGGTCCACCGGCGTCGTGTTACTGGCGCTGGCCGGCAGTGGCGTGTTGCTGGGGATGATTCATCGCCTGCCCCGGCCGGAACCGCTTGCCAGCGCAGCGGACCGGCAGTCTGTTCCCTATTCGGCCGCTCATCTTGCCAGTCAGCGCAAGCTGGGGCGTGCGGTGTTCGTCAACATGACCGCCGACTGGTGCGTGACCTGCAAGGCCAACGAGCGCGCCGTGTTCGATACCGATGCCTTCCACGACTGGCTGCGCGACACCGATACCTTGTATATGGTGGGCGACTACACCGACATGGACCCGGCCATCACCGCATTCCTGCAGGGGCACCAGGCCGTCGGGGTGCCGCTGTACGTGCTGTATCCTGCGAAGGACGCGCCGCAGCGCAAGCTGCCGGCGGTGGTCACCCCCGGCATGGTGCGCGACGCCCTGTACGGCACCGGGCGATGACGGAGCCGCGCACCCGCACGGTACTGCTGGTGGCGGCAGGCGCAGCGCTGCTGGGTGTGGCCGCCAGCCTTCTCGTCGGCGGGCCCGGGCCGCTGTGGCGCAGCCGGGTGGGTCAGCAGGTGCTGCAGCAGGCCTTGCTGCGACCGGATGCGCAGCCGGGGTTGCCACAGGCACGACGCGGCGAACCACTGCCGGCACTCACCTTGTCGCGTTTGCACGATCGGCATCCAGTCACGCTGCCCGATACATTGCTCGGTCGGCCGGTGCTGATCAACGCCTGGGCCAGCTGGTGCGGTCCGTGCATCGATGAAATGCCCGAACTGCAACGCTTCGCCGACAGCCAGGGCGCTGGCGGCGTGCAGGTGATCGGCATCGCCCTGGACGATGCGGACGCAGTGCACGCCTTTCTGGCCCGGGTGCCGGTGCGTTATCCCATCCTGCTCGACGCCAGCGGATCGCCGACTGTCTCCACGGCGCTGGGCAATCCGAAGGGTGTCTTGCCCTACAGCGTGCTGCTGGACGCACAGGGCAATGTCGTCGCCCAACGTGTTGGGCCATTCGCGCATGGCGAACTCGACGATTGGGTTCTCACCGATTGACAGAACGGGCGTCGATCAGTACGCCTTGGAAATGATCGTATGCGAAGCCGCGATTCTGCGCTGAAATGTAACCGCAACTGAATCGAATGGCCTGGGCACTGCCATCAACCCGACGTATTTGGCACGTCCGTTGCATAGACTCCGTGCGTCATTCAGACACCATCTGAAATCCGGAACCGGCACTGTACCCCCTTGCAGTCCGGCGCCTCTTCCCGATCAGGACCCCGACATGAGCGTCTCCACGTTCCCTGCCAGTACCGCTCAATCCGCCCTGCAGGCGCGGCCCGCCCTGCGCCTGGCGGTGGGCCAGCTGCCCGGCGCCGAACAGAATCTGGTGCAGATCGCCTTGCGCGTGTTGCGTCCGCACCTCAAAGTCCCGTGCGACGTGGTCATCCAGCCCCGGGCCGACATCACCATCCGGCCGGCGGGCGACGACCAGCTGGATCTGCTGACATCGCACGCCGAGCGCCATGTCGAACGCCCGGTGCGCCTGGCGCCCCTGTCCGATGCGCTGAGCGAGCTGATTACCGATCTGCTGGACCATGAAGCTGCAGGCATGGCGCCCGCCGAACCCGTTCGCGTGGCGGTTGCTGCCGTTGCCGCAAGCACCGTTGCAGCGCCAGCCATCCCCGCAGCTGTCAGCAGGGCACATGGCGGCTTACTGGACGTGCTGCTGAGCCGCGAGATGGCCGGGCCGCTGCACATCACCCTGCAATCGGGACTGGATTTCCTGATCGACGCCCGCTACCACACCGCCTGGACAGCCCAGCCGCTGGATGCGCTGCCTGCGGGCATCGGCGACGGCAGCATCGCATCCGTGCACAGCCTCACCGCTTTTGAATTCGCACAGAAAACCGGTTCGGGAACCACGCTGCAGCCATTGCAGGTGGAACAGCTGTGCTGGTTGCTGCCACCGACGGCATCGAGCAAGGCCATGCTGGACCGCTGGCATGCCAACCCCGACACCCTGATCGAGCTTCATACCTGGCCCAACCTGTCGCGCCAGGCGGATCGCCTGCCCTGGCTCAACGTGCTGGCGTCGCTCTATCGCCAGCCGCTGAGCATGCGTGCAGCCGTGCGTCTGGCCGAACGCGAGGACATCGCCACCGACCGCGCCCGCGCCGTGCTGGGCATGCTGTTGCTGTACAAGCATGCCGTGCAGCGGCAACCCGACGCGCCGGTGTCCGTGCAGCAGGCCACTGCCGCGCCCAAGGCGCCCAGTGCCGCGGCGCAGGGCCTGCTGGGCCGCCTGCGCAGCCGCCTGCGCGATTTCATGAACTGATTCCGAGCCCGCATCCTTGCCATGACACACGATCCTGCCTTCAACGACATGAAGCTGATTTTCGTCGGCCCCCCGGGCGCCGGCAAATCGACCGCCATCCGCAGCCTCAGCGACTTTCCGCCGGTCAGCACCGAAGTGCCGCATTCCGACGAGAAGCGCATGACCACCGTGGCCATGGATTTCGGCGAGATGACCCTGGACAGCGGCGATGTGGTGCGTCTGTACGGCGTGCCCGGCCAGGGACGCTTCGAATTCATCTGGCCGATGATCGCCGACGGCGCGATCGGCGCATTCTTTTTTCTCGATGCACGCGATCCGGCCCCGCTGGAGGTGCTGGATGGGTATCTGTCCAGTTTCGCCGACACCGTGCGCGACGTCACCTGCGTACTGGCCGTGACTCATGGCGACGAGGCACGTCACCAGTTCACCATCGCCGACTATGCCAGGCACCTGCGCTCGCGCGGCAGTGCGATGCCGGTGTTGCAGATCGATCCGCGGCAGCAGAAAGACGTTCTGTTCATGTTGGATATACTGCTGGAACTGCTGACCCCCGCCAACGACAAGGTAGCCACCCATGCCTGATTCCGGTACCGATCAGCGTCGGCTTGCCGCGTTCCTGCCGCTGGAACGCGAAGCCGAATGCCTGAATGCCATGCGCAACGTGCTGGACAACGTGCCCAGTGCGTACTGCCTGGTCCTGTCCAGCCTGGACGGCCAGCGCCTGGCGCACGTCAGCACCCGCGAAGTGAACGCCTCGCGTCTGGCGGCGATCATCGGCTCCCTGTGCGGCTTGGGCGAAACCCTGGGCAAGGAACTCGGCCAGACCGAATTCCGCGACGTGATGATCCAGACTTCCAGCGGCATCGCAGTGGTGCAGCGCGTGCCGCCTCCGGGCCAGCGCATGGTGCTGCTGGCCGGGGTGGGCAGCGAGGCCAACATGGGCATCGTGTCCAGCCACAACCGCTATTGCGCGCAGCACATCGCCCAATTGTGCTTTCCGTCGCGCTGACGCAAGCCCTTCCAACCGTTTCAAGCTCAGGATCGGCGAGCAGGCACCCTTGCGCCGCGTCCTTTTCCTACAAGGTGCCGTCATCCATCGCTGAGAGAGAGGAGTAACCCCATGGCCAATATTTCCGAGTCGCTTGCCACCATCATGACCATCGACGGCTGCATGGCTGCCGCCCTGGTCGACTACAACAGCGGCCTCGTCCTGGGCAAGGTCGGTGCCGGTCTGGACCTGGACCTGGCAGGCGCCGGCAACACCGAAGTGGTGCGCGCCAAGATGAAGACGATGAAGTCGCTGAACCTGAAAGAGGACATCGAAGACATCCTGATCACCTTGGGCAGCCAGTACCACATCATCCGTCCGCTGGTGAAGAAGCCCGGCCTGTTCCTGTACGTGGTGCTGCAGAAGGACCGTGCGAATCTGGCGCTGGCCCGTCTAAAGACCGCCGATGCCGAAAAGGAACTGGTGGTCTGATCCAGGCCAGGAGCCTGATCGAGGCTCCCGACGCGAAAAAGCCCGCCCAGTGCGGGCTTTTTCGTGTCCTTGCGGTACGATCGATGGCTGCCGCCGCCGAGCATGGACCGATCTCGAACGATGGATGCGACGGGCATGATGCCGAGCAGGCAAACCGCTACGCGATACGATACGCGTGCGCATGGAATCATCCGACCGACCAGCGGAACCGGATTCGGCGCGCAACACGTCACGAACATCGGCGAACTGGACAGCATCGCCGTCTTCACGCACACTGCCGCTCGGCTTCCCTACCCTGCCCCGATGGCACAGCTGCTGGTCCTGCACGGCCCCAATCTCAACCTGCTCGGCACCCGCGAGCCGGCCGTGTACGGATACACCACGCTGGCCGACATCGATGCCCAGCTGCAACAGCGGGCACAGGCCGCCGGACACGCGCTGCACTGCCTGCAATCGGATGCCGAACACGAGCTGATCCGGCGCATCCACGCCGCGCGCGAGGACGGCACGGCCTTCATCCTGATCAACCCGGCCGCCTTCACCCACACCTCGGTGGCGCTGCGCGACGCGCTGGCGGCCGTGGCCATTCCCTTCATCGAAATCCACCTGTCCAACCCGCACCGACGCGAGCCGTTCCGCCATCGCAGCTATTTCAGCGATCTGGCCATCGGGGTGATCGCCGGTTTCGGCGCGGACAGCTACCGCTATGCGCTGGACGCGGCCCTGGCCCGTCTGGCAGCCCCCAACGACTGAGGCACTCCATGGACCTGCGCAAGATCAAGAAACTCATCGACCTGCTGGAAGAATCCAACCTGACCGAAATCGAGATCCGCGAAGGCGAAGAATCGGTGCGGCTGTCGCGCGCCAGCACCATGGCAGCGCTGCCGATGACTCCGGCAGTGATGGGTCCGGCCCAGAGCGCCGTCAGCGGTGCCGCACCGATGCCGATGCAGTCGCCGGTGCAGGCCGCTACCGGAGGCACCCCGCGTCCGCTCGATGCGTCGGGCAGCGGCCTGCCCGACGGCCACGTGGTGCGCGCACCGATGGTCGGCACCTTCTACGCCTCGCCCTCGCCGGACAAGCCCGCGTTCGTCAGCGTGGGCCAGACCGTGGCGGTGGGCGACCATCTGGGCATCATCGAGGCGATGAAGATGTTCAACCCGATCGAGGCCGACGTGGCCGGCACCGTGCTGGCGATCACCTGCGAGAACGGCCAGCCGGTCGAGTTCGACCAGCCCATGTTCGTGATCGGCTGAGGCGGCGCCATGGCTCTGGACAAAGTGGTCATCGCCAACCGCGGCGAAATCGCGCTGCGCATCCTGCGCGCCTGCCATTCATTGGGCATCGGCACGGTGGCTGTGCATTCCACCGTGGACCGCAACCTGAAGCACGTCGCCATGGCCGACGAATCGGTGTGCATCGGTCCGGCGGCATCCAAGGACAGCTATCTCAACATGGCCTCGATTATCGCCGCGGCGGAAGTGACCGACGCCCAGGCCATCCATCCCGGCTACGGTTTTCTCAGCGAAAACGCCGATTTTGCCGAACGGGTGGAGCAGTCGGGTTTCGTCTTCGTGGGGCCGCGTCCGGCCACGATCCGGCTGATGGGCGACAAGGTGGAGGCGATCCGCGCGATGAAGGCCGCCGGCGTTCCCTGCGTTCCGGGCAGCGACGGCCCGCTGGGCGATGACGAAGACACCAATCTGCGCATCGCCCGCGAGATCGGCTATCCGGTCATCGTGAAGGCGGCCGGCGGTGGCGGCGGGCGCGGCATGCGCGTGGTGCATGCCGAGGCCACCCTGCTGGCTGCCATCGCCACCACCCGCAGCGAGGCCGAAGCCGCCTTCGGCAACGCCATGGTGTACATGGAGAAATTCCTGGAAAACCCGCGCCATGTGGAAATCCAGGTGCTGGCCGATGGCCAGGGCGGCGCCATCCATCTGGGTGAACGCGACTGCTCGATGCAGCGGCGCCACCAGAAAGTGGTGGAAGAAGCGCCCGCACCCGGCATCAGTGAGGCGCTGCGCCAGCAGATCGGCCAGGTGTGCGTGGATGCCTGCCTGCGCATCGGTTACCGCGGCGCCGGCACCTTCGAATTCCTGTTCGAGAACGGACGTTTCTATTTCATCGAAATGAACACCCGCATCCAGGTGGAGCATCCGGTGACCGAACTGATCACCGGCATCGACCTGGTGCGCGAGCAGCTGCTGATCGCCGCCGGCGAGAAACTCTCGATCCGCCAGTCCGACGTGGTGCTGCGCGGCCATGCCATCGAATGCCGCATCAATGCCGAGGATCCGGACAGTTTCCTGCCCTCGCCGGGATTGATCGCGCATTTTCATGCTCCGGGCGGGCCGGGCGTGCGGGTGGATTCGCACATCTACGAAGGCTACCGGGTGCCGCCGAACTACGATTCGATGATCGGCAAACTCATCGTGCACGGTGCCGACCGCCAGCAGGCGATCTGCCGGATGCGCGTGGCCCTGTCGGAACTGGTGGTGGACGGCATCCGCACCAACGTGCCGCTGCAGCAGCGCATTCTGGCCGATGCCGGTTTCGAGGCCGGCGGGCAGAATATCCACTATCTGGAAAAGCGCCTGGCGGAACAGAAAGGCAGGCGCCTGGACGTGGGCTGAAAAAAAGGCTCCGTCCCGTTTCGTGTGGAACGTCCTGATCATGTCGTCTCATGAGCGAGCCAAGGATTGCGAGACAGATGCTTCAGCCGGGCGCACAGTTGATAACTGATGGCGATGAGGGCCTGGTCGGTGGCATAGCCTTTGGCCCGGGCCTTGGCAGCCTGGATCAGATGGCCGGCTTGCTGCGCACTGTGCCCGGTCTCGTACACGCTGCGCAGGGCTTCCTTCAAACGCCAGGCCCGGGCGGTCTTCAACCCGCTGCGTTGCAGCCAGTGCATCATGTTCAGCTGCGCACCGCTCCAGTGGCGGGCATCCTTGAGCAAGGCCCAGCGGCTGCCGCGCAGGTCCGGCTTGGTCTTGACCTCGGCCCGTCGCCCCTGATCCAACGCCCGGTTGGCAGGCCACCACGTGGAACGGATCAAAGCTCACCTGCTACACGCCGTGCACGTCACACGCGGCAGTTGCGCATGGATGAAAGCCTTGAACTGGAAGAAGTGATCGCCATCCGCGACTACGGGCTGCATCTCACCGACACTTCGCCCACGCGCAGCATCAACGCCGAAGGCACCAAGGTGATCGAACTGAACACGCCCTACCACGTCATCCGCAAGGAGCAGATCCCGGCCTGGTGGCGCAAGGAAGGCATCTTCCGGGGTCGCGACAACATCACCTTCGACATCCCGTGGGAGCGCAAGCAGGTGGTGCAGCCGCACGACGCGCGGCAGTGGTAAGGCCTTGAAGCGGCTGCGACCTGCATCGGCCGTGATGCAGGATCGGGCCACGGTGGGCAGCCTGCGCGGGATTTGCGACCATGGACGTCTTCCCACATGACTGCCTGTCGAATGCCCTTTCTCGAACTCACCCTGGACTGCCGCCTGGACGACCAGCCGCGCTGCGAATCGGCGCTGGAAGCGGCCGGGGCCTTGGCGGTCTCCCTGCAGGACGCGCATCTGGACCAGCCCGACGAGCAGGCGATCTTCGAACCGGGCGTGGGCGAAACCCCGCTGTGGCAGCACATCACAATGACTGCGCTGTTCGAAGCCGACGCGGACCGGCAGGCACTGCTGGATGCGTTGATGACGGCAGAACCTGCGCTGGACTGGCAGCAGGCCAGCTGGCGCACCATCGCAGACCAGGACTGGGAGCGCGCCTGGATGGACCAGTACCAACCGCTGCAGTTCGGTCGGCGTACCTGGATCGTGCCGTGGAACCGCGATCTGCCCGAGGCCGCCACTCACGCCGATGCGGCCGTGGTGCGGCTGGACCCGGGTCTGGCGTTCGGCTCCGGCACACACCCTACCACCGCACTATGCTTGCAGTGGCTGGATGTGCTGGCCGATACCGGCGAGCTGCAAGACCGCACCGTGCTGGACTTCGGCTGCGGTAGCGGCATCCTGGCGCTGGCGGCACTGCAACTGGGCGCTGCACGGGCCGTGGCTACCGATAACGATCCGCAGGCGGTGCAGGCCACCGCCGACAATGCCGATCGCAACGGTCTGGCCGCACGACTGCAGGTGTGTGCGCCGCACGCGCTGCCGCCGGGGCCGTATCCGGTGGTGGTGGCGAACATCCTGGCCGTTGCGCTGGCCACGTTGGCACCGCAGCTCACGTCCATGACCGCGCCGGGCGGACGCATCGCCCTGTCGGGCATCCTGCCCGGGCAGGATGCCGACCTGCTGTCGCTGTATGCGGCCGGGTTTGACGACCTGCGCGTGATCGAACACGATGGCTGGGTCCGCATCGAGGGCGTGCGCAAGATCTGATGCATCGACCATGTTCCTGAAATGCCCGCACTGCGGCTACCTGGTGGCGATTGCCGCCGCCCGTGACCGCTGCCCGCGCTGCGACGGCCTGCTGAAAGCCGAGGCCGGCCCGGTGGCGACACCAGCGACTGCGGCAGCGTCATCTTCCACGGCCATCGCCGATCTGGCGCCGGTGGCGCCGGCATCGGCAACCGACACCGCAACCGCGCAGCCGATGCTGCGTGCGGCAGCGCCGGCACCGACGCTGCACACACCGGCATTGCGCACGCCAGAACCACCCGTCGCCGCAGCGATCGCCCCTGCAGCAGAACCGGAAGCGCCGCTGCCGGCAGCGAGCGACGTGTCGGCCGGCGCACCCACGTCCACGGCACGGGACGAGGCTGCGGCAGCCCGCCGTTCCAACAGCAGCACCGATGTCGACACGGCTGTCGCAGCCGAAGTCGTACCGCCACAGGCATCGCAGGAAGTGCCGACCGGGCATGCCGTCGAGGTATCCGCCCAGGCGCCCCCTGCTTCGATCGACGCTGCGCTGCCCAGCTTTGCGCCGATCGCCGCAGCACCCCTGAATGCCGCACAGCGCCGGCGCCGTGCCGGGGCATGGGCGCTGGCGCTGGGGCTGTCGGCACTGCTGGGACTGCAACTGATGCTGGCCACGCGCATGGAACTGGCCCGCCAGGCTGCCTGGCGTCCGCTCCTGCAGCAGACCTGCGCGCTGCTGCGCTGCAGCCTGCCGGACTGGCACCAGCCGGACGCCATCACCTTGTTGCAGCGCGACGTGCAACCCCATCCGCGCCGCCCGGAGCTGCTGCGGATCACGGCCACGTTCCGCAACGACGCCGCGTGGCCGCAGCCCTGGCCGACCCTGGTGCTGTCGCTGTCCGGCAGCGACGGCGCGGTGGTCGGTGCCCGCGCCTTCGCGCCCGAGACCTACTTGGGCGGCAAACCCGAACAACGGCTGCTCGGCAGCGGCCAGCGCGCCAGCATCGCCTTCGACATCCGCCAACCGGCCCAGCCCGCGGTGGCATTCGACTTCAGCGTGCGCTGACCGACAAGGGAAAGACGGCCGCCGGCACCGGCGAACCGCGTTCACCTGCAAGCCGCCATTCGGCGCTACAGTCATCCACCAGCCCGGTGCAGCGGGCCGTCGATCCTGCAAGGGGAACTGCCTTGAACACCGCCAAACGCGCGTCCGCATCCACGCGCTCCAACCCGACCCCGCTGCGCGACCACGTGGCCACCGCCGTGCGAGGCTATCTGCACGACCTGGATGGCAGCGACGTGGACGACCTGCACGCACTGGTGCTGCGCGAAATGGAAATCCCGCTGTTCACCGAAGTGCTGCACTTCTGCGACGGCAACCAGAGCCGTGCCGCCGAGATGCTGGGCATCCATCGCGCCACCTTGCGCAAGAAACTGCGCGACTACGGCATCGGCTGACACGGCATCGGAATCAGGTCCAGAAATAACGCACCAGGTGGAAGAACACCGGTGCGGCGAAGCACACCGAATCCAGCCGGTCCAGCATGCCGCCGTGGCCTTCGATCATCTGGCCCCAGTCCTTGATGCCGCGGTCGCGCTTGATCGCCGACATCACCAATCCGCCCCAGAATCCCATCAGGTTGATGGCCAGCGCCAGCCCGAACGCCTGCCACGGCGAGAACGGCGTGATCCACCACAGCCCCATGCCCAGCAGCGAGGCCGACAGCACCCCGCCGGCGAAGCCTTCCACGGTTTTCGATGGCGACAGCTTCGGCGCGATCAGGTGCCTGCCGGCCAGCTTGCCCCACACGTACTGCAGCACGTCCGAGGACTGCACCACCACCACCAGGAAGGCGATCAGCAGCAGGTTGCGGCCTTCGTAACCGGGGATGTACAGGTTCAGCAGCGCCGGCACGTGCGAGATGCAGAACACGCAGATCATCAATCCCCACTGCACCTTGGAGGTGCGTTCCAGGAAGTGGCGGGTGTCGCCTTCCACCGTGGCCAGGATCGGCAGGAGCAGGAAGCCGTACACCGGAATGAAGATCGAGAACAGGCCGTACCAGTCGTCGTACACCAGCCAGTACTGGCCCGGCAGCACGACGTAGAAGGCCGCCAGCAGCGCGTAGTAGTCGCCGCGCCGGGTCGGGGTGAGGGTGATGAATTCGCGCAGCGCGAACAGGGAAATGATCGCGAACAGCACGATCACGCCGGTACGGCCGATCCAGAACGCCAGTCCCACCACCACCACCATCACCCACCAGGCGCGCACCCGCGACACCAGGTTGTCGATGGCGCTGCTGCGCCGCCCGTGCAGGCGCCAGCGCAGCGTTTCCGATACCAGCGTGGCCAGCAGCAGCGCAGCGAAGATGCCGCCGAACAGCAGCCAGGTGTCCGGCCATTGCCGCAGCCAGGCGATCATGTGGATGCTCCGATGGGTTGCTGCAGTGCCAGCAGGGCGTTGCGGGCGCGTTCGAGGAATGCGGATTTGTCCTCGCCCGGCTGCAGCCGCAGCGGTTCGCCGAAGGTGGCCGTGCACAGCAGCGGCAGCGGCAGCAGCTTGCCCTTGGGCATCACCCGGGCCAGGTTGTCGATCCACACCGGCACCAGTTCCAGTTCCGGCCGCGCATGCGCCAGGTGGTAGATGCCGCTCTTGAACGGCAGCAGCCCGCTGTCCGGATCGGGATTGCGGGTACCTTCGGGAAACAGGATCAGCGAGCTGTCGCCGTCCACCGCATCGCACAGGGTCTGGATGGGATCCTCGGTACGCTGCGCGGCATCGCGCTGGATCAGCACGCCGTTGAACACGCGCCGGATCAGATAGCGTCGCAGCGCATCCTTCTGCCAGTAGTCGGCGGCTGCCACCGGTCGCACCCGGCGGCGCAGCTTCGGGCCCAGCGCCGACCAGATCAGCACGAAATCACCGTGGCTGACGTGGTTGCCGTAGTACACGCGGTGTTCGGCCGAGGGCTGGCAGCGCCAGATCGCGCGCGCACCGGTGATGGTCTGGATGCCCATGCTGAATCCGTCGGCAAGCAGGTTGGCCAGCACGTGTCATCTCCCCGTGATCGCGGCACAGGCGAACGCGACCACGAATGCGAGCCATTGTGCCAGATGCCACCGGCATTGCCGGCGCAGCAAACGGCGCGCGCCCGCGACACGTGCCGGCCAGTCGCGCCCGGCCTTCGCCATCGGCAGCAAGCCCAACTGCAGCAGGGCCGCATCCAGATCATCCCGCACGCTGTCGGCATCCGATTCGCGCGCCTGCATGGCCGCCTGTGCGAACAGGTCGGCATCGAACTGCACCCGGGCGGCATACACGCATTGCACCAGTCCGGCCAGCCATGCGATCGCCAATCCCACACGTGTGCACGCCGATGACGCGGCCTGTGGCCAGCACAGCCATGCGATGCCTGCCAGCAGCGTGGCCAGCAGCAACAATCGTGATACCGCATCCACGCGCCGCCCCAGCCGCAACCAGGCCGCGACGGTCTGCAGGTGGGCGACCTCAGGCGACATGCGGCACCGTTTTCGATGCGTCCGGTAGCCCGATCGCCCGATGGGCATCGCCCAACACCACCGTGGGCTTGGCGGCCTGCACCTGCAGCAATGCCGATGGCCAATCGGTTGCGCGGCCAGACTGCAGCAACCAGGCAGCCACGGCGCAGGCGCTGCGCGAATAGCCCAGGGCGCAGCACACCAGCACCTCGCCATGCGTACGGGCGGCCTCGATGGTGGAGGCGGCCTGCCGCAGCTGCATCGCGCTTGGCGGTACCAGATCGAGCATCGGCACGGCCGTATCGTGCGCACCGGGATGCGGCAGCGGCAGCTCCGCACTCACATCCACCACCGCGGCGAAGCGGTGGCGGTCGCGTTGGGTGGGCAGACGACCCAGCCACACCCCTGCGCCGATGTGCACCGGCTGCGGATGCCGACGCGTCCACAGCCGCGAATTGACCCACGCCGCCCACTGGTACGGTGCCATCAGCCAACGGACCGCCGGGCGCATGCGGGCATCGCCATCCTTCTGGAAGGCACCAGCGCCCGTCCAGGCATAGGCCAATGCCACCAGCCACAACGCCACCGTGACCCACAGCAGCCACCAGGCCGTGCCGCGCAACACGACAGCCGCTGTAGCAAACAGCGCCCCGCCGACGGCATAGACCAGTGCAAGACGGATGCGTCGGGGATGCATTGGCTCCATGCCACGACGCAATGGTGATGCGAACGGCATGTCCGGCCATAGCCACACGCACAGCCAGCCCAGCAATGCGCCGGTCGGCACGTCCAGGAAATGGTGCTGCCAGGTCGTCAACACCGACATGCCGATCATTGCGAACCAGCCATGCAGCAGCCAGCGCCACGCGCCGCGCAGGTGGTCGGAAAACTTCACCCACAGGATCACCAGCAGGGCGATGTGCAGCGATGGCGCCTGGTTGAACGGCTTGTCGAATCCGGCCAGCACGTCGAACATCCAGCCGAATGCGCCTTGCGTGTCGGGCCGCTCGAAACTGAAGCGGAGCGGCCAAAGGATGAAGCAGGTCACCGCAACCACCTGTGCAGTGAGCAGGCGCAACGCGTGCCGGTCCAGTTCGTGGCGGCGCGTGCACAGGAACAGCGACACCCCGTACAGCAGGTCGATGGACCAGTACGGCACGATGGTCCATGGCCAGAACGGCAGGTGCCGCTCCCAGTCGAACACCACGCTTGGCACGTCGACGCGCTGCGCTGCCAGGTGCGTGGCCAGGCCATAACTGGCGAAGAAGAACGGCCCCAGCAGCAGCAACCACAGCAGCGCGCGCCGCCAGGGACGCTTTGCTTCGGCGGCTGGCATCAGGCGGAGACCCGTTGCGCCAGCGACACGGTGAAGATGCCCCAGTCGTCGATGGCCTGCCCGATCTTGCGGAAGCCGGCCGCCTCCACCAGCTGATCCATCTCCGCTTGCGAGCGCCGCCGCATCACCCACGCATCGCCACCGCGGTGGCTGGTGAGCGCGCGGGCGATGAACTCCAGCTGCGGATGCCACGGCTGCCCGGTGTAGGCGATGTAGCCACCGGGCACCAGCGCCTGCGCCAGCCCGCGCAACGAGCGTTCCAGCAACGCGTTGTCCGGAAACAGCTCGTACAGGCCCGACACCACCGCCAGCGTGGGACGTGGCAACAACGCCGCCAGCGACGTTTCATCGAAGGCATCGCCTTGATCGAACTGGGCGATGTCGCCCGCATCCAGCCGCGCAATCAATGCACGGCCCATCTCCACATTCAACGCGCTGTAATCGCGCAGACGGATGCGGTCGGCGCGGTCGCCGTCGCGCGCAGCCAGTGCTTCCAGCACGTAGCGGCCATGCCCGGCAGCGATGTCCACCACATCCACCGGCTGGCCCTGTGCACGCAAGCGGCGGGCCGCATCGCGCAGGGTCGCCTGCAGATGCGCGCCACGCACGCGGATGCCGCGCCAGCCGATGGCATTCAGATAATTGCGATCGATCAGGCGTCCCAGCACGCTGCGGCCGCTCGGGGTGTTTTCGTACACGTAATCCAGGGTACTGCCGGAATCGAATCCGGTGTCCAGCCCCAGTTTCACGCCCTTCGACAATCCCCCGCCCATGCGCAGGCCCGCGCGGGTGAACCGCCAGTACAGATCGCGCAGACTCCAGCGCGGCAACGGCCATGCCAGTTGCTGTGCTTCATCGAAGCTGTGCCCGTGTCGATGCGCATCCAGCAGCGACGGCAGTGGTGCGGCTTGTTCCCGGCGCTGCAGCAGGAAATCGCGGATCAACGCCACCGCCGGCGCGCGGTCGCGTTCGCCCAGGGTGTCGTGGAAAAACCCGGGCAGCAGATGGCGCTGCTTCACGTGCGCACCGAGCCGTTCGAAAAACCGGTCCTGCGGCCCGCGATGCACCACGAAGTCCGATCCGGACACCAGCAGCTGTGTCGGCACGATGATCGCCTGCGCATCGGCCACGATGCGTTCGGCGGTGTCGTACAGGCCCAGCAGCACACGCACCGAAATCGGCCGCGCGATCAGCGGGTCGGCCTGGTAACTGGCGATGCGCGCAGGATCGTGGGTGAGGAACTTCGGCTTGACGTAGCTGTTGACGAAAAAATTGCCGCGAATCGCCTGCATCAGCTTCAGGCCGGGCCGCGCGAAGGGCACGTACAGCTTCACCTTGAACGCCGGCGAGGCCAGCACCAGCGCCTGCAACTTCGGCGCGTAATCGTGCACCCAGGTGGCCGCCACCACCGCGCCCACGCTTTGCGCCACCACGCTGGTCTGTTCGATGTGCAGCGCGTGCGTGGCCTGCAGATGCACCACGAACGCCTGCAGATCGCGCACCAGCCCCATGAACCCGGGTGCATCGCCGCGCGGCCCGGGCGAACGTCCGTTGCCACGGGCATCCCAAGCGAAGAAATCGGTGTCGGGCAGGTCAAGTTCGTCCACCAGATGCGCGATGCGCCCGGAATGTTCGTGACCGCGATGCAGCACGATGATGGCCCCGCGCGACGGCTGTGTCGCCGGCCAGTGCCGGTAGAACAGCGACTGGCCATCGAAGCTGTCGAAGGCGTGCTCGGTGCAGGCCCGTTGCGTACCGGCGGCCTGCGTCGCGTCGGTGGTGGCGTTCATGCGTGTTCTCCCTGTTTCAATCCCGAATGCACCCGCCGCACCACCGTGACCGCGCACAGCGCCGAGGCGATCCACAGCACCCAGGCGAGGTGCTGGCCACCGATCCAGCCGAGCGCCAGCAGCACGCCCAGTACCCCGATCACCGCCGCACGGTCGCTCTTGCCCATCGGGCCGTCGTAGCGGCGGGTCGCACCGACCATCAGGCCGAGCACACCGGCGTATTCGGTCAGCGCCGCGGTCCAGGCAAACAGCCACGGCGCGTGCATCGGCATGCCCGGCACGCTCAGCAGGCTCAGGTACAGCGCCGCATCGGCCAGCACGTCGCTCAATTCGTTCAAGTACGCGCCCAGCCGCGACTGCTGGCCGAATTCGCGGGCCAGCATGCCGTCGATGGCATTCAGCGCCATGCGCAGGAACATCCAGCCCGGCAGCAGCAGGTACAGCAAAGGCCGTGCAGGGCCGTGCCACCACACCAGCGCCGCCACCAGCAGCGACAGCAGCATCGCCAGCGCCGTCACCTGGTTGGCGGTGATCCCGGCTGCCTGCAGGCGCCGCACCAGCGGCCGCAGCAGATCCTGAAACCGCGACTTCAACGCATAGATCGACATGCCGTCCCCTGACCTTCCCGGCTTCTACAATACGGCATTCCCGCCACCCACCCCACACCCCATGACCCAGCCCGTCCGCATCCGTCGCGCCCTGTTGTCGGTGTCGGACAAGCGCGGCCTGCCGGAACTGGCCCGCGCCTTGCACGATCTGGGCGTGGAATTGATCTCCACCGGCGGCACCGCACGCCTGCTGCAGGACTGCGGCCTGCCCGTGCGCAGCGTGGACGAATTGACCGGCGTTCCGGAAATGATGGACGGCCGGGTCAAGACCCTGCATCCGGCCGTGCATGGCGCCCTGCTGGGACGCGCCGGCGTCGACGATGCGGTGATGGCCGCACACGGCATCGCGCCGATCGATCTGCTGGTGCTGAACCTGTACCCGTTCGAGCAGGTGGCACGGCAACCCGACGCCACGCTGGATGCGCTGATCGAGAACATCGACATCGGCGGCCCGGCCATGCTGCGCTCCGCGGCCAAGAACCACGCCCGCGTCGCGGTCGCCACCGATCCGGACCAGTATCCGGCACTCATCGACACGTTGCAGCACAACGACGGCCATGTGGATGCCGACACCCGCTGGCGGCTGGCGGTGGCCGCGTTCCAGCGCGTGGCCGCCTACGATGCCGCGATTGCCGACACGCTGGGATCGCTGCAGCCGGATGGCAGTCGAACCCTGTTCCCGACGCAGGCCAACGGCAGCTTCGTCAAGGTGATGGATCTGCGCTACGGCGAAAATCCGCACCAGCAGGCCGCGTTCTACCGCGATCTGCATCCGGCACCCGGATCGCTGGCCACCTTCAGGCAAGTGCAGGGCAAGGCGCTGAGCTACAACAACATCGCCGATGCCGATGCCGCCTGGGAATGCGTGCGCCAGTTCGATGCGCCGGCCTGCGTGATCGTGAAGCACGCCAATCCCTGCGGGGTGGCCGTGGGGTCCGACACGCTGCAAGCCTACGAACATGCCCACGCCACCGATCCCACCTCCGCGTTCGGCGGCATCATCGCGTTCAACCGGCCGGTCGATGCCACGACCATGGCGACCCTGCTCGAGCGCCAGTTCGTGGAGGTGATCATCGCACCCGGCTATGCCGACGATGCGCTGTCGCACGCCGCCGGGAAGGCCAATGTGCGTCTGCTGCGCATCGACCATGCCGATGCCGCGCGCCCTGCGTTCTTCATCGACATCAAGCGGGTCAATTCCGGCCTGTTGATGCAGACCGCCGACCAGCACGCCGTGTCGCGCGATGCGCTCAGGGTGGTCACCCGCGTCGCCCCCACCGACGCCCAGTTCGACGACCTGCTGTTCGCCTGGCAGGTGGCGAAATTCGTGAAATCCAATGCCATCGTGTACGCGAAAGACCGGCGCACCATCGGCATCGGCGCCGGGCAGATGAGCCGCGTGGTCAGCGCGAAGATCGCCGTGCTCAAGGCCGACGAAGCCGGACTGCCGGTAGCCGGTGCGGTGATGGCCAGCGATGCGTTCTTCCCGTTCCGCGACGGCATCGATGCCGCCGCCGCGGCCGGCATCGCCGCGGTGATCCAGCCCGGCGGCTCGTTGCGCGATGCCGAGGTGATCACCGCTGCCGACGCGCACGGCATGGCGATGGTGTTCACCGGCATCCGCCATTTCCGGCACTGACACAAGGCCATCGCGGTGGTCGCGATACACTGCCGCCTCGCGATGACGGGATCGGAACATGAAGTTGCTGGTGATCGGCTCCGGTGGCCGCGAACACGCACTGACCTGGAAACTGGCGCAGTCGCCGCAGGTCGATGAGGTGCTGGTCGCGCCCGGCAATGCCGGCACCGACCGCGAACCGAAATGCCGCAACGTGGCCATTTCCGCGGGCGACATCGATGCCCTGCTGGCACTGGCGCAGGACGAAGCCGTTGCCCTGACCGTGGTCGGCCCGGAAGGGCCGCTGGTGGCCGGCATCGTCGACCATTTCCGCCAGGCCGGCCTGCGCATCGTCGGTCCCACCGCCGCCGCCGCACGGCTGGAAGGCAGCAAGGCCTTCGCCAAGGACTTCCTGGTGCGGCATGGCATTCCCACGGCCGCGCATGCGGTGTTCACCGATGTCCAGGCCGCCATCGATGCCATCCATGTCCGTAGCGTACCTATCGTGATCAAGGCCGACGGGCTGGCCGCCGGCAAGGGCGTGGTGGTGGCCGAATCGCTGGAACAGGCCGAAACCGCCGTGCGCGACATGCTGGACGAGGCCGCGCTGGGCGAGGCCGGCAGCCGCGTGGTGATCGAGGACTTCCTGCCCGGCGAGGAAGCCAGCTTCATCTGTCTGGTCGATGGCCGCACCGTCATTCCGCTGGCCACCAGCCAGGACCACAAGCGCGTGGGCGATGGCGACACCGGCCCCAACACCGGCGGCATGGGCGCGTATTCGCCGGCTCCGGTGGTGACCGCCGCCGTGCACGCGCGGGTGATGCGCGAGATCATCCAGCCCACGGTGGCCGGCATGATTGCCGACGGCACGCCATTCACCGGATTCCTGTATGCCGGGCTGATGATCGCGCCCGACGGCGCGCCGAAGGTGATCGAATTCAACGTGCGCCTGGGCGATCCGGAAACCCAGCCGATCCTGCTGCGCCTGCAAAGCGATCTGTGCGACCTGCTGCAAGCCGCGGCGGACGGCCACCTGCACGACTGCCAGCCGCAGTGGAATCCGCAGCCGGCGCTGGGCGTGGTGATGGCGGCGGAGGGATACCCCACTGCACCGCGCACCGGCGATGCCATCGACGGGCTGGACACGCCACCGCCATCGGATTGCAAGGTGTTCCACGCCGGCACACACCGCGATGCCGACGGCACCGTCAGCACCTGCGGCGGCCGGGTGCTGTGCGTGACCGCGCTGGGCAACTCGCTGGCCGAGGCGCAACGCACCGCCTATGCCGGCGTGCAGGGCATCACTTGGGATGGCGAATTCCACCGCGGCGACATCGGCTGGCGGGCGCTGCAAGCCACGTGACTGGAAATACGCCGACTCACGGCTGCGCAAGCAGTGCGGAGCACGCCAGCCGGCATCGACCTGCGTAGCAGCCCTTGCTGTCCTGGCCGTGGACATCGCCGTAGCGACCGGCATCGGCGACCTCGCGGAACGTGGCAGGATCGGCACCCGCCACGACCACCACGCCATCAATGGTGTCGATGGTGTACACGCGCGAACGATCGCGCACGTACTTCTTCCCCAGCACTTCGAAACTTGCGGCGTCGATCATGGGTTGCCGTTCCAGATAGCGGTACACGCACTGGCCATCGGTTTGCCATTCCGCGTCGATTTCGCGGAAGGTGGCGCGCCGGCACACGTCCACGCGCTCGCGGCCGCGGAATACCGAGCGGCGATCCATCGCGCCATTGCCGTGCTGCAGCAGCCGGAAACTGGGCAGATGCGCGCCGGTCAGGTCCGTGGTGCACCAGTAGATCCGCTTCGCATCCGCCGCATATTCGGTATTTATCACCCGGAACGTGCGCGGATCGGCGCCCGGAATCGGCTGTGCTTCGCAGTACGCCGAGCGCCGGTCGCGGGCATAAGCACGCGCCAGCGCTTTGATGTATCCCGGCTGCGCGCCTTCCAACACCCTGCCGCGGTAGTACACGCGATGCCGGTCGCGCGCATACCGGTGCCGCAAGGGGTGGAACGTGTCCGGATCGGCCTGCGCAATCAGCACGGGGTTGGTCTGCATGCCTCCGGATGACTCGCGGCAATAGACCTTCCCGCCTTTCTGCTCGTAGCGTTCGCAGCCCGAAGTGGCGAGCAGCAGGAAGCACGCAGCCATCGCCAGGAGGCGGCCCAGTGCCCGCATCCCCTTGACCCTGACATCTAGACGGTACTGCATTGCATCCTCGTGCATCGACCACGCATCCCAGATCGCACCGGGTGCCGTACCATCATGCCGCACCGCAAGTGGCTCGGGAACCGCATCGGCATGGCCCACAACCAGTTCGACCTGCTCAGGCAACGGCGTTTCCTGCCGTTCTTCGTCACCCAGTGCTTCGGCGCGTTCAACGACAACGTGTTCCGGCAGGCGATCATCGGGCTGCTGTTCTGGGCGGGCGTGCCGGCCGAGCAGCGCACGCTGTACACCAACCTGGCGCCGGCGCTGTTCATCCTGCCCTACTTCCTGTTCTCGGCGCACGCCGGACAGCTGGCCGAAAAACTGGAGAAATCGCGGCTGATCCGCATCACAACCGCCATGGAAATCGGCATCATGTCGCTGGCGGCCGCGGGTTTCCTGCTGCAGGACATGACCGTGCTGCTGGTGGCGCTGTTCGGCACCGGCGTGCAGTCCACCCTGTTCGGACCGGTGAAGTACTCGATCCTGCCGACGGTGCTGCACAAGCAGGAACTGACCGGCGGCAACGGCCTGGTGGAGATGGGCACCTCGGTATCGATTTTGCTGGGCATGGTGCTGGGCGGGATCATTTTCCAGATCGCCGGCCAGTACGGTCCGCACGCGGCCGCTGCCAGCGTGGTGACGCTGGCCATTGCCGGCAACATCGTCAGCCGCATGATTCCGCGCGCCGGCGCCGGTGCGCCCGATCTGCGCATCGGCTGGAATCCGATCCCGGAAACGCTGGCCATCTGGAAGCTCACCCGCAAGCAGCCGGCGGTGCGCAATGCCGTGCTGGGTGTGTCGTGGTTCTGGTTCATCGGTACGGTGATCACAGCGCAGCTGCCCAGCTATGCCGAACTGAACCTGGGCGGTGCGCAGGGACTGTACGTGTTCGCGCTGGCGCTGTTTTCCATCGGCACCGGCGTCGGGTCGCTGCTGTGCGAACGGCTGTCGGGCCGCACCGTGGAAATCGGCCTGGTACCGCTGGGCGCACTGGGCATCAGCGTGTTCCTGCTGGATCTGTATTTTGCACGGTCGGGCCTGGCGCTTGCCAGCGGCCTGTCGGTCACCCGGTTCCTGCAGCAACCGGGCAGCGTGCGGATCGTCGTCGACCTGCTGGGTGTGGGGCTGTTTGCCGGGTTCTACGTGGTGCCGCTGTTCGCGCTGATCCAGAGCCGCACGCCGCCCGCCGAAATGGCCCGCGTGATCGCCGGCATGAACGTGCAGAACGCGGTGTTCATCGTGCTGGCGGCGCTGATCGGCATCGCGGTGCAGCGCTGGCTGCACTGGAGCATTCCGCAGGTGTTCCTGGCATTGGCCATCGCCAATGCCGTGGTGGCGGCGTGGATTTTCACCATCGTGCCGGAATTCGCGATGCGCTTCGTGGCCTGGCTGATGACCAGCGCGCTGTATCGCATTCGTGCGCACGGTGTGGAAGATGCCGTACCCGATGAAGGTGCGGCGTTGATCGTGTGCAACCACGTCAGCTACATGGATGCGCTGATCCTGTCTGGCGTGATCAAGCGGCCGGTGCGCTTCGTGATGTACTGGCGCATCTTCCACATCCCGGTCATGCGCTGGATCTTCCGCACCGCCAAGGCCATCCCGATCGCCCCGGCAAAGGAGAATCCCGAACTGATGCAGCGCGCCTTCGACGCGATCGATGCCGCCCTGGCCGACGGCGAACTGGTCTGCATCTTTCCGGAAGGGGCATTGACGAAAGATGGCGCCATCGCGCCGTTCAAGTCCGGGGTGGAGAAAATCCTGCAGCGCCGGCCCGTACCGGTGATCCCGATGGCCCTGCGCGGCATGTGGAGCAGCATGTGGAGCCGCCGCGACGGCCGCCTGGGCCGGATGCGTGTGCCGCGCCGTTTCCGCGCGCACGTGGAGGTGATCGCGGCTGCGCCGGTGGACGGTCGCACGGCCTCGGCAGCGGCGCTGGAGGCGGCGGTGCGGCAGTTGCGGGGCGACGCCGCCTGATGCCTGCAAATGCAGCCATGGGCTGCAACCATCGCCGCTTCATCGGCACGACACGCACGGGGGCTGGCTGTGATCGGCATCCGTGCGTCGGTCAGGTGGTTCAGCACGGCCGTGCTGCATCTGCACGATCCGAATGCGACCGACAGTCCGTTCGCGCCCTGCATCTTCCATGCCCTGACCGGTGACTGGTGTCGCAGCTGCGGCATCACCCGGATGCTGAATGCACTGGTGCACGGCGACATCCTGCGCGCGCTGGAGATGAATCCGCTGGCGGTACTGCTGTTGCCATTCGGCGTGCTGGCCTGGGCCTGGGCCGGCGGCTGGCGTCCGGCCTGGAGCGCACCGGTCATCCGCATGATGGCCAAGCCCCTGCTGTGGGCTGCGCTGGTGTCCTCGTACTGGGTCGCCCGCAACCTGCCATGGCCACCATTCCAGTGGCTCGCACCGGCCTGAAGCGGCATCCATGCCTGGCCGATGCTGCTACAGCATCCAGCCGGCCAGCACGAAGGCCGCCAGCACCAGCAGCCAGATCATCAGGCAGCGCCACAGCAGGCTCATCGCATCGCGCAGTTCCGGCAACGGGCCCAGTTCGACCGTGATGGCGGCGGCATCGTCCATGCCGTCCAGTACCAGATCCTGCGCTTCATCGGCCAGCTCCTCGCGCACGCTGGCACGACCGGCGGCGCCTAGAAAATCGGCCTGCGCGTCATGGTCGGCGCCGCCATGGCGCTTCCAGGCATCGCGCACGCTGGCAGCATCGCCCACCAAGGCCAGGCTGAGGGTCAGCAGTTGCGCGGCCGGCCAGTCCAGCCAGCGCTTCATCCGGGCTGCGCCGCGTGCGCTGGACGCCGGCAACACGGCTGAGGCACTGCCCTGCGCTGCTTCCACCACCAGCCGGTACAGCAATGCCCCGACCGGGCCCAGCAGACCGAACCAGAACAGCGGCCCGAACCAGCGCTCCAGCGCGGTGTGGAAGACCCGTCCAACCAGCGCGCGTGGTTCCAACGTGGCCTGCCCGTGCGGCGGCCACAACTGCTGCGCGGCTTGCAGGCGCGACGCGGCATCCGCGGCATCGACCACTGCAGCGACATCCACGTCCAGGTCGCGCGGTCCCCAGCAGTGGAACAGCACGATCACGCCCAGCAGCAACGCTCCCAGGCGCCACCAGGAGAAACTGGCCGCGATCTGCAGGGCCAGCATCGCCGCCAGCACCGGCAGCAGCGCGATCACGATGCCCCAGCCACTGCGCCAGACGCCGCTTTCGTCGAACAGCGCGTCCAGATGCCGCAGCCACCACCGCCACCAGCCGTAACGGCGCATGGCCATTGCCAAGGGCCGGGCCAGATGGCCCAGCAGCAGTGCAACGATCGCCGACAGCAGCGTGGTGTACATCATGCCGGCATTCTAGGTGCTGTCGGTCAGGCGCGCAGGCCCGCGTGCCAGGTCTGAATCAGCCAGCGCGAAATGGACAGGGGCGGCGACAGGCGCAGTGGCGCATCCGCGTGATCCGGCGCCTGCAGGGCCTGCCCGACCTGCGCAGCCGTGAACCACTGCGCATCCTCCAGTTCGTCGGCCGCATGCGGCACGTCGGCATGCGCATGGGCGATGAAGCCCAGCATCAGCGAACCCGGAAACGGCCACGGCTGCGACGCCAGATAGCGGCTGCGCACGACACGCACGCCGCTTTCTTCCAGCGTCTCGCGGGCCACCGTCTGTTCCAGGGTTTCGCCCGGCTCCACGAATCCGGCCAGGGTGGAATAGCGGCGCGCCGGCCAGCCGGCCTGCCGCCCCAGCAGCAGGCGTTCACCGTCGCTCACGGCCATGATCACTGCAGGATCGGTGCGCGGATAGTGCACCTGCCCGCAGGCCTCGCACCAGCCTTCCCAACCCGCCCTGCGATAGCGCAGCACCTGTCCGCAGACCGGGCAGAACCGGTGCCGCGCACGCCAGTGCAGCACCGCGCGGGCCTGGGCAAACGCGGTGGCCTGGTCGGCGGGCCAGCTGTCGGCTGCCGTACGCAGATCGATGGAGGGCTCGTGCACATCGGCAGGGCCCGTTTCGTCCGGCAAGGCGAACCAGGCGCGGCCGTCGCGCATGCCCAGAAACAGGTGATCGTCGCGCCAATCCCGGTGACGCCCGCCGCCATCGACGCATCGCGCGCGACCATCGCCGTCGAGCAGCAGCAACCGCGCATCCAACCACAGCCGACGCAGCGCAGCGGGATCGTCGCGCAGGGCATCGGCGCGATCCAGCGCACCTGCCACGAACGCGAAACCCGGGGATGGCGGCCGTGTCACCCCGCAGCCCTACATCGTGAAGGAGGAGCCGCAGCCGCAGGTGGATTTGGCATTGGGATTGCGGATGGTGAACTGCGCGCCCTGCAGATTCTCCACGTAGTCCACTTGTGCGCCCTGCAGGTACTGCAGGCTCAGCGGATCCACCAGCAGGGTGACCGAATCGGTGACCACGGCCAGGTCGTCCTCGGCCTGGGCCTCGTCGAACTCGAATCCGTACTGGAAGCCCGAACAGCCGCCGCCCTGGATGTACACGCGCAGTTTCAATCCGGGATTGCCTTCCTCGGCAATCAGCTCGCGCACCTTGGCGGCGGCGGCGGAGGTGAAATCGAGCAGCGACGGGGTGGCAATGGCATGCATGGCGGGATCACGAAGCAAAGCGACACGATACCGGATGGATGGGGCATCTGCCGCCGCGCTTCAAGTTCCGGAGTGCTGGCTGGCGGCATCGGCCCAGGCGAACGACTGCTCCACCGGCTTGCCGCCGCGCGGGACCACGCGCGCGATGACGCGAACGGGCTGGAAGCCGTCCGGCAGCAGGATGTCACCTTCCAGACGCTGGAAATACTTGAAGGCATAGGGCAGGCCGTCGGCTTCGGCCTGCTGGCGCAGAACCGGCCAGTCCAGCCGCTCCAGCTGGCCGTTGCGGCTGCCCTCCACCTGCAATGACAGCGTGCCGGCATTCTCCTCGCCGCGGGTCAGGTTCTGGGTCAGCGTGGCGGTGAACTGCCACACCCCGGGCGTGCGCGTGCGCAATTCCAACGCATGCACCGCCAGGCCCCGGCGCTGCCCGGGGGCGCCGACGAAGCGCTCGTAGAAGGCCACGTCGGCCTGCAGTCCGGCGATTTCCTCGTCGCGTTCGGCCAGGGTCTTCTGCAGGTCGGCATTGGCGCTGCGGCTGACTTGATCGGATTGCTCCAGCGTGGCGATGCGCTGCTGCAATGCATCGATGCGACGTTCGTGGTCCGCTGCATCGCCCCTTCCTGCTGGCGGATGCAACACCTGCCACGCGCCCCAGCCGCCGAATGCCAGCGCCGCCAGGAACACGGCGATGGCTGCATAGGCCAGCATCCCGCTGCCGGCATGGGGGGTCGCTGCAACGGAGGCCTCCGCAGCTGGCGCAGATCCGGCCTGCACATCCACCGATGGCGAGGCCTCGCCAGATGGCTCGGTCGTTTGGGATGCATTCATGTCGGGCGATTAGGCGGCTGCATGGCAGGACGCGTCAAGTCAGCTTGCATTGCGGCGATCTGTTTATGATGTGCGGTGTCCCGGCTGGTTCCGGTTGCGTTCTGGGGGATTGGACATGACCGAAGCACATTTGTTCGCCATCGGCATCGTGCTGGCGTGGTTGTCCGGGGTGCGCGTCTACCTGACGGTATTCGGCGTGGGCATTGCCGGCGTACTCGGCTGGCTGGACTTGCCGCAGGCGCTGGAGCCGACCACCTCGCCATGGGTGCTGGGCGTTTCCGGGCTGCTGGCGGCAGTGGAGTTCTTCGCCGACAAGATTCCCGGGGTGGATTCCGGCTGGGACCTGCTGCACACCCTGCTGCGGGTGCCGGTCGGGGCCTTTCTGGCAGCGGCCACGCTGTCCCCCGATGGCGATCTCAGCCCCGGCATGCTGGCCACCGGCGCGGGCGTCGCCCTGGCCAGCCACGGCCTGAAGGCCGGGTCGCGGCTGCTGCTCAACACCTCGCCGGAACCGGTAACCAACTGGTCGGCATCGCTGACCGAAGACACCGTGGTGCTCGGCGGTCTGGGCCTGCTGCTGACCTACCCGCTGGTGGCGCTGGGCATCGTGATCGCGCTCACGCTGCTGTTCGTGGTGCTGCTGTGGTGGGCCTGGCGCAAAATCGCCGCATGGCGCCGTCCGCGGGTGCAAGCGGGCTGACCCGGTTGCCGGTCGGGCATGCCGGCAACCCCGAGTCCCTGCCAACCGATGCATAATCGCCCCATGCACCGGGAGTTCCGATGAACCAGGCGACGACTTCTTCCTTGTCTGGCAACGCGCCCAAATCCAGGGCGGCGCGTGCCGAGTACCCGCCCGCGGACTACGCATCGCGCTGGCCCGACGCCCCCCCGCGCATGGCACCGCTGCAGATCGCGGAGGCAACCGTGGGCGTGGGCGCGATGGCATCCGCGGCACCCGACGGCAGCGCCCCGGTCGGCGCCGGCATCGGTCCGTCGGCAAGCGATGCCGTCCAGGCGGTGGATGCAGCATACCGCGTGCTGATCGTGGAGGACGACCGCAGTCAGGGTTTGTTCGCCCAGACCATCCTGCGCGGGGCCGGGATCGAATCCAACGTGGTCAGCGAAGCCACCGAAGTGATGTCGGCGCTGCGCCAGCTGAAACCCGATTTGGTGCTGATGGATCTGCACCTGGAGCGGCTGACCGGCACCGACCTGACCAGCATGATCCGCAGCGAGACCGGGTTAGCCCACATGCCCATCGTGTTCCTGACCGGCGATCCGGATCCGGAACGCCAGTTCGAGGTGCTGGAGCACGGCGCGGACGACTACCTGTCCAAGCCGGTGCGGCCACGGCTGCTGATCTCCGCCGTGCAGAGCCGCATCAAGCGGGCACGGGCGCTGCAGCAGTCGCGCGCCGATACCGCCCTGCGCGATCCGCGCACCGGGCTGCACCAGCGCCAGTACGTGATCGACTGCATCAACCAAGCCCTGGAACAGGGCAGCGGTGGCGCCGTGCAACTGGTCGAAGTGCAGGGCGCGCAGCGGATCCACCAGTCGCTGGGATATGCCGCACTGGAACTGCTGATGGAGCAGGCCGGTCACATCATCGGCCGGCTCGGCGGGGAGCATCCGATCGCCCGTCTCAACGACGACTCCTTCCTGGTGTTCGTGCCGGACGCCAATGCCTCGCAACTGCACGCCCTGTCGCTGCGCCTGCACGAGGATGCCAGCAGCCACACGCTGCCGCTGGGCGGAGCCTTGCAGCCACTGGAAACGGCCATCGGCTACGTGCTGCTGGATCAGGGCCAGGCAACCGCCGGCCACGTGATCGACGCGGCCGAACAGGCACTGCGCAAGGCGCGCCAGCAGCCCAAGCGCGTGGCAGGGCATGTCGGCTCCGCCATCGCCGGCTCGGATCACGCCGGCGACCTGCAGCAGGTGCTGGGCGAGGATCGCCTGGAGCTGGTGTTCCAGCCGGTCGTGGCCGTGGCGGGCGGCGACCAGGCGCAGTTCCAGGTGCTGGTGCGTGCCCTCGGTCCCGACGGCACGGTCCGGCCGGCACGCGACTTCCTGCCCAAGGTCGAAGAGGCCGGCCTGATGCCGGCGGTGGATCGATGGGTGATGGAACAGGCCATCGCCTATCTGGCCGACCACCCGCAGCGCCCGGCCCGTCTGTTCGTGACCCAGTCGCCGCAGACACTGGCCGACGATACCCATGCAGGCTGGCTGGCGCAGGCACTCGGCAACCGTGGCGTACCGCGTGCATCGCTGGTCATCGATCTGCGCTTGCAGGATATGCAGACCAGTTCGGCCACCTTGCGCCGCTTCAGCGAAGGCATGGTGGCCGCCGGCATTCCGCTGTGCCTGAGCGGTTACCGGCAGGCGCCCGAATACGACGCCATCCTGAACCAGCTGCCGCTGGACTACATCCGCCTGTCGCCGGACTACTCCCGCGGTGCGCTGCACGCACGCGACGAAATCCGCATGCTCATCGACCGCCTGCACCGCCAGGGCATCCAGGTGATCGCTCAGCAACTGGAAGACCCGCAGGAGGCCGCGCTGCTGTGGATGAGCGGCATCGACTTCATCCAGGGCAATCTGGTGCAGGCGCCGCAGGCGGCACTGGACTTCGACTTCAGCCACGCGGTGCTCTGACATGGCCACACCCGCACGACAGGACAGCCTGATGCGCATGGCGGCATTGGCCGGCGCGGGGCTCGCCGCGGTGCTGTTCCTGCTGCAGGCCGGCACCGGCTCGGCCCTGTACGGCTGGCTGGCCTTCCTGCTGGCGGCCATGGCGGCCATCCTGCTGGGGGTGATCATGCTGGGACAACGCCGGCGCGAGCAGGTCGAACGCCTCGCGCGCGAGGAACAGCAGGCGCTGATCGAACGACTGAACCGGCAGGTGACCGAACACTCGCAGCTGGAAGGCCAGCTGACCCGCGCCAAGCAGGATGCCGAAGCCGCGGTGCTGGCCAAGGGCGAGTTCTTCGCCACCATGAGCCACGAGATCCGCACGCCGCTGAACGGCATCATCCCGATGCTCGACATGCTGCTGGATTCGGACCTGCAGGGCACCGAGCAGGAACTGGTGCGCACGGCATTCTCGTCCTCGCAGCAACTGCTGCGCATCGTCGATGACATCCTCGACTACTCCAAGCTGGAAGCCAATCACCTCGATCTGGAAACCACCGCGTTCAACCTGCGCGAGCTGATGGAAACGGTGGTCCGCCCGCTGCAGCGCCCGGCCGAGGCCAAGGGCCTGCAGCTGATGCTGGAAATCGATCCGGCGGTGCGGCTGTCGCTGCGCGGCGATCCGGTGCGGCTGCGCCAGGTGCTGAGCAACCTGGTCGGCAATGCGGTCAAGTTCACCGAACGCGGCAGCATCCGCGTGATCGTGCGGCGGCTGGGCGAAACCGCCCATCATCACCAGTTGCGCTTCGAAGTGCGCGATACCGGCATCGGCATCAGCGCGGACAAGCGCGGCCGGCTGTTCCGCCCGTTCCAGCAGGCCGACACCTCAACCACGCGGCTGTACGGCGGCACCGGCCTGGGACTGGCCATCTGCAAGCGAATCGTGGAGCTGATGGACGGCCGCATCGGCGTGGAGTCCGAACCCGACCGCGGCTCGCAGTTCTGGTTCGAGATCCCGATGCTCAAAGCGCAGGGCGACCTGCCGGCACAGCGCGATCCGGTGGCCGGCAACCGGCTGCTGCTGCTGTGCGCGCCCTCGCCGATGCGCACGCGCCTGAACGCGTTGCTGGCGCAGTGGGGACACCGCGTCACCCTGGTGGAATCCACCCAGGAAGCGCTGTCGCAACTGCGGGCCGTGTCGTCCGGCGGGAATCCCTACCGATTCGTGGTCGTGGACGCCTCCAGTGCCGGCAGCATGCTGCCGTTGCTGCAGCGCAATCTGACCCGACTGCTCGGCAGTGATGCGCGATTGGTGGTGTTGGCCGACGAAGGGCTGTCGTTGCAGCTGCAGCCAGGCACTCGCGTGGTCGGCTACCACTCGCTGGATACCAGTCTGCGCGATACGCTCAGCGACCCCGACCTGGCCGCGACCGATGTGGCAGCGTCTGCGTCCTTGCCGGAAAGCGGCACGCCGCGACCATCGGCCAGCCCGGTACAGCATGCCGCCGCCGCCCAGTCGGCGCGCCCGCCGCGGGTGCTGGTGGTGGAGGACAACCCGGTGAACCTGATGGTGGCGCAGCGCCTGCTGACCGCCATCGGCCTGAGCAGCGACTCGGCACCCGACGGCCAGGCCGCGCTGAACCGCATGGCCTCCGGCCGCTACGACATCGTGTTCATGGATTGCCAGATGCCGGTGCTGGACGGCTATACCGCCACCCGCCGCTGGCGCGAACGCGAAGCCACCGGCAACCAGGCCCGCCTGACCATCGTGGCGATGACCGCCAATGCCATGGCCGGCGACCGCGAGAAATGCCTGGGCGCCGGCATGGACGACTACCTGTCCAAACCGGTGAAGCGCCAGAACCTGGAACAATGCCTGCAGCGCTGGACGGGCTGGAAGCCCGGCAGCCAGCCGCCGGCCGCGCCGCCGTCGCCGCAACAGCTGCAAGCTGCCGCGGCCGTAGCGCCAGCGCCGCTCGAGCACGGCATCGGCGTTGCCGCACCCGTTGCTGCAATGGGCGAGCCGGCCGCAGTGCCGATCGACGAACATCGGGTTCCCGCAGACAGCCCGATTCCCGCCGCGACATCGACAACCATCCCGGACCTGGCATCGACGACAGGCAGCACCATCGCGCATGACGAGTCCTATCTCAGCGCGCCCGCCATCCTGAGCGGCATCGACCTGTTACCCGATGCCGGCATCGGCGAAACCTGGTTCGATGCCGCGCCAGCGCCGGCAGGGCTGTCCGATCCGTCGCCGATCTCGCCGCCGCCGTCACCGCCCTCGATGGCCCAGCCGCCGGCCACGACAGCTCCGATCGCGACGCCATCGATCGCCGTGCCGCAACCGCCCGCAGTGGCCATCCACGCCGGTGCAGCTATGCCGCCCAGCCGCACTGCTGCAGCCGCCATCCCGCCCGAACCGAGGCCGCCGGCATCGGCGTCCGTGCAGGCGTCATCGCCACCGAATCCGCCCTTGCCGAATCCGACTGCACCGGCTGTGGCGATCAGTCCGACTGTATCTGCATCGCCAGCCCCGACGCCCGCAGACCGTGCGCCGGCACCTGCGCCCAGCGCGGATCAGCCGATGACCTCTGCCTCGCCCCCGGCAGATTCCGCTGGATCGACTGCAATTCCATCGGTGATCGAATCCGCCGTCGCCAACACGCCTCCGCTGGACACAGGCACACTCGACGAATTGCACGACTTGCTCGGCAACGAACTCAACCAGCTGATCGCCGTGTATCTGGAGGATGCGCCCAAGCTGATGGCACGTCTGCAGGCCGCCTCGGTCGGCCCCGACTGGGACGAGCTGCGCAACGCCGCGCACACGCTGAAATCCTCCAGCGCCAATCTGGGGGCCACGACCCTGTCGGCTGTGGCGCTCAGCATCGAAAAGGGCGCGCGCGAGCGCAGCCTGAACAAGCCTGCCGTGGCCGTGGCCATCCTGTCGCAGGAACTGGCACGCGTGCGTACCGCCCTGCTGCAGCGTCTGCCCCGCAGCTGAATCAGGCCGCCAAGCCTGGTCAGCCGCCGGTGCGGGTCAACAGATAGTTGTTTTCGCCGATGCGCGCGATCAGGCCCAGCTGCGTCTCGATCCAGTCGATGTGCTCCTCCTCGGACTCCAGGATGCCGGCCAGCAGGTCGCGGCTGATGTAGTCCCCCACGCTTTCGCAATGGGCAATGCCCTCGCGCAGGTCCGGCACGGCGTCCAGTTCCAGCGCCAGGTCGCATTCCAGCACTTCCCTCGGTCCTTCGCCGATGCGCAGCTTGCCCAGCGCCTGGAAATTGGGCAGGCCATCGAGGAACAGGATGCGCTCGGCCAGCTTGTCGGCGTGCTTCATCTCGTCGATCGACTCGTGGTATTCGTGCTCGGCCAGTTCCTTCAGGCCCCAGTTCTTCAGCATCTTCGCGTGCAGGAAATACTGGTTGATGGCGGTCAGTTCGTTGTACAGCACCTTGTTGAGGATCTGGATGACCTTGGCATCGCCTTTCATGTCGGCTCCATGCAGATGGGAAGCGCGCACTGTACTGCAGCCGGCATCATGGCGATGGAATGCGAATCAGGTGCATCCGTTCGCCGCATCGGACAACACCGCAGCAGCGTCACGCAGCCTGTTCCAGCACCTGCAGCGGCTGGCGTCCGCGCGCCTGTTCCAGCACCACCATCACCATCTCCAGGCACGACCCGCAGCTGCTGCCTGCACCGGTGTGCATGGTCAGTTCGGACACGCTGTCGCAGCCCTGCGCGGCGGCAGTGCGGATCTGGCTTTCGGTAATGCCGTGGCACAGGCACACGTACATGGCGGACATCGGTCTGGACGAGATCGACAGTGAAATACAAATGAGAATGATTGTCAATCCATCGGCAACCGATGTTCAGCCGCTCCGAGGCCTGTGCGTGCGTTCGGATGAACGCGCAGCGGGCACCGTCGCATCGCCCCCGGCCGGAATCGCGGATTCGCCGGCCTCGGCCCGCGCGAACGGCGCCAGATGCCGCAACGCGCTGGCGTACACGCCGCGCTTGAAGGTCACCACGTGCTGCAGCGGATACCAGTAGTCCACCCAGCGCCAGTGGTCGAATTCCGGATGGCTGCTGGCATCCAGCCGCAGGTCGGCATCGCTGCCGGTCAGCTTCAGCAGGAACCAGACCTGCTTCTGGCCGATGCACACCAGCTTGTCGTTGCGGCGGATGGCACGCCTGGGCAGCCGGTAGCGCAGCCAGCCGGGAGTCGCGCCCAGTTCGGTCACGTGTTCGGCCAGCAGGCCGGTTTCCTCGCGCAGCTCGCGGTACATCGCCTCGCGAGGGGTTTCGTCGCTGTTCATCCCGCCCTGCGGGAACTGCCAGCCATCGCGGCGCACCCGGCGCGCCCAGAACACGCGCCCGTCCGGGTGCATCAGCACGATGCCCACATTGGGTCGGTAACCGTCCGGATCGATCACGATGCGGACTCCTGTGAATCAACTGGACATGACTGTGCCATGCCACGGGCCCGGCCTCAAGCGCCGACCCTGCTCACCCAAGCTCCTCAGGATTGACGAACGGCCGCGCAGCAGCGAAAATTCGCGGCTCCCGCCCGATGGGCCGGGTTTCGGCTATGTAGCTCAGCCGGTTAGAGCACAGCACTCATAATGCTGGGGTCGGTGGTTCGAGTCCACCCATAGCCACCAACCAGCCCGTCGCCTGCGCGTGCAGCGACGCAAGGGCCCGAAATGACTCTGCATCTCGTCCCGCTGCTGGACTTGGCCGGCACCTTCGCCTTCGCCATCAGCGGTGCCACCGAGGGCGCGCGCCGTCGTCTCGACCTGTTCGGCGTGCTGGTGCTGTCCTTCGTGGCCGCCACCGCCGGTGGCATCGCCCGCGACGTGTTGCTCGGCGCGACGCCGCCGTTGGCCTTCAGCGACTGGCGCTATGGCGCCGCATCGCTGCTGGCCGGCATGCTGGTGTTCTATCAAGGCCGGGTCGTGGAGCGCCTGCGCAATCCGGTGCAGCTGTTCGATGCCGCAGGACTGGGGCTGTTCGCGGTCATCGGCGCGGAAAAGGCGCTTCACTACGGTGCCGGACCGCTCGCCGCGTTGCTGCTGGGCATGCTGGCCGGGATCGGCGGTGGCATGGCCCGCGACATTCTGGTGGCGAAAGTGCCCAGCGTGCTACAGCGCGAACTGTACGCCGTGGCGGCCCTGCTCGCCTCCGCGATCGTGGTGGCCGGGACATGGCTGGCCCTGCCCATGCCGCTGCTGATGACCGTCGGCGCAGCTGCCTGTTTCGGTCTGCGGTTTCTGGCCATCCGGCGTGGCTGGCAGCTGCCGGTGGCCGGTGGCGACAGCAGCGCCGGACACGCCTGACGCTGTCACATCCGCGCATGCTGCAGGCGACGCCAGCATGCGTGCGCATCCAGCCCGGCGGACGGATTCAATGACTGTCGCACGGTCTCGTGGACGCCGTTGCAGGCTGACATGCTGTCGCCATCCCCTCCCCTGGCTTACCCCCGGCCAATCGCGATCATGGACGAAACGATGCCTGCAGCACCCGATGCAATGGCACCTGCCGCGAATGAGGCTGCCCCACCGGATGCCGCCCTGCATGGCCTGGTGCTGCTGGCCCGCTTCCACGGCATCGCCGCCGATCCGCAGCAACTGGCCCACGAACTGGGATGCGGCGCGGAACCCTTTGACGACGCCACCCTGCTGCTGGCCGCGAAGCGGCTGGGCCTGAAAGCACGCATCGGCAAGCAACCGGCCCACCGCATCGGCAGCGCCAATCTGCCTGCGCTGGCCTGGAGCCACCACGACGATCCGCCCTTCCTGATAGCCCGGGTGCTGGACGGCGGCAGCGCGGTGCTGATCCACGATCTGCAGCACAAGCGCCCGCACAGGCTGACCCGCGAACAGTTCGAGCAGCGCTACGCCGGTCGCCTGATGCAGGTGGCCTCGCGCGCGTCGGTGCTGGGCGAACTGGCGCGGTTCGATTTCGCCTGGTTCGTGCCGGCGGCGATCAAGTACCGTCGCCTGCGGGCGAGGTGTTCGTGGTGTCGCTGTTCATCCAGCTGTTCGCGCTGGTGACGCCTCTCTTCTACCAGGTGGTGATGGACAAGGTGCTGGTGCACCACGCCATGACCACGCTGAACGTGGTCGCCATCGGCTTGCTGACCATGGCCGTGTTCGACGTGGTGATGAACGGGCTGCGCACCTACGTGTTCGCGCACACCACCAGCAAGATCGACGTGGAACTGGGCGCCCGGCTGTTCCGGCACGTGCTGAACCTGCCGCTGGCCTGGTTCGAGTCGCGCCGCGTGGGCGACACCATCGCCCGGGTGCGCGAGCTGGACAGCATCCGCCAGTTCCTGACCGGGCAGGCGCTTACATCGGTGCTGGACCTGCTGTTCACTGGCGTGTTCCTGGCGGTGATGCTGTGGTACAGCGGCTGGCTGACCCTGATCGTGCTGCTGTCGCTGCCGGTGTATGCGCTGATTTCGGCCGGCATCACCCGGGTGCTGCGCCGGCGCCTGGACGAGAAGTTCGCCCGCGGTGCCGACAACCAGTCGTTCCTGGTGGAAACGGTCAGCGGCATCGGCACGGTCAAGGCCACCGCCGTGGCCCCGCGCATGACCCGCACTTGGGACAGCCAGCTGGCCGGCTACGTGACCGCCGGATTCCGGGTGACCAAGGTCGCCACGCTGGGCCAGCAGGCGGTGCAACTGGTGCAGAAGCTGGTGAGCGTGGCGATCCTGTACGTCGGCGCGCAGCTGGTCATCGACAACCAGCTGACCCTGGGCCAGCTGATCGCCTTCAACATGCTGTCCGGACAGGTCACCGCGCCGATCATCCGCCTGGCCCAGCTGTGGCAGGACTTCCAGCAGGTGGGCATCTCGGTGAAGCGGCTGGGCGACATTTTGAACACGCGCACTGAAATCCCCGGCAGCCGCATGGCCCTGCCGCCGATCCAGGGGCGGGTGACCTTCGAACGGGTCGCGTTCCGCTATCGGCCGGATGCGCCGGAGGTGCTGCGCGGCATCGATCTGGACATCCGCGCGGGCGAGGTGATCGGGATCGTCGGCCGCTCCGGGTCGGGCAAGAGCACGCTGACCAAGCTGGTGCAGCGCCTGTACACGCCCGAACGCGGCCGCGTGCTGGTGGACGGGCAGGACCTGGCCATGGCCGATCCGGCTTGGCTGCGTCGGCAATTGGGCGTGGTGCTGCAGGAAAACTTCCTGTTCAACAAATCCGTGCGCGAGAACATCGCCCTGGCCGACCCCGGCCTGCCGATGGAACGGGTGATCCATGCCGCCAAGCTGGCCGGCGCGCACGATTTCATCACCGAACTGCCCGAAGGCTACGACACGCCGGTGGGCGAACACGGCACCGGCCTGTCCGGCGGGCAGCGGCAGCGGGTGGCGATTGCCCGCGCGCTGATCACCGACCCGCGCATCCTGATCTTCGACGAGGCCACCAGCGCGCTGGACTACGAATCCGAGCACGCGGTGATGGCCAACATGCGCGCCATCTGCAAGGGCCGCACCGTGCTGATCATCGCCCACCGCCTGTCCACCGTGCGGCAGGCGCACCGCATCGTGGTGGTGGAGAAGGGCGAGATCGTCGAATCCGGCAGCCACGCCGCGCTGCTGGCCATTGCCGATGGCCACTACGCCCGCCTGCATCGCCTGCAGCAGGGAGGTACCGCCCCATGAACCACGTGCTGCAGGGCCTGGGCGACTTCCTGCGCCGTTACGCCGCGGTGTTCGGTGCCGCCTGGACCAACCGCCATGCCATGCAGTCGCCGCCGCGCACCGCCGAGGAAATCGAATTCCTGCCGGCCCATCTGGAACTGATGGAAACGCCGGTGTCCCCGGCCGCCCGCTGGACCCTGCGCCTGATCATCGCCTTTTTCTGCATCGCGCTGCTGTGGGCCTGCCTGGGCAGGGTGGACATCGTGGCCGTGGCCCCGGGCAAGATCGTGGCCAGTGGTCGCACCAAGGTGATCCAGCCGGCCGAAACCGCCGTGGTCACCCGCATCCACGTGCGCGATGGCCAGCAGGTGCCGGCAGGCCAGTTGCTGATCGAACTGGATGCCACCGGCGCACGCACCGACGTGACCCGGGCCGATGCCAGCCTGCTGGACGCGCAGCTGGCGCGCCTGCGCCTGCAGGCCGTGCGCGACGCCATCGCCAACCAGCAACCACCGCGTCTGCAACCTGACCCTGCCCTGCCCGCCGACCGCTGGCAGGCCGAACAGCAGCTGGCCAGCAGCGAATACGCTGCCTGGCAACAGAAGCGCGAGGGTCTGCAGGCCGGCATGGCCCAGCGCGAGGCGGAAATCGCCACGCTGCAGGCCATGCTGGCGCCGCTGGCCGAAACCGTGCGCATCGCCCGCGTGCGCGAGGACGATTACGCCCGGCTGATAACCGGCCAGTACGTGGGCCGGCACGACTATCTGCTGCGCCAGCAGGAACGCATTGCCGCCGAAAGCCAGCTGGCCACGCAGCGCAACCGCCTGCAGGAAGCGCGATCGGCACTGCAGGCCACCCGCGAGGAACTGGACCTGCTGGTGGCCGACTTCCGCCGGCAGACCCTGGACCAGCTGCGTCAGGCCGAGGAACAGGTGCGGCAATCCGCTCCGGAACTGCTGCGCACCCGCCAGCGCGATCGGCAATTGGCATTGCGTGCACCGGTGGCCGGCACCGTGCAGCAGCTGGCGGTGCACACCGTGGGCGGCGTGGTGACCCCGGCGCAGCCGCTGCTGGCCATCGTGCCCGGGCAGGACACGCTGGAGGTGGAAGCCGTGGTGCTGAACCGCGACATCGGCTTTGTCCGGGCCGGGCAATCGGCCACGGTGAAGATCGACAGCTTTCCCTACACCCGCTACGGCTATCTGCAGGGCACCGTTGCCAGCGTGTCGCACGATGCCACCCAGGACGAGCAACTGGGCCTGGTGTTTCCCGCCCGCATCGTCCTGCAGCGCGACAGCGTGGCGGTGAACGGCGTGCCGGTGCGACTGTCGCCGGGCATGAGCCTGAGCGTGGAAATCCGCACCGGCCAGCGCCGCATCATCGGCTACCTGCTCAGCCCGCTGCAGCAGCATGCGGGCGAGGCCCTGCGCGAGCGATGACCCACCCCATTCCAGCGACACGAGAGTCCACATGCGCACACCACTGAAAATCGCCCTGCTCGCCGCCGCCATTGCCGCTGCCGGCATCGCCGCAGCCGTGCACTGGCGCGGGCATGTGCGCTGCTACCTGTTCTACCCGGAATGCAGCCCGTTCGTGAAGGTGCCGGAGGAAAAACCCTGGGACATCCCCGTCAATCCGGTGGAAAAGGCCGCCTACGACTATTCCCACGCCCTGCCGCTGCCGCCGGGCATGCCGCAACCGGTGCCGTTCGACTTCCGTACCGCGCGGCTGCAGGAAGGCTACGGCGGCAAATCGGTGGGGCAGCAGTACTTCGAGCACCTGTGCGCCACCGAGGACGTGGAAGTGATCGTGCAGCCGGCCAAGGATGTGCGGGGGTTCCAGATATTGCGACCGCGGGGGAATATCGAGGCCACGCGCGATCTCAACACGGATCGCTATCGACTGGAGGAAGTCACGGGGCATGGCTGGCTGTCCGACGGCGACCAACTTGACAACGAGGCAATCAGCATCGGCAGGCGCTATGTACAACCGCTGTCCGGACTCTATGAATACGTTGAATTCGAATCGCCTGATGAAGCACGCCATTATTATCGTGTGGAAAGAGCCGAACAAGGCGATCTGAAACGTTATCCACATGGCGTGGAAGCCAACTGGAGGCCAGGGTCCGGATTTCCGGTGCGGATGCCATACCTACATCGCCGCAGTGAAGTCGCGGACTTGAAATCGATGTACGGATACACGTGGCGCGGGATACGTCGACCCAGGGACAGGGAATTCGGCATTGGCGGCGGAGAGTATCTCGTCGTGGACAAAGCGTCCAACTCTGTATTAGGAACAAAGCGAACATTTAACTCTACCTACGTGCCTAGAAAGCCTGGCTGGACAAACTGGTATGCGGCACGGGAATGCATGCATCCAGTTCACGAAGTTCGACACGTTCCATTATTTGTCACGAAAACACTTAACCCACAAATAACTGTCAATAATCGGTTCCTTGATCCATCATTGATTCCGGAATACCACCTTACCCTTGAAAAACTGATGGAGAAGCGAAATGAGCAATGAATCAAACAATCTGTCAGCGCGCCTGCTGCTGGATATGGCATTGTTGCAATGCGCTGCAGAAAGCTATCTGGACCAGTCTAAATTGTACAAACCGAATGGATTCGATTTGTCAGATGTTCTGAAATCCGGGAGCAACAATCCGTCTTTTCTGAAAGACGGCGACACTATTGATACTCCGGTACTGGGCGGTGCCACGCGAATTACGGAAACACAGCTCGCCTATTTCGACGCGAATACCGCTTCGATGCCGACGGCGGCAACTGGAGCGGCGACGGCAAGCCCGGCGCGGATGGCGAAATCGCCGACATCGGCTTCGCCACCGCGCAGCTGGCACAGCGCCCAAGGAACGTGACATGCGCACACCACTGAACATCGTCCTGCTGCTGGCCGCATTCGGCGCTGCCGGCATCGCCGCCGTCGTGCACTGGCGCGGGCATGTGCGCTGCTACCTGTTCTACCCGGAATGCAGCCCGTTCGTGAAGGTGCCGGAGGAAAAACCCTGGGACATCCCCACCAATCCGGTGGAAAAGGCTGCCTACGACTATTCCCACACCCTGCCGCTGCCACCTGGCATGCCGCAGCCGGTGCCGTTCGACTTCCGTGCCGCACGGCTGAAGGAAGGCTACGGCGGCAAGTCGGTGGGGCAGCAGTACTTCGAGCACCTGTGCGCCACCGAGGACGTGGAGGTGATCGTGCAGCCGGCTAGGGATGTGCGGGGGTTCCACCTGATGCGACCGCGCGGCAACAGCGAAGCCAGCCCATTGAATACGGATCGCTATGCACCGGAGGAAGTCACCGGAATGGGTTGGCTGAGCGATGATGATCAACTGGATCGAGATGCCAGTGGCATTGGTGGCTCATATGTTCAACCCCTATATGGCGTATACGAGTATGTTGAGTATGAGATGCCAGATGCTGAGCATCAATATTTCCGTGTGGAAAGGGCCGAACAAGACGATCTGGGGCGCTATCCATATGGCGTGGAAGCTAACTGGAGACCGGCGTCCGGATTAGCACTGGATGTTCCGTATGTGCAACGTCGCAGCGCAGCCTTAACTCTGCTGTCTAATTACGCCTACACTTGGCGGGGCATTCGTCGCCCAAGGGACAGAGAGTTTGGCATAGGCGGCGGGGAATACTTAATTGTAGACAAGGCGTCCAAAAGCATACTTGGTGTCAAGCGCACGTTCAATTCAACTTTCATTCTCAGGAAGCCAAACTGGACCAACTGGTACGCTGCAAGAGAATGCGTCAAATCAGACCAAGCAGTTCCTATACCAAAATTTGTAATAAAGGTTCTTAGACCGGACATCAATGTCAACGACAAGTATTTGGATAGTGAATTCTTGGATCAATACCACAATTACCTCAAAGCACAGATGGAGAAAAAGTATGAGCAGTGAAACTGAAAACATGAAAGCGCGCAACTTACTGGACATGGCACTGCTGCAATGCGCTGCGGAGAGTTATCTGCATCAAGTTGACTTTTTGGGCGGCAGCAAAGAACTAGCCGTCGTCCTGAAAGCAGGGAGCAACAATATCGACTTCATGACGGGAGATGAAACGCCAGACAAAGATGTTCTCGGTGGTGCAACACGAATGACGAGCACGCAATTCGCTTACTTCGAGGCCAATTTCCGCATTGTCGCGCACTACCCGAACGACGTCTCCGGCTTTTCCGGAACCCTGTTCCAGAGCAAAAAAGACCCCTCCAAATACTTCATCAGCTTCCGCAGCACCGAATACCGCTTCGATGCCGACGGCGGCAACTGGAGCGGCGACGGCAAGCCCGGCGCGGATGGCGAAATCGCCGAC
>QFNC01000069.1 GCA_003240695.1 Pseudoxanthomonas suwonensis | reverse complement strand
CACCAGCCCCGTGAACGAGGTGAACACCGATGCCCTGCCCGCGCTGACAGCCTGACCCCTCATCGAAGGATCGCTACACCACTTCCTGGGACTTGACCCTGCCCCGCGAGCAGGCGTTCACGGCCAAGATGCATCAACGCCGCCAACTCCGCCTCGGCATGCGCAGAGCCAAGGTGCTCAAGGACCCGATTGCGGCGACCCTCCTTGGCCACGACCTGGACCGCCGTCGCCCCGGAGGCAGTCGTCACCTTCCTCAGAAACGGAGCCATCACCCGATCCTACCCGCCAGATTAGTGACCCAATCTGCCGAGCCGAAACTCCCTGAACAGCATCGACACCCTCAAGACGGCCGAGAACCTGCTTCATCTGTGCAAGTCAGGGCCGACGGACCCCTGAGGAGGCACAGACATCTCATCACCTGCGCCGCTTTTTGCGGCGCGACCTTTCACTGAAGGACTCACCACCGAGAGGTGGGTCATTGCGACAAGTGTTCAGAAGGGGTCAGACAGACGAACGCCTCCGGCGCCTGGCTCGCACGGACCACGGCATGACAGCATCCCTGTCCCCACGCGACATTGCTCCACACCTGGACGCCCTCCCGAGCAGTGGCCGTTCCCTCGCGAGGGACGCCTCGCTGCTCCCCGGTGCGCTCGAAGGTGGAACCAATCTCGCTCAGATCGTTGGGCGGACAGGAATGAGTATTCACCATGCCGGCTGCGACGGTCCTCCTACTCCTCGGCGCCCACGTCGACGAGATCGAAGGCGAGCTCGTCGTCCCCATCTACGGGCGAGCTCCAGTGCTCATCCACCTCGCGGAAGAACCACTCCAGAGTGCTGACGAACGTCTCCAGCCCGGAAGTGCTGGAGATCGACGAGAACTTCACGTTCGGACGGAGTGCGAGCTTCGACGTCGGAATGTCGACTCCGGAGATCGTGTTGAGCCGTGACCGCAGCTCGTCCCTCTTCTGGAGGACGTCGAATGGCGGACGCGTCGCAAGATACTGGAAGACCACTTCGATGTACCCGTCGGGGTAGATCGCGACGGGCCATATGGATCCTTTGGACGGCGCACGCGAGATCAGGAAGCAGGACGTCGTCTTGGCCGTTCCATAGCTGACTTCTCCGCCGAGACCCTCCCAGGCACTGATCACGTGCAGCACGGCATCGAACTCTGCGGGAGTTGCTTCCGCTCCGAGCTGTTTGAGGAACGACTCGTGCAGCGTCTCGTCCTGGCCGGCTGGGACCGACATGATGCCGGGGATGTCCTCAGAGGTGACTCCCATGAGGTCGGCGAGGTCGTCGGCGGAAAGCCGTTGTGAACGGTCTGCGCGACCGGCGGCGTCGAATCGGAGGCCTTCCTCCTCGAGCACGGCTCGGGGATCGTCCGTCCGGCCGGGCTCGTACCACCGGAAACCTGGCGAGATCGTGCCCTCGACCTGCAGCACCCGATGCCCGTTGCTCATCGGATACTTCGCGATGCGCGCCCCCACCGGGACCGGATGGCTGCCGATGAGCGCGGCGAGATCGCCGTACGTGGTCCAAGCCCCTGGAGGGATCTCTGCGATGGCCCTGGCGAGCTTCTGCCAGCTCGGCGGGAGCTCCTCCACCTGGGCAGTGTGCTCCGGTTCCGGCCATATCGTCGCGATCCTCGCCGCGAGTGCCCGAGCCCTCGCGCGGATCGCCTCACGACCCCACGATTCCACGGAGGCGATCTCCTGGTTCATCCGTAGCCCACTGGTAGTGAGATGTTTCCGCTTGACCGAGAACGGGCTGTTGCTGAGCGTGGAGTTGTAGCCGGTCAGGGTGAGATTCCCCAGGGTGTGCTGGAGGCCCTGGTGGACCTCCTCGAACGATTCTTCCTCACCGAGCTCGGGGGCGAGCTCCTCCCGCCAGGCCTCGGTCGGCGTGCGCGGCATGACGTGCTCGATGGTGAGCTGGGAGGGGTCGACGGGCTCTTTGCTCTCGTAGGACTCCTCGATCCACTGCAGCACGAGCTTGCGCTGGTTGCTCCGTCCGTTGAGATAGAAGGGGACCGTCGCGAGGCTCGCGGCGACCTCCTTGTCGGAGGCGAAGTACTTCCGGCCTGTGGAGAGGTAGCGGTGCACGGCGGCCGCGACGTCCTCCTCGTCCTTCACCTCGGAGGTCGTGGCGAGCAGGGTGCGGTTGATGTTCGCCGTTGCCCGCCCGATGAGGAGCCGCCGCACCAGGAAGGATTCGACGGAGAGCATCGCGGCGCCGATCTCGGCCGAGGACGACGTCCCACGATCACGGCGGTCCATCAGGTGCAGGAGCAGCGGGTAGACCGTCGACGTCCCCCAGGCCTTCAGGCGGGTGAGCCGCGTACGCACATACGCGTCCTGCTCACGCTCCGGGTTCAGGATGACGGCGAGCAGGCCTCCGAGGCGCCGGAACCGTGCGATCTCCTCAACCAGCTCGTGCTCGTCCCGGAACATCTCGAGACGCTGCACCTGGTCGGAGTAGATGGTGGACTGTCGGGCCTTGGGGTTGTCCTGGACCAGGTCGAGCCAGAACAGCAGCTCCAGCTGCTTGGGCGCCAGTGTCTTCTGCAGCGGGAGCCAGAGGTCGGTGTACGCCTCCTCCGCCTTGCTGTCCAGGCGCATGAAGAGATGGTTCCTCAGCAGGTCCCCCTGGGTGAGCTGGAGACCCGTATTGTTCAGCGACTCGAAGATTCGGTGGACGTTGTCCTCCTTCTGCGCGGTGACGGAGACGAGGGCGAGGCCCAGCAGCACCGCCTCCTCCAGGGCCTGGACATCCACCGGCGTGTCCTCGTTCGCCGAGGCGGATAGTCGCCCGGTGAAGTACCGGTACGCCTCACCGATCCCGTCGGAGCTGCCGGCGCTGCTGGTCTGGCGGATACAGGCGCGGTAGGAGTCGCGATCTGCCTGGGTCGGGGAAAGCTTGAGACGGGCGCTCTCCTCCTCCCACTTGTTCTCGAGGTACTGCTCATTGATACGGTCCCGGTGCTGCGATCCCTCCGTGGCGGCGCGATGGTCGCGCAGCGCCGCTAGCAGGATCGAGAGCGTCGTGAGGCGCTGTTGGCCGTCGACGACCAGGTACCGGTGCACGCCCGTCGGCCCGTTCGAGGGCGACGGGGCGAGGACGACCGAGCCGAGGAAGTGGGTCGCATCCCGGTTCACCTGCCTGTCCTCCGCGAGGAGCACCAGGTCACGCCACAGGCGCTCGTGCTGGTCCTTCGTCCATGAGTAGGTGCGCTGGTACAGCGGCACCTGGTACTGCTTGGTGCCCTCGAGCAACTCCTTGAGCGTCGTCTCTGTGGCCTTCATAACGGGTCATCCTCTTTCGTCTTCAGGGCATCGTGAATGCCGCGGTCACGGTCAGCTCAGCGCCGTACCCGCTTGGAGCAGTCCGTTCGCCTTCCCCGCCCATGCCACCGCCAGCTGATCCCGTGCCCGCGTCGCGCCGACGTACAACAGCGACCGCTCCTGCAGCTCGGCCGCCTCGCGCGCGTGCTCGTCATACGCGCCTCGCGCCACGTCGACGCTCGAGGAGTCGTCAACCCCGAACAGCACCACGTGGGTGAACTCCATGCCCTTGGCGCGGTGGAAGGTCATCACGAGCGGTGCTCCTCCGCGGTAGCTGGTGTTGCGGTCCACGGAGACGACGCGCAGGCCGCGATCGTCGAGGGCGCGCACCAGGGTGTCGCGGGTCTTCTTGAACCGGGTGAGCACCCCGATGGTCGAGGCGTCCCCTCCCTCATCGACGACCTCTTCGGTCCACTGCCGGATGAGGCCCGCGACCTTCTCGATCTCGTCAGCGAGGTCGGTCGCCGGTAGGAACGTCACCTCAGGCCCGGTGCGGATCGAGCGGAACGTGCCGCGCTCAGGGCCATGGGCGACCTCGTTGCTGGGCAGGTCGTCGTCTTCCATGGCGGCGATGTCGAAGTCGCCGCCGCGCAGAATCGAGACGGCGAAGTCGAGGTTCTGCGCGGTGGTGCGGTAGTTGAGCTTGAGCCGCCGTGAGCGGCCTCGGATCGCGATGCCGTACCGGCCGAGCTTCACCGGGTTGGAGTAGATGCGCTGGTGGGAATCCTCGGCGATGAACATGTCGTCCTCGCCTTCGGCGACCAGCGCCCGCAGCATCTGCCACTGCGTGGGACGCAGGTCCTGGCCCTCGTCGACCAGCACGTGGTCGGCGACCCGCTCCCCCGTCGCTGCGGCCCGAGCGTCGAGGATCGCGGCGGCGACCGCGGAGGTCTCGTCCCAGTCCAGGGCGGAATCCCGCTGCCCACCCTCGCGGTACGCGGCGATCACGGACCACACCTCGCGACGCTGGGCACGGCCAAGACGAGTCCCGCGGCCGGTACGGGAGACCCGCAGGTAGTCGGCCTCGGTCAGGATCCGATGCGGCAGCACGACCTCGCGGTACTCGTCGATGAGGAAGGCGGTGGTGACATGCGGCTGCGAGCGGCCCCGGAGCACACCGGCAGCAGCTGCCGCCTGAAGCGCCGCATCCCATTCGCTGGCATGACGGGAGAACTTCGGGGTCCTCGTGGTCCAGCCGAGCACCTCGGCCATCGGGCTGAGGTCCTGGGCGGAGGTCACGACGCCGTGGGCGATGCGGTCCACGCCGGTGACGTGGATGCCGGGCGCGCCGAGCGCATCCGGGCGCGGGATGCTGGGCGCGAGGGCGCGAACCTGCTGCGCGAGCGCGTCGGCAAGGGTGCGCGTGTAGGTGGTCAGGACAATCCGGGCGCTGCCGCCGCTCTCCGCAGCCTTGCGTGCCAGGCGTACGGCGCGGTGGACCAGGACCACGGTCTTGCCGGTGCCGGCGCCACCGGTGACGCGGTAAGGCCCGCGGGTATTCACCTCGACGTATGTCTTCTGCTCGGGGTGGAGAAAGATCCGCCACTTCTCGAAACTGCCGGAGGCGAGCACCTCGGCGAGCGCCGTGTCGTCTTCGATGAGGCGGTAGTTGGCCTGGGACTTCTCGGCGCTGAGCGACTGGAGGACGTCCTCGGTGCCCGAGGGGGTTCCCACCGCGCTGCCGCCGGAGACGCCGGTGAAGTACGCCGCGCGCACGTCCTCGAGGCTGGTGCCGGTGGCGAGATCGAGCAGGGCGGTGCCCTGCCAGTTCTTGGTCTTCTGGGCGAGCGCGTAGAGGGTGGTGTCGTCGGCTTCCGCGGCCTGCTCGGCGAGGTGCGGGTCAAGGCCCAGGTCGTCGATGAGCTGCTGCGCGGTCACCGAGAGCACCGGGCCCGTCGGCCCGGCCTCGCCGTCCCCCTCCGAGCTTCGCTCGACGTCCGCCTCACGCGCGCCCTCCGCGGCCTGCTGCTCGGCAAGGCGCTCGGCCTCGAGCTGTGCGGCGAGCGCGGCAGCGCGGGAGCGGACCTCCTCCTCGCTGTAGCCGCCTCCGGTCTGCACGGCGTCGTCGTCGGAGCGGATCTCGGTGGTGCCGGAGATCGGGTTCATGCGCAGGTAGAGAGTGGGGGCTTTGGCGTAGGCGTCGTCGTGGTTGTATACGCCCTCGACCAGCCAGACGTTCTGCCCCGATGAGTTCAGTCGGAACACCAGCACCCGGTACTTGCGGTTCACGCGGACGGACCGGATCCGGTCGTCCTTCACATTCTGGAGCGGCTCGACATGCAGGCCCGGGGACTCGGGAGTGGTCCGCAGCATCTCGAGGGTGGAGGTGACCTGCCCGGCCACCTCCCGGGGCACCTTCTGCAGGGTGGGCAGGAAGGTGTCCGAGATGGCGATGATGCCGTCGCTCATGAGTCTCCTTTGTCGGTCAGCTCCAGTGCTGCGAGAACAGTCTTCGGGTCGGGACCGACAATCTCCCACCCCTCCTGCTCGAGGGCTGCACGCTCACGGGCCTCGAGCTCCGAGGAGGTGACGCCGACCTTGCGCTCCGGCCAGGCAAAATCCAGCGGCGTGCCGGCGCCGTACTCGTCGCCAATGACCGGCGGTTCGATGTCGTAGCGGGCGAGGACGCCAATGAGCTGCTTCTCGGTCTCGTCGTACGCCTCGTCCAGGGCCTCCTGCCAGGCTGGTGGCAGCGGTTTCTCCGCTCTGCCTCCGCTCTCGATGAAGGCGTAGTCGGCGGGGAGCGTAGTCGCCCCCGGCATGGCCGGCTCGTCCTGCAACCCGGCGTCCGGGGCGGGTTCGGTCCGTGACGGCATCCCTGCCGCGGTCGCGGCCGGCTGCTCGGCCGAGGTGACGCGCGGGGCGCGCGCCTCGTCCGATGGCGAGGTTCGCCAGGTGCAGCCAGGCCCGCCACGACTCGGCAGAGCTCTCGCGGCGCAGCGCCTCCTCGCGGTCGTCGAGGACGAGGGTGAGGCTCCGCCGCGGCGGACCGAGCAGGCCGACGGCGGCGAGCTCGTCGCGGCCGCGCACTACGGCAAGGCGCATCGGATCGGTGAACGGGTCGGGCATTCTCCCGTCGAGCAGGTTCGCGCCGAGGCGCTCGGCCGAGTCCTCGCCGGGGGTGGTGAGCGCGGAGCGGTCGGTCGTCGGGACGAGCAGATAGGGCAGCTCCTCACCGAGTCGCTGCAGGCGGTCGGTCTTCGCCCGTCGGACGACCCGAACCAGGATCTCGAGCGGGGTTGCGCGCAGCATCGGTTCGAGCTCGCGGTACTGGACACCGCCGTCGGCCCACTGCCGGACCATTCCTTCGTCGACGAAGGGCGGCAGGGCACCGTTGGATCGTGCGCCCTCCGGGGCGACCTCGCGGGCGGCGTCCTCGTCGAGGTCGGCATTGGTGATCGAGAGGACCATGAAGCCGGCGCGACGCACCCGCATTCGCTTGACCGCGTCGTCGGCCACGTTGTTATTCACCGCGGTTGCGTGGAAAGTGCGGCCGTCGGTGAAGAGCGCGATGCCTTGGACGTCGCCGCCCGGCCAGGTGAGGACGAAGTCGGGGCGGGCCCCGGCGATGTCGACCTGTGAGGCGAGGGTGAAGGTCTGCCCGCCGTGCCGCACGCTGATGTCGTTGCCGCGGGTTGCAACGTCTGCGCCATCGATGCTTTGCATGGCCTGGATGAAAGCGCTGCGGAAGCGACGTTCGAGGGGGGACTCGGTGACGGCGGTCAGCTCGACCTCGCGCTCCTCGACGGTCCACTGCATCGCTCCGGGCTGTGGGTCCTCGCTTCCGAGCAGGATGTGCAGCGCCTCGATCGCGGTGGTGCGGCGCATCTGCTCATAGGCGATGGGGCGCACGTACGGCAGCAGGCAGCGGTGGCAGGCGGCGAGGCCCTCGTCCTGGCAGGGGCAGGCCTCCAGCGCGCGGAGTCCGGCGATCAGCACGTCCCAGGCCGACGGCGCGGAGGCGAGCTCGAAGAGGTATCCGGTACCGCCGACGATGGTGTCGGAGAGCAGCACGGCCTGGTGCCCCGCCTGGTTCGGGTGGGCGATGACCTCCACCTCCAGGTTGCCGATGCTGCCGCCGAAGCGGGTCTCGATGCCGAGCTGGAGAGCGGCGACGAGGTTGACGAGCAGGTCACCGGCGGCGGCGTCG
>QFNC01000154.1 GCA_003240695.1 Pseudoxanthomonas suwonensis | reverse complement strand
CGGCGAGCTCCTCGAGGACCTGCGCGGCCGGGCGGAGCCGCTGCGCGAGATCACCGAGCAGGACCTGCGCGACCTGGAGCTGCCCCGCATCGAGGGGCTCGACCTGGAGGCGGAGGCCGCCGTCGAGGACCTGATGAAGTCCCTTCCCTCCGGCCCGGACATGGCGGACGTGGAGGCGCTGCGCGAGGACGGCCGCGTGATCGTGGAGTACGCGGAGTCCGCCCTCGAGGCCGATCCCCAGGTTCTCGAGGACACGATGCGGGAGGTGGCGGAGCAGGCGCGCAACGCCATCCCGGACCTGAAGGACGTCGAGTTTCGCGTGGGGGACCAGAGCTTCAGGTTCTGACCCGCCGGGCCCGCCCGGATGCGGATCCGGAGGGCTCCCGGCGTGGTACCATTCCCGGGTGCACGACTGAACCCTCATCTGAGGGGGAGACGAGTGCAGACCATCCGTGCCGCCGGCTCTCCGGCGGGCGGGGGTCGCCGGGGGACTCACGGTCGGGTCACCCTTGGTCAAGGGATGAGGGGTTCGCGTCTGTGAAGAGGACGTGGGCCCCTTGTTCGTTCTCCAGGGTCTCGTCCATGCCCCGGAACGCAGTCGGCGCGCACCCGACAACGCGGATGACGCGATTCGCCACGGGCTGTAGCGCAGCTTGGTAGCGCACTTGACTGGGGGTCAAGGGGTCGCAGGTTCAAATCCTGTCAGCCCGACCGAGGAAAGTCCCGGTGAGAATCTCATTCTCACCGGGACTTTCGCGTTTCCGGAGGCCCGTGATCTCGGCGAGCTGTCCTGCAGACGGCCGGTATAGGCCGCGGAATCGCCTTCATTCCGGCCGTTTGCAGGTCAGCTCGGTGGGAAGTGGGCGTGTGACTCGTCGACGGGGAGTCCCGCCCCCTCGTCAGACGCGGATCAGCGTGTGCACGTCCGGGACCACGTCCCGACCGCCGAGGCCGTCGAGCTCGAGCAGGCGCAGGTTGGTCTCGGTGAACTCGACCGCGTCCTTGAGCGTGTCGACGGTGGCCTGGAGCTGGGCGGTGAGGCGTTCGCGTTCAGCGCCGATCTCGCGGAGCTTGGCGCGGATCTTCTTCTTCGGGATGGTGTCGTCGACGACCAGCTCCAAGAGGTTGCTTTCCTGGTCGTCCAGGCGCTCCAGCTGCCCTTCGAGCTGTTCCTTCAGGGCGGGTTGTGAGGCTTCTTGCTCGGCGAGGGCGTCGTCGAGGGTCTTGCGCATGGCCTGGAGGAAGTCGGGGCTGAACTGGACGGTGCGGTAGTGCTCCTCGACGGCGCGCTCGATGCGGCGGACGTTGGAGTACTTGGCGTCGCAGAAGCCGTCCGGGGTGCCGCGGCAGAAGAAGTACAAGTACTCCTCGCCGCTACGGGAGCTGGTGCGGCGCACGATCATGCGGTGGATGGACCTGTCGCGGCCTGTTGGACGGCTCGGCAGTTTCGTGAACAGCTGGTCGGCACGGATCATCTTCCCTGCCTTCGACCTAGCGCTTGGTGCATTCAGCTTCGAAGAGGGCAACGACGAGGACGACTTCTCGTTCAAGATCGCCCGACGCTAAGACGAAGGGTTTGACCCGATGAGCAATACCTTCGTTCCCGCGCGCCTGGAGATGGCGCGCGCCATTCGACAGATGACGGCCACCGCTCTCGCGCCTGAGGTCGGGGTCACCGCGCCGTGGATCTCTCAGACGGAGAACCTGAAACGAACTCCTAGCCCTGAGCTGATCCGCGAATTCGCGCAGGCCCTGGACTTCCCAGTCGATTTCTTCTACGGCCCCGTCACTGCGCTGCCGCCCACGGACGCCTTCCACTTCCGGTCTACGTCTCGGCTGGCGAAGAAAGATGAGCAGACCGCGCGGTCGCTCTCTGCGCTAGCCATCGAACTCTCGGACTGGATCGAAGCGATCTACTAAGCCCCCCGCTCCGGCCGTGCCGGAGCTCCAGGATCTGCTCGATACTGACGAGGTGCTCCCAGCCGAGCAGGCCGCGGAGGCAATGCGCGGTGCGTGGGGGCTTGGCGCGGCGCCGATCAAGAACCTGCTGCAGCTTCTCGAGTCCAAGGGTGCCAAGGTGTACTCAGCCGGCGGGCCGCTTTAGGCGATCGATGCGTTCTCGTTCCGGCACAGGGCAACGCCGGTTATTTTCCTCAACGTGCATAAGTCTGCCGAGCGCCTGCGCTTCGACCTCGCTCACG
>QFNC01000153.1 GCA_003240695.1 Pseudoxanthomonas suwonensis | reverse complement strand
GGGGAAGGATCGGAGGGTCAGGGTCATGCGGTGCCTTTGCGTCAGCGGCGGCGGTTTCCAGGCGCTTTACGGCGTCCTCCTGCTCGAGACGCTCGAGCGGGAGGGCGGCCCGCTGCGGGACGGTTTCGACACGTTCTGCGGCACGTCCGCCGGCGCCATCACGGCCGCGGCGGCCGCCTTCGGGGTGCCCATGGGGGAGCTGAAGCTCGGCTTCGTGGAGCGGGGCGCGCGCGCCTTCACCCGCAAGCGTTCCTCCTGGGCGCCCGACATCGTTCGCCGGCTCTCCGAGCCGCGCTACGACCCGCAGCCGCTGCGCATGCTCGTGCGCGAGATCTGCGGCGACGCGGTGATGGCGGACGTCCCGTCCCTTCTGGTCACCGCGACCCGGCTGCATGACGGGGCGGCCGTGCTGTTCTCCGGCCTGACGCATCCCGACGTCAAGGTGGAGGACGCGGTCTGCGCGAGCGCCGCGGCGCCGGTGATGTTCCCGGCCGTCATGGTCGACGGCGCGCTTCACGCGGACGGGGCGATCTTCGCCAACGCCCCGGACCTGCTGGCGATGGCGCACGTCATGAGGTTTCACGGCGGGCTCGATCACATGCTCTCGATCGGGTCGATGAACGCCTCCCCGCCGATGGGGGAGCCGGCCTCCCCCGCGATGGGGGCGCTTCACTGGCTGCGAGGGAACCGGATCTTCCGGACGATGATCGGGTCCCAGGCGGACATGACCGAGCGGGTCGCGCGCGCGGCGATGCGGGACCTTTACACCCGGATCGACGCGGATCCCGCCTTCCCGCTTCGGGACGACGTCGGGCTGGACAAGGCGGACGTGAAGGCGGTCCGGGCCGCGAGCGTCGCGGCCGCCGGGTCCGAGCCGCTGATCCGCGCCTGGGCGGAGCGGTTCATGCCCGGACCGGAGGACGAGCCGGAGGACGGTTCGCCCCCGGCCCCCTGATCACATCCCGGGCCCGGAATCATCGTTCTCGGCGGAGGGGTCGCGGCCGCCGTTCCGCAGCGCGAGATCGACCCGCTCCCGGCTGATGTCCAGGTCGGAGGCCGCTTCGGACGCCGCCCTCTCGATCTCCTCCGACCCGAGGGCGACCCCGGCCGTGAGGAGCGCCAGGACGGCCGCCTCCGCGGAGGCCCGGCCGTCCCGGATACCCGGCCCCTCGGCGGGAAGCCCCCTCGTCGCCAGGAGCCTGACGTATCCGATCGCGCGCAGGATCGCCTCGTCCGCAAGCCTCTCCGCCTCCCTGGCCGTCGCCGACTGGAAGGGGTTGAGGTCCCCGGCCCGCCAGGGGGCGGCGAGGCGGCGAGTCGCCATCTCCTCGCCGCGT
>QFNC01000068.1 GCA_003240695.1 Pseudoxanthomonas suwonensis | reverse complement strand
ACGCACCTCGCGCGCAGCTGGGGATCGATCTTCTTCGGCATGCTGTCCATCCTTCCGGACTTAAACAGCAGCGGCATCAAACCTGGGGCGGTTCAAGTCTCCGGTGGGCGACACGAGCGCCTAGGACGTGCAGGTCACAGGTACTGCGGAACTCGGTTCCTACCCTGCCGGCCCGCAGCGACACACCATACGCCCAGCACGAACGCCGACGCACTCTCCCTGCAATCTCTATGATGATCACGTGCAAGAAGAGCCGTCCGTCAAGCCCCAAAACCAGGAACTCAGCCACGACCAGCACAGGTTCCTCGACAGCCTGTCAGAGGTCATCCGCGTGCAGGGTCCCCAGTCGGCCACCGTCACAGAGGTTGTCCGAGTCGCCAGAGCGTCACGCAGGACCTTCTACGCGTCCTTCGACAATCTGGAGGACTGCTTCCTCCAACTCCTGCGCCGTGAGAGCACCCGCACGCTGGGCGCGGTCCAGAAAGCCATCGACCCCCGGGCCCGCTGGCAGGAACAGGTCGATCGCGCACTCACTGCGTGGGGAGACGCCGTCAGCGTCTCCCCGGAGATCCGCCCGTCCCCCCTGAAGGGGGATGCTGGCCGCCGGCTGCAGAAGGACATTCTCAAGGACTACGTTCAACTCCTCGTCTCGATGTCCCGGAACACCGGCATGGTCTGCGGTGGCGTCTCTCCTCTCGAGGAGCACGAGGCGATCATGCTGATGGGCGGCATCCGTGAGCTCTACTGGTACGCACTCGAGCAGGACGTGCCCATGGAGACCGTCATCCGCTCAGCCCGCAGATTCGTCACCGCCGCACTCAGCCCCGGTGAACGCGGGTCCTGACCCACTCCCCCAGATCGAAGCCGGATGCTCGCACTTCCTCAGCTCCCGGCATCACTCCTGCCTCCAATCCTCTGCGCGCGGCCATGTGCTCGCCTGCCCGGTTCACCGTCTCGACGCACCGCAGCCACCCGGCGGCGAAATGCAGAGCGATGAACTCCTCCGGCCCGTGCGCGGGCAGCAGCACCGTCTCTTCACAGCCGTCGCGCACACCCGCGATCTGCAGCTTGTGCGTACCCTGGTCCGACCAGAACCACGGCACCTTCGCATAGGACCCCTGCGCCCCCGTTAGTGATTCAGCCAGGAAGCGCCCTTGATCATTGGCGTTCTGCACCGACTCCAGGCGCACCCGCGCACCGGATGCGCATACGGACACTACTGCCACGTCTCCAATGGCGCTGACAGCAGGATCACTGGTCCTGAGCATCTCGTCGACGACGACCCCGCCGTCGACCTCCAGACCCGCCTCCTCAGCCAGCTCCGCATTGGGCACCGCACCGATCCCGACGAGCACTAGATCGGCAGACAGCCGTTCACCGGTGCTGGTCACGACCTCCGCGACGCGGCCCTCCCGGCCCTCGATGCCTGTGATCCCTGTACCGGTGTGGATCTCGATGCCTGCTTGAGCATGGGCACGGCTGAAGTACGCCGAGGCCTCGGGCGAAAGGGCACGCTCCATCACCCTGTCCGCGAGCTCGAGGACGTGGACCGCGGCACCCATCTTCCGCACCGAGGCCGCCACCTCAAGGCCGATGAAGCCGGCCCCCACGATCACTACGTTCTTCGCGGCTGGCAAAGAAACGGCGAGTGCCTCCGCGTCGTCGCGGGTGCGCAGGTCCACGACGTTCTCCAGGTCCGCGCCGGGGACGGACAGCCGCCGGTTCCGCGCGCCGGTGGCCAGCACGAGATGTTCGTAGTCCAGCTCGAGCCCTCCGGCGAGCTTCACCGTCTGGTTCGCGCGGTCCATGCTCACCGCTGCCTGATGCACGACCTCGATGCCCTGCTTCTCGTACCAGTCGGCCTTCTTGAACGTCAGCCGGCGCTCGTCGAACTCGCCGCTGAGGTACGCCTTGGAGAGCGGCGGCCGCTGGTACGGCAGGTGCAACTCCTCGCACACGAGGGTCACCCTTCCCTGGTAGCCCAGCCTGCGCAGTGATGCTGCGACCTGCTGTCCCGCCTGCCCACCTCCCACGATGACGATGGACGCAAGACTCATCGCGCCTCCCCGTCCACCGGCTCAGGGTCATCCGCAGGCGCGGACTCCGAGCCGAGGTCAACCTCTGCGGGGGTGTTCCGGCGGGGGATCAGCACCTTCATGGATTCATAGCCGCGCACAAAGTTGTCGTAGGTTCGCACCGGTTCCTCCACCACTCGGATCTCCGGGAAGCGGACCAGGATCTCTTCCCAGATGATGCGCAGCTGAAGTTCGGCAAGCCGGTTACCCAGACAACGGTGCACTCCGAACCCGAACGAGATGTGGCGACGGGGGTTCTTCCGGTCGATCATGAACTCGTCCGGATCCTCAATCACACTGCTGTCTCGGTTCCCAGACAGGTACCACAGTGCGACCCGATCGCCCTTTCGAATGGTCTTGCCACCCAGCTCCGTGTCTTTCGTCGCCACACGCATCATGTGTGTCAGCGGTGTCTGCCAACGGATCGTCTCCGACACCATGGAGGCGACCTTCGCGTCACCGCGGCGGAGCTTGGCGAACTCCTCCGGCCAGCGGTTGAGCGCGTACAGGGAGCCGGTGATCGTGTTCCGGGTGGTGTCATTGCCGCCCACCAGGAGGACCACGAGATCGCCGAACAGCTGCGCACGCGTGAATTCCCTGGCGTGCGGGCTGTGTGCCAGGAGCGAAGCGAAATCTGGCGCGGGATCGTCATGCTGCCGCGTATCCACCAGTTCCATCAGCGTGGTGAAGAACTCACCCAAGATGGCAACCCGCTCCTCTGGAGTCTCGATGATCTGCCCCGGGCCCGCGATAGCGGTCGCGACATCTGACCAGTAGGTGAGCTTGCGTCTGTGCTCCTGTGGGAAGTTCAGGAGTGTGGCCAGAGTCATTGCTGTGAGCTCTTTGGAGACGAGGTCGACCCAGTCGAACTCCTTGCCGATGGGCAGGTCGTCCAGGATCTTCTGCGCGCGCCTGCGGATGACGGATTCCAGGTCGGACAGCCGGGTGGGTGCGACGGCTGGGGCGACGATCTGGCGGTGCAGGTCATGCTCGGGGGGATCCATCGATAGCAGTGACTGGATCTGGAACGCGGCGTCCTCCCCGTGAGTCCGCGAGTCAGTCTGATCGTCGGCGCTCTCGTCGGCGTAGGCGCCCTGCAGGTCCACTGTGCTCGCGGGTCGCATGACGATGCCGGCATCGGCAGAGAAGCTTTCCGGGTCCGTATCCGCCGCCATGATGTCCTCCCACCGGGTCAGAGACCAGTAGGGGCCCATCTTGGTGTGCTCGCCGGATGTGAAGTGGACCGGGTCCTCGTTGCGGATCCGCTCGAACTTGACGAATACGCTCTCGTCCGTGAACGCCCCGGGCGAACCGGGGTCCAGTTCCTCCAGCGGAGTCTTCCTTACATGCGCAAGGCGCTCGGCGGTCGCAGCAAGTGTGCTGCCCCGCGCGACCGCGGCCTGTCTGTGCGCATTCGAGTCTGTCGTTGGCATCTAGATCACCTCGTTGTGTCGTCTGTTCCTCGGGTCCGGATCCGCTCAGCTGGGGGCGACTTCGACGCAGAGCCCGTCGAGGTCGTCTGTGACTTGGATCTGACAGGCCAGTCGGCTGTTCTCCTTCACATCGAAAGAGTTGTCGAGCATGGAGCGTTCGGTGGGCTTCTGCTCACCAACCTTCTCCTGCCATGCGGGATCGACATAGACATGGCAGGTGGCGCAGGCCGCCATACCTCCGCAGTCACCGTCGATGCCGGGAACATCGTTGTCCACGGCCGCTTCCATGAGAGGCACGTCGTCCTCAGCATCGATCACCTGTTGAGTGCCGTCCGAAAGCTGGAAGTTGATAGTAGTCATCGTTGACTCCTGGTCTCTATGGAATGGGGGGGGTTGGCTCGCGATCTCAGCCGTCCGTAAAGAAGAGGATCTGCTCGCGGGTGTATTTCAGCTGCGGGTGGTCGCGTGCCAGGTGCTCTTGTGTGTCTCCGACAAGCGTGTCTTCGTCATCTGCGGAGATCACATGTCCGCAAGGGCAGTTCAGCATGAGCATAAGTTTCCACTCCGTACTTGGACCATTGCAGCCCATAGGGGCGACCCCCCCTCAAGCGGTACGCAAGCGTACCCATTGTGTTTTGCGTCACGCTACCACACGACGAGACTCATGGAAAGTCCCCGCGTAGACAGGGGTCGTGCCTCATGTAAATGTCCCCGGCAGCGGGGTGGGGCTCGGCGACGATGGGGTATGCCGGATAAGGATGTCTCGTTGGCCACTCGAGTCGAGATCACGAAGAAGTACGCCAAGGCCTATGAAAAGGCGTCGAAAACGAACAAGTCACGGGTCTTGGATCAGCTGGTGGAGGTTACTGGCTGGAATCGGGATCACGCTCGCCAGCAGTTGCGCCGGCGGGTGCGTCAGCCCAATGGCCGGGCCCAGGCCACAGTGGCGGTGTTGGATCGGCGCCGAACCAAGGCCCGGAAATACTCCTATGATGCGATCAAGGTCCTCCAGCACGTCTGGGCGGTCGCTGGCGGTATTTGCGGTAAGTACGTGGCGGCTTCGATGGTCGATTGGCTTGATGCCATGGAGGCCGTGGAGGACCTGGTGCCTGGTAAAGATCGCTACAGCCTCCAGGTCCGTGCTGAGCTGATCTCGATGTCGGCAGCGACCATCGACCGGTACCTGAAGCCAGTACGCGACAAGGACCCCATCCGGGGAAAGTCGGCCACCAAGCCTGGTACCTTGCTGCGCAACTCGATCAGTGTGCGCAAAGCTGGCGACGAGGTCGAGGCCGAACCAGGGTTCTTCGAGGTCGATACCGTCGCTCACTGTGGCCCGACCCTGAAGGGTGAGTTCGTCAGGAGCGTCAACTGTACTGACATGCTCACCGGGTGGGTGTTCACCCGAGCGGTGCGCAACAACGCCATGGTCCACATCGTCTCGGCCTTCGATGCTTTGGTGGAGCAGGTGCCGTTCATGGTCACCGGGATCGACTCGGACAACGGCTCTGAGTTCATCAACCACGAGGTCCTGGGATGGACTGCGGAGAAGCTGATCTTCTTCACCCGATCCCGGCCGTATCAGAAGAATGATCAGGCCACCATCGAGTCGAAGAACAATCACCTGGTGCGCCGCTACGGGTTCTACTACCGCTATGACACCCACCAGCAATTGGGCCTGCTTAACCAGCTCTGGGCGCTGGTAGGTGATCGGCTGAATTTCTTCACCCCGACTAAGAAGCCCATCGGCTACAGCACCGACTCCATCGGCCGGCGTAAGCGGGTCTACGACAAGCCCAAGACCCCCTACCAGCGGCTGCTGGAGGCCAAGGTCCTCAGCCCTGCACAGGAGAAGGAACTGGCCGCCTATAAGGCCTCCTTGAACGTGGTGGCCATCGCCCAAGAGATCGACCGGATCCAGCAGCGGCTGACCAGCCTGGCCGCAGCGCCCACCCGCAGGCTCGAGCGCGAAGTCCAGGACGCCGAGGCCAAGGCGATGCCCGAGGCCGACTGGATCAAACTCTACGAACAAAAAGCCAGCTAGGCAGGGCGGATTTCGCGGGGATATTTACCTGAGGCACGAGGGGCTCCTATGCGGGGACTTGACAATGAGGCACCACGCCACACCCGCCGCCGAGCGCGTTACACCACTCTATGGGGCACTACCATCCTTCCGGACTTAAACAGCAGCGGCATCAAACCTGGGGCGGTTCACTGCTGGCTGAGCGGGGTTATGAGGCCACTAGCCCGAAGATGATCCTCCACCGGGCAGGTGTCGGACAGGGCAGCCTCTATCACCACTTCCGAGGCAAAGAAGACCTCGCACTGGAAGCGATCACCCGACTCATGGAACGCAGTACCGCCTTCCTCGAAGGCCAATACGCACTCCGAACATCCACAGGCGACGACGATGAAACCCAGTCCGACCCTGCCAGAGTGGTCACCTCCGCCTTGGAGCGACTCTTCACGAGGGCCGAAGGTCAAGCACTGATCCGACTGCTGGCTGACCCCGCGGTCGCTGTGCTACCCAGTCTTAGCGCAGCAACCCGCCAATGGTGTGAGGAACTTCAGGCAACCATCATCATCGGGCTCCGTGCCGATGCCCCGGATGAGGACCCTGAGTCAGCAGAAGCCGCAGCACGCATCCTCTCCCCCGAGTTCAACACCCACGCTCAGGAGGGGTTCGCCTCGGCATTGGGCAAGGGGCTGCAGAGTCTACTGAGGGTGTCGCGAGAGCGGTAGGTTTCGTTTCAGTACGGGTTGCACTAATCGCTGCTAGGTTTTGATCTTTTCGGGATTGGATTAAGCGTACTAAGAGTTCGCTCACTCAGTGATGAACCTAAAGAGAATACCTCAGGTGATGATGGAGATAACCATCCAGAGGGATGGGCTGTGTCAAGGAATGTGGACAGTCCCTACGAGTTTTCCTTCTCTGCTCAGGCCGCCTGGACGAGGTCTTCAGCGGCGCCGTGGTGATCGTTCCAA
>QFNC01000152.1 GCA_003240695.1 Pseudoxanthomonas suwonensis | reverse complement strand
GACCGGTCCGGCGTCCGCCGGGCAATCATCCGGCTCACCGCGCCATTCGCGCGAGAGGGTCAGGCCGCCGTCGGCGGCGAGGGCGTATCCGATCGTCATCATGGCAAGTCCCCAGTCAGGTTTTTCGAGGTCGTTCATCGGACTCCGTGCTCTTCAGGCGGCCGTTCCGGTTTTGCGAACACGCCCCGCTGCCGCCATCCATGACGAGAACCCCGCCGATCGAGCCACCGCCTCGAGTTTTTCGGTCCGCGTCATAGGCTTCCTCTCGCGCAGGATCCCCTCGATCCTGCGGATCGCGTGCCGCGCCGAAGACGCCATGATGGGGTTCCGGAAATGCTCCACATACGGCCCTTTCAGGACCCCCTTGTCACGGAATGAGAGCCAGGCCGGGATGGCGTAGAGTTCGCCTGGTTTTAACGCAGGCAGATCGAGCTGGCGCCCGTCGCGATACAGGGTCTGGTGGTGCTTGCCGACGTATGCGTTTTCGCCTTCTTTCACGTCCCAGAGACCCCATTCCGGCTCCAGGGTGACGAGGACAACGAGTTTCCCAGCGGCGGCCATCCGCCGCCCGAACTCGATGACCGGATCGTTCCGGCGCGTCAGGGACAGGATTAGCAACTCCGCGTGCGGGGACGCCTTTTCGACGTTCCGGAGCATCCTTTCGTTCCGAGCCTCGGCCTCCTCGGGCGATTGCGTAAGCGAGAGATCGTTATGCAGGATCATCATCGGCCGCGGCGCGGGCTCGTCATCAGGGCCGAAAACGTAGGGCCCGGGGTCAGAATGCGGAGGCGGCTTAGGCAATGTCGTCCACTTGGGGAAATAACCCCTGTTCGTCGGATGGTCCTCGACGGAGCTCCCGAACTCGATGGCCACGTGTTTCCCTTCCGCGAAGCTGCGCAGAACGGGTCGCCCGCTCATCAACGCCCGGAAGGCGAGCGAGCGCGCAGTCTCCGTGATCCCCGATCCGCGCATGCCGATGAGCCAGGTCGGTTTTCCGGGCACGAAAAATCCCGGGAGCTCCGGCGCCAGATCGATTTCAACGCGCGCGAGCGCCATCGTCATCAGTTGCGCCTTGGGCCTGTCCGGGATGTCGGCGTCGATCAGGTCGACCGCCTTCTTGATATCTTCAGCGAACGGAAGCGATTGCGGAATCTCACGGGGCCCTTGCGGTGCCCGGATCTTCTTTTTGTGAAAAAACATGGTCTCCGAAAGGCGAGGACCGATCCGTATTCCAATTCTGCACGGTTCGCGCTCGGGAATATCCCGGGGGGCGACGGGCCCGTGCAGCCCTGAATCTTTCTTACATGGAGAAAACGCACCGCTCAAGGAAAATCTTTCGCGCCTTTCGGCCCGGATCGGGCCGCTGAAGCGCCCTGTTCGCGCTTACCTTGCCGGCGGCATAGCGGCGAACCATTGCACCGGCGCTCGCATGTCTGACGGCGTAGCCCATGACGGCGGCTCGAAGAGGCAGATGGTGATCCGCGCCGGCGGCGCAAAGGACCATGCTTCGGCGCTCGAAGCTCGAGATCATCCCGAAAAAGCAGATCGCTTCAATCCGCGACCTGCGGCCTTGGTGACCGGCCGCGAGCCGGCCCGCGGCAAAACGCTCAGCCCGACGTCCTCGCCGCTCTGACGCCCGACCTCGCGGCGCTGATGATCTCGCGCTTGCGCGTCCGGGCGACAACGGTAGCCCGGACGCAGAAAATGCGGAACCTGGCCTTGCGGATCAGCGGCGTCCGGCCTGATCTGGCGCGACGCGACCGGTGACCGCACCCCCGAGGAGGCGAAGGCGGCCGCGCGCGTCCTCTGGCCCGATATCGCCGGCTCCTCAGACGCCGGGGGCCGGCTCCTCAGGCGCCGGCCCCCGCGGGTCCGACAGGTCGATGGCCAGCAGCGGCCGGCCGGCCAGGTGCGCGGCGACGACGCGGTGATGACCGTCGATGACCCTCACCTGATCGCCCTCCGACCTGATGACGATGATCCTCTCGAACGGGTCCGCCCGCATGACGGAGCTGACCTTCGCGCGGCTCGCGGGCGTCGCGAACGCCTCGAACGCCTCG
>QFNC01000151.1 GCA_003240695.1 Pseudoxanthomonas suwonensis | reverse complement strand
GCCGGTGACCGCGTATTGCGCGATCCGCCCGTCCGTCCCCCGCTCGTCGAGCATGTGCCCGGGGCGCTGGTGCCACGCCGTCATCTCGCACGCCTCCCGAGCCATCATCAGCGGCGCGTCCGCGTCCAGCAGGAGCCGCCAGCCCTTGTCGGCCCCGATCGCCGCGTGGTTCGGTTGCCGGACCCGTTCGCGGCCCTCCTTCTCGCACCAGAAGATCTCGGTGGTCTCCGGCTTGGCGCAGTCATGGATCAGCGCCGCCATCATCAGCGTCGCGCCGCGCCACGAGCCGGCGACGCCGCGCGCCTCGGCGATCCTCATCGCCTCCGTCATCACCATCCCGGTGTGGGTCCAGACGTCCCCCTCGGCGTGATGGACGGGATCCTGCGGCGTCGCGCGCATCGCGGCGGCGAACGGGAAGCTCCGGCCCAGCGCGGTCACGTCCCCCGCGAACAGGTCACGCAGCCACGGCGCGTCGTCTGCCTTTTCCATGAGAATCCCCTCATCTCTTCTCTCCGGCATCATGCCACGGACGCCGGACACGGGCAACGCGTTGAAGACCGGGGCCGGATCGCGTATGATGCGGGCGACGCCGGGCCGGCGTCGCCGACGCGGAGGGCGGGAAGATGACCAGGACGGGCGTGAGCGGGGACGATTTCGTCCCCTACCCGCGGACGCCGCATGTGGAGGGCTCCGGCCTCCAGCCCGGCGACGACCCGTCGCGACTCGGCTACGACCGGATGGCCGAGGCGGACGAGCGCGCCGGGGTGACGTGGGTGATCGAGGAGAAGCTTGACGGCGGCCAGGCGGGGATCTCGTTCTCCCCGGACGACCTGTCGCTCCGGCTGCAGAGCCGCGGCGCCCTCCTGTCCGGCGGCCCCCGGGAGTTCCAGTTCAACGCGCTCAAGGAGTGGGCGCGCGTCCACGAGGCCGCGCTTCTCGAGCGGCTCGAGGACCGCTACGTGATGTTCGGCGAGTGGACCTTCGCCATGCACACGCAGTTCTACGACGACCTGCCGCACTATTTCCACGAGTTCGACCTCTGGGACCGGGCCGGACGCCGGTTCCTGTCGACCCCGGAGCGGGCGAGGATCCTCGACGGGTCGCCGGTGACCAGCGTGCCGGTGCTCGCCTCCGGGCCGCCTCCGGCGAGCCTGAAGGCGTTCCGGGCCGTGGCGGACGCCCCGTCCCTCTACCGCACGCCCGCGTGGCGCCGCTCCCTGCGCGAGGCGGCGATCGAGACCCGTCTCCGCGCGCCCGGCAGGCCCCCGTCGGAGGGCGACCTCGAGGAGGCGGCCCGGGTCGCGCTGGCGCGCACCGGGGATCATGATCGCATGGAGGGCGTCTACGTGAAGCGGGA
>QFNC01000150.1 GCA_003240695.1 Pseudoxanthomonas suwonensis | reverse complement strand
CCTGGACGATGCGGTGCGCGTGATCCACACGGCGTTCGGGCTGGACGCCGAGCAGACCGAGGCCGTGGTGTACGGAGGGACCGGACGATGAGCACCGACGTCACTGCTGTGCCCGACTTCTCGGGCACACCCGGCTACGCGGCCGACGGGCCCGTCATCGCCGTGGTCGGTGCCACCGGCCAGGTGGGCCGCGTGATGCTCACCCTGCTGGCCCAGCGCGCCGTGCCCCACCGCGCGATCCGCGCCTTCGCCTCCGCCCGCAGCGCCGGCTCCACCGTGCAGTACGCAGGCCTAGACCTGACCGTGGAGGACGCCGAGAGCGCCGACCTCACCGGTGTCGATGGTGCCGGTAGCGGTATCGACATCGCGATCTTCTCCGCCGGTGGCGCCACCTCCAAGGCCCTCGCCCCCCGCTTCGTCGAGGCCGGCGCCGTGGTGGTCGACAACTCCTCCGCGTGGCGCCGCGACGAGCAGGTGCCGCTGGTGGTGGCCGAGGTGAACCCTGAGGCGATGGCCGATCGTCCCCGCGGGATCATCGCCAACCCCAACTGCACCACCATGGCCGCGATGCCCGCTCTGAAGGCCCTCCACGAGGAGGCCGGGCTCACGCGCCTGCAGATCGCCACCTACCAGGCCGTCTCCGGCTCCGGTGTGAAGGGCGTGGCGGAACTGGCCCGCCAGCTGCGCGCCGGCGCCGACCGCATGGAGGAACTGGCCACCGACGGCGCCGCCGTGGAGCTGCCCGCCCCCGAGGTGTACGCCGCGCCGATCGCCTTCAACGTGCTGGCCATGGCCGGTTCGCTGGTGGACGACGGCTCCGGGGAGACCGACGAGGAGCAGAAGCTGCGCCACGAGTCCCGCAGGATCCTGGGCCTTCCCGAGCTCGCCGTCGCCGGGACTTGCGTGCGGGTACCGGTGATGACCGGACACGCCGTGGCCGTCCACGCCGAGTTCGCCCGGCCCATCGACCCCGAGCGGGCCCGCGCCGTGCTTGAGCAGGCCGACGGCGTCACCGTCGTGGACCTGCCCACCCCGCTGGACGCCGCAGGCCGCGACGGCACCTTTGTTGGCCGCATCCGCCAGGACCAGTCCGTGCCCGAGGGGCGGGGCCTGGTGCTGTTCACGGTGGCCGACAACCTGCGCAAGGGCGCCGCATTGAACGCCATCCAGATCACCGAGCTTCTGGCCGGGAAGGATCACTCATGACGATGCCGGAGCTGAGCCCGCTGGCCAATGGCCGTCCGGGTCCCACGCCGCTGGCCACCTTCCTCTCGGACCGCGCGGGGGAGGAGGTCATCGACCCCGCCCCGCAGCCGGCCGAGGACTACGACCCCATCTCGCGGGCACTGCGAGCGCT
>QFNC01000149.1 GCA_003240695.1 Pseudoxanthomonas suwonensis | reverse complement strand
GGCAGCCTTCGGCGCCACCCGCAAGGCCGGTGTGGCCGTCCAGGACGACCCGCAGGTCACCGCCCTGGTGGAATGCGAGGCCCCGACCGTGACACTGGTGGCCAAGTCCGACCTGCGCCACGTCACCGGCGCCCTGCGCACCAACGGCGAGGAGAACCTGGCGATGGTGCGGGACACCGTCGAACACTTCGACGGCTTCGCCCATGATCCCGACTACACCACCTCCGTGGTGGTCGAGGCCTTCGCGGCGGGCGCGCGCGTGGTGGTGCTGTGCGACACCAACGGCGGCATGCTCCCGCACCAGGTCACCGAGATCGTGGAGGACTTCCGCGCCCGCCTCGAGCAGGCCGGTCACGGCCAGGCCCGCCTGGGTGCCCATACCCATAACGACTCCGGCTGCGCGGTGGCCAACGCCCTGACGGCCGTGCGAGCGGGCATCACCCACGTGCAGGGCTGCGTCAACGGCTACGGGGAACGCACCGGCAACGCCGACCTGCTCACCATGCTCGCCGATCTCCAGCTGAAGATGGGCCTGGACCTGGTCCCCGAACACACCCTGGAGGAGGCCACGCGCATCGCCCACGCCATCGGCGAGATCGTCAACATGCCGGTCAGCCCCCGCGCCCCGTACGTGGGCGCCAGCGCCTTCGCCCACAAGGCGGGCCTGCACGCCAGCGCCATCCGGGTGGACCCGGACCTCTACCAGCACATGGATCCGCGCGCCATCGGCAACGACATGCGCATGATCATCTCGGACATGGCCGGCCGCGCCTCCATCGAGCTGAAGGGCCGCGAGCTGGGCTTCGACCTGACGGGGGAGCAGAACGTGCTCTCGCGCCTGGCGCGCACGGTGAAGCAGCGCGAGGCCGAGGGGTACTCCTACGAGGCCGCCGATGCCTCCTTCGAGCTGCTGCTGCTGGACGAGATCGGCCGCGTGCCGCGGTACTTCGAGGTGGAGTCCTGGCGCGCCACCTCCCAGCAGCTGCGCGACGGCACCCTGGAGACCGAGGCCACCGTGAAGCTGCGCGGAACCGTCAGCGGAACCGGCACACGGCAGGACGCGGACGCCTCCACGGGACGAGCCGTGGCGATCGCCGAGGGCAACGGTCCCGTCAACGCTCTGGACCTCGCCCTGCGGCAGGCACTGCGGGACCGCTTCCCGCTGATCGACCAGCTGGAGCTGCAGGACTTCAAGGTGCGGATCCTCGATGCCCACCACGGCACCGACGCCACCACCCGCGTGCTGGTGCGCACCGCCGGGGCGGACCTCGAGTTCACCACCGTCGGCGTGGGCCCCAACATCATCGAGGCCTCCTGGGAGGCCATCTCCGACGCGTACACCTACGGGCTGTACAAGGCGGGCGTGACCGCGCCCACCGGCTGATCCCGCCGTCATCGTGATCGAGCACTCCCGAGTGACGTCGGTCTCGGATAGTCTGCGCAGCATGACTCAACTCGTGCTGACCGCGATCGGGGACGACCGCGAAGGACTGGTCTCCGCACTGGCCGAGCAGGTGGACCTGCACGGCGGCAACTGGCTGGAGAGCGGCCT
>QFNC01000148.1 GCA_003240695.1 Pseudoxanthomonas suwonensis | reverse complement strand
CTACGAGCTTCAACACCCCGTATCATCCCAGGCCAGGAGCACCTTTCTCTATGCCTCCCACCCATCGAGACCACACCTCGATGAAATCTCGAGGCTAGGGTCTTCCTGGACACGAACGTTCTGGCGTACCTCTTCGACGACAGGTCACCCGCGAAACAGGCGCGCGCCGAGGACGTGCTGCGAAGCGGGAACGACTTCGTGCTGAGCACCCAGGTCATGCTCGAGCTCTACTCGGTGATCACCCGGAAGTTCGATCCACCGTTGTCAGGCGACGAGGGTGCGAAGATCCTCGCAGGCCTCCGGCGGTTCGACGTCGTCGCCGCGGATGCGGATCTCGTGCTCCGCGCTGCGATGACATGTACGGAGCACCAGGTGTCCATCTGGGACGCGATGGTGGTGGAGGCCGCGCGTTTGGGCGGATGCTCTGAGCTCTGGACCGAGGACCTCGCGGATGGTGCTGTACTGCGAGGTGTCCGGATCATCAATCCGTTCTCGGAGGGATGGTCCGCCTAGTCTGCCTCGTCTGTCGCACCCCTCCCGCATGATCGCAGTATGAACCGCTACATGGACTGGGCTGCCGTGGGCCTCGCGGTGTCTGTTGCCGAACTGGCAGAGGCTTGCAAGCTTGCACGCGGCGTTGATCTGGTCGGCGACGATGACAGCCGCGCACCGCTCATGGGTGCAGTTCCATCCGACCCTCCTCACGTGGTGCACATCGGTCGATTTTGGGGGAGTGCGTTCCGTTGCACGTGCGGATCCCGGAGCAAGGAGGACTCGAGTCTCGCGCGCCTATGCGTGCATGCAGCGGCGCTTCTGGTGCGTTGGATTGCGGATCGGAGCGCGGATCCCGAAGCCACGATCACAGCGTTCCACGATGATGCCGCGCCCTTCGGGAACCTGGAGCGGGCGCGCGACGCAGTGATCGACCGAGCCCTCCGTCGCGACCTCGATGGATCCGACCTCATGAACTATGCCGATGCGGGACTTGAGAATGTCGGATTGAAACTCGCCCCGCTCTGCGTGAACGATTGGTTCTTCGCGAAAGCAAGCAGTGCGCAGATCGAGCGGTTCCTTGTGGACAAAGTGACGTGGCTTCTGGGGGAAGGCGGGGAAGGCTCTCTCGACCCTCGTAGTGCACCGGCGATGACCGAGGCATCGGACCTGCTCTTCACGGTCGCACAATCGCATCCCACCGATTGTGTCCCAATGCATCGATTGGGCGGGCCGCTTGCTTCCCAATGCTGCTCCCGTGGGGAGCGCCCTCAGGCAGGAACTCGTCACCACACTCGTCGGGCTCGAGGAGAGGTATCCAAGGCCGCGGTATCCATTCATGCCCATGGTCATCAGTCATTGGGACGATGACCTGCGTGAACTCGCGATGGAGGAAGTGGAATGCAGGATCGGTCATCTGCTCGCTCTCCTCGATGTCGACGCCGTTTCGGCAGATGAACCGGGGTCTTTTCTATCGTCCAGTGACGTGCCGTTCCTCTTGGACATCGACCCGATTGGCGAGAACGTCTTCATTGAGCATCGGTACCCGGATGCCGGGAGGCCATCGATCGACCCGGTGTGCGAGCGAATCGAGCGAATGCAGCGCCTGGCTGCAGACCTTGCCTTCAGGAGAAGAGAGCTCCATGGCATCGACCGTGCGCTTCGGCGATGGAGCGGTGCCACCTTCGCCGAGTTCTTCTACCGAGCGCGTCGCTGGTCCCCGGCCGCGCAACTTGTCATCGCCCGAGCCGCTTCCGACCGCGGGGCCGTGCGCTGGGCGCCGGGTGCGGGAGCACTGCTCGCAGAGTTCGAAGATTCTCCGTACTTCCCCGGTGGCGGAGATGACGTGAGTGATGTCGTGGAGATCTATGCGCGTGAGCCGTCGACGCAACGCCTGCAGATCCTCACGGTCGAGGAGATCGTGTGTGATCTGGCCAGAGGTGGCCTGACTGACGCGGCGAAGGAGTTCCTGGTACAGCAGCTTCGCCATCAACCGGATCCCCGTTGCGCGGCCATCTTCGTGCAGTGCTGGGAGGGAAACGGCCTCCCGGGAGATGCAGTCGAAGCCGCCACACGAGTCCTGCGCGGCGACCCGCCGGGGTGACCTCCCCGACGCCGCCGATCGGCGCGTCGGTCGGTGCCCCGGACTACCCTGGATCGCATGGCTTCTGCGGACTCCGACGACTTCGTCCACCTCCACGTCCACACGGACTACTCGCTGCTGGACGGAGCCGCGA
>QFNC01000147.1 GCA_003240695.1 Pseudoxanthomonas suwonensis | reverse complement strand
CTGCGGATCAGTCGCATGCACCGTCCGTGCTGAAAGAAGGCACCGAAGGCCCCCGTGTCCGCGACCTGCAAGCCCAGCTGGCCGCCCTCGGCTACACCGGCAAGGACGGCAAGCCGCTGACCGCCGATGGCGAGTTCGGTGCCAACACCAAACATGCGGTGGAGGCCTTCCAGAAAACACATGGGCTGGACGTGGACGGCAAGGCCGGCAAGACCACGCTGGCCGAACTGGCATCGGCCAAGGCCAACCCGCTGGTGTCCGAAGCCACGCATGCGAATCATGGCCTGTACACGGCCATCGGTCAGCAACTGCCGGCCGGAACCAGACCGGAGGTGGTGGCCAATGTCACCTTGCAGGCGCTGGAAAACGGCATCGCAAAACCATCGGACATCCGTGGCGTGGTGGTGCGCGGCAATGACGTGATCGTGGCGGGGAATACGCCCGGGTTCAACGCCCGCGTGGATTTGACTGCACCGACTGCCCATCTGCAGGCCATGAGCGATCACATGGCGGCACAGTCGCGGCAGGCGACAACGCAGCGGGCGCAGGAGCCTACGCTGCAGCAGTGAGTGAGCGCTACACGCATTGCCTCGATGCGGGGCATTGCGTCGTTGCCGGGTAAGGGTGCATCATGTGCCTCAAGGAACTCGGAAAGGAACCTCCCGCCGTGCTTGCCGGTTTGCTCTTGCCACTGATGCAGGGTTGCCGCATCGTGACCGGTCAGGGGAAGGACTCGATGGCGATCCTGATGGTGAACGCCGCCAAGGCGGCCTTCATCGTCAGTGCAGCCACCAGCATGGCGGTGCTGGGGGTGCAGGTGCACACCTTCGTGACCGAGAACCTGCGGCTGGAGATCTCGGGGGTGGTGACCGGCTCGGCGACGCTGCCGGAAAAGCAGATCGATAAGAATCTGGCCCTGATGAGCGTGGCACTGGGCAGCATCGATGTGCTGGACGTGGCCTCAGATCCGGTGCTGGACCAGGCCAAGACCCGCGCATTGTGGTTCAGCGGTATCGGCATGGGTGGGCCGGCCTTAGCCGGCGGCTCGCTCTTGCTGATGTACGAGGTGGCGTTGGCGCTGTTCATCGGCCTGGGTCCGATCTTCATCCTGATGCTGCTGTTCGATGCGACCAAGCAGATGTTCCACAAGTGGCTGTGGTTCGGCATCGGCACGCTGTTCTCGCTGGCGGTGCTCAATGCCATGGTCACCTTGTCGCTGGATGCGGTGCTGGCGGTAGCCGGCGCGTTCTGGGTGGGCGAGTTCATCGGCTCCAGCAGTGAAGGCGTGACCAGTGTTGCGCTGCAGCAGGGCGGGCTGGGACTGATCCTGTCGACCCTGATCCTGGGCGCACCTCCCATGGCGGCGCTG
>QFNC01000030.1 GCA_003240695.1 Pseudoxanthomonas suwonensis | reverse complement strand
CGGATTGGGATTGGCCATGATCTTTGCCTCAGTTCAATGTGCCGATGGATTTCACGCACACCCGGCCTGCTTCGCCTGCGATCACGTTCTGCGGAATGAGCGAGATCGTCATGTCCACGGTACCGTGGCTCTTCTTGAATTTCGTATAGCGCCAGCTGCGCAGTTCACCTATCTCCCCATAGTGCTGCTGGGCCAGAAAACCCATGGCCACCAAGGAATCATGGTAGTAGCCGAAATCCAGACTGCATATTGCAGACATGTCAGAAAACCTACTCTCTCGGTGTTCGAACGATAGGTTGATGCCTTTCGGCGATGGAGGGGAAGCAGGGTAGTATGTCAAAGCATACCGCCACCCCCCCCCAATTCGGGGCCCCAATGCACAGCGCCCAATGTTCCCGGCTCCACTCGAAGCGTGATTCCCATCACGTCACGAATCCGTTCCGGACTCAAGTCCTCCCGAGACTCCAGTCCTTCGATCAGCTTCAGGAACCGCTTGCCGATTTCTTCGGCGCCGAGCATGGGGTTGCCATCGGCAGGCGCAGGTTCCGGCGTGGTCATGGCGGTGGTCTCCTTTGGTGATGCCGGTTCGGACGGGGCATGGGCGCAGGCGGCAGACAGTGCTGCCAGCAGGCAGAGTGGCAGTGCGGACACGCAATAGCGGAATGTGCAGGACGACCAGCTGTTCATGCGGCGGAGTTCTTGATGCGGTCGGGGTCAGTGTACACGCCGTGGTGGGCGAGTGCGGCTTCGAGGTGCGCTGGAGAGCGACTTGTTCTTCGCCGACCGCTATCCGGCCTGGCAACGCGGCAACAGCGAAAATGCCAACGGCCTGAGCCGCCAGTATTTGCCGCGCAGCATGGACTTCAGCACCATCACCGACGGTGATCTGCGCCGGGTCGAACGGGGTGGGCGATACCAGCGGACCGATGGGTCCATCGTCCGGCAAGGGGCCGCTGACCGAGGCCTATCCGCGCGAGCCGGTCACCCAAACGCATCTGCCGTGGTGGCTGCCGCAACCGACCGGGCCGATCATCGTGCCTTGATTGCTTTTGAAAACCCCATGTGCCTGATGCAACAAACCCCGCGTTGCGGGGTTTGTCATCGGACTTGATTGGTCAGGCAGTCTTCGTATTGCCGGATCACCTGGCCAGATGCACGGTAGCGTCATCACCACGCCCCTGCACTTCCACCCGGCTGCCGACCTTCACACCCTCGATCTGTTGACGCAGTTGGGTAATGGACAGCACCTTGCCCGAGTCGAGTTTCACCTTGACCATGTAGCGCGTGGTCGGCCCTTGGTCGCCGATCTTCGTGGCGGCATATTCGCCCACATCGCCAGCCCCGGCAGTGACGGCCATGCCGACCGTCGACGTGGATTTTCCAGTGTAGACGGCCCCCATGCTCACGGCATCGCCGATCAAGCGGCCGAACCGGCGTTTCTTTTGCGTGGTTTCCGACTCGTCGTCGCCGCGGTTTTCGATCGGCTGCAGATCGGTCACGGTGCCCTTGCGGGTGTCAGCCGCCCGGGCGAACTGATCCGGGAGCACTGCACCAAGCGCAAACAGGGCGGCCGCTGCGGCCAAGGCATGCAGGAATGATTTCATGACTCTGTCTCCATAACGTATCGGGATGGAAAGGGGCGCATTCAGCGCTTGGGTTTGGCGATGTCGCGTGCGCACTGGCCGCCGATGTATTCCCAGCGCGTGATGATGCCTTCCATGTCGGCATGGAAGGTGATGTCGCAACGGTGGGTGGCCTCGTGCTCGACATAATGTGTCTGCGTAGGATTCTGATACAGCGGGGTGCCGTTGTGCACGCCCACCACCGGGCCCGACCCGGTGCCGGCGCTCATTCCACCACCGGTGACCACGGTTTCGGTCCAAGCGGGATTCCAGGTGCTCCACGTGTAGCTGGTTTCGCCGGTTTCATCGTTTTCGTGGATGTCCACGCGACCGCCGTCCACGCGCAATTGCAGCAGCAGTTCGCTGGCGTCGCGCCCCAGCCAGGCATCGGCCTTGGCATTGGCACGCTTGCTGCCCGCGGCGTGTGCGGCGGCACCGATCGACAAGCCGGCCAGCAGCGCTGCCGACATCCAGAAAATTCGCATCTTCATCCCTTGTCACTCCTGTGCACGTCGATCACCGGACCATGCCTTGTGCGAATTAGATCACGGAATCGCAGGAGCGTGTCAAGTGTTCCGCATGATTGAAAACCGAACAAACGGACCACGAACAATCACTGTCACGGGCCTGGATGGTACACCTACAACCGGACGCTTACCGTTTCCGCAGCGGCATCCTCCGCGCAGCTCAGCACGGCATCGATCACTGCATCGGCAGCATCGGCCAGTTCGTTGGCGGCGGAGCCGAATCGGCGCTCGGTCGGGTCGCCGTCGCGGTGCTGTCGCAGCACATAATCGTGTCCATCCGTCACCAACCGCAGATCGTCCGGACCCGCAGGCAGAGTGCCGCGCATGCGTTCGTCCAGCCGGTTGCTGTCGGCTTGCAGCAGATCGGACAAGACCGTTGCCGTCGCCTGCGCATCCGGACAGGACGCCGCAGGCACGCGCACCCGCTCGAACCGCAATGCCGCACGTCGTTGCGCGGGACACGCTGCACTGTCTTCGGAATCATCCACCCAGCGCACGCCCTGCAGCTGTACGGCCGCCGGCTGTCCGGCCGGGTAGCGCTCCAGTACCCATTCCAAGTTGCCGGATGCCGTACGGCTCTGCGCGATGCGCAGCGGCTTCAGGCCGAACAGCGTCGGTTGTCGCTCCAGACTCCACAGACGCCGTGCGGATGCGATGTCGCCGTCCTGCAATGCCGCCAGGGTGAGATGCAGGTCGCGCTGGTTGCGGTCCGTCCACGCGCAGCGCTCGGCTGCCACGGCATCCGCCAGCACGGCAGCCGCCAGAAAAACCAGCAGGCCCGACCGCAGGCGACCGGGCTGCCGGCGCATCGATCAGGCCTTCGTCGCCGGATAATCGCGCTGCGCCGAACCGATGTAGATCTGGCGCGGACGTCCGATCTTGGTTTCGGCGTCGGCCTGCTGTTCCAGCCAGTGGCTGACCCAGCCGGCGGTGCGGGCGATGGCGAACATCACCGTGAACATCTCGGTGGGGATCTTCAGCGCCTTGTAGATGATGCCGCTGTAGAAATCCACGTTCGGGTACAGCTTGCGCTGCACGAAGTAGTCGTCCTTCAGCGCGGCCTCTTCAAGGCGCATGGCCACGTCCAGCAGCGGGTCGTCCACGCCCAACTGCGCGAGCACCTGGTGGCACATCTCGCGGATGATCTTGGCGCGCGGATCGAAATTCTTGTAAACGCGGTGGCCGAAGCCCATCAACCGGAACCCGGATTCCTTGTCCTTGGCCTTGTCCACGGCCGACTGCACGTTGTCCGGCCGGCCGATTTCGGCCAGCATCTTCAAGACCGCTTCGTTGGCACCGCCGTGCGCCGGCCCCCACAGCGCGGCCACGCCCGAGGCGATGCACGCATACGGGTTGGCACCGGTGGACCCCACGAGCCGCACCGTGGAGGTGGAAGCGTTCTGCTCGTGGTCGGCGTGCAGGATGAACAACAGGTCCAGCGCCTTGGCGGCGACCGGATTCAGCTCCAGCGGCTCGCTGGGCACCTCGTACATCATGTGCAGGAAGCGGGTCACGTATTCCAGGTTGTTGCGCGGATAGCGCAGCGGCCAGCCGATCGAGTGGCGATAGCAGGCGGCGGCAATGGTCGGTACCTTGGCGATCAGGCGGATCGCGGCCAGACGGCGCTCGGCGGGATCTTCGTAATCCAGGTTGTTGTGGTAGAAGCTGGCCATCGAGCCCAGCATGCCCACCAGCATCGCCATCGGATGCGCGTCGTGGCGAAAGCCTTCCATGAACTGCTTGAAGGCCTCGTGCAGCATGGTGTGGCGGGTCACCTCGTCCTCGAACTTGGCGAATTCGGCCTTGTCGGGCAGTTCGCCGTTCATCAGCAGGTAGGCGACTTCCAGAAAACTGGAGTGCTTGGCGAGCTGCTCGATGGGATAGCCGCGGTACAGCAGCACGCCGGCATCGCCATCGATGTAGGTGATGGCCGACTTGCACGAGGCGGTGGCGGTGAAGCCGTTGTCGTAGGTGAAATGGCCGGTGTCCTTCGGCAGCCTAGCGATGTCGATGCAGGCATTGCCCAGCACCGGCTGGATGGCCGGCAGCGTGCTGGTCTTGCCGTCGATGCTGAGCGTGGCTTGGCTGGATTCGGACATGGAACGCGCTCCTGGTAATGGCGGCACCGATCCTGCGTGGCGGTCATGGCGACCGGCGGCGATCGGCGCGGACTGTGATCGTGTTGGCAGCTGTAATTATTGCACAGCAGCATGGGCAGGGCCGCGGCGTGCGGACGGCGGACACGGCAACGGCCGCGTTATGCGGCCGTTTCCCGAACATCTGGAATGCAGCGTTACAGCCATCGCGTCGAACGCGGATGGGCTGCCGGACTTACTTGCCGTAGCGCTTGCGGAACTTGTCCACGCGACCGCTGGTGTCGACGATCTTGTGCTTGCCGGTGTAGAACGGGTGCGACGCCGAGGACACTTCGACCTTGACCAGCGGGTATTCGTTGCCGTCTTCCCACTTCACGGTGTCCTTGCTGCCCAGCGTGGAGCGGGTCAGGAACTTGAAGTCGGAGGTGACGTCGTGGAACACCACATTGCGGTAATTGGGGTGGATGTCGGCCTTCATGGCGGCACCGGAAGAGTCGTGAGAGCCGGGCATTCTAGCTGCAGCATGGCCAGGACGCAAGCCCGGTGACGGCTCAATCGGCGGCCAGTGCGGCCTGCACCCGGCTCTGGAAGCGGTCCTGATCCCAGCTCAGCACGATGGCGGCATTGTCGGCGGCGCCGGTTTGCCGGTTCCAGTCGACCAGGGTCATGCCGCGCGCGTGCCGGCCTTCGGTTTCCACCGCCACCGGACGGAGTTGCACATCGGTGGCACCGTCGGGATCCAGCGCATGGGCCATGGCCAGCGCGTCGGCGCAGAACCAGCGATCGCCACGGCTGTCGGCCGACCACAGCCGGGTCTGCCGCGAAATGGCATCGTAGAACCGTGCCCGCGGCGACGGCGCCTGCAGCCAGCGTTCCACATCGGCATGCGGCAGGCCGTGGGCGATGGTGGCTTCCCAATCCACCAGTTCGAACTGCGCAAAGCCGCGGAACACGATGTGCGCCGCTTCCGGATCGAACGCCACGTTGAATTCGGCCGTGGAGGTGATGTTGCCGTGCGCGGTGACCGCGCCGCCCATCACCACCAACCGCGCCACGCGCTGCGGCAGGGTCGGGTCCAGGGTCAGCGCCAGCGCCAAATTGGTCAGCGGTCCCAGCGCCACCAGCAGCAGCTTGCCGGCATGTGCGTGCGACAGCCGCAGGATGGCCAAGGCTGCATGTTCTGCGTGGGGTTGACGGCCGGAGGGCACGTAGCCGGTATCGCCGAAGCCGTCGCGGCCGTGCACCTCGGCGGCGTCCGGCGAGGCATGCAGCAGCGGCGCGGTGCAGCCGGCAAACACCGGTAAGTCGTCGCGACCGGCCACTTCGCACAGCTTCAATGCATTGGCCAGTGTGTGTTTCAAGCCGACATTCCCGGCGGCGATGGTCAGGCCGACCACGTCGTGCTGCGGGCTGTCGAAGGCCATCAGCAGGGCCAGCGCGTCGTCCACGCCGGGGTCGGTATCGATCAACAGGGGGATGCGGTCGCTCATCGGGGCATCTTACGCGCTGCCCCGACGCCGCGACGAGGCGCCCCGTGAATGCAGCGGTGGATCAGCGGCGATCGACGCGCTTCAGCGTGTACGGCGCAGCGGTCTTCTCCGACAGGGTGTAGTAGGCGGAGCCGTCCAGCGCATATTCGATCGACTCGCCCTGCCCTTCCACGGTGTCGGTCAGCGCCACCCGGGTGCCTGCGATTGCGGATTCTACGCTGCCGCCACTGCCGCGGAATTCGTACACCGCGCGGTAGGTGCGCACGATGAAGCGGTCGCCGGCCGGATGCACCGCGGCGGCCGTGATCGCCACCGAATTGGTGTCGCCATTCAGCAGCGGCAGAGTGATCTGGCCGACTTCCAACAAGGTGCTGACCGTTCCCGGCGCCGGCAGCGGATTGGGAAAGCGGTAGACACTGCTGGTGCCGGTGGTGGTTTTGGCGATCACGTACATCGCGCCGGTGCGCGGATGGACCATGAAGGCCTCGGCATCGCGCTTGGTGCCACCCGGATAAATGTAGGGGAAGTAGTCGCCGACGAGGGTCAGGTCGGTTTCGCCGGCCAGCAGGTCGGGCTCGGGGGTGCGGACCACGCCGTACACGTTGTTGGGCTTGCCGATCTCGCGGGCACCGCCGATGTCGGCGGCGTACACGCAGCTGCCGGCCACGCAGGGTCCGATGGCGATGTCCTCCCAGTCGTACACCTGCGGGATGGTGAGGCGGTACTTGCCGACCACTTCGCCGGTGGTGGGCGAGAAGGCCAGCATGGTCTGGCGGTCCTTCTCGCTGTGCACGTACATCACGTCCGGATTCAGGCGGCTGTAGCCCAGCCCGGACGGCTGATCGAGCAGACTCAACGGAATGGCGGTATTGGGTTGACCATTCAGCAGGCCATCCCACAGCCGCGCGACCGTGACCGGAGTGGGCTGGTAGTCGCTGGCGACCTGCATCGCCGGTGCCGGACGCAGCGCCACCACTTCGGTGATGTTGGTGGCGGCCACCGCCGAACTGCCCGCCGCGAGGCCCTGCGTTCCCGCGGCGCCCAGCGGCGCATGCGCCTGGTCGAAGGCGATGCCGCTGCTGGCGGACGCCAGGCAGGACTCGACGCTTTCCAGATACCCGGCCGGCGGTGCCAGCGGCAGGCTGCATTGGCTCTGGTTGGCGGCCTGGGTGGCGAACCACACGCTCACGCCACCGGCGCGCCGGGTGGTCAGGCCGGTGCCGGGCGTCAATGCCGCCGATCCGCTGTTGGCCTTGCCCTGGTCATCGTCGATCGGCAGGGCGGTATCCACGCCACCGAATGCGGACACGGTGCCGGCCACATTGCGTGCACGGCTGAAGGAGAACACGTACTGGGCGGGTTCGTCGGCGTTGGCGGTTTTCACGAACACGGTGGTCCGCAGCGAATACGTCGAACCGGTGGTGCGCAACTGCCACCAGCCGGCAGGCGCGGTGGCCACGACATCGGCGCCGTCACGATTCGCGACCCGCGCCAGCAGCACGTCGCCGGCCTGGGTGCCGGTGGGCCGCGTGATGGTCAGCGTGGCGGCATTGATTGCACCAGCAGCCGTGGTCGAGCGATGCACGATCGGCGAACCGGCCGGACGCAGTGCCAGGGTCTGCACGATGTTGGTATTGGCAAACGGCGATGATCCCGACCACGCCGGCTGGCGCGCGGCCGCGCCCAACTGCAGGCTGGCCGCATCGAACACCAGCCCGTTGCTGGACGACACCAGGCAATCCTGCTTCAGATGGGTGAAGCCGGCCGGCTGGGTGATGCCGGGCGACGGACAGGCGGCTCCGGCCCACAGCTGCGTGCCCCACCACAGCGCCACTGCATTGCCGGCGGGGCTGGTGATCGGCAGTCCGGTGAAGGTGGCGCTGGTGCCATTGACCTTGCCGGAAAACCCGCTGGCAGTGTCCACCGGATTGAATGTGTCCACGCCGCGGAACGCCGACACGGTGCCGGCCATCGCGTAGGTGCGATCCAACTGGAATGCATAGCTTGCAGGTTCCGCAGAACCGGCGACCTTGATGAAGACCCACGACTTCAGCATGCCGGCGCTCTGGGTCACGCCGACCTGGGTCCAGCCGCTGGCGGTCATGGTGGTGGTGACGCTGTCGCGGTTGGCCACGCGCGCCACCAGCACGTCGCCCGCGACCACGCCATCGGGTTTCGCGATGGCGAGGCTGACCCCGCGACCTGCCGCACTGCTGGTGCCGAGATGGCTGATGCCCGGTGCCGGCTGATTGGCGAATGCCGTTCCGGCAATCGCTGCCAGCAGCACGGTGGCGACGATGCCCAACCTGCGCGCCATGGCAAGGAAGGGGCGGCGGTTGCGGGAACAGGCGTGTGTCATCGGCAACATCGGGAAAGTCCGGGGGAACGTCAGGTCCGCAAACGATAAACGTTACCGTACGGTCTCGAACGGTCTGCATGCAACCTGAATGAGGATTTGTGACTGCAGTCGACCAAATCGGCGCCCGTTTGTCGCTGCAAGGCCATCAGGCCGACGCATAGCGCTCGGCGCTGCCCACCCAGCGCGCGATCAAGGCAGCGACGGCATCCGGGGCCCGCTCCAGCAGCGCGTCGGCCAGCGTGCGCACCTGCGGCAGCAGATCGGCATCGCGGGCCAGGTCGGCGATGCGGAAACCGACCAGACCGGTCTGGCGCGTGCCGAGCAGCTCGCCCGGGCCGCGCAGGGCCAGATCGGTTTCGGCGATCAGGAAGCCGTCGTTGCTGTCGCGCAGGGTCTGCAGTCGTTGCCGTGCCAGCGCCGACAGCGGCGGCTGGTACAGCAGCACGCAGGTCGATTGCGCACTGCCACGCCCCACCCGACCGCGCAACTGGTGCAGCTGCGCCAGCCCCAGGCGCTCGGCATTCTCGATGATCATCAGCGAGGCGTTGGGCACGTCCACGCCCACCTCGATCACGGTGGTGGCCACCAGCAGATCGATCGTGCCGTCCTTGAAGGCTGCCATCGCCGCCTGTTTTTCCGCCGGTTTCAGCCGCCCGTGCACCAGCGCGATGCGCAGTTCGGGCAGTGCTGCAGAGAGTTGCTCGAAGGCCGTCTGCGCAGCCTGCGCCTCGATCTTCAATCGATGTCCCGCTTTGCCGGCAGCCGCATCGGGCTCATCGATCAGGGTGCAGACCCAGTAGGCCTGCGCACGGGCACGGCAGGCCACGCGGATGCGTTCGATCAGTTCGGCGCGGCGTTCGCTGCTCAGCACCACCGTCTGCACCGGCGTGCGACCCGGCGGCAGTGCATCGATACTGGACACGTCCAGATCGGCGTAGGCGCTCATCGCCAAGGTGCGCGGAATCGGCGTGGCCGTCATCACCAATTGATGCGGAACCCGGCCGGTCGCCGTGGCATCGCTGCCTTTTTCCCGCAATGCCAGCCGCTGATGCACGCCGAAGCGGTGCTGCTCATCCACGATCACCAGCGCCAGATCGCGGAAGCGCACCGTGTCCTGCATCACGGCATGGGTGCCGATCACGACGGGCGCCGTGCCGTCGGCCACGGCCTGCAGCGTTCGCGTGCGTGCCTGGCCGGTGACCTTGCCGGCCAGCCAGGCGACGTCCACGCGCAGTGGCCGCAGCCACTGGTCGAAGCTGTCGCGATGCTGCTCGGCCAGCAATTCCGTCGGCGCCACCAATGCGACCTGATGGCCCTGCTCCACCGCCTGCAATGCCGCCAATGCCGCCACGATGGTCTTGCCGCTGCCCACGTCGCCCTGCACCAGCCGCAGCATCGGTTTGGGTCGCGCCAGATCGGTCCGGATTTCCGCCAGCACGCGGCGCTGTGCATCGGTCAGCGCAAACGGCAACGCCGCCTGCAGCCGATCGGCCAGCGCATGGGCCGTGATCGCGACTGCCGGCCGATGCGCAAGCGCCAGCCGTTGCCGGCGCAGGCTGAGTTGATGCGCCAGCAGTTCCTCTAGTGCCAGCCTGCGCTGTGCAGGATGCCGGCCCTCGCGCAGCGCCGCCAGGTCCGCCGCGGGCGATGGGCGATGCAGCAGCAACAATGCCTGGCGCAGGTCGGGCAGTTGCAGTCCACGCAGCATGGCGTCTGGCAACAGTTCCAGGGTTCGATCGTCCGGCAGGCGATCCAGCGCCAGCCCGATCAGCCGCCGCAGCGACGCAGGCGCGATGCCTTCGATGGCCGGATACACCGGTTGCAGATGCTCGGACAGCGCCGGCGCGGTCGCAGCGTCCAGCACGCTGTATTTCGGATGCACGATTTCCAGGCCGTGCGCGCCGGGTCGCGGCGTTCCGTAGGCACGGATGCGCGTGCCCGGCTGGAACTGCGCCACCTGCGGTTTGCGGAAATTGAAGAAGCGCAGCAGCAGCGTGCCGCCGGAGGCATCGGTCACCGCCACCCGCAGCATCGGCCGGTAGCGGAACCCGGTGTCGACCGCCTCCACGCGACCTTCCACCTGTGCAGCGACGCCAGGCTGCAGGTCGCGGATGACGGCGATTCGGGTGCGGTCCTCGTAGTCGCGCGGCAGCAGGAACCACAGGTCCTGCAACGTGCGCAGCCCGCGTGCCGCGAAGCGCTCGGCCGTGGCCTTGGCCACCCCCGGCAACGTGGCGATGACAGCCGTGCCGATCTGTCGCGCATCGACTGCCGCCACCGTGTCGCGCCTGTTCATCCGACGACGGTCACTCCAGCACCAGCACCGCATCCACTTCGAAGATCGCGCCCTTGGGCAGCGCCGGTACGCCGATGGTGGACCGGGCCGGGTACGGCGCCCGGAAGTACTCGCCCATCACCGCATTGACCTCGCCGAACTGGCCGAGATCGACCAGATACAGTCCCAGCCGCGCCACCTGGCCGAAGTCCGCGCCGGCAGCCTGCACCACCGCCTGCAGATTGTCGAAGGCACGGCGTGCCTGCACGCTTATGTCGCCCGGCACCAGTTCGCCGGTGGCCGGATCCAGCGGAATCTGTCCGGAGCAGTACACGGTGTTGCCAATGCGCACCGCCTGGGAATACGGACCGATGGCGGCAGGGGCTGCGTCGGAATGGATGGGATGGCGCGGCATGGCGAACTCCGGTTGCGAAACCGCGCACGGTAGCAAAACCGTTGCTGGATCGGGGGTTACAGCCGCTCCACGCCGTGCACCACCTGCAGGCGGCGGATGCGCCGGATCACTTCCGCCAGGTGCTCGGCATCGGCCACTTCGATACTGAAACGGATCGCCGAGACCTGCTCGTCGCGCTCCAGATATTCCACCGCATCGATGTTGGCCTCGGCCCGGGCGATCGCCGCCGCGACCTGCGCCAGCACGCCGGGCCGGTTGTCCACCTGCACCCGGATCGCGGCATCGAAATCGCCCGACACTTCGCGATCCCAGCCGATCGGCACCCAGCGCTCCGGCGACTTGCGGTATTCGGCCACGTTGGGGCATTCCAGCCGGTGCACAACGATGCCCTTGCCATGGGTGTGGTAGCCCATGATGGCGTCGCCGGGAATCGGCAGGCAGCACTGGGCGAAGGTCAGCACGCCGCGCTCGCTGCCGGTGATCAGGATCTTCTCCTCCGGAACCGGCGGCCGATGCGCGCCCAGGGCATCGCTGCGCACATTGGCCTCGCGCGCCAGTTCCTGCGCGACGTGGTTGGGCATGCGGTTGCCCAGGCCGATGTCGGCCAGCAGGGCCTCCAGACGCGGATAGCGATGTTCGGCCAGAAAGCCGTCCAGCCGGGCCACGCTGATTCGGTCCAGCGAGGTGCCGAGCACTTCCAGGCCGTGGTCCAGCATGCGATGGCCCAGCTGTACCGCATCCTCGTGCTCGATGTGCTTCAACTGCGCACGGATGGCGGTACGGGCCTTGCCGGTGACCACGAACTGCAGCCACTGCGTCTTCGGCGCGGAGGATTTCGCGGTCACGATTTCCACGCGCTGACCGCTGCTCAGGCGCGTGCGCAGCGGCACCAGGCGGTCGTCCACGCGCGCCGCCACGGCGCGGTTGCCCACGTCGGTGTGCACGGCATAGGCGAAATCCAGCGCGGTGGCATTGCGCGGCAGCGCAAGGATGTGGCCCTTCGGCGTGAACAGGTACACCTCGTCCGGGAACAGGTCCACCTTCACGTTTTCCAGAAATTCCAGCGACGAGCGCGTGTCGCTCTGCGTTTCCATCAAACCCGAAATCCAGGCATGGGCGCGATTCTGCGCACTGGTGGAACTTTCGCCACCATGCTTGTAGCGCCAGTGTGCGGCGATGCCACGCTCGGCGATCAGGTCCATTTCCTCGGTGCGGATCTGGACCTCGATCGGCGAGCCGTAGGGGCCGAACAGCACCGTGTGCAGCGACTGGTAGCCGTTGGCCTTGGGGATGGCGATGAAATCGCGGAAGCGGCCATCCAGAGGCTTGAATGCCGCGTGCACAACGCCCAGCGCGTGATAGCAGTCGGCCACCGTTGGCACCACCACGCGGTAGCCGAACACGTCCATCACCTGGTCGAAGGTCTTGCCTTCCGCGCGCATCTTGCTGTACGTGCTCCAGGGCGATTTCACCCGCCCCACCAGGCGGTGCTCCAGTCCTTCGCGGGCCAGGCGCTGCGCCAGCTGCGCCTCGATCTTGGCCAGCGCCTCGCGCCGCACCAGCGGTTCGGACTGCATGCGCATCTGCAGCACAGCATGCCGCCAAGGGTACAGACCGCGGAAGCCCAGGTCCTGCAGTTCCAGCTTGAACAGGTTCATGCCCAGCCGCTGGGCGATGGGGGCATAGATGTCCAGCGTTTCGCGCGCGATGCGCACCCGAGAGGACGGCGACTGCGCGCCCAGCGTGCGCATGTTGTGCAACCGGTCGGCCAGCTTGATCAGGATCACCCGCAGGTCGCGTGCCATCGCCAGCATCATCTTGCGCAGGCTTTCCGCCGCGGCTTCCCGGCGATCGGTGAACTGCAGCTTGTCCAGCTTGGTCACCCCTTCCACCAGATCGGCCACGGTGTCGCCGCACCGGCCTGCCAGCTCGGCGTGGGTGAGCGGCGTATCTTCCAGGGTGTCGTGCAGCACCGCGGCAATCAGCGTTTCCGCGTCCAGCCGTTGTTCGGCCAGGATAACGGCCACGGCAATGGGGTGAGTGATGTAGGGCTCGCCCGACTTGCGCAACTGCCCGTCGTGGGCAGCCGTTCCCAGCAGACAAGCCTGCCGCAGCCGCTCGCGATCGGCATCGGGCAGATAGGCCGCCGCCGCGTCCAGCGCCTGCATGGCGTCAAGCACGGATCGGGGCGGATGAACGGCGGGGGCGTCGATTCCGGACGACATCCACGCAGACTACGGGCAAACCAGGCGTTTGTGAATCCGGCGGTCGCTCCTGACGCCGGAGGGCCTCGAACGCCCTCCCTGGCATGCGCGGAGCCCACTCAACCGATGCGCAATTCGGTCAATGCGTGCTCGATCTTCTCCACCGGCATGTTGGTCCAGTCCTTCGACACCTCGGCCAGCATGCGGCTGTTGGCTTCCTTGTGCAGCTGCGGGCGGATCTCACCCAGCGTGGTTGGATCGGCCACCAGCACCAGATGCTCGAAGCGGTGCTTCAGCGCGGCGCGGTTGATGCGCTCGGCCAGCATCTTCGCGAAGGCGGCCTCGCCCACGTCGTTGTCCTGCGGCTGCGATCCCGACGGCGAGGACTCCCTGGCATCGTCGCTGTCGAACGACATGTCCTGATGCAGGCGCACGCGGCTTTCATCGCCCTTGTTGCGGAACAGGCGGGCGGCACGGCCATCGGCCACCACGATCAGGGTTTCGGCGGGAATCATCGACATGGAAAGGTCTCGGGTTCGAGGAGGCAGCACCTTAACCCGGCCCGGGTGACCGCGCCGTTGACGTCCGGCGCTGCCGCGACATGGAATGGCGCCTGTCGCTGCAAGCGCGGTGCGCTACGATCCACGCATTCCGGATCACGCGAGAACGATCATGCCGGCACGCTGCTTCGCGATCGTGCTGCTACTGGCCACCGGCCTGCTGGCTGCCGATACGGCCTGCGCCGAAACAGCCCGGCCCGTGGCAACGGTGCGCGTGGCGTTCGACCGCGACGGCATCACCGCCACACATGCGGAAGGACTGGCCGACATCGCAGCCGGCCGCCGCATCACCGCAGAGGATCCGGCGCGGATCGCGTCGGTGTCCAAACTGGTGCTGGCGATCGGCGTGATGCGGTTGGTGGATGAAGGAACGCTCGATCTGGATGCCGATGTTTCGGCGCTGCCGGGCCAGCCGCTGCGCAATCCGGCCCATCCGGAGACGCCGATCACGCTGCGGATGCTGCTGTCGCACACCTCCAGCCTGACCGACAATGCCGGTTACTGGAATGTGCCGCTCGGCGAGGACAGCAGCCGCATCACCCGGCAAGCGGAAGCCTGGGATGTGCAGCATCCGCCAGGCGGGTTTTTCCGCTATGCCAATCTCAATTTCCCGATCATCGCGCAGGTGATGGAAGCGGCCACCGGCGAGCGATTCGATCGGCTGATGCAACGTCTGGTAATGCGGCCGCTCGGACTGGACGCCTGCCACAACTGGTCCGGCTGCAGCGACGCAACCCGCGCCCGCGCCGTGGTGCTGTACGACACCGACGGCCAGCCGCAGCGCGACGATCTGCACGGTCGATTGCCGAACTGCCTGGTGATTGCCGCCACGGATGGCAGCTGCGACATCGCCGGTCGCTGGCGGGCCGGACGCAACGGCACCCTGTTCTCGCCACAGGGCGGTTTGCGCATCTCGGCCAACGATCTGGCCCGGATCGGCCGCATGCTGCTGAACGACGGCAGCCTGGATGGCGTGCGCATCCTGTCGCCTGCAGCGGTGCAGGCACTGGCCACCCCGGTCTGGACCTACGACGGCAGCAACGGTGCGATCATCGAGGAGGACGAACCCGACCGCGGCGCCTTTTTCTGCAGCTACGGACTGGCCATGCAGCACCTGGCGCGCGGTGCCGGTTCGACCTGCCGAGACGACCTGTTCGGCGACGGCCGCGCGCGCACGGGCCACAGCGGCAATGCCTATGGCCTGCTGTCCGGATTGTGGATCGACCGTGCCGCAGGAACCGGGGTGGCCTACTTCGCCACCGGCGTGGCGAACAATTCCAATGGCACGCGTTCGAATTTCAGCGCGATCGAAGAAGAATTCGCAGCTGGCTGGTGATGGCACCCGCGTCACCGCATGCTCGGTGACGCAGGTCGGAGTGCCGGACCCAGATCACACCGTCAACGGATTCGGCTTGTCCGCCACGATGTTCCACACCTGGATCGCCTTGGCCACGTCTTTCGCGGTCAACTGGCCGTCCTCCGCCAGCGCATGCACCGCGGCCTGGGCCACGTGGTAGCGGTCGACCTCGAAATGCCGGCGCAGGTTGGCGCGGGTGTCCGAACGGCCGAAACCGTCCGTGCCCAGCACCACATAGCGCATCGGCACGAATTCCCGGATCTGGTTGGCAAAGGTGCGCACGTAGTCGGTGGCCGCGATCGCCGGTCCCGCACGCCCCTGCAGCAGCTGCGTCACGTAGGGCAGCCGCTTCTGCTTCGCCTCGGGATGGAAACGGTTGTGACGCAGCGCATCCTCGCCGTCGCGCGCCAGTTCGGTGAAGCTGGGGCAGCTCCACACGTCCGCATCGATGCCGAACTCCTGTTTCAGCAAGTCCGCCGCCGCCAGTACCTCGCGCAGGATCACGCCGCTGCCCAGCAGTTGCACGCGCAGGCCGTCCTTCTTCGCCTTGCCGCCCTCCTGCAGCAGATACATGCCCTTGACGATGCCCTCCGCGCTGCCTTCGGGCATGTCCGGATGCGCGTAGTTCTCGTTCATCAGGGTGAGGTACCAGTATTCGTCCTTCTGCTCGGCCAGCATGCGCTGCATGCCGTGCTGCAGCAGGGTGACCACTTCGTAATGGAAGGTGGGATCGTAGCTGCGGCAGTTGGGAATGAAACTGGACTGCACGTGCGACTGGCCATCCTCGTGCTGCAGCCCTTCGCCGTTCAGCGTGGTGCGACCGGCGGTGGCGCCGAGCAGGAAGCCGCGTGCGCGCATGTCCGCCGCCTGCCACGCCGAGTCGCCGACGCGCTGGAAGCCGAACATCGAGTAGTAGATGTAGAACGGCAGCATCGGCAGATCGTTGGTGCTGTAGCTGGTGGCCGCCGCCATCCAGCTGGCGAAGGCACCGGCCTCGGTGATGCCTTCCTCCAGCACCTGGCCGGCGGCGTCCTCGCGGTAGAACATCAGCTGGTCGGCATCCACCGGCTTGTATTTCTGGCCCTGCGGCGCGTAAATGCCGAGCTGCCGGAACAGGCCCTCCATGCCGAAGGTGCGCGCCTCGTCGGCCACGATCGGCACGCAGCGCGGACCGACCTGCTTGTCGCGCAGCACGATCGCCAGCGCCTGCACGAAGGCCATGGTGGTGCTGATCTCGCGCTCGCCGGTGGCCTTGGTCAGGCGTTCGAATGCCGCAAGCTGCGGCACTTCCAGCGCCTGGCTGGCCGTACGCCGGCGCTGAGGCAGGAAGCCGCCCAGTGCCTTGCGGCGCTCGATCATGTATTCGATCTCGGGCGAATCCTTGCCCGGGTGCAGGAACGGGATCGCGCCATCCTTGAACGCCGCATCCGGGAAGTCCAGCTTGAAGCGGTCGCGGAAGATCTGCACCGCGTCGTCGTCCAGCTTCTTGGTCTGATGGGTCGGGTTGAGCGCCTCGCCCGCCGCGCCCATGCCGTAGCCCTTGACCGTCTTGGCCAGGATCACCGTCGGCATGCCGGTGGTCTTCACCGCGGCGTCGTAGGCGGCATAGACCTTGTGCGGGTCGTGGCCGCCACGGTTGAGGCGCCAGATGTCCTCGTCGCTCATGCTGGCCACCATCGCCGCGGTCTCCGGATACTTGCCAAAGAAATGCTGGCGCGTGTAGGCGCCGCCGAAGGCCTTGCAGTTCTGGTATTCGCCATCGACGGTTTCCATCATCAGCTTCTTCAACACGCCGTCGCGGTCCTTGGCCAGCAGCGGATCCCAGTAGCTGCCCCAGACCAGCTTGATCACATTCCAGCCCGCGCCGCGGAAGTTGCCTTCCAGCTCCTGGATGATCTTGCCATTGCCGCGCACCGGGCCGTCCAGCCGCTGCAGGTTGCAGTTGACCACGAACACCAGATTGTCCAGGCCCTCGCGTCCGGCTACTGAAATGGCACCCAGCGATTCGGGTTCGTCGGTTTCGCCATCGCCCAGGAAGCACCAGACCTTGCGGTCGGTCTTCGGCATCAGCCCGCGCGCCTCGAGGTACTTCCAGTGGCGCGCCTGGTAGATCGCCGCCAGCGGACCCAGGCCCATCGACACGGTCGGGGTCTGCCAGAAGTCCGGCATCAGCCACGGATGCGGATACGAACTGATGCCCTTGCCATCCACCTCCATGCGGAAGTGGTCCAGTTGCGGCTCGCTGATGCGGCCTTCGAGGAACGCACGCGCGTAGATGCCCGGCGAGCTGTGGCCCTGGATGTACAGCAGATCACCGGGATGACGGTCCGACGGCGCTCGCCAGAAGTGGTTGAAGCCGACGTCATACAACGTGGCCGACGAGGCGAAGCTGGCGATATGGCCGCCCAGGTCGCCGGGTTTGCGGTTGGCCCGCACCACCATGGCCATGGCGTTCCAGCGGATCATCGAACGGATCCGCCATTCCATGGGCGCATCGCCTGGGGATTTCGGCTCCAGGTGCGCGGGAATCGTGTTGATGTAGTCGGTGGTCGGCGCGAACGGCAGGTGGGCGCCGGCGCGGCGGGTCAGTTCCACCATGTTTTCCAGCAACCGGTGCGCACGCTGCGGGCCGTCATGATCGATGACCGCCTTGATCGCCTCCACCCATTCGCGCGATTCGGCGGGATCGGGGTCGTCGTGCAGCAGTTCGTTCAGCCAGTTCATGTGCGCTCTCCGGGAACAGGGGGACGTCCGCATCGGACGGGCCGCGCGGAAAGCCCCATTCTATCCGGCCCGTACGATCGGGCTCTTGCCAAGGTACGTCCCTGCCCGGGATGATGCATCGATTCACATCATCGCCCTCCCGAGCCGCTCTCATGCTGAACCGCTGGCGCTTGCTGGCCCTTGCGCTGCTGGTCGCTGCGCTGATCGTGGTGCCCTACCTGGCGGAACGCCGGCAGATGGCACTGCGCTCCGCAGCGGCCGAACGTGTGTTGCACAGCCGTGAAGTGGAGACCCGCGCGCTGGAAGCGCTGGCCGAACTGCGCAACGCCGAGTCCGCAGCCATGGCCAAGTCGCTCGGAGGCACCGCGCCGCTGCTCGATGCGCGTCTGCAACGCAGCCTGCCTGCGGCCTATGCGGCGCTGGACAGCTTGCAGCAGCTCACCCGCGACAATCCCGACCAGCAACGCCGGCTGGGTCGTCTGCTGGAAAACGTCGATCGCCGGGCGAGTGACTTGCGCGCATTGACGCAGGCCGACCTGGCCGATGCTCCGGCCATCGTGCGGGAAATGACGCGTGATGCGCCGATCGAACCGCTCGCCCGGGAGATCATCGACACCGAACGCCAGCTGTTGCTGACTCGCCAGAAGCAGGAGGTGGCGATCTCGCACACTGCCGAGCTCGTCAACCGCGCCAGCCTGGCCATCCAGCTGCTGCTGCTGGCATTGCTGACCTGGCTGATCGGCCGCGGGATGCAGCGCCAGGCGGTGGCCCAATCGCTGGCACAGCGCTCGCAGGCACGCGCCGGGGTGGTGCTGAATTCGGTGCGCGAACCGATCGTGGTGCTCGATCGCAACCTGCACGTTCTGCAGCACAATGCGGCCTTTGCCGAACTGTACGGCGCCGATGGTGCCGCAGATATCAACGGACAGCCGCTGACCGCGATCGGCAATGGCGCCTGGCGCAACGAAGAAGTGCAGCGCCGGCTCGGCGACGTGGCCAACCGCAGCCGGGAGCTGTGGGATTTCCCGGTCGACCAGCACAGCAGCGATGGCGTGTCGCGGACCATGCTGCTGAATGCCACCCGCATGCCGCTGCCGGACAGCGACGACGTGGCCGTGCTGCTGACCGCCAGCGATGTCAGCGCGCAGAACGCGGCACGGCGCGAGATCCTGGAACTGAACCGGCAACTGCAGGGCAAGGTAGACCAGGTGTCGGACGTGAACCGCGAACTGGAGGCCTTCAGTTATTCGGTCTCGCACGACCTGCGTGCGCCGCTGCGCCACATCGGCGGCTTCGCCGACAAGCTGGGCAGGCACTTGGGGGACGTGCAGGATGAAAAGACCGCGCGCTACCTGCAGGTCATCGGCGATTCGGCCCGGCGCATGTCGCAGCTGATCGACGACCTGCTGGTGTATTCGCGCCTGGGGCGCAGCGCGATGCGCCTGCAGCCGGTCGACATGCAGTCGATCGTTGCGGAAAAGCGCGCGCTGCTGCAGGCCAACGCCGAGGCGGACAACCCCGGCCACCGCATCCAGTGGGAGATCGCCCCGCTGCCGGTGGTGGTGGGCGATGAAAACATGCTGCGGCAGGTGTGGTTGAACCTGCTGGGCAATGCCGTCAAGTACAGCAGCCGATCCGAACCGGCCGTGATCCGCGTGCAATCGCAGCGCCTGGACGACGGCGGCTACCGTTTCGAGGTGTCGGACAACGGCGTGGGCTTCGACATGGCCTATGCCGACAAGCTGTTCGGCGTGTTCCAGCGCCTGCACGGCGCCGGCGAGTTCGAAGGCACCGGCATCGGCCTGGCCAGCGTGCGCCGGGTCATCGTCCGCCATGGCGGCGACATCGGTGCCCGCAGTGCCCCGGACGAGGGCGCCACCTTCTGGTTCACGCTGCCACCATCCGCTTTCATGCAACCTGCCACGGACTCCCTGCCATGAGTGATCCCGCCATCCGCGCCATCCTGCTTGCCGAAGACAGCCCAGCCGACGCCGAAATGGCGATGGACGCGCTGGCCGAGGCCAACCTGCTCAATCCGATCGTGCACGTGCACGACGGCGTGGATGCACTCGACTACCTGTATGCCCGCGGCAAGCATGCAGGCCGATCCGGCGGCGATCCGGCAGTGCTGCTGCTGGACATCAAAATGCCGCGCATGGACGGTCTGGAAGTGCTGCAGCAGATGCGCCAGGACGAACGCCTGCGCCGGATTCCGGTGGTGATGCTGACCTCCTCGCGCGAGGAAAGCGACCTGGCACGCAGCTGGGATCTGGGCGTGAATGCCTACGTGGTCAAGCCGGTGGACATCAACCAGTTCTTCACCGCCGTGCAGACGCTGGGCAGGTTTTGGGCGGTGATGAACGAGACCCCGGGCGAGCCGTGACCAAGGCAGCCACGCCTGCGCTGCTGGACGTGCTGATCGTGGATGACAGTGCGGTCGATGCCGAACTGCTGCCGCTGCTGCTGCACGATCGCGGCGTGGCGGCTCGGTTTCGCCATGCGCACGATGCCGTGTCGATGCGGACGGCACTGCAAAGCGCAAGCCCGCATCTGATCCTGTCCGACGTCAACATGCCCGGCTTCGGCGGCGCGCAGGCATTTGCACTGCGCTGCGAACTGGCGCCGCAGGCGCGCTTCTGCTTCGTCAGCGACGACACGGCATCCGCCATCGGACTGCCCAAGGCCGACGGCCTGTTGCGCAAGGACGCGATCGACCACCTGGTGACGCGCATCGCCGGATGGTTCGGCCAGCACGACGCCGAGGTCGATGCCTAGCCGCGCGGCTGCGACAGCTGCGCGCCGGCGGCACGCAGCTGCGCCTCCACCGCCACCACGGCGGTCATGTTGATGACCCGTCGTGGCGTGGACGTCGGCGTGAGGATGTGGGCCGGCTGGTCCAGCCCCATCAGGATCGGCCCCAGTGCCACGCCGTCGGTGACCATGCGCACCATGTTGTAGACGATGTTGGCCGCATCCAGGTTGGGTAGCACGAACAGGTTCGGCCTCCCTTTCAGGCTGCTGCCGGGGAAGATGCGTTCGCGCAGGTCCTCCTTCCAGGCCAGGTCGGCCATCATTTCGCCATCCATGTTCAGCCGCGGCACGCGTGCGGCGATCAACTCGCGCACGCGGTGCATCTTCACCGCCGAGGCATCGGAATGGCTGCCGAAGTTGGAATGCGACAGCAGCGCCACGCGCGGCTCGATGCCGAACAGTTTCATCCGGTAGGTGGCCTGCAGCGTGCTTTCGGCGATCTGCTCGGCGGTCGGGTCCGGCTGCACGTGGGTATCGAGGAAGAACCACAGGCCGTCGTCGTTGATCACGCCGGTCATGGCGGAAGTGGCCGACAGGCCGGGGTCGAAATCGAACACGCTGCGCAGGTAGCCCAGCTTCTTGTGGAAGCGGCCCACCAGCCCGCAGATCAGCGCGTCGGCCTCGCCACGCTCCACCATCAGCGCGGCGATCAGCGTGGGCCGCGAGCGCAGCAGGCTTTTCGCCGCATCCTGGGTCACGCCGCGGCGGCGGGTCAGGCCGTAGTACTGCTGCCAGTAACTGTCGAAGCGCGGATCGGAGTGGATGTTGGTGATCTCGAAATCCACCCCTTCGCGCATGCGCAGGCCCAGCTTGCCGATGCGGCTGCCGATCACCTCCGGCCGCCCCACCAGCACCGGATACGCCAGTCCTTCGTCGATCACCGTCTGCACCGCGCGCAGCACGGTGTATTCCTCGCCTTCGGCATACACCACGCGCTTGCGGTCTTCGCGGGCGCGTTCGTACACCGGTTTCATCACCAGCGTGCTGCGGTAGATGAACTGGCTCAGCTTCTGTTCGTAGGCCTGCAAGTCCGGCAATTGCCGTTGCGCCATGCCCGAGGCCATCGCCGCACGGGCCACGGCCGGTGCCACTTCAGTCAGCAGGCGCGGATCGAAGGGGCGCGGAATCAGGTAATCCGGCCCGAAAGTGGGCGCCTCGCCGGCATAGGCGCTGCCCAGATCCGAGGACTCGCGCCGGGCCAGCTGGGCAATGGCATGCACGCAGGCCAGCTTCATCGCCTCGTTGATCTCGCTGGCCCCAACGTCCAGGGCACCGCGAAAAATGTAGGGGAAGCACAGCGCGTTGTTCACCTGGTTGGGGTAGTCGCTGCGGCCGGTGGCGATGATCGCGTCCGGCCGTACCGCGCGCACCTGCTCCGGCAGGATTTCCGGTGTGGGGTTGGCCAGGGCCAGGATGACCGGACGCTCGGCCATGGTGTCGACCATCGCCTGGGTCAGCACGCCGCCGGCCGACAGCCCCAGGAACACGTCGGCACCGGCCACGATCTCCGACAAGGTGCGCAACGGGGTGTCGCGGGCATAGCGCCGGCGGTCCGGGTCCAGATCGCCACGGCCGCTGTGCAGCACGCCCTCGCGGTCGACCGCAAACATGTTCTCCGGGCGCATGCCCAGCGACACCAGCATGTCCAGGCAGGCGATGCCGGCCGCACCGGCGCCGGCGTGGGCCAGTTTCACGTCCTCGATGCGCTTGCCGGCGATGTCCAGCGCATTGATCACGGCCGCGCCGACGATGATCGCGGTGCCGTGCTGGTCGTCGTGGAACACCGGGATGCGCATCCGCTCGCGCAGCTTGCGCTCGACGATGAAGCATTCCGGCGCCTTGATGTCCTCCAGATTGATGCCGCCGAACGTGGGTTCCAGGCTGGCGATGATGTCCACCAGCCGGTCGGGATCCTTCTCGTCGATTTCGATGTCGAACACGTCCACGCCGGCGAATTTCTTGAACAGCACCGCCTTGCCTTCCATCACCGGCTTGCCGGCCAGCGGACCGATGTCGCCCAGTCCCAGTACCGCGGTGCCGTTGCTGATCACCGCCACCAGGTTGCCGCGTGCGGTGTAGTCGCGGGCACTGCCCGGATCGGCCACGATCGCCTCGCAGGCATGGGCCACCCCGGGCGAGTACGCCAAGGCAAGGTCGCGCTGGGTCACCATCGGCTTGGTGGCGCTGATGCGGATCTTGCCGGCCGGTTCGGCGCGGTGGTAGTCGAGTGCGGCCTGCTTGAAGTCGTCGTCGTGCTGCGGCTGGTCGGACATGGCGGCCATCGGGCGGAATGGAGCTTCCATTCTATCGCCATGACCACGCACGGCTCCCAACCGAATCCGATCGGGACGAAACGGTGCGATGGACCTAGGGTTTTCCCCACTTCACGCAGGGGTCATGCGCTCGCTATCGTCGCGGAACGCCCTCCAGCGAATCACACTCATGACCCTGATCGGACTGCCGCCCCTAGGCCCACGCATCCCCGACCCGCCGCCTCCGCTTCCGTCTCCGCCTCCGCCGCCGCCTGTTCCGCTGGAGGACACAAGGCCGCCAGGCGTTCCCTACGGAACCGATCCAAGCACGGGCCAGCCGAAGTCAGACGAGGTGCTGAAGGCAGAATTCAATGCCGCACTGGAAAGCGCCAACGCCGGCAGCGACATGGCCGTGCTGGATACCGTGGACAATTTCCGCCAGACCCTGACTCCGGAATTGCAGACGCAGTACGACGCCCAGCTGCAGCAGCTACGCGACGATCCGCGCATCCAGTTCGCCTATCAGCCAGGCGTGCAGCCCTCTCCCAATCCGGCACTGGAAGACATGACGTTGCGTGGCATGCTGGCCGCGAGTTTCGGCAACGAAGCCAAAATGAACGCAACGATCGATGCCGCCGTCGCCGCCAACGACGCGTACAACGGCGGCGCCTCTGGCGATGGCCATCTTGTCTTCCGCTTCTACGATGGGCCGGCCTTGACCGACGAGGGTAAAGAGGCTGCCGGATGGGCCGTGTACGGAGCCGGCGAAATCCGCATGGACACCGACTACACGATCGGGGCACTCAGTAAGGGCGACAGCGTACCCCAGCACGAATTCTCTCATTTCTTTCAAGGCTACAACCAGCCGCAAGGCCATTACCCGGCCGGCTTCCCTTTTGAAGACGCGATGAATCAGGCGCTGGATGCCGCCCCCGATGGCGCATTCGCCGATCGTGGCGGCGAAACATGGCCCGACTTGCAGAACAAGTTCAAGCAATACCCTGAAAAGCTGCAGGAAGAGTATCCGGACATCTACCGGATGATGGTCGAGTATTCCGGTTACGACCCGATCGCGCGTCAAAGCGTGCCACCCGTTCGCCTGGACGGCACCGGAGACGTTCAGACCGCAACCCAAGCGCTCGCCCAACACTTCAGCCACGTATCGGGTGATGGCACGTTCATTACCCAGCAGGATCTGGAAAACCTGCTATCCGATCCTGACCCGTCGATTCCGGGCGAGGTTCGTGCAGCGGCCGCCTTCTTGCTGAGCAGCCCCACGTCGCGCTACGTGGTGGATACCGCGTCCAACGGAAACGCTCCGGTGGATGGCAACATCAGCCTGAGCGATCTGCAAAGTGCGGTCGGGATCGCCGAATCGAATGATTATCTGCATGCCTTGCTGGATACTGCCGATGGCAAGGGCGGTCGCGACCGCTATATCAGCGGCAACGACATCCGTGCCGCGCTGAGTGACCCGGGCATTCCAGCCGAGCAGCGCGATCAACTGCAGCAATTGGTCGCTTCCAATCCCATGATCCTGCTTTCCGGCATGTCTTACTGATTGGCCTGCCGATCCCTGCATCAACGAAAGTCGGCGCAACGCCGACTTTCCGCGTTCACGCATCGAACACCGCCCCTTCCGCGGTGACGTGATCCAGGCGGATGCGGTTGGCGAACAGCGAGAATGCCAGGGCACCGGCCAGGCCGTTTGCGCGTTGCAACCATTGCGGCATCCAGCGCGGGGCGACGATCACGCCGTCGCGGTGCAATGGCTCGAAGGCCTGCACGTCGGCCAGGGTCATCTTGCCGGCAAAGATCAGCCGGCACAGGTGCAGTTTCTGTTCGCGCAGGGCCCAGCGGAAGAAGGTATGCACGGCGATCAACCCGCGCAGGTACACGGTGTCCTTGGTGAAGGCGCAGCCACCGGTGACCGGCACGCCGCGGAAGATGCGCTGGGTGGAGGAAAAACTTTCCACCTCGTTCTGTCCGGCGGCCAGGAAATAGCGGAACACGTCGATGAAATCGGCGCCCTCCAGGGCCATGGCGGCCGCTTCGATGCGCAGGCTGATGCGCTTCATCCGCTCGATGTCGATGCTGCCGGTGATCTGCTCGGCGAACACGGCCAGGCCTTCCTGGGTGGCGGTGGTGCGCGGCGATGACAGCGACAGGCTGGGCAGCACCGGTTGCTCGCGTCCGTTCAACGCGGTCAGCGAATGCACGAAGGCCTCGTGCTGCAGCAGCTGGTGACGGTCGTAATCGGAATACGTGGCACCCGCGCGCAAGCGGATGCGGGTGGCACCGGCGGCGGCCTTGGCGATCAGGTCGGGATCGACTTCCACCACGATGCGCCGTTCGTCGAAGAAATCGTCCAGCGCGGCCTGCAGCTGCAGTTGCAATGCCGTGGCCGACACCGCCACCTGTTCGGCCGGAGACAGCAGTTCGTGGTCCAGTTCGTCGGCGATGGCGATGAAATGGCGGGCGGCATCGCGGGTGCTGGGGCCGTTGCCGGGCAGGCACTGCTCGGGCTTGCCGTACAGCTGCACGGAATAGTCGGTGACCTGCGCAGTGCCCAGGGCTTCGATCAGGCCGGCAGCCAGCGACCAACTGCGGCAGGAATCGACCAGATAGCGCCCCAGCGGATGCGCCGGGTCGGCGGCGGCGGCCACGGCATCGAATTCGCGGCGCTGTTCGGAATAATCGATCTGCGGATAGGCATGCTGCGGCAGCTGCGCCCGCCCGCGGTGCCAGTGGTCCAGAAACTGCTGCTGCACGGCACTGGGCCAGCTGACCGAGGCCAGCAGGCGGATGCCGCGCGCGGCAGCGGTCATGCGCCGGTCCAGTTCGGCGTGGTGGGCGATGGCCGGATCGGTGAGCGGTTTCATCGGTGCTTCGGGCGCGGTTTGGGCTCATAGCCACTCTGGCGTGCGGTCTTGCGCTGCGCGGCCTGCTGCACTTCGTCGCGCAGTTTCAGGTAATGCCGATGCCGATCCGTGGACAACGCACCGACCTGCACGGCAGCGGCAACCGCGCAGCCGGGTTCGCCTTGGTGGCGGCAGTCGCGGAAGCGGCAATCGGCGGCCAGCGCCTCGACATCGGCAAACGGATCCTGCAGCGATTCCTCGCCGGTGGGCTTGAGCTCGCGCATCCCCGGCGTGTCGATCAGGCAGGCGCCCGACGGCAGCGCCAGCAGGGCCCGATGCGTGGTGGTGTGGCGTCCGCGCGCATCGTGTTCGCGCACGTGCGCGGTTTTCATGCGGGATCGGCCCAGCAGGGTGTTGGTGAGGGTGGATTTGCCCGCCCCGGACGATCCCACCAGCACGGCGGTCTGCCCTGGCTGCAGCCAGTGCGCCAATGCCGTGCCCGCCATGGAATCGCGGGCATTCACGGCCACCACCGGTACACCCTGGGTGATGACATCGGCCAGCGCCTGGCGTGCCGCCGGCACATCGGCATCCGCATGATCGGCCTTGGTCAGCACCACCACCGGCTGCGCGCCGCTATCGGCCACCAGCAGCAAATAACGCTCGATGCGACGCGGATTGAAGTCGCCGTCCAGACCGCACAGGATCAGCACCGTGTCGATGTTCGCGGCGATGTACTGCTGCCGGTAGTGCTCGCCGGCTGCCGCGCGTCGGATCGCGCTGCGCCGCGGCAGCAGCGCCACGATGCTGGCCGATGCACCATCGCCCTGCACCAGCACCCAGTCGCCGACCACGGCCCGACGCTGCGGGTCGGCCTGCGGACGCTGCCACTCCGCCGGCGATTGCACGGATACCGGTTCCTGGTCGGCCGATGCCACTACCCGGTAGCCCGAGCGGTGCTGTTCGGCCACCCGGGCCGGTCGCGCATCGGGATGCTCTTGCCGCAGACGCTGCCAGTCGGCATCGGCATCGTCCAGGGGCCAGCCGATGGCATGCAGCGGATTCACGGCAAGAACGGGCGGCGTCGACATGAATGCATTCTAGGCCAGCCGCCATCCCGGCGCGGTATCGGCTAGCATGGCGCAGTTTTTCCGTCCGGAATCGCCATGTCGGCCGCTGTCCTGCCCACCCGTTCGCGTCTGTCCGAAGTGCGCTACGAGATCCGCGGCGAACTGGCGCGACGCGCGCGCGAGCTCGAAAGCCAGGGCCGCGAGCTGATCAAGCTGAACATCGGCAACCCAGGTGCCTTCGGATTTCGTGCGCCGGACGCCTTGCAGCAGGCGATTGCCGGGCGCATCGCCCAGACCGACCCGTACACGCACCAGCAGGGGCTACCGGAAGCACGCGAGGCCATCGCCGAACACCACCGCCTGCGCGGCACGCCCGATGCCGATGCCGAGCGCGTGTTCGTGGGCAACGGCGTGAGCGAATTGATCGACATGGCCCTGCGCGCGTTGCTGAATCCCGGCGACGAAGTGCTGCTGCCCTCGCCGGATTATCCGCTGTGGTCGGCGGCCACCATTCTCAACGACGGCCGCCCGGTGTACTACCAGTGCCGGCCGGACAACGGCTTTCTGCCCGACCCGGATGAAATCGCGTCGCTGGTGTCGCCGCGCACCCGCGCGATCGTTCTGATCAATCCCAACAATCCAACCGGTGCGGCCTACCCGCGCGAGCTGCTGGAACGCATCGTGCAGGTGGCGCGGCAGCATGGTCTGTTGCTGCTCAGCGACGAGATCTACGACGGCCTGGTCTACGACGATGCGGCGTTCCAGCCGCTGGCGCCGCTGGCCGGCGAGGTGCCATGCGTGTCGTTCGGCGGGCTGTCGAAGGTGCATCGCGCCTGTGGCTGGCGGGTGGGCTGGGCGGTGCTGTCCGGGCCGATGGCGACGGTGCGCGCGTTCCATCACGCACTGGATCTGCTCGGCGCGCTGCGCCTGTGTGCCAACGTGCCCGGGCAGTTCGCGGTGCGCGAAGCTCTGCATGGACCGGACAGTGCCCGCGCCCTGTGCCAGCCCGGCGGTCGCCTGCATGCCACGCGCCAGGCGCTGATCGAGTGCTGCGCCGCCAGCACTCATCTGCAGCTGGTGCAGCCGGCGGCGGCGCTGTACGGATTTCCGGGCGTGACCGGCGCCGCCGCGCACGGCTTCGACGACCACGCCTTCGCGCTCGACGTGCTGGAACGCGAGAACGTGCTGATCGTGCCCGGATCCAGCTTCAACGTGCCCTATGGCACCCATTTCCGGGTCACGCTGCTACCGCAGGCCGATGTGTTGCGCGAGGTGTTCCGCCGCATCGAGCGGGTGCTGGACGATTACGCATCCAGCGCCCACGCGCGCATGACCCGAGCAGGATGATGGCTCCGGCACTGCCGTTTCTGGCCTTGGGTGATTCGTACACGATCGGCGAGGGTGTGGCCGCCGACGCCCGCTGGACCCATCAACTGGCCGCCAGTCTGCGCGATGCCGGCATTCCGTTGGCCGATCCGTACACCATCGCCACCACCGGCTGGACCACCGGCGAATTGCTGCAAGCGCTGGCCGATGCGGCGCTGCAGCCGCCCTGGGCCCTGGTGAGTCTGCTGATCGGCGTCAACAACCAGTACCGCGGCCTGTCGCTGCACGAATACCAACGCGACTTTGCTGCATTGCTGCAGCAGGCGATCACGCTGGCCGATCATCGCCCAGACCGGTTGCTGGCGCTGTCCATTCCCGATTGGGGCGTCACGCCATTCGCCACGGCATCGGGTCGCGACCGCAACCAGATCGCGACCGAGCTGGATGCCTTCAATGCCGCAGCACACACGATCTGCCAACAGCAAGGCGTGGCCTGGGTGCACATCACCCCGCTCAGCCGCCAGTTCGGCGCCGATGCCAGCATGCTGGCCGCAGATGGATTGCATCCGTCCGCCGCACAGTATTCGCTGTGGATGCAGGTCGCGCTGCCGACCGCCCGCGCGTTGCTGACCGATACCGCCCCGCCGAACGCCACACCACCATGACGATGACGCCTGCCATCGACAACGCCGCCCTCGCCCGCCGCTTCCTGCCGTCGCGGTGGTCGCCGGACCGTTATCACTACTACTACGCCCGCAGCAAACTGGCCACCGATCCGGTGTACGGCGGGGTGCTGCAGGCACTGGATGGCTGCGATGCGCCATTGCTGGATCTGGGCTGCGGCATCGGCCTGCTGGCGCACTACCTGCGCGCCGCCGGTCGCAGCATGCCCTACGTGGGCGTGGATGTGGATGCCGGCAAGATCGCCGTGGCCGAGCGCGGCCTGCGCAACCAGCCGCTGGAAGATGTGCGTTTCGCGGTGCGTGATGTCGGCCGCGATGCCTTCGAACATCATGGTTCGGTGGCGATCCTGGACGTGCTGCAGTACCTGTCCGCCGATGCGCAGACACAGCTGTTGACCACCGTGGCGGCGATGCTGACCCCCGGCGCGCGGCTGGTGATCCGCAGCGGCCTGCGCGACGACTCCGCACGCAGCCGCTTCACCCGCTTCGCGGACTGGTTTGCCCGGGCCAGTGGCTGGATGGAAACCCGTCCGGATCACTTCCCGACGCGGGAGCAGTTCGAAACCGTCCTGACCGGGCTGGGCCTGGCAACCGACATCCGCCCGTTCCGCGGCAATACCCCGTTCAACAACTGGCTGATCGTGGCCCGGCGTTGACGGGCACGGCTTCGGCCAGCTGCTCCGGCAGCACGCAGCGATAACCCAGCGTGTCGATTCGCTGCAGCAGCAATGCCAACGTGCCGACGTTGCCGCCATGCGCCGCGCCTTCGTGCAACAACACGATAACGCCGGGCGCCAGATCGGATTCGATGCGCGCCACCACCTGTTGTGGCGAGGCACGCACCGCATCGAAGCCGCGTGCGCTCCAGCCGACCCGGGCCAACCCCGATGCGCGCAGCGGCGCATGCACGAACGGATTGGCCATGCCCACTACGGCCCGGAACCAGCGCGGCGGCTGGCCGGACAGTGCCGTCAACGCCTGCTGCGCACGGATGATCTCCTGCTGCATCCGCCGCGGTCCCAACGCCCAGAACCAGGCCTGCGGATGGCTGGCACTGTGATTGCCGATGCCGTGTCCGCGCTGCACGATGGCCTGCACCAGCTGCGGATGCTGCCGGGCGCGTTCCGCGACCAGGAAGAACGTGGCCTTGGCGCCGTGCGCATCCAGCAGATCCAGCATCGCCAGCGTGTCGGACGATGGGCCATCGTCGATGGTCAGCCACAGCAGCGGCGCATCGGTGGGCAGGCGCGACAGCACCGGCCCGAACAGCCGCGACTGCGGCCGCAGCGTGCCCCACAGCACCAGCGCATGACTGAGCACGAATGCCGGCAGTCCGATCATCCAGCCCCACTTCCACCACAGCACCAGCGCCGCTGCCTGCGAGGCGAGCACGGCCAGCCACCCGGCATGCGGATGCCGTGGAGAACGATGGAAGGACGATGACCACATCCTCGCATCATGCCACGGCGTACCCTATGCACTTTTCCGCGAGACCCTGCCATGACCCTGGACACCGCCACCCGCGACCGCATCGACCAGCTGCTGGGCAGCCACCGCCTGGTGCTGTTCATGAAAGGCAGCCCGCAGGCGCCGCAATGCGGATTTTCCGCCAAGGCGGTGGGCATCCTGCAGGATCTGGATGTGCCGTTCACCCATGTCGACGTGCTGGCCGACCCCGCCATCCGCGAGGGCATCAAGGCCTACGGCAACTGGCCGACGATTCCCCAGCTGTACCTGCAGGGCGAACTGCTCGGCGGCAGCGACATCCTGGCGCAGATGGCCGGCTCCGGCGAACTGCAGGCCGCGCTGGGCATGCCGCCGCCCGACCGCACGCCGCCGGACGTGACCATCACGCCCGCCGCCGCCACGATGCTGCGCGACGCCATGACCCAGGCGACTGCCGATGGCGAGGAGGACCTGGTGGTGCTGATCGAGATCGATCGCCACTACCGCGCCAAGCTGCACCTGGCACGGCACGACCCGGCCGCCATCACCAGCGATGTCGATGGCCTGCGCCTGCAGTTCGACGCCGCCAGCGCCCGCCGCGGCAAGGGGCTGCACATCGACTGGGCCGATGATGCCCGTGGCAAGGGCCTGATCATCGACAACCCGAACGCACCGAAGCCGGTGCGCGACCTCAGCCCCCTCGAAGCGGCCGAGCGCACGGTTGCCGGCACCCTGACCATCGTCGACGTGCGCCCGCCCGGCGAACGCGCGCTGGCCAGCATCGCCCAACCGTTCCTGACCCTGGATGACGGTGGCGCATCGGTGCGTGACCTGCCGCCGGACACCGCGCTGGCCTTCCTGTGCCACCATGGTGGCCGCAGCCTGCAGGCCGCCGAGCAGTTCCGTCAGCTGGGCTTCGGCGAGGTGTACAACATCAGCGGCGGCATCGATGCCTGGGCGCAGGACGTGGATGCCGGCGTACCGCGTTATTGAGCGTAGCCGCCACCGGCCTGCAGATATGCCAGTTCCTCGGGCGTGCTGACTCGCGCCAGCGCCCGGTTGCGATGCGGGAAGCGGCCGAAACGCACGATGTCGTCGTGGTGGCGGCGGGCATAGTGCAGATAATCGGCATGACCCAGCGCGCTGAACAGCTGCACCGAACGCTGCTGGTCGGCCAGATCCTCGGAATGCTCGAACGGCATGTAGAAGAACGCGCGCAGCCCGGCATCCACCCGCGCATCGAAGTCCTTGCCGATGGCCGCGTCGGCATAATGCCGTGCCAGCGGATCGGCAGCCCAGGCATGGGCACTGTCGCGATACACGTTGCGCGGAATCTGGTCCAGTGCCAGCACCAGTGCCAGGGCGGAATCGGCCGCGTCCAGCCAGTGCTCCAGTTCGCGCCGCGTTGCGGCCAGGTGCAGCGGCAGGAAGCGTTCTCGGCACTGCGCATCGAAGGCATCGCTGCGGGAAAACCAGCGCTGGTAACCGGCATCGGCCCAGAATCGCAGCAGCTCGTCATGCTTGGAATCGGTCATCTCAACTGGCCTCACTCGTCGAAGCGCAGATGCCGCACCGACTTGCCGTGCCGGCGGATCAGGCGCAGCGCCTCGATGCCGATCTGGATGTGCCGCTCGACGAATTCGGCGCTGACCCGTGCGTCGGAAGCCTCGGTCTTCACCCCCTCCGGCACCATCGGCTGGTCGCTGACCAGCAGCAACGCTCCGGACGGAATGCGGTTGGCGAACCCGGCGGCGAACACGGTGGCGGTTTCCATGTCGATGGCCATGCAGCGCATCGCACGCAGGCGTTCCTTGAAGGCGTCATCGTGTTCCCACACGCGGCGGTTGGTGGTGTAGACGGTGCCGGTCCAGTAGTCGTGGTCCAGGTCGCGGATCATGGTGGACACCGCACGCTGCAGCGCGAATGCGGGCAGTGCCGGCACTTCCGGCGGCAGGTAATCGTCGCTGGTGCCCTCGCCGCGGATCGCCGCGATCGGCAGCACCAGGTCGCCCAGCTGGTTCTTGCGTTTCAACCCGCCGCATTTGCCCAGGAACAGCACCGCCTTCGGGGCGATGGCCGACAGCAGATCCATCATGGTGGCCGCGTTCGGGCTGCCCATGCCGAAGTTGATCATGGTGATGCCGTCCGCGGTCACGCTGGGCATGGCGCGGTCCATCCCCACCACCTCGCCACCGGTGAGACGTGCGAAATGGCCGAGATAGCCGCCGAAATTGGTCAGCAGGATGTGCTCGCCGAACCGGTCCAGCGGTACGCCGGTGTAGCGCGGCAGCCAGTTGTCGACGATGTCGGACTTGTCTTTCATTTGTGCATCGGGTCGATGGGTTGCGTCGGCCATCATCGCACGCTCCCTCCATAGCATGTCCAGCGCGCGAGCCAGCCGACCGTTGCATCGCGATCACGTCCGGACAGGCACTGCCTCCGACCACGCAGCGCATGCACTTGCCCGCGACCCCTGTCTATGCTGCAATCCCCACCCATCGTCACCACACAAGGGACTGCACGCGTGTCGTCGACCACCGCGCTCAAACCGGGCTTCGCCATCGTGCTGCTGCTGGCCGCGCTGGCTGCCGGGGTGTACCTGTCGGGATTGATCATCGTGCTGGTACTGGGCGTGGACGTGCCAGTAGAGATGAACACCTGGTGGAAATACTGGCGCATTGTGGACACGCCTCGCGTCGCGCCGTTCGCCAGCAAGATCAAGATCAGCAGCGCCGTCGGTTTCGGATTGCCGCTGCTGGGCTGGCTGGCCCTGCTGGTGCCGCTGCTGCGCACCCGTCAACCGTCCACCCACGGCAATGCCCGCTTCGCGCACAAGTCGGAACTGGCCAAGGGCGGCATGCTGAAACCGGCCGGCAAC
>QFNC01000146.1 GCA_003240695.1 Pseudoxanthomonas suwonensis | reverse complement strand
CGATCGCCGCGGCGCTGGTGGCGCTGGCCGGCATCCCCTTCGCGCTCACCACCCCGCGCAGCGAGCACGCTGTCGCGATCGGGGCCGGGGCCGGGGCCGGGGCCGCTGAGCCGACGGCCGACGGCACCGCCGCGGCGACCGCCCCGCATCGCGTCTCCACCCGCACCGTGACCGGGGAGATGCCCGCGATCGGCTCCGTCCCCTCGGATGCCCCCTTCGCCGACCACCACACGCCCGCTCCGGTATCGGCCTCCACACCGGCCCCGTCGATCAAGCAGGTGCTGCTGGCGGTGCTGCCGGCGATCGTGGTGATGGTGTGCATCGGCACCTTCTTCGGCTCCGTGCAGGCCGGCACCACCGAACGGGCCGACCTCCTCGGCGCAGCAGGATCCGCCGGTATCGTGTACGCGTTCATGGGGCTGACCTCCGCCCTCACCGCCCTGCTGGTGGTGCTGCTGCCGGATTCCGTGACCCTTGCGGCGCGGGTGCTGGTGGGCGGCGCCGGCATGGCCGTGTTCATCGCCCTCACCGCCTTCATGGGGTCCCTGACGATGACCGGCGTGACGCTGATGATCGCGGGCCTGTTCATCGGGCCGACCATGGTCACCGCGTTCTCCCTGACCGAGCGGCGCACCCCGCCAGGCGGCACCGGGGTGGCGATGACCTCCATGCAGTCCTCGGTGACGGTGGGCCAGGCGGCCGGAGCGTCCCTGGGTGGGGCGCTGGCCGCATCCATCGGCGCGCAGGGCGCGTACGGCCTGGCCACCCTGGTGAGCATCGTGATCGCCCTGGTGGGCGGGTTCGTGGTGCTGCGCCGGCGCTAGTGTGGGCTCGTGATGTCCCAGCCGAACGGCGACGGCCCGCGCCTGCCCGACTTCCGCGGCGGCGAGGTCCCGCCATCTGCCGCAGCCGGCCCCTCGGCCGGGGCGGCCACACGCCCGCGTCGGCCCCTGAGTGGTCCCACGATCGCGATGATGGCCGTCGGCGCCATGGCGCTGCTGCTTGTGCTCACCCTGATCGTGCTGACCCTGACCGTGTTCCGCCCCTCTAACGAACCCCCGGCGGCGGCACCGCCCACCGTCACCGAGCCCGAGCAGCGCGAGCCCGCCGGCGGGGAGTACGTGCCCGACGGGGAGGAAGCCCCGGAGCCCACCTCCGAGGAGGTCACGCACATCCAGGCCCCCACCGCGCTGTGCGAGTTCCCCACCCAGGAGCCCGCTGTACCCCAGACGGGCCCCGTGCGCACCAGCGGTGACCTGTCCTTCACCGTGCCCGAGGGCTGGGGCGGCACCGGGGTGGACTGGAGCGGTTCCCTCCCCTACGCCACGGAGGTGGCCTCGGCCGACAGGCAGGTGTCCCAGGGCTACTTCGCCCTCGCCCAGGTGGGGCA
>QFNC01000145.1 GCA_003240695.1 Pseudoxanthomonas suwonensis | reverse complement strand
CCCAGGAGACGGCGTCGCCCAGCACGCCGCGGTCGAGGTGGAACTTCACCGTTGCCACTCCTTCAGAAGGTCGTCATCGTGATCGGGGCCCAGCGTATCGGTTCCGCGCCGTCCTCGCCGACACACCGTCCCAGATCCTTGACTTCCGAGCTCCTCCCCACCGAGACCGGAACCCGTTCCTCGCAGCGGCCCTCCCCGCCTCCCCGTCCACATCCCCGTCGAGCAACTAACTACAGTCCTCTTCTTCACGGCTGTGCACTCCGTGGACAACCCCCGTCATCGCAGGTCACCTCCCATGACCACCCCTGGCACTGATTGTGAATCACAGGCTCGCGCTCGTGGCTGCACTGTGCATGATCAGCGGCTCATCACTCATTCCTGTGATTCCTCGATGCACAACGGCTCCTGCGCGGATGCTCACTGATCCACACAATCCACAGAGTTGTCCACAATGGGGAGGAACAAGGTCTGCGAAACTCTGTCATCTCCCCGCCCGATCACGGCTCTTCTCCTGGTCACCGCGCACCTTCTCGCGAGCGACTGGAGCCTCAGTGCCGGGGGGTGGAGTTCGAGCTCTTGATACGTGCGGTGAGTTCAGTGACCTGATTGAAGATCGCCCGCCGTTCCTTCATCAGCTCACTGATCTTCTTGTTCGCATGCATCACGGTGGTGTGGTCGCGGCCGCCGAACTCCTCGCCGATACGGATCAGCGGCATGTCGGTCAGCTCACGGCACAGGTACATCGCGATCTGACGGGCCGAGACCAGCCGGCGCGAGCGCCCGCTGCCGATGATCTCCTCGACCGACAGCCCGAAGTAGGTGGCGGTCTGGGCGATGATCGTGGAGGCCGTGATCTGGGTGCCGTCGTCGTGGCTGAGCAGGTCCTTCAGCACGCTCTCGGCGAGGGTGACGTCCATCGGCTGCCGTGACAGGGAGTGCAGCGCCTGGACGCGGATCAGGGCGCCCTCGAGCTCGCGGATGTTGGTGGCGATGTGGCTGGCGATGTACTCCAGCACGTCGTGCGGGACCTCCCCGGTGTTCTCCTGGGCGACCTTCTTGCGCAGGATCGCGATGCGGGTCTCGAGGTCCGGGGGCTGCACGTCCGTCATCAGCCCCATCTCGAAGCGGGATCGCATGCGGTCCTCGAAGCCGCCCAGCTCCTTGGGCGGCAGGTCCGAGGTGATGACGATCTGTTTGTCCGAGTTGTAGAGGGTGTTGAAGGTGTGGAAGAACGCCTCCATGGTCTCGGGGGCGCGCTGCAGGAACTGGATGTCGTCGATCAGCAGGATGTCGATGTCGCGGTAGCGGCGCTGGAACTCCTGGGCCTTGCCGAACTGGCCGGACTGCACGGAGTTGATGAAGTCGTTGGTGAACTCCTCGGAGTTCACGTACC
>QFNC01000144.1 GCA_003240695.1 Pseudoxanthomonas suwonensis | reverse complement strand
CACTGCGACGATCTGTCATACCCGAATGCCAGAATCAGCAGCTCAACACTGGCAACGACGCCGACCGTCCCCGCTCACCAGCCCGATGAAACATCGAGGCTAGTGCGCATAATAGAAGTTATGCGTGCTGGTCGCGTGCCCGCGGCGAATGGTAAGACCGCAAGATGTACGCCTCGAGCTCAGGGGTCAGGCGGTCAGGGCGGGAAGGGCCTCGGTGTTCACCTCGCTCTCGGTGTTGGGGACGGGGCTGAGGCGGCAGCGGGCCAGTATGTCGAGACCGAGGTAGCGGCGGCCTTCGGCCCATTCATCGGTCTGCTCGGCCAGCACCGCGCCGACGAGGCGGATGATCGCGTCGCGGGTGGGAAAGATCCCCACGGAGTCGGTGCGGCGGCGGATCTCGCGGTTCAAGCGTTCGGTGGGATTGTTCGACCAGATCTGGACCCACACGTCCTTGGGAAACCCGGTGAACGCAAGAACGTCGGCGCGAGCGGTATCGAGATGCTCAGCGACGGCTGGGAGCTTCTCGCTGACGTAGTCCAGTAGCCGGTCGAACTGAGCGTTCACCGCGGTCGCGTCGGGCTGGTCATAGACGCTGTGGAGCATCGCTTTCACTGCCGGCCACATGCCCTTGGGGCAGATGCTCATCAGGTTCGCGGCGTAGTGGGTGCGGCACCGCTGCCAGGTGGCCCCGGGAAGATGCGCGGCGATCGCCTCGACCAGCCCCGCATGCGCATCACTGGTGACCAGGCGGACTCCGCCCAGGCCCCGGGCGACGAGGTCGGCGAAGAAGCTGTTCCAGGCCGCGCCGGTCTCGCTGGTCGCGACCCGGATGCCGAGGACCTCGCGGTGCCCATCGCCGTTGACGCCCGTTGCGAGGAGGACGACCGCGTTGATGACTCGTCCGCCTTCGCGGACCTTCATCGTGAGTGCATCTGCAGAGATGAACGTGAACGGGCCGGCCGTGTCCAGGGGGCGGTGGCGGAACTGCTCGACGTGCTCGTCGAGATCGGTCGCCATGCGGCTGACCTGGGACTTCGAGAGGTTGTTGATGCCGAGGGTCTTGACGAGTTTGTCCATGCGGCGGGTGGAGACGCCAGCGAGGTAGCAGTCGGCGACCACGGTGATCAGGGCGGACTCGGCGCGTTTGCGGCGCTCGAGCAGCCAGTCGGGGAAGTAGGTGCCGGTGCGGAGCTTGGGGACGGCGACGTCGATGGTGCCGAGGCGGGTGTCGAGGTCGCGGTGGCGGTAGCCGTTGCGCTGGGCAGATCGGTCGGGGCTGGGACGGCCGTATTCGGCACCGGCGACCGCGTCAGCGTCTGCGGAGAGGAGCTCGTTGATGATCGTCTGCAGCATGCTGCGCATCAGATCGGGGGAGGCTTCGGCCAGGGCTTCACCGAGCAGGCCGTGAGGGTCGACAATATGAGGAGCGGTCATCGTGATTACTCCGTTCGAGAGTGCTGTGAGAGGTTCACTCGAAGGATTGGGCTGACCCCGTTTCGTAGGTCCAGTCGTTATGAGAGTCGTCCTGTTGCCCGCGGTCGCGGGCAGGGAGACTGGTCAGATCATGACGAACAGCAGG
>QFNC01000067.1 GCA_003240695.1 Pseudoxanthomonas suwonensis | reverse complement strand
CTCGTCGTTCTGCACGGCCGAGGCGAACTCGGAGCCGCCCACGCTGTCGCCGGCGGAGATCAGCGCCGCGTTCTCGGCGCCCGCCATCGTGTTGGTGACAGTGCAGGCGAAGGGCTTGCCCACGCTCAGTGCGCCGTGGAAGTCGTTGAAGGTGACGAGGTTGACGGTCTCACCGGGCTCGGCGGCGACGGCTGCTCCGAGCGGCACCACGGCGGCACCGAAGGCGAGGGCGGCAGCGCCCAGACCCACGGAGGCGCCGCGCGCGACGCGGCGTGCGGGGGAAACGAACATGTCGGTGGCACCAGTCATCAAACCTCACGTGGCGCTCGACACGCCGAGGGGTTCGCCCTCGCGGAGGAAAGGTGTCATCCGATGTTCACCTGCGGCGATGCTCCGCCGCGACCGTTTGACCGGCTGGGGGTCGAGCCTTTGCCGGAGCTTGACCGTTCTCCGTGCGGGTCCGGTTCCCGACCGACAGGACGGCAATGCCGCAGCGGGGGCGTCGGGGCGTCGGCAGCGGAGCAGGGCCGCGGACGCCGGGGGCGGCACCGCGATGCATGCGGTGTCGCCTCCGTGCGCTCGCCCTCCTCCTGGGTCTCCTACTCGACCTCGTCCTCGACCGGTGTGCAGCCAGGTGTCACCCCCCGTAGGAGATCCCCTGCTCCTAGACGATCCGGTAGAGGAACGCGGCCATGGCGTCGCGGTTCGTCTGCTGGAAGGGGCGGTAGGTCCCGTCCTACCAACCGATGGTGATCCCGTTCTGCCTGGCCCAGTCGATCTCGCGGGCGAACTGCAGATCGGCGGGGACGTCCTCGAAGACCTCTCCCGTCGGCGCCGGGTGCTCGGGCTCTCCCGCGTACTGGTACGGGAAGGCGGCCATTGCTACGGGAAGGCGGCCATTGCATAGCCTCGCCACTCGGTAGGCTGAAGGCGCACCGTGCCGTCACCGTATTCGATGGTGCGGTCGCTCTCGGCGGTGTCGTTGAACGGCTCGGTGATGCCGGGTAAGCCGCGAGAATGTGCTGCGGTCCGTCACCCCCGACTTCGGCCTCCATCTGGCGGGGGGCTTGGCGCAGCTGCTCGAGCGCGGCGAGCTTCGCCTTCCGCACGGCGGCCTCATCGGGTACTCGTTCCGGCAGTGGTTCTCGGCGATGTCAGCGAGCGGGATCTGCGTGGCGGAGCGCGAGCCGTACAGCTGGTCGACCGCATCGTCCGTGTCGCCGGAGGGCATCTTGTCAAGCACCTCATGGTCGGCGTCGAACGCGTAGAAGTCGGTGACGTGCAGGCCGTCACCCATGCCGCTGCGGGCCACAAGGTACTCGGCTTGCGGGCAGGCCTGGCGGACCTCGCGGGCCAGCTGGGCGAGGGCGCAAGCGTTCTCCAGGTCTTCGGCGGAGTTGGCCGCGGTGCGTGCCAGCGCGGAGCTGTGGGCCGGGGCGAACTCGCGGAAGTGCTCGTAGGGCTCGGCACCGGCGAGGTCGATGCCGTCGGCACGGTCGTGGGGCTGGTGGCCGAACTTGTCGTCGGCGGAGCGGGCGGTCTCTGGGCGGCGCGGGCGATGATCGTAGTCATGCCAGGAGGTGCGCCGGGGGCTCGGAAGACGGGCGGCTCGGAGCCTACGTGGTCGGCTTCAGTACCGTCAGCACGTGTTCGCAGTGCGCGGCGAGCTTCTTCGCGGTGTTGCCGAGCCACTCCTGGTCCTCGTCGGCCATCTCCACTTCCCGCTGAGCGTCATCGATCGCTTTGAGGAACGCGGAGGGCATGTAGCTGGCCATGCTCGCGGCCGCGACCAGGAGAAGATTCCCGTCGACGCCGACGGTGCTGGCGAACTCGAGCAGGTGGCGGCCGGTAATCTTGCGGATCTCTTTCTCGCCACCGAAGCCCATGGCGACCTTCTCGGCGTCGGGGTAGCCGAGCCCGGTGGAGACGTCGTACAGAGGAGTGAGCGCTTCGACGCCGGCCGGGCCCAGGACGACCGAGTAGTTCTTGCCGTGCGCATCGGGCGCTGCGAGCACCCAGTTCGCAATCACCGCGCGGACGAACTCGAAGATGATCTCTTCCGATGCGCCGCCGCCGCGGAGAACCTTGATGGCGTCCTCCGCTTTAACGTCGTACTTCTTGCCTGGGAACGTAGAGGTCGACTGGCACAGGTCTTCCTGGTGGACTCGGCGCAGCACCCCGTGGTCATCCCACAGTCGGTCGAATCGCTTCACGATGATCGCCGGCTGGTCCTCGAAGTAGCTGAACCTGCTCTCCGCAACGCGGAGACCGAGGTGCCCGAGCGCGCGGAGGCTGACGTGCTCGATGAGAGCCTGGGATCGGAGCCGCGCGATGCCAGGCTTGATGATGTGCGAGGTCGCTTCCGTGCCCTCGGCTTGATGCCAGGAGCCACCTTCGAGTCGCAGGGCCATCTTGGCTTGAGCGCCGCCGAGGGACCAGTGCTCGCCCGGCGCGCCCCAGTCGGCTTGGCCTGCGCGGAAGTCCCGTAGTCGCTGCGCTATCTCGGCGTCGCTGATCGGTTTGAGGGCCTGCATGACAGGTTCCTCTAGTTGCTGATCGGTGAGGAACTGGATGGCTCCAGGGCAGTCGGCGCCGATGACTGTCATCAGAGCGAATTGGCTCTCAGGCGAGACTTTGAAGCGCCTGGCAATCGCGACACGCACGTCCTCGTTGTCGGGCAGCAGGCCAGCGAGGTAGGCGCGAGTCGGCCGTGGCTTCACGGCCGTGCCGCTGGCAGGGAAAGCGAGCGACACGCGCGGTAGATCCTCGGTCGGGTGTGCGGTGACGCGGGTGGCGCCGTGGTTGTCCTGGACGAGCTGCCCGACTATGTGTCCGTCGAGCACCATGCGAAGGGTCTTCACCAGAGTCCGTCCTGGTTCTCCGGCCCGACTGCCTCGTCGGTGATGTCGGTAGCGCTGCGCTCATCGTCGTCGATCTCGGCGATGACGTCGCTCTCCACGTCATCGCGGTCGTGGTCTCGTTCAGCGCCATCCTGGTCGGAGTCTCGCGCTGCTCCGAGCTCGCTTATCAGGCGCAGAAGGTCGGGGCTTGGTTGCGGCATGAGCGTGGAATAGTCGGTCTTGGGGAGCATCGAGGCGATGTCGGCCTTAGGAAGGATCGCTGAAAGGTCGGTCTTGGGCAGGAACGCTGAGAGGTCCGTCTTGGGCAGGAACGCTGAGAGGTCCGTCTTGGGCAGGAACGCTGAGAGGTTCGGCTTCGGCAGGAACGCGGCCATCTTGTCGAGGTCCAGTGCCGACGCAGTCTTCCCTGCCCCCAGTGCGTAGGCGGCCGCGTGAGCTCCGAGGGGTGCGGTCCCCAAGGAGCGCCGGCTCTGTTCGATCGCTCGGCGCGTCACCTCGGCGGTCGTCATGCGCGCACCGTCGCGCTTGGGCTCCTCCTCCTCTTCCTGCGCCTCCTCCTGCTCCTCGCGGCCGAGCATGAGGGGCTGGTCGAGGGCGGCGAGCACGCCGAGGATCTTCGTCAGCTCGGCCCGCGGTCGGGTGCCGCGCTCAAGCCCAATGAGCCACTCCCGGGAGACGTCTGCGCGCTCGGCGAGCTCGGCCTGGGTAAGCTGTGCGGAGGTGCGCGCGTCCCGCACTGCAGCACCGAGGTCTTGCGGTGTTGTGATGCGTCGCGTAGCCATGATGTGAAGGTACATCCGCATCCCAAGTAGGTCAACGAGCGTTCACATTTCCACATTCGAGTGGCCGGGTGGTCAAGCGTTCACTTTCCGTGTGAGTTAACGAGCGTCCACCTCCCGGGGAAGTGGACACTCGTTCGCAGGCGCCGAGGGCGCGGCTGGGGTACCGCCCGTGGAGCGCCACTCGCGGGCGTCCACCTAGGCGCCATGGGCGTCACCGATTTTCGCCTTTGAAGCGATCGTGACGTCCAAAGCTGAGCCCCGCTGCCAGTTTCAGCTGGTAGCAGCTTTCGCCTGGGCTACCCCTAAGGCGGCGTCCATCGCGGAGTTCGCTGCATCCATCACGGCTGACGGAAACACTGCCTTCATGCGGGAGTCGATCGCCGTCCCCTCCGCCCCATAGTTCACGACCGCAGGTTCCTGGCCCCAGTCCACCGCGCCTTCCATCCCTGGCCTGAATTCAAGCTGGCGAAGGAACTCCAGCAGCACGTAAACCAGTGCGCAACGGTCCTTGTACGTGCGGTCGTCCATCCGGATTCGGCGCTCACCCTCCTGCTCAACGGTCGCGACCCGGACGCTCGCATCGGCCGCCTCTCGGGCAGTGTCATGTGCCGCCCTCGCCATGCGCCACGAGCTGATGAAAGTCATCACCGCACCGAGGGCGGCCGACCACGCCCCATGTCGGCGCTCAGGTCGTCACGGCACCAGGTAGTCCTCGTCGTTCAGCATCCGCAGTAAAGGCCTGACGAGCCTGTCCAAGACAGCGCCCGAATCCGACTCGAACTCGTGCCCGCTGACGATGATCACCTTCGAGAAACCGTCACGGTCGACGACTGGGTAGCGCGAGTAGAAGAAGGCCTCATGAGCTCGGAGACGCACTCCCCGGAGGCCAGTCCCCGCAAGGCCGATCCCCCATTCGCCGCGGTACCCGATGCGCTCCGCGGAAAGCCTCGCAGACTCGACGAGGATCCCTGCGATCTCGACCGGAGCAGCCGACCACGTCCCGTAGATCGACTCGCCGTTCCGGCCGAATCGGCGCTGCGCCATCCCGGTGTCGTAAATCCGGACCGTCCCCTTCTCGTCGACGGACCATTCCGCGAGATCGGTCTCGTCGAAATCCCTCTCGCCGGTCGTTGCAAGTGCATGTAGTGCGCGCGACCGCACGGCCATCTCACCGCTGCGGGGGTGCGCTTCATTCGCCCTGCTCAGCGGAGTCGTGTTCAGCAGCTCGCGCGACCGCTTGTCCGCCGGCCCGAAGCGCTCGCGCCACCGACGCGCACTTGCGTTCCGGGCGTCAACCAGAAGACCGGGCGCTTCATCTGAACTAGGTAGGCCGTCGTAGCGCGAGCTGAGAGGCACCGCGATACCGAACAGGTGAGCCGTCCCCGGATCACCCTGCGTGTACGGGTCGGTCGCTACGTGCTCCTCAAGCAGCCGGCGCACCTCCTCTTCCGCATCGCTCGCCCGGCGTGCCCACAACATCACTTCCGACTGGCTCAGGAACCTACGGGTCGTCTCGCCGCGCAGCGGGAACCTGCCGTCCACCATGTGCGGAACCCGCGGCGACGGCGGAACCTCCACGACCACGCATCCACTCTTAGCGCCGTCCGCCTCCGGCAGCGTCGTGACTCTCACGGGGAGAGCCGGCTGGCATCGCTCTTGGGCGATCTGCTCGATCTGCTCCCGCACTCCCGAGGACAGCGGGATTGGCGTCATGGAGAAGCCGCCGTCGGCAACGTCTTTGGACTCGGCGACGCCGAACACCACCGTGCCCCCGTCAAAGGCGAACTGCGCCAGGTCCAGTGCGAGTTCGTTCTTGTCCTTCGTGGTCTTCGTCTTCAGGACCTGCTTAGCCTCGAGGTAGTGGTTCTCGTCGAACGACCCGTCCTCGATGGCGGTGCGGACTTGCTCGAACGATGTGAAGGTGCGCATGGGCTGGATCATAGGCGCCGCATGTCGACGCCCGCGCGGTCGCACTCCACTCGACCATCCGACCCGACCGACCACAGGGAGGACGGGGTGGCACGGCGGTCGCCGGGCCCGAGCTGACCCAGATGCGGCTGACGACGAAGCGGTGAGGGACGGGGCGAGCTGATGGTAATGCAGTGATAACGATGAGGACGAGCTACTGGTGATGAAGAAGCTGTTGGTGATGACGCGGTGAGGTGACCATCGCGCGCTCTGCGTCGGGACGTTCTTCTCGTCGGGGTGTCGCGCTGGGGTCGCTGTCCGGCCGCTGGCGTGGCCGGTGTGATGGCTGGCTGGTGTCTGGGGGTTCTGCTGCTGGGGTGTCGTGGTGTGCGGGGCTTCCGGGGTGTCCGTGCATCAGTCCCCTCCTCATCGTGGCCGATCCCGGTGGGCGCACCGGAGTCGTTGATGTCGAAGAAGTCACCGTTGACCGCGGCGGCCACTCCCTCCGAGGCGCTCGTGAGCTCGGTGAGCGTGCTGGTGTCGGCCACCTCCCCGGTTTACAGCTAGTCCATCGAAACTTTCTCGTTGGGCAGGTCCACGTCGAGCACCGCGCCGCGCTGCCACCCCCCGGACTCCAGGCGCTCCCACTGGGTGAGCACCACGCCGGGGCCGATGATGGTCTCATCCTGCTGCGTGACGACGGCAACGCCGCCCATCGTGAGGTCCAGGTAGCCGGAGTCTCCGACGACCGAGCCGGGGGCGGCATCGGTGTCCGGCGATCTCTCCTGCAGCGCACCCGGGTCCGCGGCGACGGCGACGGCAGCGGGCTCCTGCGCGGGCAGATCCGTCGGGGCGGGAGCGGGGGCCTCGGAGCTGGTGGCCCGGGTCACCGTCGTGAACCAGGACTCAGCCGCAGGTGAACACTTCGTGCGCACGGCTCGGTGCCCTAGGGTCGTCCCATCCCCCGATGTGCGCCAGCGGATGCTCCCCCTCCACCGCGCGGTGCCCTGCCCCGAAGGAGCTCCCATGGTTCTCGGAATCACCCGTCGTCGCCGCGCCGTCCCCGCGAAGGACGGCGCCAGCTGGCCGCACGTGGTGATCGTGGGCGGCGGCTTCGCCGGCGCGAACGCGGTGCTGGGGCTGCGCGATGCCCGGGTGCGGGTCACCCTGATCGACCGCAACGTGTACAAGACCTTCCAGCCGCTGCTGTACCAGGTGGCAACGGCCGGCCTGAACCCCGGGGACGTCACCATGTTCCTGCGCGGCCTCTCCCTCACGGTGCCGAACATGCGCTACCGCCAGGGCGAGGTGACCGGCGTGGATCCCGAGCGCCGCGTGGTGACCATCCAGGGCGGCGGTGACCGGGTGGTGGAGATGGACTACGACTACCTGGTGCTCGCCGGTGGTGCCACCACCACGTTCTTCGGCACCAAGGGCGCCGAGGAGCACGCGATGCCGATGTACACCCGCTCCCAGGCCCTCGCGATCCGCGACCGGGTGTTCGCCGAGCTGGAGCGCTCCAGCCGCGAGAGCGCCGCCGCGCACTCCGCCGGCAAGCGCTTCGAGGACCGCCTGCACGTGGCGGTGGTGGGCGGTGGCCCCACCGGCGTGGAGATCGCCGGGGCCCTGGCCGACTTCCGCAAGCAGGAGCTGGACATCCTGTACCCGGAGATGGACCCG
>QFNC01000002.1 GCA_003240695.1 Pseudoxanthomonas suwonensis | reverse complement strand
GCCGGCCTTGCCCACCACGATGCCGTTGCCGGCCGGTTTCAGCATGCCGCCCTTGGCCAGTTCCGACTTGTGCGCGAAGCGGGCATTGCCGTGGGTGGAACGCTGGCCGCCTGCGCGCGAGAGCGGCACGAGCATCAGCAGCCAGCCCAGCAGCGGCAGGCCCAAGCCGACGATGCCGCCGAGCTTGATCTTGTTGGCATAGCGCATGCCCGCAGGCGTGTCGAGTTTCTGCAGATACGCCGGCCAGGTCTTCAGCCCCGGCGTGGCATCCACGCCCAGCAATTGAATGGTGATGAACCCCGCCATGTACAGCCCCGCCACGATGGCGAGAAACAGCATCGCGATGGCGAAAAGCCACTTTGCATGTGTCGCAGTCATGTCAACCTTTCCCCGAAAAAATGGCATCCGTGCCGGCATTGTGGCATGCCGGTGGTACCGGATCACGGCACCGGTGGAAACCGGTGCAGGGGTGCCAATTCAGGTTGCCGGGAACAAGTCCGTCTGTCGCACGGGCATGAAACTGCGGCGGTGTACCGGGCACGGTCCATGCCGTTGCAGGGCCTGCAGGTGTGCGGCCGTGCCGTAGCCCTTGTGCCGATCGAAGCCGTACTGCGGCCATTGCGCGTGCAGCGACTGCATCGCGGCATCGCGGGCCACCTTCGCAAGGATTGATGCAGCCATGATGCTGCGGTCCCGCGCATCGCCGCCGACCCATGCCTCGGCCGGGCAGGGCAGGTCGCTCGGCAGGGCATTGCCGTCGATACGGGCCAGCTCGACATGCGCGGCCACCGCCTGCAGCGCCAGCCGCATGCCGTGCAGCGTGGCCTGGTAGATGTTGAGGCGATCGATGTCGGCCACCTCGATGAACTGGATGTGCCAGGCCAGTGCGCGTTTCTGGATGCGCGGAAACAACGCTTCGCGGCTTGCGGCAGTGAGTTTCTTCGAATCGCCGAGGCCGTTGATGCGTGGCTTGGCGGGATCGAATACCACCGCAGCCACCACCAGCGGCCCTGCAATCGGGCCGCGTCCGGCCTCGTCCACGCCGGCGATGCGCAGGGCGGTCGTCATCGTCCTGATTGCGGCAGCAAGTCGGTGATGGCGTCGGCTGCACGCGCCGAGGCATCGCAGCGCAGTTGTTCGTGCAGACGCATGAATACCGGCAGCAATGCGGCCACGGCATCGGGCTGGGCGAACCAGTGCAGACACGCCTCGGCCAGTGCCTGCGGCGTGCAGGCATCCTGCAGCAGTTCGGGAACGACCTGCGTGCCGGCCAGCACGTTGGGCAGGCTGACGTACTGCGTTTTCAGCAAACCGAGCGTGGTGACGATGCGGTGGGTGAGCGGCGCGATGCGGTGGCCGATCACCATCGGTCGCTTGCACAGCATCGCTTCCAGCGCAGCAGTGCCCGATGCCAGCAGCACGACGTCGCTGGCGATCATCGCCGTTTGCGCCTGTCCATCCAGCACGGCGATGATGGGCAGTCCGGTGGCGTTGGCCGCATGCGCGGCGATGCAGGCATCGATGGCCTGTCGGCACCGCGGATTCGCGGCCGGCAGCAGCACCTGCAATCCGGGAAGCCGTTGCACGAGCAAAGCGGCCGCCTGCAGGAACAGCGGCAGCATGCGTTCGATCTCGCCCAGGCGGCTGCCTGGCAGCAACGCCAGCACCGGTGCATCGCCATCATCCAGACCCAGTTCCCGGCGCGCAGACGCGCGATCCGGTTGTAGCGGGATTGCATCGGCCAGCGGATGGCCGATGAAGCGCGCATCCACGCCGTGGCGTGCGTAGATCGTCGGCTCCATCGGAAACAGGCACAGCACCCGGTCGGCGCTGTCGCCGATTCTGGCCGCACGCTCTTCGCGCCAGGCCCATACCGACGGGCTGACATCGTGCACGGTACGCAGGCCGCGCCGTTTCAGCCAGCGCTCCACGCCCAGATTGAAATCCGGTGCGTCGATGCCCACGAACACGTCGGCGCGCCAGTCCAGCACCTGCTGCCGGAACCGTTTGCGCAGCCGCAGCAGCCGCGGCAGGTGCGCCAGCACTTCGGCCAGGCCCATCACTGCCAGCGCATCGGCGTCGTGCCAGGTGGTCATGCCCGCAGCGCGCATGCCGGGGCCGCCGATGCCGGCGAATGCGGCAGCTGGCAAGCGCTGTTTCAGCGCGTGGATCAGATCCGCACCGAGCTGGTCGCCGGAGGTTTCGCCGGCGCACAGGGCGATGCGAACGGGTGCGGCAGACGGCATGGATGCGGTCGACAAGGCCGGCTGCCGTCAGCGCAGCAGCGGACGTTCGCCGCCGGCGATGAAGTCGAGCAGCGCGGCGATGTCGCCGTCGTCATCGGCATGCTGGCGCAGCTGCTGCAGCGCATCGTCCAGGCGCTGACCGGACAGGTACAGCGTGCGGTAAGCACGCTTGATGCGGGCGATGCGCTCGGCGGAATAGCCGCGGCGCTTGAGCCCTTCGCCGTTGATGCCACGCGGCCGGCCGTAGCCTTCCTGCGCCACCATCACGAACGGCGGCACGTCGCCATTCACGAAGGCACCCATGCCGATGAAGGCATGCGCACCGATGCGGCAGAACTGGTGGATGCCGGCGAATCCCGCCAGGATCACGTGATCGGCGAGGTGCACGTGCCCGGCCAGGGTGGCGTTGTTGGACAGCACGCAGTGGTCACCCACATGGCAGTCGTGCGCGATGTGCACGTAGGCCAGCAGCCAGTTGTCGTTGCCGATGCGGGTCGTGCCGCCGCCCCCACCCGTACCGCGGTTGATGGTGACGAATTCGCGGATCACGTTGTCGTCGCCGATCTCCAGCGTGGCGGCTTCGCCCTGGTATTTCTTGTCCTGCGCGTCGCCGCCGATGGCCGCATGGCCGTGGATGCGGTTGCCGCGACCGATGCGGGTGGGCCCTGTGATGCTGCAGTGCGGACCGATGACGGTGCTGGCGCCGATCTGCACGTCGGCGCCGATGATGCTGTAGGCACCCACCTGCACGTCGTCGGCCAGCTGCGCGGACGGGTCGATCAACGCGGTCGGATGGATCGCGGCCGCCGCACGGCTCATGCGCGATCCACCTCGGCGCACAGGATCTCCGCGCAGGCGGCCTGCTCGCCGTCCACGCGGGCCACGCCGGCGTACAGGGTCATGTTGCGGATTTCGCGCTTCAGGGTGACCTCCAGTTCCAGCACGTCGCCGGGCACCACCATGCGCGAGAATCGCGCCGCATCCACCTTCACCAGATAGGAAATGCGCTGGTCGGTCCGCACCGGGCGTGACAGTTGGCTCAGCACGCCGCCGGCCTGGGCCATGGCCTCGATCACCAGCACCCCAGGCATCACCGGCTGGCCGGGAAAATGGCCCTGGAAGAAGCCCTCGTTGCCGCTGACGCACTTGCGGCACAGCACGCGCTTGCCGTGTTCGAATTCCACCACCCGGTCGATCAGCAGGAACGGGTGCCGGTGCGGCAGCAGCGCCTGGATGCCGCGCAGGTCAATGGGCAGGGTGGGCGTATCGGTGCTGGACATCAGGACTCCTTGCGCAGGGCGGCCAGCGCACGCGCCAAGCCATCGAGTTGCTTGAAACGGGCGGCGCTCTTGCGCCAGCTGCGATTATCCATCACAGGCGTGCCCGAGGAATACTCGCCGGGTTCGCCGATCGAATGGGTGACCAGGGTCATGGCGGTGATCACCACGCCGTCGGCCAGCTGCAGATGCCCGAGCACGCCGGCACCGCCGCCGATCAGACAGTCGCGACCGATGCGCGCGCTGCCGGCCACCGCCGAACAACCGGCCATCGCCGTATGCGCGCCGATCTGCACGTTGTGGCCGATCTGGATCTGGTTGTCCAGGCGCACGTCGTCCTCCAGCACCGTGTCGTCCAGCGCGCCGCGGTCGATGGTGGTGTTGGCGCCGATCTCGCAGTCGTCGCCCACCTGCACGCCACCCAGCTGCGGCACCTTGATCCAGCGGCCCTCGTGCCGTGCGATGCCGAAACCGTCCGCGCCCAGCACCGCGCCGGGATGGATCAGCACCCGGCTGCCCAGCCGCACGCGCCGCACCAGCGTGACCCGTGCCACCAGCTCGCACTGCGGGCCGACGTGGCAGTCCTCGCCGATCACGCAACCGGGGCCGATCACCGCGCCGGCTGCCACCGTGCTGCGTGCACCCATGCTGACGAACGGGCCGATGCTGGCGGCGGCATCCACGCTGGCCGATGCATCGATCACGGCGCTGGCGTGGATGCCGGCAATCACGGGCTCGCGGGGTTCGAACAGTGCGGCGATGCGCGCATACGCGGCATACGGATCACGCGCGATCAATGCCGTGCGCGGGTAGTCGACGAGGTCGTCGGCACGGGCCACCACGATGCCGGCCATCGTGGCGGCCAGCTGCGCGCGGTAGCGCGGGTTGGCCAGGAAGGCCAGCTGGTGTGCCTGCGCCCGCGCCAGCGAGGACACGCCGCTCACCTGTGCGGCCGGATCGCCGTGGACCACCAGTCCGAAGCGTTCGGCCAGGTCTGCGGCGCTGTGGCTGCGGCCGGCTGCGGCGCTCATCACGCCCGGATCAGAACGCGCCGCCGAAGGTGAACTGCAGCCGTTCGATCTCGTCGCCTTCCTCGATCAGGGTGGTGCCGTCGGCGGCGAACACCGAGTCCTTCTTGCGCAGCGGCAGCGCGTAGCTGATCGAGATCGGCCCCACCGGCGCATTCCACAGCAACGCCACGCCGGCGGAGGCGCGCAGGTCGCCGCTGTCAAAGGCACTGGTGCTGGAAAACACATTGCCGAAATCGATGAACGCCGACACGCGTGCCGACGGCGAATCGATCAGCGTGGGGAAGATGAATTCCAGCGAGCCGACAGTCTTAACGGCACCGCCGATGGGCTGGATGCGCGGGCTGGTGTGGAAGATGCCCACGCGCGGGCCCAAGGTGTTGTCGCGGAAACCGCGCACCGAGCGCACGCCGCCGGCGTAGAAGTTCTCGAAGAACGGTAGGCCGCTGGCGGTGACCGTTTTCACGTAGTCCGGCGAGGCGGATGTGCACTGGTCATCCGGTGTCTGCACCGGATTCGGATTGGCGGCGCTGGGCGCGATGAAGCAGATGTTGCGGGTCACGTCGTCGCCGTAGCTGTCGCCGTAGCCCAGTTCGGCGCGGGTATTCAGCACCAGCGCGCGGCTGATCGGCCAGTATTTCGAGAACTCGTAGTTGAGCTTGTAGTACTCCGCGGTGGAACCGGGCAGGGTGGCCTCCAGCGACAGGCGCTGGTAGGTGCCGCGTGTGGGTGCGAAGAACTGGTTGCGGGTGTCGCGGGCCCAGCCGATCTGGCCGCGCCACGAGTGGAAGGTGCGGTTGTTGAACGCATCCACGTAATCGACGATCGCTTCGGGCGAGCTGCCGCGGCGGGTGAAGATCTCGTTGCGGTCGATGCCGAACAGCGCACTGACGGTGTCGTTTTCGGTGATCGGCAGGCCCAGCACCATCTGCGCCGCGCCGCTGGTAGTGGAGTAGGCGGCGGTGTTGAAGTCGGAGTTGTCGAACTCGCGCCACCACAGGTTGTAACCCAGCGACATGCCGTTGTCGGTGAAATACGGGTTGAGGAACGAGAACGAATAGCGCTGCAGGTACGAATTGCGGTTGGCTTCCACCGACACCCGGTTGCCGGTGCCCAGGAAGTTGTTCTGCGACAGCTGGATCGAGGTGGTCACGCCGGACAGCTGCGAATAGCCCAGGCCGAACACGAAGCTGCCGGACGTCGTTTCCTTCACGTTGACGATCAGATCCACCTGGTCGGGCGTGCCGGGGACGGGCTGCGATTCGATCTCGACGCTGCCGTTCTCGAAAAAGCCCAGGCGCTGCAGGCGGATCTTGGAGCGGTCGATGGCGGCCTGCGAATACCAACTGCCTTCGAACTGGCGCATCTCGCGGCGCAGCACCTCGTCGGCGGTGCGGGTGTTGCCCTTGTACACGATGCGGCGCACATTCACGCGCGGGCCCGGCACCACCTGCAGGTCGATGGCCACGGTGCGCGCGTCGCGGTCCACCTGCGGCACCGGATTGACCTGGGCGAAGGCGTAGCCGATGTTGCCCAGCGTGGCCACGATGGCATCGGAGGTCAGCTCCAGCAGCCGCCGCGAGAAGATGCTGCCTTCCTTCACCGTCAGGAACTTGTCCAGCTCCTCCTTCGGCAGCACCGTCTCGCCGGTGATCTGGATCTTCGACACGGTGTACTGGTCGCCCTCGGTGATGCCGGCGGTCAGGAACATGTCGCGGCGGTCGGGGCTGATCGCCACCTGCACGTTGTCGTCGCTGAAGTCGATGTAGCCGCGATCCAGGTAGAAATTGCGCAGCTTTTCCAGGTCGCCGGTGAGTTTCTCGCGCGAGTACTGGTCGTCGCGCCGGTACCAGCTGAGCCAGTTGCTTTCGCGCGATTCCCACGTGTCCAGGATCTCGTCCTGTTCGAAGCTGTCGTTGCCGATCAGGTTGATGTGGCGGATCTTCGCCGCCTTGCCTTCGTCCACCGCGATGGTCACGTCCACCCGGTTGCGGTCCAGCCGCGCCACGGTGGGCTTGATCTCCACGTTGTACTTGCCGCGGTTGTTGTACTGGCGCACCAATTCCTGGGTCACGCGGTCCAGTGCCAGGCGGTCGAAGGTTTCGCCCTCGGCCAGGCCGATGTCGCGCAGGCCCTTCATCAGGTCGTCGGTCTTCAGGTCCTTGTTGCCGGTGACGGTGATCTTGTTGATGGCCGGGCGTTCCACCACCGTCACCACCAGGATGCTGCCCTGGCGGTCGATGCGCACGTCCTCGAAGAAACCGGTCTTGTACAGCGCGCGGATCGCCTCGCCGGCGCGGGTCTGGTCGACCGTGTCGCCGCGTTCGATCGGCAGGTAGGTGAACACGGTGCCGGCGCCGATGCGCTGCAGGCCGTCCACGCGGATGTCGCTGACCGTGAACGGCTGCATGCCGACAGCCGGCTCCGGTGCCATGCCGAAGGCGGCCTGGGCGTCGCTGGGCGCCGCATCGGACGTGGGTGCCTGCTGTGCGGCGGCGGTGCCGCTGAGCGCGGACAGCAGGGCAAGGGCAAGCAGGTGGCGGGCAGGGGTACGCGTCATCGCAACATCCGTCGGGAAAAGGAATGGGCTGCAGGTCGACTGCCGCGGGCGGCGGCTCATCGCATCAGTCCAAGGACATCATTGTAGAACGCCAGACCCATCAGCCCGGCCAGCACGGCCATGCCCAGGTACTGGCCGGCAATCATCGCGCGTTCGCTCAATGGGCTGCCTTTGGCCAACTCGATAAGGTAATACAGCAGGTGCCCGCCGTCCAAGAGCGGGATCGGCAGCAGGTTGATGATGGCCAGGCTCAGCGACATCAGCGCCAGGAAGCTGAGGAACCAGGCCAGCCCGCGCCCGGCGAAGATGTTGGCCACCCGGGCAATCGTGACCGGTCCGGACACGTTGCGCAGCGAGGCGGTGCCCGCCACCATGCGGGTCAGCATGCCGATGGATTCGCGGGTCATGCGCCCGGTTTCCCGCAGCGCGGCCGGAAGGGCCTCCAGCGGGCCGTAGCGGCGCACGGTGTCGTAGCCCGGGTCATCCGGAATCTGCGGTGTGACGCCCAAGGCCCAGTAGGGCTTGCCGGCGGCGTCCGTTTGCTGGCGCGGCTGGATCGGTATGGTCAGACGCTGCGGGCCGCGCTGCACGGTGACCGGTCCGCCGCCGTGTGCGCCCAGCAGCTGCACGGCGGGGCTGATGTCGCTGTAGAAGCGGACCGGCTGGCCATCGACCAGCAGGATGCGATCGCCCGGCTGCAGCAGATCGGCCGCTGCGCTGCCGGCCGCCACCGTGCCCACCACCGGCGGCAGCAGTTCGTGCCGCGGAATGATGCCGGCCACCTGCAGCGCCGCCGGTTCGTGGAACTGCTGCGGCATCCGCGACAGGCGCAAGGTGACGGTGGCGAGGTCGCCATCGGCCTGGCGCACCTGCAGCGGGATGTCGCGGTGGTCCAGCGCAGCGGTGATCAGCGGCAGGCCGGCCTCGCTCCAGCTGGGCGTGGCCTGACCGTCCACTGCCAGCAACGTGTCGCCTTCGCGCAGGCCGGATTCGGCGGCGATGCCCTGCACCTGGCCGATCACCGGGCGGTAATCCGGCCGTCCCAGACTGAACATCCCCCACAACAGCAGCACGCACAGCAGCAGGTTGGCGATGGGCCCGGCGGCCACCACGGCCATGCGTTGCCACACCGTCTTGCGGTTGAAGGCCTGGTGCAGCTGGTCGGCCGGCACCTCGGCTTCGCGTTCGTCCAGCATCTTCACGTAACCGCCCAGCGGGATCGCGGCCAGGGCGAATTCGGTACCGTGGCGGTCGTGGCGCGACAAGAACGGCTTGCCGAAGCCCACCGAGAAGCGCAGCACCTTCACCCCGCAGCGGCGCGCGACCCAGAAATGGCCGAATTCGTGGAAGGTCACCAGCACGCCCAGGCTGACGATCATCCACCACAGGGATCCGAGGAAGGTAGTCATGAGCGGGAATGGACTTCGACGTGGGTGATTGGTTCAACGGGACGGGAGACGGGAGATCGCAGTGGCCGCATGGCGACGCGCATGCGCATCGGCCTGTTGCAGCTGCGCCAGATCGCCTGCGGGATCCACCGGCAGCCGCTCCAGGCCGTCGTGCAGCACGCGCGGGATGTCCAGAAAAGCGATTCGACCCTGAAGAAATGCTGAAACGGCTTCTTCATTCATGGCATTCAGGATGGCCGGTGCGGTGCCGCCGCGTTCCAGCGCGGCGTAGGCCAGCCGCAGGCAGGGGAAGGTGTCCAGGTCCGGCGGCTCGAACTGCAGCGTGCCGTGCTGCAGCAGGTCCAGCGGTCGCACGCCGGAGGCGATGCGCTGCGGCCAGGCGAAACCCACCGCCAGCGCGGTGCGCATGTCCGGCAGGCCCAACTGCGCCAGGGTGGAGCCATCCACGTACTCCACCAGCGCATGGACCAGACTTTGCGGATGCACCAGAACGCCGATGCGCTGCGCCGGCAATCCGAACAGATGGTGGGCCTCGATGACTTCCAGACCCTTGTTCATCAGCGTGGCCGAATCCACCGAAATCTTCGGGCCCATCGACCAGTTGGGATGGGCGATGGCCTGCTGTGGAGTGATGTCGGTCAATTGCGCGCGGCTGCGGCCACGGAACGGGCCGCCGGATGCGGTCAGCACGATCCGCGCCACCCCGGGCCATGCGGATGCCTGCGCCACGCCACCGGCCGCGGTAGGCAAGCATTGCAGCAGGGCATTGTGTTCGCTGTCGATGGGGATGACCACCGCGCCGGAGTGCCGCGCGGCCTGCATCACCAGTGTGCCGGCCATCACCAGCGATTCCTTGTTGGCCAGCAGCAGGCGTTTGCCGGCCCGCACCGCGGCCAGCGTGGAGGACAGGCCGGCCGCGCCGACGATCGCCGCCACCACGGTATCGCAGGCGTCGGATGCGGCCAGTTCGTCCAGCGCCGTCATGCCGGCATGGGGCTGCGTGGACAGTCCCGCTGCCTGCAGACCGTCGCGCAGGGTGGGCAAGGCGCTGTCATCGGCGATCACGGCATGCGCAGGGCGGTGCGTGCGGCACAGCGCCAGCAGCGCATCCACATTGCTGCCGGCGGCCAGCACCGTGGCTTGCAACCGCCGTGGATGACGCGCGATGACATCCAGCGCCGAGGCACCGATCGACCCCGTGGCACCGAACACGGCCACGCGTTGCGGCGTGTGCATGACGATCAGAACCCCAGCCAGGCCTTGCCCAGCGCGAACACGGGCAGGGCGGCCAGCACCGCATCGATGCGGTCGAGAATGCCGCCATGACCCGGAATCAGGTTGCCGGAATCCTTCACGCCGACGTGGCGCTTCAGCAGGCTTTCGAACAGATCGCCCACCACCGAGAACAGCACCGTCACCAGCGCCACCGTGCCCACCAGCGGCAGCTGTTGCGGCGTGGCGCCGGCCAGGATGCTGAATGCCAGTGCCACCACCACCCCGGCGATCAGCCCGCCGATCAGCCCTTCCACCGTCTTGTTCGGGCTGATGCGCGGGCTCAACTTGCGTTTGCCCAAGGTGCGGCCGGCGAAGTAGGCGCCCGAATCGGCCGCCCACACCGTGGCCAGCGCGGTCAGCAGCCAGAAGTGCCCCTTCGGGATGTCGCCTATCAGCCCCGGCGCCGGATCGCTGGCATGCAGCAGGCCCAGGGCGGCCCAGGCCGGCAGCACGGCGCAGGTGCCTGCAGCGAGCTTGAACACCCGGGCGTTGGTGTCGTGGTCGGAGGCGAAGTCGTAGTGCTTCAGCCACAGCGTCGCCAGCAGCCACCAGATCACCCCCAGCACCACGGTCACCTGCAGCAGTACCAGCGAGCCGCCATTGGACGAGCGCGACGCCCACACGATCGCCACCATCAACATCAGGTTGGCGATCAGCAGCACGGTGCGGGCGATGCTGTCATCCACCTCGGCCAGCTTGAACCATTCCCACAGTCCGGCCAGGAACAGCACCGCCGCCAGCGGCGCCAGCCACGGCGTGGGCAGCAGCAGGATGGCGGCGATGGCCAGCGGAGCCATGACCAGTGCGGCCAGGATGCGGGTTTTCATGCTTGGGCAATCCCCTGGGCTTGTGCGGCGATCTGCTCGCCGGTCAATCCGAAGCGGCGCTCGCGCCCGGCATAGTCCGACACGGCGCTGGCCAGCAGGGCCGCATCCACGTCCGGCCACAGCCGCTCGGTGAACCACAGTTCGGTGTAGGCCAGCTGCCACAGCAGGAAGTTGCTGATCCGCTGGTCGCCGCCGGTACGGATGAACAGGTCCGGCGGGGGCAGGTCGGCCAGTGCGGTGCGACCGTGGAACAGCACCTCGTCGATGGCATCGGCTTGCAGGCGCCCTGCGGCCACGTCGCGGGCCAGCGAACGGGCGGCCATCGCGATGTCCTGGCGGCCGCCGTAACTGGCGGCGATGGCCAAGGTCATGCGGGTGTTGCCGGCGGTGCGGGCTTCGGCCTCGGCCATGCGGCTGCGGATGCCGTCGGCAAAGCGGTCGCGTTCGCCGATGAAGCGGATGCGTACGCCCAGCCGGTGCAGTTCCGCCACCTCGCGGTCCAACGCGGTCAGGAACAGCTTCATCAACCCGCCCACTTCCTCGGCCGGGCGGTTCCAGTTCTCGCTGGAAAAGGCGAACAGGGTCAGCACCCGGATGCCGTGCTGCAGGCAGAATTCCACGCAGATGTTGACCGCACGCGCGCCGGCGCGGTGGCCGACCAGCCGCGGCCGCTGCCGCTGCTGCGCCCAGCGCCCGTTGCCGTCCATGATGATCGCCAGATGCTGCGGCACGCGCGCCGGTTTCGGAACGGGACTGCCCATCAGCCTGGAAACCGGCATGCGGAGTGCGGCCATGGCGATGACGGTGCCTGCGGCATGCGCATCCCCGTCAGACGGCCATCAGTTCCTGTTCCTTCGCCTTCACCACCTCGTCCACGTCCTTGATGGCCTTGTCGGTGAGTTTCTGCACATCGTCCTGGTGGCGGCGGTCGTCGTCTTCGGTGATCTGCTTGTCCTTCAGCAGATCCTTCAGCTGCTGGTTGGCGTCGCGGCGGATGTTGCGGATCGCCACCTTCGCGTCTTCGCCTTCGCCGTGCACCAGCTTGCCGAGTTCCTTGCGGCGCTCCTCGGTCAGCGCCGGCAGGTTCAGGCGGATCACGGTGCCGGCGGTGTTCGGGGTCAGGCCCAGGTCGGAGGCCAGCAGCGCTTTTTCCACCGCACCCACCATCTGCTTTTCCCACGGCGTGATGGTCAGCGAGCGCGCATCGGCCACCGCCACCGTGGCCACCTGCGACAGCGGCATGTCCGAGCCGTAGTAGTTCACCTTGATGCTGTCCACCAGCGCGGTGGAGGCGCGGCCGGTGCGGATCTTCACAAGGGCGTGCTTCAACGTGTCGACGCTCTTGGCCATGCGCTGCTGGGCGTCCTTCTGGATGTCGTTCGGGGTCATGGCCGGCTCTCCGCTCGTGGTCGTGTCTGGGCAAGGGCGGGATTATAGGCGCAGCACCCCTGCCATGGCTTGGTGCGCTGCGATGCCGTCAGTGCGCGTGCGGGGCGCGGTCGTGGCGGTCGTGCTCGCAACCGCTGCCGTGTTCCACCTGCACGGTGGGGTGGTTGATGCCGAAGCGATGATCCAGCGCGAGGTTCAGCGCATCCAGGAAGGCGTCGTGGTCATCCGTCGACCCGGGCCGCACCAGATGCGCGGTCATGGCGATCTCGCCCGTGCCCAGCGACCAGATGTGCAGGTGGTGCACCGCGGTCACGCCGGGCTGCGCGATCAGGAAGGCCTCCACCTCGGCGCTGTCCAGCGCAGCCGGCACCGCATCCATCGCGGCGTTGAAACTGTGCCGCAGCAGCCCGAACGTGCCCACTGCGATCACCACGCTCACCAGCAGCGCGGTGGCCGGATCCAGCCAGCGCCAGCCCAGCTGCCACATGCCGATCCCGGCGATCACCGTGGCCACCGACACCGCCGCGTCGGCCATCAGGTGCAGGAAGGCGCCTTGCCGGTTGAGATCCTGTTCGCGGCCGCGCAGCATCAGCAGCGCCGAACCCAGGTTCACCACGATGCCGATCGCCGCCACCACCATCACCGGCAGTCCCGGCACCTCGGGCGGGGCGCGAAAACGGCCGATCGCCTCCCAGATCAGTGCCCCGGAAAAGCCCACCAGCAGCACCGCGTTGGCCAGTGGCGAGAGCAGGGTGGCGCGCCGCCAGCCGTAGGTGTGCCGTGGTGTGGGTTGGCGCAGCGCCATGCGTGCTGCTGCCCAGGCCAGGGCCAGTCCCAGCACGTCGCCCAGGTTGTGCAACGCATCGGACAGTAGCGCCAGGGAACCGGTGTACACGCCATACCCCGCTTCCAGCGCCGTATAGGCCAGATTGATCAGGGTGACCAGCGCGAACGCACCCGTACCGGACGGCGCATGCGCATGCCCAGGGTGGTCGTGGTGGCCGTGGTCGTGGTGATGGCTGTGCATGGCGGGAAGGGCAGGCATCGGAGGGATGCCTGCCGCACGCATTGATATGGACGGGTGCTCGTGCCTCAGGCAGCGGCCTGTGCCGCCTGGCGCGGGCCTTCCAGCAACGCGCGCTTGACCATGGCGATGACCAGATCCAGCTCGTCGTCGCCGATGCCGAAATGCGGCGTGAAGCGCAGCGAGTTGGCCCCGCCGTGGATCACGCCCAAACCGCGTTCGCGCAACCATTCCTCGGTGGATTCGGCACCGAAGCCCTTGAACTGTGGTTCCAGTTCGCACGAGAACAGCAGGCCGGTGCCCTGCACCCGGGTGATCAACCCGCCCACTTCGGCCTTCAGGGCTTCCAGCTTCCGCAGTGCCTGCTCACCCTGGCTGCGGATGTTCTGCCGCAGTTCCGGGGTGATCTGTGCCAGCACCGCGCAGGCCACGTCCAGTGCACGCGGGTTGCCGGTCATGGTGTTGCCGTAGGTGCCGCGCTTGTAGATGCCGGCGGCGTCCTCGGCCAGCGCCAGCACCGACAGCGGGTACTGGCCGGCATTCAGTGCCTTGGAATAGGTTTCCATGTCCGGTGGCTGCTCGTTCTCGAAACCGGGATAGTCCACGATCGACAGGCTGCCGGTCGCCCTCAGTCCGGCCTGGATCGAATCCACCAGCAGCAGCGCGCCGTGGGCTCGGGTCAGTTCGCGGGCCAGGCGGTAGAACGCCGGCGGCACGCTGCGGCCGGGGTCGCCTTCGCCCATCACCGGTTCCAGGAACATCGCCTCGATGAACCAGCCGTTGGACTCGGCATCGGCAAACACCTGCCGCAACGCATCGGCATCGTAGGGCGGCACCGCGATCACGCTGTTCTCGCCGCGGTAGCTGGCCAGATACTGCAGATAGTTCTTGCGGCTGGAGTCGGAATACAGCGCCGGCCGGTCGGTGCGACCGTGGAAACTGCCCTTCACCACCAGGCGCTTGATGGTCTTGCCGGCATGGCGGCCACCTGGATCGGTCTGGGTGCGGGCGTGGGTGTCGATGATGCGCGCGGCCAGACTGACCGACTCAGAGCCGGAATTCAGGCACATGAAACGCGCATACGGGCAGCCACCGCGGTTGTGGCCCACCTCGCTGCGCATGGCCCGGTTGAAGCGGTACTGGGCCAGATGCGGGGTCATGATGTTCGCCATCACCTGCGGCTTGCCCATCGCCTGCAGCACCGCATCGGGCGTGTGCCCAAGACCGAGCATGCCGTAGCCGCCGGTGTCGTACAGCGCCGCGCCTTTCAGGGTCACGATCCACGGACCGCGTGCCGCCAGCGCCACGTAGGGATTGACCGCATCGGCCGGATAGAAATTGATGAAGCCGTCCTGCATCGCCTGAACCTGCGCGTCCTCGTCCAGATCCAGCAGCTCGGCGCAGTCGGCGCGGATCGCGGCGTATTCGGCGGTGGCAGCGTCGATGGCCTCGCGCAGTGCCGGATGCGTGGCCGCGAAGCGTTCCAGCACGGCATCGTCCAGACCGGTGGTACGGCGCTGGCCGGCGTGGGCGCGCAGCGGTGCAAGGGCTTGGGTGATCGACATGACAGTCCTCCGCGGATGACGGGTGCGCCCGGTCGCATCGCGACAGGGGTGGGCGCGTGATTTTCTTTGTGAAACAAGACTTTGCGCGATTTTATCACGCGCTGCCGCATGCCGTAACCCCGCCCGAGCCCGGTTCGACGCCTACAATGCCGGCCCTGCATCGACGCGCGCGCCGTGAAAACCGCCGATTTCCATTACCTCCTGCCGCCGGAACTGATCGCGCAGCAGCCGCTGCCGGAGCGCTCGGCCAGCCGCCTGCTGGTACTGCCGCCCGAGCCGCAGCCGTTGCAGGATCGCCACATCCGCGATTTGCCGGCGTTGCTGCAGCCCGGCGACCTGCTGGTGTTCAACGACACCCGGGTGATTCCGGCACGGCTGTTCGGCAGCAAGACCAGCGGTGGACGGGTGGAAATCCTGATCGAACGGCTGCTCAGCCACGACGAAGCCAAGGCGCAGATCGGCGCCAGCAAGGCCCCGAAACCCGGCAGCCGTATCGTCCTGGATGGCGGCGGCGAGGCCGAGGTGCTGGAGCGCGACGGCGGCTGGTACCACCTGCGTTTCCATGTGGATGGCGCGCTGGCCGACTGGCTACAGCAGGCCGGGAGTCTGCCGCTGCCACCCTACATCGAGCGTGCGCCCGATGCTGCCGACGCCGAACGCTACCAGACCGTGTTCGCGCGCCACGCCGGCGCGGTGGCCGCACCCACTGCGGGCCTGCATTTCGATACCGACTTGCTGGATGCGCTGCGCCAGCGCGGTGTCGGCTCCGGACAGGTCACGCTGCATGTCGGCGCGGGCACCTTCCAGCCGGTGCGGGTGGACGATATCCACGCCCACCGCATGCACAGCGAATGGCTGGAGGTCGGCGCGGAGCTGATCGAGCGCATACACGCCACTCGCAGGGCCGGCGGACGGGTGATCGCCGTTGGCACCACGGTGGTGCGCGCGCTGGAATCCGCGTTGCGTGCCGATGCCGACGGCCAGCGCGTGCTGCAGCCGATGACCGGCGAGACGGCCATCTTCATCCATCCGGGCTACCGCATCACGACCGTGGACGGCCTGATCACCAATTTCCATCTGCCCGAAAGCACACTGCTGATGCTGGTCAGCGCCTTCGCCGGCACCGAGCGTGTGCTGGCTGCCTACCGGCATGCGGTGGCGCAGCGCTACCGGTTTTTCAGCTACGGCGATGCGATGCTGCTGTGGGCTGACGCGATTACGGCTGGTGCTTGACAGCGTCCAGCATCGCGAACAGCCATCGCCGGATGCGACAATCCCGGCATGTCCCGCATGACCTTCGATCTTCTCGCCACCGATGGTGCCGCCCGTCGCGGCCGCATCGCCTTTCCGCGCGGCAGCGTGGAAACTCCGACCTTCATGCCCGTGGGCACCTACGGCTCGGTGAAGGGCGTGCTGCCCGGGCAACTGCGCGAACTGGGCGCGCAGATGATCCTGGGCAACACCTTTCACCTGTATCTGCGTCCGGGGCTGGAGGTCATCGCCGACCATGGCGGGCTGCACCGGTTCACCGGCTGGAGCGGTCCGATCCTGACCGACTCCGGCGGTTTCCAGGTGTTTTCGCTGGCGCATCGCAGGAAGATCACCGAAGACGGCGTCACCTTCGCCGCGCCCACCGACGGCAGCAAGGTGTTCCTGGGGCCGGAGGAGAGCATGCGCATCCAGAAGGTGCTCGACAGCGACGTGGTGATGATCTTCGACGAGTGCACCCCGTACCCGGCCGACCACGACACCGCGCGCAAGTCGATGGAGCTGTCGCTGCGATGGGCAGAGCGCAGCAAGCGCGCGCACGCCGGCAACGATGCGGCCCTGTTCGGCATCGTGCAGGGCGGGGTGCATCGCGACCTGCGCAGCGCATCGGCCGATGGTCTGCAGCGGATCGGCTTCGATGGTTACGCCATCGGCGGTCTGGCCGTGGGCGAGCCGGAAGCCGAGCGCAATGCGATGCTGGAACATACCTGTCCGCAGCTGCCGGCCGACCGGCCCCGCTACCTGATGGGCGTGGGCCGCCCCGAGGACCTGGTGGAGGCCGTGGCCCGCGGCGTGGACATGTTCGACTGCGTGATGCCGACCCGCAACGCCCGCAACGGCCACTACTTCACCCGCAGCGGCACGGTGCGCATCCGCAATGCCCGCTACGAACGCGACCTGGACCCGATCGAGCCCGGCTGCGGCTGCTACACCTGCCGCAACGGCTACAGTCGCGCTTATCTGCGGCACCTGGATCGCTGCAACGAAATGCTGGCGCCGATGCTGGGCACGCTGCACAACCTGTGGCACTACCAGCGGTTGATGGCCGAGATGCGCCAGGCGATCGAAACGGGAACCTTCGCACGCTTCCGCGAGTCCTTCTACGCCGCACGGCTGTCGCCTGCGGCCTGAACGGCCGGCGCGCCGCAGTCGCGTGGCATAATCGTCCGCTTGCCTTGTCCCCGGATCCCGGTTCCATGACCCTGCTCGACCTGTTCATCGCACCCGCCTACGCCCAAACCGCCGCCCAGCCGCCGAACATGGTGACCACGCTGCTGCTGCCAGTGGCCTTCATCGCCATCATGTATTTCCTGATGATCCGCCCGCAGATGAAGCGCGCGAAGGAGCACAAGGCCATGGTTTCAGGCCTGTCAGTGGGCGACGAGGTGATCGTGGGCGGCGGCATCGCCGGCACCATCCGCGCGCTGGGCGACAGTTTCGTCACCGTGGAAATCGCCAGCGGCGTGCAGGTGCGCGTGCAGCGGGGCGCCATCGCCAACGTGCTGCCCAAGGGCACGCTGAAGTCGGCCTGATCACCGGTTTTTCTCCTTTCATCCGTGCGCAGGGCATGGTCCTGCGTGAGAGTGGTCTCCCATGCTCGAATACGCGCGCTGGAAATACGTCGTGGCCCTGCTGGTGCTGTTGCTCAGCGTGGTGTACGCCTTGCCCAACCTGTTTCCGCAGGATCCGTCGGTGCAGATCAGCCCCAGCCGCGGCGCGGCAGTGGACAGCGCGTTGCGGCAGCGGGTGGAAACCGCGTTGGCGGCCGCGGCCGTGGTGCCCAAGGGCATCGAGATCGACGACAAGGGCAACCTGCTGGTGCGCACCGGTGACGTGGAAGCGCAGGGCAAGGCCGCCGACACGCTGCGCGAGGCGCTCGGCAACGACTACGTGGTGGCGCTGAACCTGGCCTCGACCGAACCGGAATGGCTGGGCAAGATCGGCGCCAAGCGCATGCTGCTGGGCCTGGACCTGCAGGGCGGCGTGCACTTCACCATGGAAGTGGACAAGAAGGCCGCCACCGACAAGCGCCTGGAGGGTTATGCCGAGGACGTGCGCGCGCTGCTGCGCGACAAGCGCATCAACTACACCGCCGTAACCCGCCGTCCGGACAACAGCTTCCTGATCCAGCTGGCCAATCCGGCCGACAGCCAGAAGGCGATGGATGCCATCCGCACCGGGTTGCCGCGGGTCAGCAGCGTCACCGGCAGCGGCGTGATGGCCAGTACCGCGCCGATGGTGCGCATCGACACGCCCGCGCCGGGCACGGTCAGCATCCATCCGGACGAACGCGACCTGCTGCAGATCACATCCGGTGCCATCGACCAGAACATCGGCACGCTGCGCAACCGCATCAACCAGCTCGGTGTGGCCGAGCCCATCATCCAGCGCCAGGGTACCGAGCGCGTGGTGGTGCAGCTGCCGGGCGTGCAGGACACCGCCCAGGCCAAGCGCATTCTCGGCGCCACCGCCACCCTGGAATACCGTGCCGTGGTGGAAGGCGATGCCGTGTCCGCCGCGGCCACCGGCGACGTGCCGCCGGAAGCGCGCATCTACTACAGCCGCGAGCGCGGCCCGGACGGCCAGCCGATTCCCTACCTGCTGAACAAGCGCGTGATCGCCACCGGCGAGCAGCTGGTCGGCGCGCAGTCCGGGTACGACTCGCGCAGCGGCACGCCGATGGTGTCGGTGCGCCTGAACGAGATCGGCGGCCAGCGCATGTTCGATTTCACCAGCCAGAACGTCGGCAAGCCGATGGCGGTGGTGTACGTGGAGCGCATTCCGGAAGTGCGCACCGTCGACGGCAAGGAAGTGCGCAGCACCCGCACCAGCGAGGAAGTGATATCGGTGGCCGCCATCCAGGGCGTGTTCGGCAAGGAATTCCAGACCACCGGCCTGGACAGCCCCAAGGACGCGTCCAATCTGGCGCTGCTGCTGCGTGCCGGCGCCCTGGCCGCGCCGATGGACATCATCGAGGAGCGCATCATCGGCCCCAGCCTGGGCAAGCAGAACGTGGAACGCGGCCTGCGCGCGGTGCTCTACTCGTTCGCCTTCGCGCTGGCCTTCTTCCTGATCTACTACCGCATGTTCGGCGTGATCACCTCCATCGCGCTGCTGCTGAACCTGCTGATGGTGGTGGCGGTGATGTCGTTCCTGGGCGCCACCCTCACGCTGCCCGGCCTGGCCGGCATCGCCCTGACCGTGGGCATGTCGGTGGACGCCAACGTGCTGATCAACGAACGCATCCGCGAGGAACTGCGTGCCGGCATGCCGCCGCAGGCGGCGATCGCCACCGGGTACGACAAGGCCTCCGGCACGATTGCCGATGCCAACCTGACCGCACTGCTGGCCGGCGTTGCGCTGTTCGCGTTCGGCACCGGCCCGGTGAAGGGCTTCGCGGTATCGCTGATCGCCGGCATCATCACCTCGATGTACACCGCGGTGTCGGTCTCGCGCGGCATCGCCACGCTGATCTACGGCCGCCGCCGCAAGCTGACCTCGGTCGCGATCTGAAGGAGCACCGCCATGAAACCCCTGAACGTGTTCCCCTACGACAGCAACTTCGACTTCATGCGCCTGCGCTGGGTGTCGCTGGGCGTGGCGCTGGTGCTGATGGTGATCGCCATCGGCGCGATCGCGGCGAAGAACTTCAACTACGCGCTCGATTTCACCGGTGGCACCGCGGTGGAAATCCGCTTCGACAAGCCGGTGAACGTGGAAGGCGTGCGCTCTCGCCTGGAAGCGGCCGGTTACACCGGTGCCCAGGTGCAGACGCTCGGCTCCGGCAACGATCTGCTGATCCGCCTGCAGCCCAAAACCAGCGATGCCGGCACCGGCCAGACCTCCGACGAGGTGCTGCGCATCGCCACCGAGCAGGGCAATCCCGGCACCGTGATCCGCAGCGACGTGGTCGGCGCGCAGGTCGGCCAAGAGCTGGCCTGGAACGGGCTGTACGCGCTGCTGTTCGTGGTGATCGGCTTCCTGGCCTACATCTCGTTCCGGTTCGAGTGGAAGTTCGCGGTGGCGGCAATCCTGACCACCTTGCACGACATCATCCTGGTGGCGGGCTGGTTCGCGATTTCGCAGCACGAATTCGACCTGACCGTGCTGGCCGGCATCCTGTCGGTGATGGGCTACTCGATCAACGACACCATCGTGGTGTTCGACCGCGTGCGCGAGAACTTCAAGTCGATGCGCGCCGATCCGGTGACCATCATGAACACCTCGATCAACCAGACCCTGTCGCGCACGGTGATCACCTCGTTCGTGGCCTTCCTGACCGTGCTGGCCCTGTACATCTACGGCGGCGGTTCGCTGAAGGGCATGGCCGAGTCGCAGATGATCGGCATCGTGATCGGCACGCTGTCGTCGATCTTCGTGGCCTGCCCACTGCTGACCTTGGGCGTGCTGAAGGTGAGCAAGCAGGATCTGCTGCCCAAGGCCCGCGACGAGGCCGAACTGGCCCGTCGGCCGTAAATCGCGATGCTGCAGTCGCCGGGAACGATCCGGCGATAGGCGCGGCGGACGGGGTCAGTCGCTGGTGCGGAAATCGGTGCCCAGCTTGCTGTTGATGGCGGCAATCTGCGCGGCGAGCCGGTCGTCCAGCTCGTGTGGTCGGATCCGGCCGATGATGCTGCCCAGCACGCGTTTTTCCTCGTCGTTGACGCTGCCGTCGCGCTCGGCGATGTCCAGCACCCTGCCCAGTTCAGCGGCATCCAGCTTGCCGTCGTCGGCGAAGCAGCGAATCGAGAACACCGACATGTGCAGGTGATCGTGGTCGGCCATGGTCGCGTCCTCGTGGGCGGTGAAGGAGAGCCTATCTTTGCGCGTATCCCTGCGCAATGGCAACATCGTGCACCGTCGGCCTGGCTTGCACACGCCGATGCGTACACTGCACGCTTTGCTCAGTAGGAGTTCACAGATGAATGCCAGGCCCTGCTTGACCGTGCCGATGCTGCTGGCGCTGGCGGGCATCGCGTCGTGTACGCAGCCCCAGCCTCCGGCAGCCGACACGCATGCAGCCGCGTTCCATGCCGCATCAGGCGCGGTTACGCAGGATGTCGCAGTGCCCGTGGCCAGCGGCTTGCCGACGCTGGTGGTGCACAAGACCCCGACCTGCGGCTGCTGCCACCAGTGGGTCGCGCACATGCAGCAGGCCGGGTTCACGGTGCAGACGCACGATCACGACGATCTGGCCGGCATCAAGACCGAGCATGGCGTGCCACGGGACAAGCAGTCGTGCCACACGGCGCTGGTGGACGGATACGTCATCGAAGGCCATGTACCTGCAGACGACGTGAAGCGTCTGCTGGCGGAGCGGCCCGACATCCGTGGCTTGACCGTGCCCGGCATGCCGGCCGGATCACCCGGCATGGAAATGCCCGATGGTCGGGTCGATGCCTACGCGGTGGAGGCGATCGGCAAGGACGGTGGCACGACGGTGTTCGCGCGGCATAGGCAGTAAATCACAGCCGCATCACATCGGCTGTTTCAGCCAAATGCTCTCGCTGCCTGATTCGGCATCCCCACCAAGTTGAGCAGCGAACATCAAAGGTAGCTGCGGCAATGTGTCGTGCAGGCTCCACGGAGCGTTCAGCAGCAGCAGGCCGCTGCCGTTCATGCGCAACGGCGAATCGGCCGGGTGCAGCAGCAGCTGCAGCCAGAGGATCGACCGTGCCGGCAAGGCAGCGGCCGCGCGGCGGAACGGCTGCAGGTCGCGCAGGCGCTTGATCGGAAACCACAGCAGCCAGCAGCCTTCGGGCCAGCGCTTCAGACCGGTGTGCAACGCGGCCAGTGCGGTATCGAATTCCTGCAGCTGGGTTTCGTAGGGGGGGTCGATCAGCACCAGTCCGCGGCCGATGGCATGCCCGCTGGCGCGTGGCGGCAGCAACGCGGGGATGGCGGCGTAGCCGTCGCGGGCATGCACGACCACGCGCAGGTCGCGGCGGAACACCTGCGCCAGTGCAGCGGCTTCGTCCGGCTGGTGTTCGCAGCAGGCGATGCGGTCGTTGCCGCGCAGGGCGTGTGCCAGCAGCCACGGCGAGCCGGGATAGGCATGCTGGCCATGCAGGGCGCGGCATGCGGAAACCGCGTCAAGATAGCGATCCATCATCGGATGGGCGCCGGACCGGATGCGCGCGATGCCGTGGGCAGCTTCGCCGGTGCGCTGCGCCGATTCGCCATCCAGCGCATACAGCCCGCTGCCGGCGTGGGTGTCCAGCGCGAAGCACGGCGACGGCTTCGCGGTCAGCGCGTCGCACAGCGCCAGTAGCACGGTGTGCTTGAGCACATCGGCATGGTTGCCGGCATGGAAGGCGTGGCGGTAATTCATCGGCGGACAGTCTAGCGGTACGCTGTGCAGGTTCCGACTGCCGCCGATGCCATGACCACGATCCTGCTGGCCGAAGACGAAAGCGCCATCGCCCAATCCTTGTTGTTCGTGCTGCGCGGCGAAGGCTACGACGTGGAGCACGTGCTGCTGGGCGGAGAGGTCCTGCCGCGGGTGCGCAGGGGCGGGGTGGATGTGGTGATCCTGGATGTGGGCCTGCCGGATCACAACGGTTTCGACGTGTGCCGCGACCTGCGCGCGATCAGCGACGTGCCGGTGATCTTCCTCACCGCCCGCGATGGCGAGGCCGACCGCGTGCTGGGGCTGGAACTGGGTGGCGACGATTACGTGGCCAAGCCGTTTTCGCCGCGCGAACTGGTGGCGCGGGTGCGGGCGCGGCTGCGCCGCGGACTGGTGGCCGGCGATGACGCCGGTGCCCGGCAGTTGGGTCGTTTCCGCGTGGATGCCGCCGGGCAACGCATCGCGCTGGATGGCCAGCCGCTGGACCTGACCCGCTACGAGCACGGCCTGCTGGCGGCCCTGTTGGCACGGCCCGGATCGGTGCTGTCGCGCGCCCAGTTGATGGACCGCGTGTGGGAAGACGCACCCGACACCGGCGATCGCACCGTGGACACGCACATCAAGACGCTGCGGGCCAAGTTGCGCAGCGTGGATGCGGCATTCGACCCGATCCGCACCCATCGCGGCATGGGCTATTCGATCGACGTGCCGCGCTGATATGGCTGCGGCATCGGCATCGGCATGAAGATCGGCCTGCGCATCCTGCTGGGGTATTTCGCCATCGTCGCGCTGGCGGCGTGGCTGCTGTCGCAGGTGTTCGTGCAGCAGATCAAGCCCGGCGTGCGCCAGGCGATGGAAGACACGCTGATCGACACCGCCAACATGCTGGCCGAACTGGCTGCGGACGATCTGCAGGCCGGGCGCATGGCCGATGGTCAGTTCGCGCGTCGGGTGCGGGCGGTGCGCCAGCGCGACGTGGGTGCGGAGATTTCCGGATTCTCGAAATTGCGCACCAATTACCGGGTCACGGTGACCGATGCGCGCGGCGTCGTGGTATTCGATTCCGACGGGCTGGAAGTGGGTCGCGACAATTCGAAATGGAACGACGTGCATCGCACGCTGCGCGGCCAGTACGGCGCGCGTTCCACCCGCACCGATCCGCAGGACGACAACAGCTCGGTGATGTACGTGGCCGCGCCGGTCCGTGCCGCCGACGGGCGCATCATCGGCGTGCTGACGGTGTCCAAGCCGAACCGGATCGTGGCACCGTTCATCGAGCGCAGCCAGCGCAAGGTGCTGCAGGCGGGGATGATCCTGATGGCGGCGGCACTGCTGGCCGGCGTGCTGGCCGCGTGGTGGCTGTCGCGGCAGCTTCGCGTGCTGCGCCGGTATGCCGATGCAGTGACAGCGGGCCAGCGTGCGCCGCAGCCACGCGTTCCGGGCGAATTCGGCGAACTCGGCGACGCATTGCACACGATGCGCGAGCGGCTGGAAGGCAAGCAATATGTCGAAGAGTACGTGCACACGCTGACGCACGAGCTGAAGAGTCCGCTGTCGGCGATCCGCGGCTCGGCGGAAGTGCTGCACGATGCCGGCGCGCGCATGACCGATGCCGAACGGGTTCAGTTCATCGCCACCATCCACGGCCAGAGCGAGCGCATGGCGCAGATGGTGGACAAGCTGCTGGCGCTGGCGGCAGTTGAGCACCGCCAGCGCATCGAGCAGCCGCAGCGGATCGACCTGCACGCTCTGCTGGCCGATGCGCGAGAGCAGGCCTTACCGCGTGCGAACGCCGCGCAGGTCGGTCTACAGGTCGATGCTGCGAATGCCGACACGGTGCAGGTGTCGGGCGATGCCTTCCTGTTGCGTCAGGCGCTGTTGAACCTGATCGACAATGCCATCGATTTTTCCCCGGCTGGCGCCGCAGTCCGGCTGCAGGTGATGCTGCAGGACGATGGCCAAGCGTGCATCGTCGTCCGCGATCAGGGCAGCGGCATTCCCGACTACGCGCGCGAACGCGTGTTCGAGCGGTTCTATTCGCTGCCGCGTCCGGATGGCCGCAGTCGCAGCAGCGGGCTGGGGTTGCCGTTCGTAGCGCAGGTGGCGGAGTTGCACCACGGCCGCGTGTCGCTGAAGGCCGGGGAGGACGGCATCGGCACCCAGGCACGGCTGTGTCTGCCGGAGGCGTGAGGGGTGGCGGCCCACTTCATGCCGGCTTCATCCAGCCCCCATGCGTGCTGCACGCGCGCAAGCGATGCTGCAGCCTCCCATGACAGGAGAAACGACATGCGTCTGTGGTTGAAACTGGCACTGGTGGCGGGCATGACCCTGGCCATCCTGGTGCCGCTGATGCTGATCCGGGCGGTGATCCACGAACGCCAGCAGTACCGCGCCGAGGCGGTGACCAGCGTGGCGGCCACGGTGGGCGGTGCGCAGACCATCGCCGGGCCGGTGCTGCGGATTCCCTACACCTTCATGGCTGAAAGCCAGGTGGAAAACAAGGACGGCAGCGTGCGCACGGTGCGCGAACGCACCGGGTCCACGCTGGTGGTGTTCCCGGAAACACTGACTGCCAAGGGCGTGATGAAGCCGGAAACCCGCCGTCGCGGCCTGCACGAGGTGCGGGTGTTCGAATGGCAGGGCGAGGTGGCGGCGACCTTCAACGTGGAATTGCCGTCCAGCAGCGACCCGGCTGCCGACATCCAGATCGGCACGCCGGTGCTGGTGTACGGCATCAGCGACGTGCGCGGAGTGCGGGGCACGCCGGTACTGCGGGTGGGCGGTCAGGACGTCGCCCTGCAGCAGGGCGGCGGCACCGATGGCGTGTCGGGCATGCATGCGGAATTGGCCGCACCTGCGCCGGGCAGCACCCTGCAACTGGATGCACGGCTGACGATGACCCTGTCCGGAACCGAAACGCTGTCGTTCCTGCCCGTGGGCCAGCGCAACGACATCGCGTTGCAGTCCGACTGGCCGCATCCGCAGTTCCAGGGGCTGTCGGCATCGCACGACATCACCGCCGGCGGCTTCGAGGCCAACTGGCAGATCAACGCCCTGGCCACCACCGCGCAGCAGCGCTGGAAGAACGGCAACTGGTCGGCCGGTGCCGGTGGATCGGGCGACTACCAGCCGCAGCCGGCCGATGCCATCGGCGATGCCCGCGACATGGCACAGGTGTCGCTGATGGATCCGGTCAACACCTACGTCAACGCCGATCGCGCCACCAAGTACGGCATCCTGTTCGTGCTGCTGACCTTCATCGGCTTCTTCATGTTCGAGCTGGTCAAGCAGATCCGCGTGCATCCGATCCAGTACCTGCTGGTCGGGCTGGCCATCGCGATCTTCTTCCTGCTGCTGGTCAGCCTGTCCGAGCACATTCCCTTCGCCCGGGCCTACGGCGCGGCGGCACTGGCCTGCATCGGCCTGATCACCTTCTACCTGAGCGCAGTGCTGGGCAGCGCGGTGCGCGCGGCCGGGTTCGGGGCGATGCTGGTCACCCTGTACGCGGCGTTGTACGGCCTGTTGATCATGGAAGACAACGCGCTGGTGGTGGGTGCCGGACTGCTGTTCGTGATTCTGGCCGGCATCATGATCGTCACCCGCAGGATGGACTGGTACGCGCTGTCCGGTGCCGGTCCGCGCAAGCCGCCGCCGCTGCGCCCGCAGCCGTCGGTGGAGGATGCGGCGATCATCCCCTGAGTGACGCAGGACGGGTGGCATGGGCCACCCGTCCGGTTTTCCCGAGGGCGCGGAGATTCCGATGACCACACCTCCTCCCGATCTGCAGCTGCACACGGTGACCGGCGCCGCGATGGCCAGGCACGTGGCCGACCTGGCCGCGCTGCGCATCCAGGTGTTCCGCGAGTGGCCGTATCTGTATGCCGGCAGCGTGGCCTACGAAACGCGCTACCTGCAGGTGTACATCAGCAGTCCCGATGCCGTGCTGGTGCTGGTGTGCGATGGCGATGCGGTGGTGGGCGCGTCCACCGGGTTGCCGCTGGCGGATGAAGACGAGGCATTCCGCAAGCCATTCGTAGATGCGGGCATCGATCCGGCCGGCGTGTTCTATTGCGGCGAATCGGTGCTGCTGCCGGCGTACCGTGGCCGCGGGATCGGCCATGCCTTCTTCGATGCGCGCGACGCGCATGCTCGTCGCCTGGGACGCTTCACCCATGCCGCGTTCGCCGCCGTGGATCGCGATGACGATGATCCGCGCCGTCCGCCGCAGAACCGCGACAACACCGCGTTCTGGCTGTCGCGCGGTTATCGCCGGCATGCGGAACTGGCCCTGCATCTGTCATGGCCTGAACCGGACCGCGGCGACATCGACCACACCCTGACGTTCTGGCTGCGGCCACTGGAGGCGTGATGAAACAGGCTGTCGTGTCAACCGCACGGCAAGAACCGTGCGATTTCGCCACATTTTCCGCTCGCCAATCGAGATGGCTGGCCGAAGCGGCCGATCGTGGCGCCGAGCTGACGCTGCTGCCCGATGGCCTGGCCTGCGAACTGCGCGGCGACGGTGGTGCGGAGGCCGCCGGCGATCCGCATCGCCATGCCGCCGAGCTGCAACGCCTGCGCGCGTCATGGCTGCAGCTGTACCGGCAACTGGCCATCACCCATGCCATGGCCATCGTGGCCGGGGCATTTCCGGTTGCCGATGGCGGCGGTCGGCATGCTCTGCGCAGCGATCTGTTGCTACCGGACGGCAGCCATCACTGGCAGGACCGGCTGCATCTGTCCGCTGCGGAAAACGGCAGCGGCCTGTATCGGCCTGGCTGCAGTCTGAATGTGCTGCAGGTGGGCGGAACAACCGTGGGCATTGCAGCCGGACCGGATGCTGCCTACCCACTGCCGGTGCACGCACAGTGCCAGGCCGGTGCTACGCTGCTGCTGATGCCGGTGCATGTGCACGATGACCACAACGCCGTCGAAACGCGCATCGCGGCCCAGGCCAGGGCACTGGAAAACGGTTGCGTGGTGGCGCAGTCGCTGCTGTTGGATCACGGATGCGCTTCCGCCGCATCCTGGCAAGGCGGATATGCGGATGCGACCGTCATCGATCCGGGTGATCCAGGCACGTGGTTGCCGCGACCGGGACCTCGCGCTGCTGCTCTACCGCAGTGGCAGATAATCGACATCGAGCTCGATGCGGCATCTGCGCAAGGCGCGAATGCGCAGCGTGCGCGCAACTGGGCCAGCCAGTATTTCCCCAGCGTGCGCCAGCCGCGCCGTCTCGGGCCGTTGCGCAGCATGCTGGCGGCCTGAAACGGGCCGACCTGCCGACGCGGTGCGATGTTCGCTCAGCGCCGTTGCGGCGTGCGCAGGCGTCGGGTCGGGCGCTTGTCGTCGCGCTCAGCATTTTCCGTACGCAACCATTCCCGGCCGGAGTCGCCGACTTCGCCGGCGTCTTCCGCCGATGCTGCGCCCTGTTCAGTCAGGTCGGCATCGGCTGCGGCGCTGCGTTCCGGAATCGGTGCGCCCATGCCGGTCAGCATGCGCTCGATCGCCTCGCGGTGGCGCTTGCCCATCGCCATGGCCTGGATCTGCAGCCAGGTGTCCGCATCGGCACGGCCAACGCGGCTGCGGCGGGTGTTGTACTCGGTGGAGATGTCCAGCATCTCCGCCTGCCCCTGCATCTGCAGGTCGTGGAAGAACCGCTGCAGCTCGGCTTCCTGCTCCGCGGTGATGGCGCCTTCCGACAGCAGCGAACCGAAATAACCCCGCCAGTCGGCGGGGTCATGCGGCTGCGATCCATCGTCGGCCGGATTCACCTGCCGAATCCGAGTGCGTAGGCGTTGTTGAACACTGATTTGGCATCGTCGGGCAGCGGCGCGCTGTTGACCAGCGAGCTCACGATCGGAGCGACGAAATCCACCACTTTCTGGAACAGGTTCAGGCCTGCAGCCAGTGCGGCGCCTTGCGGACCGAACAGCGGGGCAACGGTCTTGACCAGATTGAGGGCATCGTTGAAAAGCGACATGAGCGGATTCCTTGTGAGGCAAAGGGTGTACGGAAAACCCGGCTCCGAAGCGACAGTCGCCACGACGGGACGGGAAACGGAAGGCGTACCCGCGCGAACTGCTTCGGTGGATCGGCAGTGGCCCGGCAGTCCCGCCGGCGCTCTTGATGCGCGTGAGCCGAATCTAACGGGCGGATTGCAGGTCTGTCAACCTGTTTGCATGCTGCACTGCGATCAGTGCGCCAGGCTGACGCGGATGCCCAATCCCGGCAGTTCCTGAAGTTCACCGGCCAGGTCGGCCTTCAGCAGCGGCCGGGCATCCAGCCAGCGCGCGGGAATCTGCAGCAGCAGACTGTCATCGCGTGCCTGGGCATGCACCGGCGGCGCCAGTTCCGCCTCGTGGGAGCGATGCAGCACCACCGCCAGCCGGAGCAGCGTGGCGGTGCGCCGGGCCGACGGCAGCAGGCGGTCGGGCAGGGCATCGAACGCGGATTTGGGAATGCCGCGGCGGTGCACGCGCACCAGCGCCGCCAGATAGCGCTGTTCCTGCATCGAGAACCCCGCGATATCCGAATGCGCCAGCACGTAGGCGCCGTGGGTCTGGTACTGGTTGTGGGCGATGGCCAGACCCACTTCGTGCAGATGTGCGCCCCAGCCAAGCAGGTCGCGGGCGTCATCGTCCAGCTGCCATGCAACGGCCACCTGGTCGAACAGCTGCAGGGCGGTGCCGGTCACGCGCCGTGCCTGCTCCGCATCCACGCCATAGCGCTGCATCAATGCCTGCACCGATGTCGTGCGCGGATCGTCCGCGCCGCCGCGGCCCAGCATGTCGTACAGCACGCCTTCGCGCAGGGCGCCCTTGCTGACGTGCATGCGCTGCAGGCCCAGGGCATTGAATGCGCCTTCCAGGACCAGGATGCCGCCGGCGATGATCGGCTGGCGTTCCTTCGGCAGGCCGGGCAGGTCGATCTCGTCGACGTGGCCCGCATCCAGCAGCCGGTCGCGGATCGTACCCAGCGCCGGTGCCAGCACCGCGCCCTTGGTGAGCTTCATCGCCGCGCAGATTTCGCCGATGGTCTTGATGGTGCCCGACGAGCCCAGCACCTCGTCCCAGCCCAGATCGCGGTAGCGGTGCACGAACTGCTGGAACTCGGCCTCGATCACGGTCAGGCCGTCCTTCCAGCGCTTGCGGCTCAGCTTGCCGCCGGCGAAGAAGCGCAGGGTGGTGGCCACGCTGCCCATCTGCAGGCTTTCGCGTTCCAGCGACTGCATGCCGCGACCGATGATGCATTCGGTGGAGCCGCCGCCGATGTCGATCACCAGTCGCTGCTGGCCGGGCTTCGGCGGCTGCGTGTGGGCCACGCCCAGATAGACCAGACGGGCTTCCTCGCGTCCGGACACCACTTCGATGGCATGGCCCAGCGCGCGTTCGGCCGGCATCAGGAAGGCATCGGCCTGGGCCAGCTTGCGCACCGTGTTGGTGGCCACCGCGCGCACCTGCTGCGGCGGGATGTCGCGCAGGCGCTGGCCGAAACGCGACAGGCAGTCCAGCGCACGTGCCTGCACCTGCGGGTGCAGCCCGCCGTCGCGGTCCAGGCCTTCGGCCAGGCGCACCATTTCGCGCAGCCGGTCGACGATGCGCAACTGCCCCAGCGTGTAGCGCGCCACGATCATGTGGAAGCTGTTGGAACCCAGATCCACGGCGGCCAGCAGGTCGCCGTCACGGAGGGAGGAGACGGTCATCGGCATGGCGACATCACGCGGACAGGCTGGCCAGCAACGCTGCCTGCGCCGAATGCGGCGCGACGCCGGCAGCGGGCTCGCAGGGGCGATAGCGTCCATCCGCCTGCAGTTCCCAGGCATTGGTGTTGTCGGCCAGGTAGTTGTCCAGCGCTTCCTCGCGTACGCGCTGCGCCAGCACGGGATCGAGAATGGGGAAGCAGGTTTCCACGCGCCGCAACAGGTTGCGTTCCAGCCAGTCCGCGCTGGAGCAGAAGATTTCCGGCGCGCCATCGTTGCCGAACCAGTACACGCGATGGTGCTCCAGGAAGCGGCCCACGATCGAACGTACGCGGATGTTGTCCGACACCCCGGGCAGTCCCGGCCGCAGCGTGCAGGCGCCGCGCACGATCAGGTCGATCTGCACGCCGGCCTGCGAAGCCGCATACAGCGCATCCACCACGCGCTGCTCGTTGAGCGCGTTCATCTTGGCCATGATCCGCGCCGGCTTGCCGGCACGCGCCAGCGCGGTTTCGCGCGCGATCCGCTGCAGGATGCCGGGCAGCAGCGTGAACGGCGACTGCAGCAGCTGCTTCAGGCGGATTTCCGGCGCCAGTCCCGACAGCTGCTGGAAGATCAGGTGTACGTCGTTGCCGATCTGTGCATGCGCGGTCAGCAGGCCGAAGTCGGTGTAGGCGCGGGCCGTGCCGCTGTGGTAGTTGCCGGTACCCAAGTGCACGTAGCGACGCAGCTTGCGGCCTTCGCGGCGCACGATCAGCAGCATCTTGGCGTGCGTCTTGAAGCCCACCACGCCGTAGACCACCTGCACGCCGGCGTCCTGCAGGCGGTCGGCCAGGCCCAAGTTGGCTTCCTCGTCGAAGCGCGCACGCAGTTCGACCACTACGGTCACGTCCTTGCCGTTTCGCGCGGCCTGCACCAGGTGCTCCACGATCGGCGAATCCTTGCCGGTGCGGTACAGGGTCTGCTTGATCGCCAGCACGTTGGGATCTTCGGCCGCTTCGCGGATCAGTTCCAGCACCGGGGTGAACGCATCGAAAGGATGATGCAGCAGCACGTCGCCCTCGGCGATGCGCTCGAACAGCGTGCCGTGATAACGCAGCTGGCGCGGATGCCAGGCCGGATATTTCAGGTCGGGCCGTTTCACCAGATCGTACACCTGGCTGACGCGGTTCAGGTTGACCGGCCCGTTGATGCGATACACCGCCCGTTCGGTCAGGTCGAAGTGCTCCAGCAGCGACTGCAGGATCGGCTGCGGACAATTGGCGGCGATTTCCAGCCGCATCGCGCGCAGGTAACCACGTCCCACCAGTTCGTCGCGCAAGGCCAGCGCCAGATTGTCCATGTCCTCCTCGTCCACGATCAGTTCCGAATTGCGGGTCACCCGGAACTGATAGGCGCCCTTGACCGTCATGCCCGGGAACATCTCGTGCACGAATTCGGACAGGATCGAGGACAGGAACACGAAGTCGTGGAAGTCGTCGCCCTCGCCATCGGCATCGGGAAGGCGGATGATGCGCGGCAGCGAACGCGGCGCGCGCACGATGGCCAGATGACCCTCGCGGCCGAAGGCGTCGCGGCCTTCCACGTGCACCACCAGGTTCAGCGACTTGTTGAGAATTTTCGGAAACGGATGCGCCGGATCCAGACCCAGCGGCGACAGCACCGGCATGATCTGTTCGCGGAAATAGCGGCGCAGCCAGTCCAGCTGGCGCGTGCTCCATTCCGGTCGCTGCAGCAGGCGGATGCCTTCACTGGCCAGCGCCGGCTGGATGTCCTCGTAGAAGCAGCGGTACTGGGCATCCACGAGCTCGGCGGCGCGTTCGTGGATGCGCTGCAGCACCGTGGAGGGCGACAGACCGTCGGCCGCCGCGGCCATGCCGAATGCCTCGGCCTGGCGCACGGTGGCGGCGCGGATCTCGAAGAATTCGTCCAGATTGGTGCAGGAAATGCACAGGAAACGCAGCCGCTCCAGCAGCGGGATGCGCGTATCGTGGGCCTGTGCCAACACCCGGAAATTGAAATCCAGCTGCGACAGGTCGCGGTTCAGGTACAGCGCCGGGTCGTGCGACGGGGGCGCGGCGTCGGATGGAGCGGTCTTGCGGGACTTGCGGGACGGCTTCATGCAGGGCGCGCGGCCTGGGCAACGGAGGAGGTCCGATACTGTACGCGGCTGGCGGGGAAATGGCAGGAAAAGATGCTGCCATTCCCCACCTCGCTGCGGATCTGCAGCTGTGCGCCATGCAGATTCAACACATGCTTGACGATGGCCAATCCCAATCCCGTGCCGCCCAGTTCGCGTGAACGGCTGGTGGACACGCGGTAGAACCGCTCGGTCAGCCGCGGGATGTGGGTTTCGGGAATGCCGTAACCGGTGTCGTGCACGCTCAGCACCGCGCCCCCGGCCGCGTCGACATCCAGGGTGATGGTGATGTTGCCGCCGCTGGGCGTGTAGCGCACCGCGTTGCTGACCAGGTTGGAGAAGGCGCTGTGCAGTTCCTTGCCCGAGCCGCGCAGGTCGATGGCCGCGCGTTCCTGCACCCGGATCAGATGGCGTCCCTGGCTGAGCGCTTCGGCTTCGCGCCGCAGCGTGGCCAGCATGCCCTGCATCGGCACGTCGTCGTCGGCCAGGGTATCGCGCGACTCCAGCCGCGACAGGGTCAGCAGGTCTTCCACCAGTTGCGCCATGCGCTGCGACTGGCGCTGCATTTCGGTCAGCATCGGCGCCCAGTCGGGATGCTCGTCCGGGTCGAGCATGTCCAGATAGCCGTGCACCACGGTCAGCGGCGTGCGCAGCTCGTGCGACACGTTCGCCACGAAATCGCGTCGCACCTGTTCCAGCTGCATCAGCTTGGTCACGTCACGGGCCACCAGCAGCCACAGTTGTTCCGAATACGGCAGCAGCCGCAGATTCAGGCGGATCGCGGGATCGGCCGGCGAGGCCACGTCGGTCAACGGTTCGGCGTTGCGGCCGGCAGCCAGCCAATGCGACACCGGCAGCGGCTGCAGGCATTCGCCCAGCGGCGCGTTCTGGTCGCGCGGGTACCGCAGGCCGAGCAGCGGCGCGGCAGCTTCGTTGAACCACAGGACTCGCTGGCTGTTGCGATCCACCACCAACACGGCATCCGGGAGCGCTGCCGCGACTGCACGATAGGCACGCAGCATGGCGATCAGGCGGCGCTTGCGTTCGCGCATCTCGCTCTGGCCCCGATGCAGCAAGCGGTCCAGTTCGTTCCAGATGCCCTGGCCTTCCGGCGGGCCCAGGCGCTGCCGTGCGGTCAGGCGCAGCAGCACGCTGCGCAGTTTCCAGTAGTGCCAGGCCACCACGCCCAGTGCGGCGATGGTCAGGATCGGCCACGGGTGACCGGTGGCCAGCCCCGCTGCCACCGCCAGCAGCAGCACGACGGCCAGCTCGGTCAGGGTACGGGTCCAGGCGGAGCGCGCATCGGCAGGCATGGCGATCAGTGTATTCACTGCGCAGCGATCCGTGCGGGCATCAGGCCATGACCGTGCGGCCATGCACGGCATCGGGATTCGGGTCGGACACGGGCGGGGAATGCGTCAGAGTGCGGTGGAAAACCGGTAGCCGGCACCGCGCACGGTCTGCACCATGACGTCCATGCCCACCGGTTCCAGGGTCTTGCGCAGGCGACGGATGTGCACGTCCACCGTGCGTTCCTCCACGTACACGCTGCCGCCCCACACATGATCGAGCAGCTGCGAGCGCGAATACACCCGCTCGGGGTGGGTCATGAAGAAGTGCAGCAGCCGGTATTCGGTCGGGCCGATCTGCACCGGCGCATCGTTGGCGAACACCCGGTGCGCGGCCCCGTGGATGCGCAGCGCACCGGCCTGCACGCTGCCGTCCTCGTCGTCCTCGCGCGTGCGCCGCATCACCGCACGGATGCGGGCCAGCAGTTCGCGGGCCGAGAACGGCTTCACCACGTAATCGTCCACGCCGGCTTCCAGTCCGCCCACGCGGTCGTTCTCCTCGCCGCGCGCGGTGAGCATGATGATGGGGATGTCGCGGGTCATGTCCTCGCGGCGCCAGCGGCGGGCCAGCTCCAGCCCGCTGGTGCCAGGGAGCATCCAGTCCAGCAGGATCAGGTCCGGAACGCGATCGGCGATCGCGGCCTGCGCCTCGCGCGCATCGCCGGCGTGCAGCGGTTCGAAAGCGCCCTTGCGCAGGGCGAAGGCCACCATGTCGCGGATGGCGGGTTCGTCATCGACGATCAGGATGCGCTTCTGCATGGCTTCGGCCAGGGCGGTCAGGACAGCGCGGATTACACGACAGATTCGTGACCGTTTGTTGACATTTGCAACAAGCCGGTGGTTCGTTTCAGCGCCGGTTCGGGTCCAGGTCGGGATCGCGGACGCCCTGCCGCTGCAGTTCCAGTACCACCGGCGTGATCGCCGCGATGCGCGCATCGATGCGGGCACGCGCGTAGTAATCCAGATCATCGCGCTTGCGCAGCGTGTTCAACTGCACGAGTGCCTGTTCGGCGCGGCCATTCAGCCACGCGGCTTCAGCGTAGGCCTCGCCGGCACGGATCGGATCGCCGGCGATCTCGCTGGCGCGGGCGAAGGTGTTCTGGAACAGCGGGTCGCTGGCGGCGCTGGCCAGCAATGGACGCAGGATGGTCTGCGCCCTCTGTCCCGATGCCGGCGTGTTGCGCTGGTTCAGCACGGCCGCATAGGTCATCACGGCGGCCCGGTTGTCCGGCACCCGGGTCAGGATGGATTCGAACAGCGCATCGGCGGCGGCGGTCTGTCCGGCCAATGCCTGGGATTGCGCCAGCCCCAGCGTGATCCACGCATCCTGCGGCGACTGCTCGTGCAACATCTGGAACTCGCGCAGGGCCGTACTGGCCTTGCCATCCAGCAGATGCGCCAGTGCCAGACCATACTGCTGGTTGGCACTGAGCTTGCCTGCACGAGCGATTTGTTCGTATTCCCGGATCGCCTGCTCGGGTGTGGAAGCACTCAGCACCCGCAGCCGTTCGCGAGCCATGCCGAACTGGCCGCTCGCGCCGCGCAGGCCGCTGCCGGTCACTTTCAGGGATCCGGGCAGCAGCGGGTTGTCGATGGCCCCGGCAGCGCCGGAAAAACCCGAGCCGGACCGCGCCACCTGCTCGGCGTTCTGCTTGGCTTCGGCAATGCGGGTGGTGGTGACCGGGTGGGTCTGCAGGTAATCGGGGGTGCGCTCGCGCACGCCGCCGCGGTTGGCGCGGAACGCCGACTGCATGCGCTGGAACATCGCTGCGGCCCCGTTCGGGTCGTAGCCGCTGCGCGCCAGGGCCTGGATGCCGATGCGGTCGGCCTCGGATTCGTTGGAACGGGTGTAGTCGATCTGGCGCTGGATCATCAACCCCTGCGCACTGGCGATCGCCGCCATCGTGGCATCGTCGGCCGAATTGCCGCCGGCCGACTGGGCGATCGCCATCGCGCCCAGCATCGCCAGCAGGATCGGCACGCTGTCGCGCTTGGCACGTTCCACCGACCGCAGCACGTGGTCCTGGGTCACGTGGGCGATTTCGTGTGCCAGTACCGAGGCCATCTCGTCCTCGCTGTCGGCCGTCAGCACCAGACCGGCATTCATGCCCACGTAGCCGCCAAGGGTGGCGAAGGCGTTGATCTGGCGGTCGCGCATCCAGAAAAACGTGAACGGCTGTCGTGGCTTGTCGCTGGCCGTCGCCAGCCGGTTGCCGATGCCCTGTAGCCAGGCATCCAGCAGCGGATCCTGCAGCACCATGTCGTAATGGCGCAGCTGGGCCAGCAGCATCTGGCCGTATTCGGCCTGCTGGGCCGGGCCGAGCACGGTACCGGCGGAGGAGCCCATGTCCGGCAGCCGGCTTTGCTGTGCGTGGCCGACCGGCGCGGCGATGGCGCACGTCAGCAGGGCGGTGACCAGAAGGGAACGTTGCACAGAGACTCCGGAGGATGGCGCGGCAGCACGGCTGGGTGACGGGTCCCGCCAGCATGCCGCGAGCGGAACGGACAGGTGTGAATCGGCGGTTAATTCGCCCGGCGGCATGCTATGCAGCGAAGGTCGAATTGGGTGCAGCCGCCATTCGACCCCCGACATCCGCCAAAGTGCCCGGAGTGCGCATCGTGACCCAGCCCGTCATCACCCTGTACAGCACCGCCATCTGCCCGTACTGCGTGGCCGCCAAGAATTTCCTGAAAAGCAAGGGCCTGCAGTGGCAGGAAGTGCGCATCGATACCGACCCGGTGCAGCGCGAGCGCATGCAGCAGCGTACCCGGCGCACCAGCGTGCCTCAGATCTTCGTCGGTGACACCCATGTGGGCGGCTACGACGACATGATGGCCCTGCACCGGGCGGGCAAGTTCGAGCCGCTGCTGCAGCCGGCAGCCGGCGAATGAGCCACGCCGACACCGAAGCGGATCGCGTGGCCCAGTTCACCGCGTTCCGCCAGCGCATGAACGAACGCATCCTGGCAGAACCCAACCAGGTGGTTCGGCGCTTCTTCGCGCTGGACACCCAGACCTACCAGGCCGGTGCGCTGGACGTGAAAACCAAGGAATTGTGCGGGCTGGTGGCCTCGCTCGTGCTGCGCTGCGACGACTGCATCAGCTACCACGTGGCCCAGTGCCGCGAGGCCGGGGTGAGCCGCGACGAGCTGTTCGAGGCGTTCTCGGTGGGGTTGGTGGTGGGCGGCAGCATCGTCATCCCGCATCTGCGCCGCGCCGTGGACTTCCTGGATCTGCTCGAGCAGGGCGCACAGCAGCCGCCGGCGCATTCGCACGACTGATCGCCATCGGCCCGACATGTCCGATCCGGCATAATGGGCGGCTTCCTTTCCGCATCCCGCGCCGGGCATCGCCGCCCGGTGCCTTCCATCAGGAGTTCGTGATTCATGACCCACACCATCACCGTGATCCGTGGCGACGGCATCGGCCCGGAAATCATGGACGCCGTCCTGCACGTGCTGGACCACATGCAGCTGGGTCTGGTCTGGGAAGATGCCGATGCCGGCATGGTAGCGCTGGAGAAACACGGCGATCTGCTGCCTGCGGCCACGCTGGACTCGATCCGCCGCAACCGCGTGGCGCTGAAAAGCCCGCTGACCACGCCGGTGGGCGAGGGCTTCACCTCGATCAACGTGACCCTGCGCAAGACCTTCCAGCTGTACGCCAACGTGCGTCCGGCCAGGAGTTTTCCCAACACCCGTTCGCGGTTTCCCAGCGGTATCGACCTGATCACCGTGCGCGAGAACACCGAAGGGCTGTACATCGGCGATGGGCAAACGCTGTCGGACGACGGCGCAGTGGCCACCGCCACCTCGCGCATCACCCAGGACGGCGCCGAGCGGGTGGCACGCTACGCCTTCGATCTGGCTCGCCGCACGGGTCGTCGCAAGGTGACCATCGTGCACAAGGCCAACATCCTCAAGTCCACCTCGGGCCTGTTCCTGAAGACCGCGCGGGCCGTGGCCGCGGAATATGCGGACATCGAATGCAACGAGATGATCGTGGACAACACCTGCATGCAGCTGGTGATGAAGCCCGAGCAGTTCGACGTGATCCTCACCACCAACCTGTTCGGAGACATCATCTCCGATCTGTGCGCTGGGCTGGTGGGCGGGCTGGGACTGGCGCCGGGAGCCAACATCGGCAACGATGCGGCGATTTTCGAAGCCGTGCACGGTTCCGCGCCGGACATCGCCGGCAAGGGTATCGCCAATCCCTGCGCGCTGCTGCTGGCCGCGGCGCAGATGCTCGACCACCTGCAGATGCCGGAACAGGCCGCGCGCCTGCGCGAGGCCATCGTCGCCACGCTGGAAGCCAAGGACAGCCTGACCCCCGACCTGGGCGGCAGCGGCACCACGCAAAGCTTCGCCAAGGCCATCGCCTCGCGGTTGTGAGGTCTCGACGATCGATCGGGATCGTCCATCCACCAACGAAAAGGGCACCCGATCGGGTGCCCTTTTTTGCTGCGTGATGCCGCTGCGGACGCTCAGTCGCGCAGTTTCGACAGCAGGCGCAGGAACTCCAGGTACAGCCACACCAGCGTCACCATCAGGCCGAACGCGCCGTACCATTCCATGTACTTCGGTGCGCCATGTTCGGCACCGGCTTCGATGAAGTCGAAGTCCAGCACCAGGTTCAGCGAGGCAATCACCACCACGAACAGGCTGAAGCCGATGCCGATCATTCCGGATTGGTGGATCATCGGGATGTCCATGCCGAACAGGCGCAGCACGATGGTGGCCAGGTACACCAGCATGATGCCGCCGGTGGCGGCAACCACGCCCAGGCGGAAATTCTGGGTGACCTGGATCAGGCCGGAGCGGTAGGCCATCAGCAGCGCGAACAGGGTGCCGAAGGTCAACAGCACGGCCTGCAGCACGATGCCCTGGAACTGCGCGTTGTAGATCGCCGAGATCGCGCCCAGGAAGAAGCCCTCCAGCAGCGCATACAACGGTGCGGTGACCGGTGCCCAGGTCTTCTTGAAGGCGGTGACCAGGGCCATGACCAGTCCGCCGATGGCGCCGCCGATCAGGTAGATGCGGGCTGCCTGGCTGACCTCACCGGTCTCGGTGATGGTCTGCGACCAGGCGAAGGCGGCAGTGAGCACCGCCAGCAGCAGCAGGATGCCGGTCTTGTTGACCGTGCCGTTGATGGTCATGGCCTGGTCGTCGCGCTGGGTCACATGCCCGGCGGCCACGTCGAGGAAAGTGGAGGAACGCAGGGCGGGATTTCCGCTACGCATGGGAAGACTCCTGGATGGTCGGTTCTGAAGCAGGTCGCAAGCCCGGATGCGGCAGGGCTTTGTCAAGCATACCGGAAGTCCGTGAGCTGGCGTGTCCGTTTCGATGCCGATTGACCTGCCTGCCAACCTCCGCGACAATGGCGCCCGTTCCGGCCCCAGGCCGGAAGGCCCGGTCATCGGGGTATAGCGCAGTCTGGTAGCGCGCCTGCTTTGGGAGCAGGATGTCGGGGGTTCGAATCCCTCTACCCCGACCACCTCGCTCCGGCGGGCCGCGGATGCCATGCGTGTTGCAGCAGGGCGCCCGTAGCTCAACCGGATAGAGCACCGGCCTTCTAAGCCGGTGGTTGCAGGTTCGAGTCCTGCCGGGCGCGCCATTCCGATGACTGGCGGGTGCGGTAGGATCGCTTGAATATCAAGCAGTTGTTCCGGTTTTCAGTGGTGGCTGTAGCTCAGTTGGTTAGAGTACTGGATTGTGATTCCAGTGGTCGGGGGTTCGAATCCCCTCAGCCACCCCACTTCAAGGCATGTCCCGCATTGCCGTCGCTGGTACGGATGCGGTACCATGGCAACCCCTCGGGGCCGTTAGCTCAGTTGGTAGAGCAGTTGACTCTTAATCAATAGGTCCAAGGTTCGAATCCTTGACGGCCCACCAATCCCGAAACGCCCGGCTGCAGCCGGGCGTTTTTCGTTTCCGTGGCCGTCGCGGCTTCGAACCTGCGGTTCGCCCGCTGCGCAGGTCCGGCCGTGCGCAACGCGCCCGGCGTTCGCCCGTGCCGCGAGCCGGTGGCTCGCAGACGGCCCGGTCTCACCCTTGACGGCCCACCAATCCCGAAACGCCCGGCTGCAGCCGGGCGTTTTTCGTTTCCGTGGCCGTCGCGGCCTCGAACCTGCGGTTCGCCCGCTGCGCAGGTCTGGCCGCACGGGCGTCATGCATCAGCAGGATGGCGCGCCGTTTCTGGCATCATGCTGCCCCGTGCGAAAGTGGCGGAATTGGTAGACGCCCTGGATTTAGGTTCCAGTGCCGCAAGGCGTGGGGGTTCGAGTCCCCCCTTTCGCACCAGCATCTGGAAGTCGTGCCCGGAATCGGCGAAACTAGTCCGTTTCCCCGGTAGGTTGTCGCGTGCCGGCGGACCGTCCATCAACGCAACCCCGCCGCGCCCGATCGCGGCAGCAGGAGTGGTCATGTCAGCTTCGAACAGCCCGATCTCGGTCGAATCCACCGGCAACCTGGAGCGCCGCGTCGTCATGCGCCTGCCGGCCGACAGTGTCGCCAGCCAGGTGGGCGGTCGGGTGCGTGAAATGGCCCGCACTGCGCGCATCAAGGGCTTCCGCCCGGGCAAGGTGCCGGTGAAGGTGATCGAACAGCGCTTCGGCCAGCAGATCCGCGCGGAAATCGTCGACGACCTGTTGCGCCGCAACTTCGACCAGGCCATCCGCGACAACGACCTGCGCCTGGCCGGCAATCCGCGCATCGAGGCCGATGCCAGCGCCCCCGCTGACGAGCTGGCCTACGTGGCCACCTTCGAAGTGGTGCCCGACTTCGGCGCCATCGATCTGGACCAGCTGCAGGTGGTGCGCCATACCTCGGAGGTGACCGATGCCGACATCGATCGCATGGTCGACAACCTGCAGCAGCAGCGTCGCAGCTGGACTGCGGTCACCCGTGCCGCACAGACCGGCGATGCGCTCGACGTGAACACCTGGTCGATGCTGGGCGACACCCGCCTGCCGGCGGAGGGCAGCGAAAGTGGCACAACGGTGCTCGGTTCCGGCGCGATGTACGCCCCGCTGGAAGAGGCATTGATCGGCCTGAAAGCGGGCGAGGAAGCGACCGTCGACATCACCTTCCCGGCCGATTGGCGCGTGCAGCAGCTGGCGGGACAGGCCGCCACGGTGCATCTGACGGTGGAACGCGTGTCCGAGCCGGTGCTCCCGGAGGTGGATGCCGCCTTCATCCGCAGTTTCGGCGTGAAAAGCGGCGAGATGGAACAGTTCCGCAGCGAAATCCGCACCAATCTGGAGCGCGAACTGAAGGGTGCGCTGATGAACCGCCTGCGTCGCGAAGTCGGCGAACAGTTGGTGGCCGCGTTCGAGCATGTCGAATTGCCGCCGCGCCTGGTCGAGGCCGAAGCGCGCTCGCTGGCTGCACAGGCCTGGGAACAGGCGCGCCGCCAGGGCCTGCAGGCGCCGGCGGATGCGCACGAGAATTTCATGGAACCGGCGCGCAAGCGCGTGCTGGTGGGTCTGCTGGTGGGCGAAGTGGCCCGCCGCAACAACCTGCGTCTGGAAGCCGCACGCCTGAACGAGATGCTGCGCCTGATCGCCTCGACCTACGAGGAGCCACAGCAGGTCATTGAGATGTACCGCAACGACCCCCAACTGATGAACGGACTGCAGGCCCGGGTGATGGAGGAGCAGGTGATCGACTGGATCGCCGAGCGCGCCCAGCACACCGACCAGCCGCTGTCGTTCCAGGAAGCCATCACCCCGCAGGCATGATGCGGACGGCTTTCTTCCTCTCCCGCACAGGTACCCCATGAGCCGCATTGAACCCAAAGCCCTGAACCTGGTGCCGATGGTGGTCGAGCAGACCAGCCGCGGCGAACGTGCCTACGACATCTACTCGCGGTTGCTGAAGGAGCGGGTGATCTTCCTGGTGGGCGGCATCGACGACCACATGGCCAATGTCATCGTGGCCCAGCTGCTGTTCCTGGAAGCGGAGAATCCCGAGAAGGACATCAGCCTGTACATCAATTCGCCCGGCGGAATCGTCACCGCGGGCATGGCGATCTACGACACGATGCAGTTCATCAAGCCGGACGTGTCCACCATCTGCGTGGGCCAGGCGGCGTCGATGGGCGCGCTGCTCCTGGCCTCCGGTGCCAAGGGCAAGCGCTACGCGCTGCCCAACTCGCGGGTGATGATCCACCAACCGCTGGGCGGCTTCCAGGGGCAGGCCACCGACATCGAGATCCACGCCCGCGAAATCCTGCATCTCAAGCACAAGCTGAACCAGGTGCTGTCGCACCACACCGGCCAGTCGATCGAAACCATCGCCGTCGATACCGAGCGCGACAATTTCAAGAGCGCCGAAGCCGCCCGCGACTACGGCCTGATCGACGAAGTGCTGGAACGCCGCCCCGACGAGTCGGTGCAGCCGAGCTGACTGTCCCGCACCCCATTTCCGGCCCGTCTTCACGGCTGCTGCCTTGCCCGGATCGCGGGCAGGGGCGCTGTGCTATTCTCAGGCCGTTTCCCCCGCCATTCCGTGGTCAACAAGGCACATGAGCGAAGACCGCCAAGGTCGTTCCGGCGACAGTTCCAAGATCCTTTACTGCTCCTTCTGCGGCAAGAGCCAGCACGAAGTGCGCAAGCTCATCGCCGGCCCCAGCGTGTTCATCTGCGATGAGTGCGTGGAGCTGTGCAACGACATTATCCGCGAGGAGCTGGAGGAGAAGTCCCAGGCTGCGCGCACCTCTCTGCCCAAGCCGAAGGAAATCCTGGACGTGCTGGACCAGTACGTCATCGGCCAGCAGCGCGCCAAGCGGGCGCTGGCGGTGGCCGTGTACAACCACTACAAGCGCATGGAAAGCCGGCAGAAGTCCGATGACGTGGAGCTGGCCAAGTCCAACATCCTGCTGGTCGGCCCCACCGGCTCGGGCAAGACGCTGCTGGCCGAAACCCTGGCACGGTTGCTGAACGTGCCGTTCACCATGGCCGATGCCACCACGCTGACCGAGGCCGGCTACGTCGGCGAGGACGTGGAGAACATCATCCAGAAGCTGCTGCAGAAGTGCGACTACGACGTGGAGAAGGCGCAGCACGGCATCGTCTACATCGACGAGATCGACAAGATCAGCCGCAAGAGCGAAAACCCGTCGATCACCCGCGACGTGTCCGGTGAAGGCGTGCAGCAGGCGCTGCTGAAGCTGATCGAAGGCACCGTGGCCAGCGTGCCGCCGCAGGGCGGGCGCAAGCATCCGCAGCAGGAATTCCTGCAGGTGGATACCCGCAACATCCTGTTCATCGTGGGTGGCGCGTTCGCCGGGCTGGAGAAGATCATCCAGCAGCGCAGCAGCGAGGCCGGCGGCATCGGCTTTTCGGCCAAGGTGAAAAGCAAGGAACAGAAGGCCGAGGTGGGCAAGGTGCTGGCTGAGGTGGAGCCCGAGGACCTGATCAAGTTCGGCCTGATTCCCGAATTCGTGGGGCGCCTGCCGGTGGTGGCCACCTTGGAGGAGCTGGACGAAGCCGCGCTGGTGCAGATCCTCACCGAGCCGAAGAACGCCATCACCAAACAGTTCCGCAAGCTGTTCGAGATGGAGGGCGTGGAGCTGGAGTTCCGCCCCGACGCGCTGGCCGCCATCGCCCGCAAGGCGATCAAGCGCAAGACCGGTGCCCGCGGCCTGCGCACCATCGTCGAGTCGGTGCTGCTGGACACCATGTACGAACTGCCGTCGCAGGAAAACGTGAGCAAGGTGGTGGTGGACGAATCGGTGATCGAGCACAAGTCCGCGCCTTACCTGATCTACCAGGCACCACAGACGGCAGCCACGCCTGCGCCGCCACCCGCTGTCGTGCCGCGGGTCGCCTCCGGCGAATGAACGTCGATTGAAGCGATGGATACGGCGGCTGCGCCGCCGTTTTCATGTGTGTGAATGCGATTCGCGCCGGCTTGCATCCGCGGCGCGGCAGCCCCATAACGGATACATCGCTGCCGCATCCGGGCAGCCCGATCCGCCATGGGAGACCGCATGAACCAGACCGCCCACGCTTCCGACACGACCCTGCCGGTGTTGCCGCTGCGCGACGTGGTGGTATTCCCGCACATGGTGATCCCGCTGTTCGTGGGGCGCGACAAGTCGATCCGTGCGCTGGACCAGGCCATGGAGGCCGACCGCCGCATCGTGCTGCTGGCGCAGCGCTCGGCCGAGACCGACGACCCGAGCGGCGCCGATCTGTACGAGGTCGGCACGCTCGCCAATGTGCTGCAACTGCTGAAGCTGCCCGATGGCACCATCAAGGTGCTCGTGGAAGGCATGGGCCGGGTCCGCGCCAGTGCCGTGCAGGAGCGGCAGGACACGCTTTATGCCACGGTGACCGAGCTGCCGGCTGCCGACAGCCGCGATGCGCGCGAGGTGGAAGCCATCGCCCGGTCGCTGCTGGCGCTGTTCGAGCAGTACGTGAAGAGCAATCGCAAGCTGCCGCCGGAATTGCTGCAGAGTCTGGCCGGGATCGAGGATCCGGCGCGTCTGGCCGACACGGTGGCCGCCCACGTGGGCGTGCGCCTGGCCGAGAAGCAGCGCCTGCTGGAAACGCTGGACACGGGCGATCGCCTGGAGCTGCTGGTGGGCATGGTCGACGGCGAGATCGACGTGCAGCAGATGGAAAAGCGCATCCGCGGCCGGGTGAAGTCGCAGATGGAGAAATCCCAGCGCGAGTACTACCTGAACGAGCAGATGAAGGCGATCCAGAAGGAATTGGGCGACATTGAGGAAGGCCCCAGCGATTTGGACGAGCTCGCCCGGCGCATCGCCGAGGCCGGCATGCCCAAGGCGGTCGAAGCCAAGGCGAAGAACGAGTTCAACAAGCTCAAGCAGATGTCGCCGATGTCTGCCGAGGCCGGCGTGGTGCGCAACTATCTGGACTGGCTGCTGGGCGTGCCGTGGAGCAAGCGCAGCAAGATCCGCAAGGACCTGAAGGTGGCCCAGGACGTGTTGGACGCCGACCACTACGGCCTGGACAAGGTGAAGGAGCGCATCCTGGAATACCTGGCCGTGCAGGCGCGGGTGAAGAGCATGAAGGGCGCGATCCTGTGCCTGGTCGGTCCGCCCGGCGTGGGCAAGACCTCGCTGGGGCAGTCGATCGCCAAGGCCACCAACCGCAAGTTCGTGCGCATGGCGCTGGGCGGGGTGCGCGACGAAGCCGAGATCCGCGGCCATCGCCGCACCTATGTCGGGTCGATGCCGGGCCGGATCGTGCAGAACCTGAACAAGGTCGGCAGCAAGAATCCGCTGTTCGTGCTGGACGAGATCGACAAGATGGCGATGGACTTCCGCGGCGACCCGTCGGCGGCGCTGCTGGAGGTGCTGGACCCCGAGCAGAACCACGCCTTCAACGACCACTATCTCGAAGTGGACCTGGACCTGTCGGAAGTGATGTTCATCGCCACGTCCAACTCGATGAACATCCCGGGGCCGCTGCTGGACCGGATGGAGGTGATCCGCATTCCGGGTTACACCGAAGAGGAAAAGCTGAACATCGCCAGCCGTTATCTGGTGCCGAAGCAGCTGAAGGCGAACGGCCTGAAACCGGCGGAACTGAAGATCGCCGAAGCGGCCATCCGCGACATCATCCGCTACTACACCCGCGAAGCCGGCGTGCGCAATCTGGAGCGCGAAATCGCCCGCATCTGCCGCAAGGTGGTGAAGGACATCGCGCTGGCCGGTGCCAAGGCCAAGGCGAAATCCGACCGGCAGGTGGTGGTGACCGGCCGCAATCTGGAGAAATACCTGGGCGTGCGCCGCTTCGACTTCGGCCGCGCCGAGGCCGAGAACGAGGTGGGTCTGGTCACCGGCCTGGCCTGGACCGAGGTGGGCGGCGACCTGCTGCAGATCGAATCCACGCTGGTGCCTGGCAAGGGTCAGCTGATCCTGACCGGCCAGCTGGGCGACGTGATGAAGGAATCGGCGTCCGCGGCGTTGTCGGTGGTGCGTGCGCGCACCGAAAGCCTGGGCATCGACCTGGATTTCCTGCAGAAGCTCGACGTGCACGTGCACGTGCCCGACGGCGCCACGCCGAAAGATGGCCCCAGCGCCGGCATTGCCATGGCCACCTCGCTGGTGTCCACCCTGACCAAGGTGCCGGTCAAGGCCGACGTGGCGATGACCGGCGAGATCACCCTGCGCGGCAAGGTCACGGCCATCGGCGGGTTGAAGGAGAAACTGCTGGCAGCGATGCGCGGCGGGGTGAAGACGGTGATCATCCCCGATGAAAACCGCAAGGATCTGGCCGACATCCCCAAGGCCGTCACCCAGCACATGACCATCGTGCCGGTGAAGTGGATCGACGAGGTGCTGGACATCGCGCTGGAGCGTCCGCTCACGCCGAAGGTGGCTGCCGAGGGCCTGAGCGAGGTGGTGCGCGACATGGCCGAGCCGCACATCACAGAGCCCGCACGGCCGCGTTCGCGCGCGCGGCGTGACGTGCAGCACTGATTCACCCATCGCGCTTGTCGGAAACCGGCCGCCATGGCCGGGCTCCGGTTGCCGGTGCCGGGCCGGATTGGTATAACGTGCGCCCCGGTTCGGCTTGAAAACAGGCCGTCCGCATGGATTCACGGCCGTCTGCAGCCTGCAGGCGGATCTCACCACCCCACATCCGCAGGCTGCCTGCCTGCGCAACGGAGCCATTCCACTCATGAACAAGACTGAATTGATCGACGCCGTGGCCGATGCCGCCAACCTGTCCAAGGCCGATGCCGCCCGCGCCGTCGACGCCGTCACCCAGGCCGTGACCGCCGCTCTGAAGCAGGGCGACAGCGTGACCCTGGTGGGTTTCGGCACCTTCCTGGTCCGCGAGCGCGCCGCCCGCACCGGCCGCAACCCGCAGACCAAGGAAACCATCGCCATCGCCGCTTCCAAGGCGCCGGCCTTCAAGCCCGGCAAGGCACTGAAGGATGCGTTGAACTGATTGCACGTCGCGGGCGCTTAGCTCAGCGGTAGAGCGTCTCCCTTACAAGGAGAGGGTCGGGGGTTCGATCCCCTCAGCGCCCACCATCGCTGCCGGGAAAGCGGCGATTGCAACAAAGGCTTGTCAGGCAGATGTGTCCTGTGTAAACTGCCCGGCTCCAGCGGAGTGGTAGTTCAGTCGGTTAGAATGCTGGCCTGTCACGCCGGAGGTCGCGGGTTCGAGTCCCGTCCACTCCGCCATCGTTCCACGAAAAAACCCCGCCCTGTGCGGGGTTTTTTCGTTGTCGGCCTGTGCCATGCAGCGCGGTGGCGCTGGCGTTACACTTGGCGGCTGCCCATCGGTCACTGCCTGATCCCAATGCTGCAAGCCCTGCGCGAAAAGTCCTCCGGTTGGATCGCAACCGTCGTTCTCGGTCTGTTGATCGTGCCATTCGCTTTTTTCGGCATGGAGCAGTACCTGTTCCAGCAGAACGACACCTACGTGGCGCGCATCGAAGCGCCGCCGGCGTGGTGGCCGCAGGCGCCGTCGTCCTGGCTGTCGCGGCGGCTGCTGTGGCAGCGCGAGGACATCGAGACCGATGCCTTCCGGACCGCCTTCGAGCAGGAGCGGCAGCGCGTGCGCAGCGAGAATGCCGAAGGCTACGATGCGCGCGCATTCGAATCGACCGACAACAAGCGCGCCGTGCTGGATCGGCTGGTCGATCAGAGCCTGCTGAAACTGCTGGCGCAGAACGAAGGCATCCAGGTGGGCGATGCGCAGGTGCGCAGGACCATCCAGGGCATTCCGGCGTTCCAGGCCAACGGCCAGTTCAATGCGCAGCGCTACCAGCAGGCACTGGCGGCGCAGACGCCGGCGCGCACACCGCGCCAGTTCGAGCAGCTGGTCCGCGAAGGCCTGCAGCAGTCGGCCATCCCCGAAGCCCTGACCGCGTCGGCGTTCGTGACCAACGCGGAAACCGACCGCCTGCTGCGCCTGCTGGGCGAGTCGCGCAATGTCGATTTCGCGCTGATCGCGCCTGTCATCGATGCGAACCAGCCCGTGTCAGACGCCGAGATCAAGCAGTGGTACGCCAGCCACACGGCCGACTTCCGCGCGCCGGAGCGGGTGACACTGGAATACCTGGAAGTGGACGGCAAGGCGCTGCCCGCATCCGTGATCGACGAGGACACCCTGCGCAGACGTTACGAGGAACAGAAGGGCCGCCTGGGGCAGCCGGCGCAGCGGCTGGTGTCGCACATCCTGGTGGAAGTGCCGGCCGGTGCGGATGCCGCCACGCAGAAGGCCGCCGAGGACGAGGCTCGCAAGCTGGCGACGCAGGCGAAGGCGCCGGGCGCCGATTTCGCCGCATTGGCCAAGGCCCGGTCGGACGATGCCGGCTCGAAGGCCGGTGGCGGCGACCTGGGCTGGATCGCGCAGGACGGCACCATGGTGAAGCCGTTCGAGGATGCGGTGTTCGCGATGCAGGCGGGGCAGATCAGCGACCCGGTGAAATCCGACTTCGGCTGGCACGTGATCCAGCTGCGCGAGGTGCGCGAAGGCCAGGTGCAGTCGTTCGAGCAGGTACGCGAGCAATTGCTGGCCGAGGCGCAGGCCACCCAGGGCGAGCGCGCCTACAACGAGCTGATGGGCAAGCTGGTGGACGAGGTGAACAAGAGCCCCGGCACGCTGGCAGGGGCTGCGCAGGTGCTGGGCAGGCCGGTCGCCACGATCGGGCCGTTCGCACGCGGCGAAGGGGAGGGCATCGCTGCCAATCCGGCGGTGCAGAAGGCCGCCTTCAGCGAACTGCTGATCCAGGACGGCACGGTGAGCGAACCCATCGAACTGGGTGACAGCCACGGCGCGCTGATTCGCGTGGCCAGGCACACGCCGGCGCAGGCGCAACCGCTGGCCGAGGTGCGCGAGGCGGTGATTGGGGCGATCCGCCAGGATCGTGCCGGCAAGGCCGCCGCAGCCACGGCGCAGGCGATGATCAACGACGTGCAGGGTGGCAAGGCGTTCAACGAAGCCGCTGCCGCCCGCAACCTGCCCACGCAGAACCAGCCGGATCTGAAACGCGGCATGCCGACGGTGGATCCGGAGTTGATGGAAGCCGTGTTCACCGCTCCTGTTCCGGCGCCAGGCAAGCCGGCTTCGCTGGGGCATGCCCCGTTGCCGGGGGGCGCGGTGGCCGTGTTCGCGGTGCGGTCGATGACGCCGGGCGACCCCAAGCAGGCGCAGGCAGCCGAACGCAGCATGCTGACCGGGCAACTGTCGCAGATCGATGGCGACAATGCCGCGCGCGCACTGGTGGATGCATTGCGCAAGCGCAGCCGCATCACCGTGGTGGAAGACCGTTTATGAGTCGTACCGCAGCCGCTGCCTGCATCGAGAAACGATCCATGGAAAAACCCGGCCAGCGAGCCGGGTTTTTCATGGGCGAATCGGCACACCGGATGTGGTGCGGACGCGCTGCTCAGTTGGCGTGATCGTAGATGGTCTCCTGCAGCCACTGCCGGAATGCCGGCGGTGGGGACACGCCGTCCGGCTGCAGCTGGCCATCGTCGGCGATGCTGAATCCGTAGGTCCGGTAGGAGGACGACGTGTCGCCATTCGCATCGGTGGGTCGCTGGTAGGTGACCGCCAGGATCTGCCGGGTCTTGCGATTGATGGCGAACGCGCTGATCGCCGAATCCGGGGCGAGCGCATTCACGCCGCTGCCGGTGACCCAATCGCCCTCGGCCACGGTGGGCGCAGCCAGTTCCAGGCCATCCACCAGATCCTGCAGGGCGCCGCCGAGCAAGCTGCTGAATTCCGTGTTCCACGGAGGCGATTGCACCACCACCACCGGCGGCAGGCCGGCGATGTCGGCCAGGATGCGGTCATTCACCGGTGGCCCGCAGCGTTCCTTCAGCAGCGCGTCGTAACCGGCCGTGCCGGTCTGCTGGTAGCGCTCGTGCGTGTATTCGGCATCCACCGTCATCTTGCAGCGCTGCCAGACCTTCTGCCGGGGCGTCAGTTCCGCCGGATCGCCATTGGCCGCGACCGGATCGACGGCCGTGGTCGGCTTGGCTGCGACAGGTTCGCTTGCCGGCGCGACATCCGGTGCCTGCCCCTTGCAGGCAGCGAGCAGCAGCAGGAGAAGCAAGAGGCCAAGTCGCAGCACGGTGGTCATTGGGGTTTCCTGCAAGCCCGCACGGTGGGGCGAATCCATTCTAGCGTCGCCGCGCAAAGGGCGGCGGCCCCGCCGACGATCCTCGGCGCCCGCATCGATCGATACCGTTGCTGCCTTCCGGCCCTGGCGGGATTTTCGATCTAGCGTCGCGAGGGGCCTGCGGGGCCGCCATGGAAACCTGAAACTGGCGGAGAGGGAGGGATTCGAACCCTCGATGCGCTATAAACGCATGCCTGATTTCGAGTCAGGTACATTCAACCACTCTGCCACCTCTCCGGTGGTCCCGACGCCACGGGTGGCTGCGGGCCGCCCATCATACGGGCACGGGACACGGCGGACAAGCCGGGCGCTACACTGGCGCTTTCAAGCAACGCGAGGTCGTGATGTCCGAGATCCTGGTGCCGGTGTCCTTCGGCGAGCTGCTGGACAAGATCGCCATCCTGCAGATCAAGTCCGAGCGCATGACCGATGCGGCCAAGCTGGCCAACGTGCGCAACGAGCTGTCCGCGCTGGACGCCACCTGGGCCGCACATCCGGCCGCCACGCAGGACATCGCCGAGCTGCGCCGGCAGCTGAAGGCCGTGAACGAGCGCCTGTGGGTGATCGAGGACGACATCCGCCTGAAGGAGCAGGCACAGGCGTTCGATGCCGAGTTCATCCGCTTGGCCCGCAGCGTGTACGTGGAAAACGACGAGCGCGCGCGCATCAAGAAGCAGATCAACCTGGCATTGGGCTCCACCTACGTGGAGGAGAAGTCGTACCAGGACTACCGGGCCGCGTCGGCCGGCTGATCAGCCCAGATCGGCCACCCGGCGCTCGAATGCGGCGATGGCATCGTGCACCGTGACCAGGTCCATCACCCCGTCGTGTTCGATCTTGCTGCCCCAGGCCAGCGCGGCAGCCGGTTTGCGCAGATATTTCCGCGCTGCATCGTCGTAGCGATCCACGCAGTAGCGCACGTCCGAATACGGTCCGCTGCGCAGGGGATTGCTGGCGGCGTGCAGTCCCAGCACCTTCGCGCCCATGGCATTGGCGATGTGCATCGGTCCGGAGTCGGGCGTCATCACCAGATCGGCGCGTGCCACCAGCGCCGGCAACTGCTTCAGCGTGTCCTTGCCGATCAGGTCCAGCACGGTGCCGCGCATCTGCGCCACGATGGCATCGCCGGTATCGCGTTCCAGCGCACTGCGTCCGCCGCACAGCACCACGCGCCAGCCACGATCGATGGCGTGGTCGGCCACAGCGGCGTAGCGGTCGGCCCGCCAGTTGCGGCGCACGTGGCTGGAACACGGAGAAATCAGCAGCGTTCGGATGCCATCGTCCGTCCACTGCGCTCGCGCCCAGGCGTGGGCGTCGTCGGGTACGGGCAGATTCCATGTCACATTGGTCTGCCGCAGGCCCAGTGGTTCGCAGAAGCTGCCGATGGCATCCAGCACGTGGATGCCCGGTCGATCGGGAATGCGCCGGTTGATGAACAGGCCATGCAGATCCTTGGAGCGGCTGCGGTCGTAGCCGATGCGACGCTCGGCAGGGATGAACGCCGACAGCAGGTTGGCGCGTGCCGCGACCTGCATCTGCAGCAAGGCATCGAACCGCTGTCCGGGGCCCAGCCGCTCGCGCAGCAGCTGGCGGACGGTGCGCATGCCGGCGAATCCGCTGGCCTTGTCGTATTCCACGAAATCCACGCCCTCCAGGCCGGCCAGCAGCCGATGTTCGCCCTTGCCGATGATCCAGGTGAGGGAGACCTGCGGCCACGCACGCTGCACGGTGCGGACCAATGGCACCACGTGGGTCACGTCTCCCAGCGCGGACAGGCGCAGCAGGCACAGCGAGCGGGGCGGGGAAGCGGGGGCGATGGTCATGTCGATGGAAAATGTGCTGTCACCGGTGCTTGCTAGACTGCCGCCATGACCGGCACTGCCCAGCGCGAAGCCCGCCGCCTGATTCGCCGAACGGCGGATGGCGCGGACGTGGGCGCGATTGTGTTCGACCCGCAGCGTATCCCGCAACCGGACGACGGCTGGTTCGATCCGGCGCACTGGGGCGCTGCCGCCACGCCGGTGACGCAGGGAGGGCGTGGTGCGGCGTGGCTGATCGAGGCGTCGTCCGGGCCGATGGTGTTGCGGCACTACCGTCGCGGTGGCTGGGCCGCGCGCATCAGCCGCGATCGCTACTGGTGGCACGACGAAGACACCGTGCGCAGCGTGGCCGAGTTCCGTTTGACCGCGCACCTGCACGCCGCCGGATTGCCGGTGCCGGCACCGCTGGCGGCAGCGTACTGGCGCGAAGGTGGCAGTTACCGCGCGGCGATCCTGCTGCAGCGACTGCCCAACGTGCAATCGCTGGCCAGTCTGCTGCAGACCGATGCCGACTGGCCTTGGCCCGCGACCGGCGCGCTGCTGGCGCGCTTCCACCGGCATGGACTCGATCATGCCGATCTGAACGCGACCAACATCCTGTTCGATGCAGCGCAGGCCGGATGGCTGATCGATTTCGACCGTTGCCGGATGCGCAGCGCTGCCGGTCCGACACACTGGCGGCAGCGCAATCTGCAGCGACTGCGGCGTTCCTTGCACAAGCTGCGTGGCCCGCGGTCGCTGGCACAGGTGGATGCCCGTTTCCGGCAGTTGCAACTGGCCTATGCGGCAGCGATGGAGCAGGGCGCATGAGCGATTGGGCGTTGCGCTTCCACGGCGTCGGCAATTCGGCGGCGGTCGAATTGGGCTCGGCGATGGCCAGCATCGAAAGAGACGGCGCACCATGGCTCAGCATCGACTGCGGCGCGGAGGGTCTGAGCGCCTTCCACGCGCACTACGGCCACTTTCCGGACGCGCTGTTCATCACCCATACCCACCTTGACCACGTCGGTGGGTTCGAGCGTCTGTTCGGTGCCAGTTATTTCGATGCCGACCGTCGCGGTCGCGTGCGCGTGTACGTGCCGGCGGTGCTGGTGCCGCTGCTGCACCAGCGGGTTGGCGATTATCCGAACGTGCTGGCCGAGGGCGGCGCGAATTTCTGGGATGCATTCCGGTTGATTCCGGTAGGCGAACGTTTCTGGCACGACGGTGTGCTGCTGGAAACATTCCCGGTGCGGCATCACTGGCCGCAGACCGCGTTCGGGCTGCGCCTGCCGGCCAGCCTGGTGTGGACCGGCGATACCCGGCCGATTGCCGAGCAGTTGCAGCGGCATGCCGATGCCGGCGAGATCATCGCCCACGATTGCGCTCTGCACGGCAATCCGTCGCACAGCGGCATCGAGGATCTGCACCGCGAGTACCCGCCCGACCTGCTGGCGCGTTGCGTGCTGTATCACTACGGATCGCCGCAGGAAGCCGCCGCGATGCGGGCCATGGGCCACCGGGTGGCCGAACCGGGTGCGGTGCTGGCACTGGCGCCGCCGCGCGATCCGCCGGAACTGGCGCAGTGAGCCTTGCGGAAAAGCCGTATCTGCGGCGCATGGAATTTCGCGATTCCGCCGCGATCGACCCGGCCGCGTATCCGTTCACGATTGCCGCCTCCTGCCACATCGACCAGCTGGTGTTCCATCCCGATGTCACTTTTTTCGTGGGCGAGAACGGCTCGGGCAAATCCACCGTGATCGAGGCGCAGGCCATGGCCGTCGGCTACAGCCAGGAAGGCGGCACCCGCAACGTGCGCCTGGAAACCCCCGACACGGTGTCGTCGCTGCACCGCTCGCTGAAACTGATCAAGAGCTGGAAGAAGCCGGCCGATGGCTGTTTCCTGCGTGCGGAAACCTACTTCAACGCCACGTACATGGAGGAACTGGGTTGCGTGGCCCAGTACGGCGGAGCGCCGCCCCGGCGTTCGCATGGCGAGGCCTTCATGGCCGTGCCGCAGCACAAGTTGCGCGGCCGCGGCCTGTACCTGCTCGACGAGCCGGAGGCGGCGCTGTCGCCATGGCGGCAGCGGGCGGCGCTGCGGGCGATCCACGATCTGGTGCAGGACGGCTCGCAGTTCGTTATCGCCACCCATTCTCCGATCCTGCTGGCGTATCCGCAGGCGCGCATCTACCGTTTCGATGGCAACCGCGTGATGCCGGTGGAGTACGCCCACACCGAGCATTTCACGGTGACACGCGCCTTCCTGAAATACGTGCCGCGTTACCTGCGCGAGATCCTGCAGGATGCGGAGCCGTCATCCTCGTCATCTTGTTGATCCGTCCGCCATGGCCAAGCGCAGCACCGATGTATCGTTGACCCATGTGGATGCCCACGGCCGTCCGGCAATGGTCGATGTCGGCGACAAGGCCATCACGGCACGCAGCGCCACGGCCAATTGCAAAGTGAGGTTTCCGCAGGCGGTGGCCGACCAGCTACGCTCGCACGATCTGCGCGCCAGCAAGGGTAGCATCGTCGATACCGCCATCATCGCCGGCACCCTGGCGGTAAAACGCACCCACGAGCTGATCCCGTTCTGCCACCCGCTGCCGATCGACGGCTGCCGCATCGCCATCGACTGGTACGATGCACGCACGCTCGCCATCGTCTGCAGCGTGCGCACCGTGCACCGAACCGGCGTGGAAATGGAGGCCCTGACCGGGGCCACCATCGCCGCATTGACCGTGTACGACATGTGCAAGGCCCTGTCGCATGCCATCGTGATCGGACCGGCGCGGTTGCTGGCGAAGCGGGGCGGCAAGCGCGACATCGGGCCGGAGTGACCGACCCGATGGCTTGACCCGTGGCTTGAAAGGGCGACCGCGTGCGCAGGCTTACTGCATCACGGGGTCAGGCTGACGGTTGGATTGCTGTGCTGGCTCGCGTTGTGCCTGCTGCGCCAGCGTGGCCTGGCAGGTCAGGTGATCGCTCATCGCCTGCAGGCCGGGAGTCGGTGCCTGCAGATCGACCCGGGTGTGGAAACCGGGCGTGTTGCCGATCACCAGGGCATCGCTGCCCTGCATGCTGACGGCGCGCAGCTCCGACGGCTTCGTGATGCCGCTTTCCATCGCCTGCAGGGTGACGTTCGCCACAGTGGCCGGCTGTGTGCCAGCGGGCAGTTGCTTGCCGATGGCGGCATACAGGCCGTGGCCGGCATGGGTGGCTTCGCTGATCAGCGGGCGGTCGCGGGCCTTGTCCAGTTCGACCAGGGTGTCCTTGCCAACCTTGCCATCCGCATCCAGGCCGTGCGCCTTCTGGAAGGCATCCACCGCGTGGCGGGTATGGCCGCCGAAGTCGCCATCGGCCAGCAGCGGCTTGCCGTCTATGCCGGTGTAACCCAGCGCGCCGAGCTGCTGCTGCAGGCGGATCACCGCGTCGCCCTTGGCGCCATTGGTCAATACGCCCTGGGTCTGCGTCTGCGGGCGCGGTTCGGCCATGGGACCGACCGGAGCAACGCCACGGCTGCGGTTGGCGACTTCGGTGTTGATGGCGCGCAGCGTGTGGAACCCGGCCTTGCCGTCGTCGTCCAGCTTGTGATCGCGCTGGAAGGCCTGCACCGCGTGCCGGGTGTTGTCGCCGAAATCGCGGTCAGGCACAAGCGGCTTGCCGTCCTTGCCGGTGTAGCCGAGCCCGGCCAGTGCCACCTGCAGGCGGCGGACTTCCTCGCCCGATTCGCCATGCACCAGCATGCCGTCGGCCATGGGGGCCCGCGAGCCGCTGCCGGCGCCGATGCTGCCCTTGGCACTGACGTCCTCGACCATGGCCGGCGTGCTCACGTTGACCTGATTGCGCGGATAGCTGTCGGTGGTGATGCGGCCGTTGTGGACATCCTTCAGGTAGCGATCCAGCGTGCGCAGATAGCTGGCATTCATGTCCAGGTGCACGTGTGGCCCGTAGGCATTCGACTTGCCGCCGCCATAGCCGCTCTGCGGCGCCAGCGGCTGGCCGTAGGACACGGTGTCGCCGTTCTTCAGGCCGGTCCTGGTCAGGTCCATGTGCCGGTACTGGGCGATCATCTCGCGGTCGGGCGCACCGGCCGGCTTGTCCCAGATCTGCAGCACGCCGTTGCGCGCGTCGATGCCATCGACATAACCGTTGGCCACTGCAGGCACCATCGGGTGGCGAAGGTTGGCGGAGGTCTGCAGCACGAAATCCTTGGACACGTAATAGTCGCCGTCGCCCGACTGGATGGTCTTGCCGCCCCGGCCCAGCAGCTCTTCGCGCTCGCCGTTGACGGTGCCGTAGATGCGTCCGCGCTCGTTGCCGCGCGCAGGATGATGGCGCTCCAGGTCGGCATAGTTGGTCACGCGCTGGACGCCATCCGGCGCCAATTCCACGATTCTGTACTTCGGCATTCCTCTTCTCCCCCTGCAGGTGATGGATTCAACGTGACGGATGGCCGTCGGCGCGATGCGCAGCGAAACTGTGGTGACGTGGAAGGTGCATGGCCCTGGTGCGCACCCGGCCCGCTGCAGCTGCAATCGGCAGCGCTGCGGAAAGGTCGGTTGAACGGCCTGGTAATGGCATGCGAATCCTCCGGAAGCACCGCATGGATGTGCCGGTCACCCTGATGGGATGTCGGCACGCGTGCTCGTGATTGAAATAGCCCCGCCGGCATCCAGCCGCTGCGGATCGAAACAGATGCGATGGCTCGCATGGCGCATCGCAATGGACGCTTTATAGCGCAATCCGTGCGCGGTGGCTAGCCGGAACGGATGCCGACCGATCAGCGGTTGAAAACCGCGGCATAACCGGACGCCTGCAGTGTGGCCAGCAGTGGGTCGATCAGCTTGACGTTGCCGGCCGCCAGTTGGGTACCGCCCTGCGGGGCCAGGTCCATGCGCCTGGGTGCGCGGCCGGAGAAGTCCGCCACGCGACCGCCGGCCTCGCGCACCAGCAGGGCGCCGGCGGCGATGTCCCAAGGTTGCACGCCAGCCTCGAAATAACCATCGAAGCGGCCGCAGGCCACGTAGGCCAGGTCCAGTGCGGCCGACCCGGTGCGGCGGATGTCCTCGGCCTGCAGCAGCAGCTGCTGCACGGCGGCCAGTTGCGCCGGTGCGCGTTCGCGTTCGCGCGGCGGGAAGCCGGTGCACAGCATCGCGCCGGCCACGTCGGGACGCTGACTCACGCGGATGCGCTTGTCGTTGAGCACGGCGCCAGAACCGCGGCTGGCGGTGAACAGTTCGTTGCGCAGCGGATCGAAGATCACCGCCTGCTGCGGCTCGCCGTTTTCCACCAGCGCGATCGACACGCACCAGTGGCCGATGCCGTGCAGGTAGTTGCTGGTGCCATCCAGCGGATCGATCACCCAGGTGAAGCGGCTGTTGCCAGACTTGCCCGGGCGCGCGCCGCTTTCCTCGCCCAGGATCGCGTAGTCGGGGTTGGCACGGCGCAATTCCTTCGCGATCTCGGCTTCGGCCAGTCCGTCGACCTCGCTGGCATAGTCCATCCGCTGCTTTTCCACCACGTTCAGCGCATCCAGGCGATTCATGTGCCGCAACAGCACATTGCCACCCGCACGCGCCGCCTTGGTCATCACGGTGATCGATGGATGCAGCATCGCGGCGGCCTCTGCGCGTGGGGGAATGGATGGAATGAAAGAACATGCCGATGCGGTGTCCGGCGCGTGCAGTTTACCATCTGCACATGTCTGCTCCGGACCAACCAACCGAATCGTCCCGCCACCTGCGCATCGTGCTGGTCGGTACGCAGCATCCCGGCAACATCGGCTCGGCCGCGCGCGCGATGAAGACGATGGGGCTGCACGATCTGGTACTGGTCGCGCCGGAACGCTTTCCGCATGCCGAGGCCGATGCGCTGGCAGCCGGCGCCGACGACGTGCTCGCGGCCGCGCGCGTGGTGGATGCGGTGGAACAGGCGGTGGCCGATTGCGTGCAGGTGTTCGGTTGCACCGCACGCGACCGTCGCATCGCCCTGCCGCAGCATGCCCCGCGCGAGGCGGTGGCACAGCTGCATACGGCGGCCGCGCAGGGTCCGGTGGCGTTGCTGTTCGGCTGCGAGCGTACCGGGCTGGACAATGCCGAACTGCAGCGCTGCCACGCCGCGGTGCACATTCCCGCCAACCCGGCCTACAGCTCGCTGAACCTGGCCGCTGCGGTGCAGATCCTGTGCTACGAATGGCGCCTGCAGCAACTGGCATCCGGGCTCGTGGTCGGTGTGCCGGGTGATGACGGGCGCGAACCGGCAGCCAGCCATGCGCAGCTGGAAGGCTTCTTCGGCCAGTTGCACGACACCCTGGACGCGATCGACTTCCACAAGGGCCGCACCCCCGAAGCGGCGATGCACAAGCTGCGGCGGCTGTTCCTGCGGGCCGGGTTGGATGCACGCGAGGTGCGGCTGCTGCGCGGCGTGCTGGCCGATGCGCAGCGCATGGCGCGGCTGGCGGCCGAACGCGACTGACCTGCCCCGCGCACCGGACGATTGTGAATCCGGTCGCCTTTCGGCTAGGCTGGGCCCCGTCGCGCGGCTATCCGGGGGGATGAAGACGGTGCGCTTTCTGCAACGCGGTGCAATGTGGATCATCGCCTGGCTGCTGCTGGCCGGGGCGGCATGGCCCGTGCAGGCGGCCAAGGACGATCCGTCGGTGCTGGTGCTGGGACGCATCAGCGACGACCCGAAGCGCCACTACGAACAGCTGAAGGCGCTGCTGGACTACGTGCTGCCGCGCATGCAGGGCACCGGCATCCGCCAGGGTCGCATATTGATGGCCCGCGATGCCCAGCAGATGGCCAGCTACCTGCGCCGCGGCCGGGTGGACTGGATCAGCGAGACCGCCGGTACCTCGATGCTGCTGAACGACCGCGCCGGCGCGGTGCCGCTGCTGCTGACCGAACGGGACGGTCAGCCGCGTTACACCACCGTGTTCTTCACCCGCCGCGACAGCCCGGTGCGCAGCTTCGCCGACCTCTCGGGCCACACCATCGCCTTCCAGAACACCGCGTCCACCAGTGCCTACCTGGTGCCGGCGATGGTGCTGCTGGAGCAGGGCGTGCGCCTGGAGATCCTGCTGTCCCCGGCAGATCGGCCCAGCCGCGACTCGCTGGGCTACGTGTTCGCCCGCAGCGAACAGAACATCGCCACCTGGGTGCACAAGCGGCTGGTGGATGTGGGCACGATGAGCGACGTGGACTGGAACAACCCCCAGGCGATGCCGCGCGCCTACCGCAAGGACATGCGCCTGCTGCATCGCACTGCCGCCTTCCCGCGCGCGCTGGAAATGGTGCGTGCCGACCTGGACCCCGCCGTGCGGGAGCGCCTGCGCGAGGTGCTGGTGCAGGCTGCAGCCGACCCGCAGGCGGCACCGACGCTGAAGCGCTATTTCCGCACCACGCGTTTCCTGCCGATCGACGAGCCCACGGCAGCCTCGCTGGAAACCCTGCGCCAGGGCGTGGTGCGGGTGCGCACGGAGGTCGAATGACGATCAAGTACGGCCTGCAGGTCCGCTTCCTGGCGGTGGCGGTGGCGGCCTTCCTGCTGATGGTCGGTCTGACCCTGCTGATGATCCAGCGCCAGCACGCGCTGCAGCGCGAGGTCGCGGAGCTGGGTCAGGGATCGATGCACGGCCTGCTGTTCGACCGCATGCGCGCACGCGGCGAGGCGATGGCGACCGACACGGCCGACGCGCTGGTCAATCCGCTCTATTATTTCGATACCGAAACCATCGGCTCGATGGCGCGCAACGTGCTGCGCCAGCCGGACGTCAGTTACGTGCTGGTGTTCGATCCCAATGGCAGCGTGATCCACGACGGCTCCGGCGACATCGCCGTGTTCGGGCAGGCCATGCGCGACGGCTTTGCCGGCCAGGCGATCAAGGCCGCCGCCGTGCACAGCCAGCAGAACGACGAGGTGCTGGACATCGCCGCGCCGATCCTGCTGGGCAACGAGAAACTGGGCGGGCTGCGCATCGGCTATTCGCTGACCGCCCTGAAGGAAGACGAGACCGCCGCGGTGACCGAACTGAACCGGCGCATGGACGAGCTGGGGCGTCGCAACGTGTCATGGGCGCTGTTCATCCTGCTGCTGCTCGCGGCCCTGGTGGTCGGACTCGCGGTGCTGGTGCAACGCGGCCTGGTGCGGCCGATCCGGCAACTGGCAGCCGCCGCACGGCAGATCGAAAGCGGCAATTTCGACGTGTCGATCGCCCCCACCCGGCGCCAGGACGAAGTAGGCAGCCTCGTGCGGGCCTTCGCACGCATGGGCGAGGGCATCGGCCGGCACGATCGCGAAATCCGCCACATCGCCTACACCGACTCGCTCACCGGACTGTCCAACCGGCTGGCCTTCCGCGAGCATCTGGACCAGCGCCTGATCGACATGGGCAGCGTGGGACGCCAGCTTGCCCTGCTGTTCGCCGACATCGATGATTTCAAGCACATCAACGACAGCCTGGGCCACGATGTCGGCGACCACGTGCTGGTGGCCTTCTCGCGGCGCATCAACGCGGTGATCGACCGGTTCCCGGCCGCGGACGCGCTACTGTCGCGCTTCGGCGGCGACGAGTTCGTGATGCTGCTGGAATCGCGCCCCGAGTACGGCGAGGACGTGCAGCAGCTGGCCACCCAGATCGGCGAGGCGCTGGTGCAGGAGCTGCGCCAGCCGCTGGAGGTGGAGGGCCATTCGCTGTTCCTGGGCTCGTCGATCGGCATCACCGTGTTCCCGCAGGATGCCTCCAGCGCCGCGATGCTGATCAAGAACGGCGACGTGGCCATGTACCAGGCCAAGCTGGCCGGCAAGCACTGCTACCGGTTCTACAGCAAGGCGATGGACCAGGCCGCGGTGAAGCGGGTGAAGCTGGAACAGGAATTCCGCGGCGCCTGGGAGCGCGGCGAGCTGTCGGTGCTGTACCAGCCGATCTACCGCGTGTCCGATCGGGCGTTGGTGGGTGCCGAGGCGCTGCTGCGCTGGCAGCATCCGGTGGAGGGGGCGATCGCGCCGTCGGTGTTCATCGAACTGGCCGAGCACAACGGCCAGATCGAACAGCTGGGCATCGAAGTGCTCCGCACCGCCTGCCAGGATGCCGCGCGCTGGCAGTCGGCCAGCGACCGCGAGCCGCTGTTCGTGTCCGTGAACCTGTCGGCACGGCAATTGCACAGCGAGGCATTGCCGGGGCTGGTGGAACAGATGCTGCAGGCCAGCGGCCTCGATCCGCATCAACTGCATCTGGAACTGACCGAAACCGCGGTGCTGGGCGACGAGCACCAGGCGGTCAGCATGCTCAACCGCCTGCGTGCGGCCGGCGTGCGCATCTGGCTGGACGACTTCGGCACCGGATTCTCGGGGCTGAGCCATCTGCGCCGGGTGCCGGTGGACGGGGTGAAGATCGACCGCACCTTCGTGGCCGACATCCTGCGCGATCCGGACGATCTGGCGCTGACCACGGCGATCATCACAATGGCCCATTCGCTGGGCATCATCGTGGTGGCCGAGGGCGTGGAGAAGGAAGGCCAGTACGACATCCTGCGCCAGCGCGGCTGCGATCTGGCCCAGGGTTTCTGGCTGGGCCTGCCGATGGACGGGGTGGAATTCGACCGCCTGCTGTTCAGCGACGACGCCGAGCAGGATCCGCAGGACCGCGATACCGAAGCCGGCACCGGCATCGCCTGACGGCAGGCGATGCGGCGCGCGATCAGATCAACCGGTCGATCCAGGGCGTGACCAGGCTGGCCAGGCTGCCGGACAGCACCCCGACCGTGGCCACCGTGGCCAGTCCCAAGGCCCAGGCCACCAGCATCAGCGCGCCATCGCGCTCCAGTAGGGCCAGTGCGTAGACCAGCAGCACGCTGGCGAATACCGCGTTAGTGAAGGGAATCGGCAAGGCCAGAAGGATGCCCAGCAGTACCAGCAGCAGGCCGGTCAGCAGGCCGGCGAAGCGGCGGTCGAGCAGATTCAGCAGGCGCGGTCGTACCAGCCGTTCCAGCCGGGTCAGCCAAGGCGACAGGCGTCGGTGGAAGCCGATCAGAGTGGAGCGGTGCGGACCGCGTTCGGCCAGGAAACGCGGCAGCCACGGGCGTCGGCGGCCGATCAGCAACTGCCAGCCCACCAGGATGATGATGGGGCTGCTGATCACCCCGGCGATGCCGGGGATGAAGGCCGTCGGGATGGCCACCAGCAACAGCACGCCGAAGGCGCGGCGTCCCAGTCCGCCCAGCAGATCGCCCATGCGCAGCTGCTCGGAGGGGTCGCCGCCGACGAAGCGTTCCAGGATGGCGCGGGTTCCGGCCGGACGGCGCCGACGCTGCGCAGGCAGCGCCCCGGCCGAGGATGGCTCAACCATCGCCGGGTTCGGCCTCGGGCAGTTTCTGCAGCAGCAGCTTGTCGATGCGCGGCCCGTCCAGATCCACCACCTCGATGCGCCAGCCGGCCCAGTCGATGTGCTCGCCGGTGGTCGGGATGCGTCCGAACTGGGCGATCAGCATGCCGGCGGCGGTGTGGTAGTCGGCGTCGCCCTCGTCCGGCAGGCGGCTGCCGATCAGCTCGCGCAGCTCGTGCACCGGCAGGCCGCCATCCACCAGCAGCGAGCCGTCGTCGCGGGTCACGATCTGCGCATCGCCATCCTGCGTGTCGCCGGACTGCACCCGGCCGATCACCGCGCCCAGCAGATCGTTCACGGTCACCATGCCGCTGATCTCGCCGTATTCGTCTACCACCAGCGCCAGCGACTGCTGCTCCTCGCGGAAGATCTCCAGCAGTTTCATCGCATGGGTGGATTCGGCCACGAACAGCGCCGGGCGCAGTTCCCGGAACAGGTCGGGGGCGCGCTCGTCCAGCCGGTCCAGCAGCGATTTCACCTCCAGCACGCCCAGCACGTCGGCATCGCTGCCGCGGTACACCGGATAGCGCGAATACGGAGTTTCCCGCATCTCAGCCAGGTTGTCCTCGAAATCCGCAGCCGCATCCAGCCAGGTGATGCGGGTGCGCGGGGTCATCAGGCTTTCGGCGGTGCGATCGCCCAGGCGCATCACCCGCTGCATCATGTTGCGCTCATCGTCGTCGATCACCCCCTGCTCGTGGCCTTCGGTCACCAGCAGCTGCAGCTCCTCCTCGGTGATGGCGCCGTGGCCGTCGTCGCAGATGCCCAGCAGACGCAGCACGCCGCGGTTGATCGCGCCCAGCGTAAACACCACCGGCCGGGCCGCCTTCGACAGGGCATCCAGCGGGATGGCCACCATGCTGGCGATGCGCTCGGGTTGGGTCAGCGCCAGCCGCTTGGGAATCAGCTCGCCGAAGATCACCGAGCCGGCGGTGATCAGCCCCACCGCCGTGCCGATGCCGATGGGCTGGGTGTACTGCCGCGCCTGCGGCCAGACGCCATCCAGCCAGCCGGCGATCGACCGGCCGATCGCATCGCCGCCGAACACGCCGGTCAGCACGCCGATCATGGTGATGCCGATCTGCACGGTGGACAGCAGGTTGTCCGGATGCTCGGCCAGTGCCAGCGCGCGGCGGGCGCCGGGGCTGGTCTCTGCCATCTGCTTCAGCCGGACCTTGCGCGAGGTGACCAGCGCCATCTCCGACATGGCGAAGAAGCCGTTCAGCAGGATCAGCGCGACCACAACCAGCAGTTCGATCACCGGGGACTACCCCCACGGATCATGCAAGGTGCTGGGCCGCGGAGGGGCAGGGCGGGGCGAGGCGGGGGAGAGTCGTCTTCGTCCATTGCGGGAGGGGCAGTGGCCCTGTCATGAATTGTCATAATAGCAATGCAATACTGCAACATCGTGAACATCCCTCGCCGTGTCGGCCGGGCGGCGGACCAGCCGCGCCGGGTGTGCGGCCCAACCGGACCCCGCGCTTCCATGTTTTCCCTGCAAACGATCTTCGGTTCAGGCAAGCAGTTCTACGGCTTGCTGGACGATGCGGCCCAGGCCGCCCACGACGCCGCGCACGCCCTGCACGAGATGCTGAAGGATCCCGAGCAGATGCAGACGCTGGAGGCCTTCAAGCTGGCCCGCCAGCGGCAGCGCACGGCGTCTGAGCGGATCAACCAGGCGCTGGTGGACGTGTTCATCACCCCGATCGAGCGCGAGGACATCGAGGCGCTGGGCACGGCGCTGTACAAGATCCCCAAGCAGATCGAGCGCTTCGCCGACCGTTTCGCGCTGGCCCGGCACCGGCTGGAAGGCATCGATTTCGCCCCGCGCGCGGCCATGCTGGAACAGGCCGCCGAGGTGGTGGTGAAGATGGTCCACGACCTGCGCAACATGAATCTGGACCGGATGAGCAAGCTCAGCGAACAGCTGCGCGTGATCGAGAACGAGGCCGACCGGCTGATCCTGGAACTGCACCGCGACATCTATTCCGGACGGCTGGACGCGGCCGACATGTTCCTGCTGAAGGAATTCTTCGAGATCCTGGAAAAGGCCATCGACCGCTGCCGCGAGGCCGGCGTCGTGGCCTACCACATCGTGCTGAAGAACAGCTGACGCCGGAGCCGCGCATGCACATCCATCCTGCAGGGGCACGCCGATGCTGACCCTGGTGCTGATCGTGATCCTGGCCGCGCTGGTGTTCGAATTCATCAACGGCTTCCACGACACGGCCAATTCGATCGCCACGGTGGTGGCCACCAAGGTGCTGACGCCGGGGCAGGCGGTGATCCTGGCCGCGATCATGAACCTCGTCGGTGCGCTGACCGGCACGGCAGTGGCCAAGACGATTGCTTCCGGGCTGGTGGATGCCAGCGTGGTTCAGGTCACCTCGCAGGTGATCCTGTGCGCGCTGCTGGGCGGGATCGCCTGGAATCTGCTGACCTGGTGGAAAGGGCTGCCGTCGTCGTCGTCGCATGCGCTGATCGGCGGTCTGTGCGGCGCCGCGCTGGCTGCCGCGCACAACGACTGGGATGCGTTGATCTGGTCGGAAACGGTGGGCAACTGGACCAAGAACCAGGGCCTGCTGTGGAAGGTGCTGCTGCCGATGGTCACCTCGCCGGTGGCCGGTTTCCTGCTGGGCGTGGTCATCATGCTGCTGCTGTGGACGCTGATCACGCTGCTGTCGCGGCTCGGCGGCAAGCTCGGACGGCTGGCACGGCCACGCTGGATCAATGCCTTCTTCGGCAAGGCGCAGATCTTCTCCGCCGGTTACATGGGTTATGCGCACGGCCACAACGATGCACAGAAGACCATGGGCATCATCGCACTCACGCTGTTCGCGGCGCAGGCCAACGGCGTGCTGGACGACCTGCCGCCGGCCCTGGCCTTCTTACATCCGGGCGGCGGCGAATCGGACATCGCGTTGTGGATCGTGCTGACCTGCGCGGTGGTGATGGCGCTGGGCACCGCCGCGGGCGGCTGGCGCATCATCAAGACGCTGGGCCACAAGATGGTGAAGCTGCAGCCGATCGACGGCTTCGCCGCCGAAACGGCGTCGGCCACGATTCTGACCACCGCCGCGCATTTCGGCATGCCGGTGTCCACCACCCACAGCATTTCCACCGCCATCATGGGCGTGGGCTTCGCCAAAAAGCCGCGTTCGCTGAAGCTGTCGGTGATCGAGCGCATCCTGTGGGCCTGGGTGATGACGATCCCGGCCGCCGGCGGGATCGCCTATGCCATGCTGTGGGTGCTGCAGCTGCTGGGCTGGGCCTGATGCTGGTGTCTGCACTGGAGCGCCGTCCGACCACCATGCAACTGGTTCGCTACCTGCTTCCTGCCATCCCGCTTGCGTTGTCAGCGACGGCTCAAGCAGCGTCGGTCGAGATCGTCGATGCCCAGGGTGTCGCCAGGACCATCACGCGCGAGCAGATCGATGCGCTTGCGCAGCGGACCGTTGCCGCGAACGACCACGGAACGGATACGACATTTTCCGGTGCCGACTTGCGGGATGTGCTGCATGCGTCCGGAATCGGCACGAACGAATTGCGCGGGCCGGCACTTCGCCAGATTCTGCTGATTGAAGCGGCAGACGGCTACCGGATCACGATGTCCCTGACGGAACTCGCCCCGACCCTCGGGAACGGGTCGATGCTTCTCGCCACATCCGAAAACGGCAGATCCTTGCCGGAGGCTTCCGGACCCTTCAGGCTGGTGATTCCGTCGGACAAGCGGGCGGCGCGCTGGGTGCGGCAGGTGTCGAGACTGGTGATCCGGCAGGTGGAATAAAACCTCGCAACGCGGCGACGAACCAGAAACCGCTGCGCTGCCGGGCGCATCTGCCGGCGTGCGACATCACGTCGATCAGGACAGGGTTTGGCCCTGCGCTAGAGCAGATCGGCGGTGTCGCCGGCCATCGCATGTTCCAGCTGGTCGCCCAGTCCGCCGATTTCCAGGATCAACCGATCCAGTTCGGCCGCGCTCAGGCCGGCGTATGGCCGGTTTTCGCACAGCTGCAGCCAGGCGCCGTCGTCCAGGTCGCTCACGGCCAGGTAGCCCACGCGGCTCTGCCAGTTGAAGGCCAGCGCGCGCCGTGCGTCGGCCTGTTCGGCGCGGGCGACGACGGTGCTGACGCGCAGGTAGCCGTTGCCGTCGTCATCTTGCAGCTCCGACAGGTACACGGCCTGCTGCCGGGTGTGGTTGCGCAGCGAGATCTCCACGCAGATCACGTACGGCTGCTGCATGGTGACGTGGTAGTCGGCATCGGCGACATGGCTGCGGATCTGCTCGAAATTGTCCATGGGACGGACACTCCTGCCGGAAAGTGGGGAAGCGCATTATCCTGCACCCATGCCGCAGACCCAAGCCGATGCCGCGGATGCCATCCTGCGCGTGGTGCGCGCGATTCCGCATGGTTGCGTACTGGGCTATGGCGAAGTGGCACGCCGTGCCGGGCTGCCCGGTCGGGCACGGCTGGTGGCGCGGCTGTTGTCACGCAACGACGACCCGGATCTGCCCTGGCACCGGGTAATGCGCAGTGACGGCCGCATCGCCTTTCCGCCGGATTCGGCAGGTTTCGCGGAGCAACAGCGGCGCCTGCAGGCCGAAGGCGTCACCATTCGCAACGGGCGGGTGCACGGCCAGCCTGCGGCGCCATCGCTGGACGCCCTGCTGTGGGGATGATGGGTCGGCGCTTGCCGGATCGGCTCACTCCTCGCGCTGCACCTTGGCCCGGGTGTTGTAGCCGTCCACCTGCATGTACCAGGCGTTGCCGATCAGGCTGGGCGAGATGGTGACCTGCGGGCTGTCCAGGCGCACGCCGGCCAGGCGCGCATCGTCGCTCTGGCGCCAGACATGGCCATTGTCCAGCCGGTACGTGCGGCCCTTGCCGAAGCCGCGGAACTCGCCCTGCAGTTTCGCCACGATCGGTTCGGTGGAGCCGAAGTTGAAGAAGCCGCGGCTTTCGCTTTCAACCTTGGTCCTGGCCTGCTCGGCCGCTGCCGTGGCGGCCTGCTCCAGCGTGCCGTCCAGCCAGCGGTTGAGGTAGGCCAGTTCTTCGGCACTCAGTTTGTCCAGCCCGGCCGACTTGAATTGCTCCGTCGTCATGCGCTGCTGGATGGCCTGCTGGGCGGAGGCCGGCAGGGCAAGCATCACGAGAACGAGAGCCGACAAGGCAAGTGGGAATGCACGCATGCGTGTTGTCTCCGGGAGGCGCAGGCCGCTAGTGTAGCGGGGTGTCGCCGGAGCCGCCGTTGAACGATCTGCCCACCCTGTCCGCCGTGCTCGACCTGCCGGCCTGCGCCGAGTGGCAGGTGAGCGTGCGCAACTGGCTGGCGGCCGTGTCAGATGCCGATGCGGCGAGCGAACCGGCGGACATGCCCGTGCCGATGATCATCGACATGCTGCAAATTCTCGAACGACTGTCTGCGGATGCGGACGTGCGGATGGCGGCCGTGCTGGGTTGTTTTGCAGGCGCATGCAGGCGTCTGCACGCCGGAGTGCCGACCGGATGGACCGGAATGGCCACGCTGCTTGAGGGCCAGCAGACGGCCGGGCAGGTCTGGGCGCTGCATGCCGAACAGCCGGCCGGACGCAATGCCGAAGGGCTGCGACGGTTGCTGCTGGCGATGCTGCGCGACCTGCGCGTGGTGCCGATCCTGCTGGCGCGGCAACTGGCCTGGATGCGCCATGCCGAGCTGCTGCCGCCCGAATCGCGCACGGCGCTGGCCACGCTGACCCGCGACATCCATGCGCCGCTGGCCAACCGGCTGGGCATCGGCCAGGTGAAGTGGGAGCTGGAAGACCTGGCCTTCCGCCATCTGCAGCCGGAAACGTATCAGCGCATCGCCCGGCTGCTGGATGGCAAGCGCGGCGCGCGCGAGGACTACATCGACGGGGTCAAGCGGCAGCTGGGCGAAGCGCTGCGCGAGCACGGCATCGTGGCCGACGTGGCCGGCCGTGCGAAACACATCTACAGCATCTGGCGCAAGATGCAGAAGAAGAACGCGCCGATCGGCGATCTGTACGATCTGCGCGCGGTGCGGCTGCTGGTGGACGACGTGCAGACCTGCTATGCCGCGCTGGGCGCGGTACACGCGTTGTGGACGCCGATCCCCAGCGAATTCGACGATTACATCGCCCGCCCCAAGCCCAATGGATACCGGTCGCTGCACACGGCGGTGATCGGACCGGAGGGCAAGACCCTGGAAGTGCAGATCCGTACCCACGACATGCACGGCCAGGCGGAACTGGGCGTCGCCGCACACTGGCGCTACAAGGAGGGGCGGGCTGCGCCGGGCGGCACGGCACTGGATCGGCGGGTGGAATGGATGCGGCGCATGCTGGAGGCGGGCAGCGATGCCGACCTTGCAGGCGAACTGGATGCCGAACTGGCCGAGGACCGGGTGTATGCGCTCACCCCCCAGGGCGAAGTGATCGACCTGCCCCTGGGCGCCACGCCACTGGATTTCGCCTACCGTGTGCACACGATGGTCGGTCACCGTTGCCGCGGTGCCAAGGTCGATGGCCGCATCGTGCCACTGGATTACGCGCTGAAGACCGGCGAACGCGTGGAAATCCTGACCGGCAAGGCCGCCGAGCCGCGCCGCGACTGGCTGCTGGAAGCGAACGGCTTCCTGGCCAGCCCGCGCTCGCGCGAGAAGGTGCGCAGCTGGTTCAACAAGCTGGACCGCGAACGCAACCTGACGGCCGGGCGCGAGTTGCTGGACAAGGAACTGCGACGGATGGGCGTGCTGCACCTGCCGCTGGATCCGGTGCTGTCGCGGTTCAATGCCGCCACGGCGGATGATGTGTGCGTGCTGGTGGCGCTGGGCGATGTCGGTGCACACCAGGTCGCACGCGCGGTGCTGGACCACGAGCGCGCAGCGGCTGCTCCGGCGGCCCCCGAATCCGTCCTGCCGGGGCGTGCACCGCGCGGCGATGGCACGTCGCTGGGGCGTTCCAGTTTCACAGTGGAAGGCGTTGACAATCTGCTGGTGCAGATCGCCCGTTGCTGCCAGCCGCTGCCTGGCGAGCCGATTGCCGGCTACCTGACGCGCGACAAGGGGGTCAGCGTGCATCGCCGCGACTGCACCACCCTGGCGCGATTGGCGCAGGCGCATCCGCAGCGCGTGCTGCCGGTGGAGTGGGGACAGGGCGGCAGCGCCCACGCCGTGCAGGTGGAGGTGCGCGCCATCGATCGCAAGTGGCTGCTGAAGGATCTGGCCAACCTGATCGCGCAGGAAGATGCCTACGTGCTCGACATCCGCACCGAATCGCGCGGCCGCGACGTGTCCATCCGTCTGCGCCTGCGGGTGCGCGACTACGGCCAGCTGTCGCGCCTGCTCGGCCGGATCGAGGCGCTGGCCGGGGTGGAAACGGCCGCGCGCGGCTGAGTGCAAACTGGATCACGAATTGCGTATGCTGCAGCCATCCGCATGGTCCCTGGCACGTGAATCGACTGGCAACCCTTCCTGATCCACCGCGCAGGCGCTGGCCGCTGGCCCTGCTGGCCGGCGTTGCGGTCGTGCTGGCGCTGCTGCTGTGGCTGCGCGAACCCCTGGCCGATCGGCTGTGGCCCGAAACGCGGGTGCAGCAGCTGAACAAGCAGGCCCAGCGCGCCCTGGCGGCCGATCGCCTGACCGCCAGCGACGGCAGCGGCGCACGCGAGCTGTACGAAGCCGCGATCGCGCTCGACCCCGATGCCACCGTGTCGCGCGAGGGGCTGGCCAACGTAGCGGTCGCGGCCCTGCGGCAGGCGGAACAGGCTGCCCGGCAGTCGGACTTCGCCAAGGCGCATGCCATGCTCGATCTGGCGCAGTCGCTGTCCGCGCCGCGTGAGCAATGGCGTCAGGTGGATGATGCCGTGCGCCAGCGCGAAATGGCGCATGCCGGGCTGGACGGGTTGATGCGGCGTGCGGATGCGGCGCATCGGGCCGGCCAGCTGGAGGGCGGGGAGGGGGCCCTGCCGCTGTATGCACGGATTCTGGAGCTGGATGCGCGACACGTGAAGGCGCTGGAGGGGCGGGAAGACGCCCTGTCCGACATCCTGGTGCAGGCGCATTCCCGGCTGGATGCCGGCGACCTGCGCGAAGCGGCGCAGATCATCGGTCGGGTGCGGGGTTTCGATGCCGGCCACGTCGGCCTGCCGGATGCCGAAGCCCGCCTGAGCCTGGTCACCGATGCCGCACGCAACCGGGCACAGCAGCAGCTGGACAGCGGTGCGCTGGAACAGGCGGCGGCCAGCTTCGGCGGCGTGCTGGCCGTGCTGCCGGAGGATCCGGTCGCGCGGGAAGGCGTGACCGCGGTGGCCACCGCGCTGGCGCTGCGTGCCGACGGGCATGCGGCCGAATACGCCTTCGCCGAGGCCGAAGGCGATCTGCAGCGTGCCCGTGCCCTGCAGGCCGATGCGCCGGGAATTGCCGCGGCCGAACAGCATCTGCTGCGCGCACGCAGTTCGCGTTCGCGTCAGTCGGGCAAGACCGGTGCTGCCCAGTTGCAGCGCGTGCAGCAACTGCTGGCCGAAGCCGAGCAGGCCGAGCAGCGCGGCGACCTGCTGCTGCCACCGGGCGACAGTGCCTATGACAAGTTGCGCGCCGCGCGTGCGCTGGCGCCGGACAACGGCCAGGTGCAGGCCGCGCTGCGGCGTCTCCTGCCGGCCGCGCGCGGCTGTTTCGAACGCGAACTGCGCAACAACAGCCTGGGCAAGGCCCGCGCCTGCCTGGATGCCTGGAGCACGCTGGAAGGCAACAGCGCCCTGCTGCGCAGCGAACGCCAGCGGCTGGCTGCACGCTGGGTCGCGGTCGGCAACGAGCGGCTGGGTGGTGGCGATGTGGCCGGAGCCCGCGTGGCGCTGCAGTCCGCTTCCGCGATCGACCCGGCAGCGCCCGGACTGCAGGATTTCTCCAGCCGCCTGCAAAGGGCGGCGTCCGCGCAACCCTGACGGTTCAGGGCAGCAGCCGTTGCAGTTGCCGACGCGCCACATCCGGCGAAAAGCACCGCTGCACATTGGCCAGGCCGGCAGTGCTGAGCGCCTGCCACAGCGCGTCATCGTGCAACAGCCGCAGCACGGCTCCGGCGAAGGCATCGGCCGTGTCGGCCAGCAGCACGTCGCGCCCGTCGTGCAGGTCCATGCCCTCGGCGGCACAGCCGGTGGCCACCACGGGCAACCCGTTGGCCATGCTCTGGTTGATCTTGCCCTTCACCCCGGCACCGAAACGCAGCGGTGCCACGCTGACCCGGCAGCTGTCCAGCAGCGGTTGCAGATCCGGCACGTAGCCATGGATGCGCACGCCGGGCGATCCGCCGAGCACGCGAACGGCCTCGGGCACATCCGCGCCCACGCAGTGGAAAACGGCATCGGGCGATCCGATCCGCACGCGAGGCCACACCTCGCTCACGAACCAGCGCACCGCATCCACGTTGGGTGGATGGCGGAAGCCGCCGACGAACAGCACGCCACGCCGGGACGGCAACGCAGCGATGCGTTGCGCAGGCCGATGGATGTTCGAAATGAGCGTGACGGCGATGTCCGGTGCGTCGTGCTGCAAGCGGTCCCGTTCCGCTGCGCTCACCACCACGCCGGCGTCGGCCTGGCGGAACACGGCCAGTTCGCGGCGACGGGTCCGTTCGGCCTGTTGCAGCGCCGGGCCGTCGCCATGCACCTCGGCGGCGCGCAGCTCGCGCAGGAAATGCAGGTCGATGCTGTCGAACACCACCGTCGCGTCCGGCGCGTGCCGGCGCAGCAACGGCAGGACATCGTGGGCGATGTGGTACCGGCACACCCAGGCCGCCCGGAATCCGCGGCCGTGTTCGCGCAGCCACGCAGCCGGCTGCCCGACGAAGGGGGCATGCCAGCATTCCACGCCCAACTGTTGCAGTGCTTCGGTGGCGGCGCCGGCGTGGGCCAGGTCGACAGGCAGGAACACCACCTCCCAGCCCAGTTGCTGCATCAGCGTGATCACTTCCACCAGCCGCACCGAGGCCGAGTCGCGATCTGGCCGCGGCGTGCTGCCGTCGATCACCAGGATGCGGCGCGCCGATGCCGGTTGGATGCTGGGCGCAGGCTGACGGGCGAGCGCATCGGCCCATTTTTCGGCAAAGACGTGTTGATTGCGGCGCTGGCAGGCCTTCACCCCGCTGCCGGTGTCGGTGCCGGCCGTGGCACCTTCGTCATGAATCACCCGCGCGGCCGGCTGATACAGCACGCGGTAACCGGCGGCACGGATCGCGAAGGCGAGATCGGTGTCCTCGTAGTACGCCGGCGCATAGCGTGCATCGAAACCGCCAAGCTGCCGGAACAGTGCGGCCGGGATGGCAAGGGCGGCACCGCTGACGTAATCCACCGTGCGCAGATGGGTGAAGGGCGGCGCGTCCGGTGAATGGAAGCGGCCGCGATTGCTCGCGCTGCCATCGGAAAACACCAGGCCGCCGGCCTCCTGCAGGCGACCATCGGGATACAGCAGCTGCGCACCAACGATGCCGGCCTCAGGATGCTGGCGGAACGTCTGCAGCAGTGCATCCAGCCAGCCCGGTTGCGGAATGGTGTCGTTGTTCAGGAACACCAGCGTCGCACCGCGGGCCAGCGCCGCGCCGTCATTGCAGGCAGCGATGAAGCCGCCGTTGCGCGAGCGCGCATGCACCCGCAGGCCATCGATGCCCTGCAGCCGCTGCAGCGTGTCGTCGGGGGAGGCATCGTCCACCACGATCACCTCGCACGTCGCCTGCGGCGGATGGTCGGCCAGCGCGCGCAGGCACTGCAGCGTATGCGCGATCTGCCCGTGCACCGGAATGACGATGCTGGCCTGGGGCGACGGGTCGCATGGCACCTGCGCAGGCGTGCCGGGGCTGTCGGGTCGATACAGCAGTGTCCGCTGCAGCCGTCTGGGCGGTTGCAGTTCCAGGCGCACGCGCTGCCACGTGGCACGCCAGCCACGCATCCGCAGGCTGGTCAGGCCGCGTCGGACCTGGCCTTGCAGGCGTCGCAGCCGGAACTGCAGATGGTCGAACAGGGACATGATGAATCGCGTATCGGGCTGAATGCTGACCGCACCAACGGACAAGTCTGAAGCATTCCGGCTGCGCTGCGATAGACTCCCCGCATCGCGGCCGTGGGCCGCCTGCCATTCGATCAGCGCTTCCGTGGCCCATTCCGATTTCGACGATGATGACCTTCCCGACCGGGAGGGCGAGGACAGCTCAGTTTCGGTCTGGCCACGCCGGCTGCTGACCTGGGCACTGGCGCTGGCCGGCCTGGGACTGGGATTGCTGATTCCGTACATGCTGTACCTGAACCACCAGGTCAGCGCGCGCTTCGGCCAGTTGCAGTGGCAGTTGCCCACCCGCGTGTTCGCCCGACCGCTGCAGCTGCAGCAGGGCATGGCGATGGATGCGGCCACGCTGAAGACCGAGCTGGACGCGGCAGCCTACGCCGAGGATGCCCAAGCCGAGCGCCCCGGCAAGTACCACCGCGACGGCGGCACGTGGCGGATTGCCAGCCGCGGTTTCGACGATGTCACCGGCCCGGTGCCGCCCAGCCGCATCGAAGTGCGGCTGGCTGGCGGCAAGGTGCAGTCGATCCGCGATCTGGTCGGCAATCGCGACGTGTCCCAGGTGCGGCTGGATGCCGCACGCATCGCCACGCTGTACGGACAGAAGCAGGAAGAACGTCGCCTGGTGCAGATCGAGGAAGTGCCGGAGAACCTGGTCACCGGCCTGCAGGCGGTGGAGGACCGCGACTTCGCCCGTCACCATGGCATCGACCTGTCCGGCATGCTGCGGGCCATGTTCGTCAACCTGCGCAGTGGCGAGGCCAAGCAGGGTGCCAGCACCCTGACCCAGCAGCTGGCCCGCAGCGGTCTGTTGGGCATCGGCCGCGAACGCACGCTCAAGCGCAAGATCAACGAGATCCTGTACGCCATCATCATCGATGCGCGATACGACAAGCGCACCATCCTGGAGGCCTATCTCAACCAGGTGTACATGGGTCAGCGCGGGCAGCAGGCCATCCACGGGGTGGCGGCCGGGTCGGAGTTCTGGTTCGGGCGCGACCTGGCCGACCTGCGCAACGAGCAGATTGCGCTACTCATCGCCATCGTGCGCGGACCGTCGTACTACGACCCGCGCCGGCAGCCCGAGCGCGCCACCCAGCGCCGCAACCTGGTGCTGGATGTGATGCTGGAAACCGGCCTGATCGATGCGGCCGAACACCGGCGTGCGCGCGCCGCGCCGCTGGGCGTGACCGAGAAGCCCGGCAGCCGGCCGGCCAACCGGTTCCCGGCCTATGTCGATGTGGTGCGCCGGCAGCTGCAGAGCGCGTATTCTGCGGAGATGCTGCAGGGCGCCGGCCTGGCGGTGATGACCGGCATGTCACCTTCCGCACAAGCCTATGCCGAAGGCGCCGTGACCCGCACGCTGAAAGACTTGGGCAAACGCAAGGTGCCGTTGCAGGCCGGACTGGTGCTCACCGACACCCGCACCGGCGATGTGCTGGCGGTGGTCGGCAGCCGCGAATTCGGCGAACACGGCTTCAATCGCGCAGTGGAAGCCAAGCGCCCGGTGGGATCGTTGCTGAAGCCGTTCGTGTACATGCTGGCGCTGTCGCAGCCCGGGCGCTGGTCGCTGGCCTCGTATCTGGACGATTCGCCGATCACCGTGCGCCAGGGCAATGGCCGCAACTGGACACCGACCAATTCCGATGGCCGCAGCCACGGCCATGTGCGGCTGATGGATGCGCTGGCGCTGTCGTACAACCAGGCCACCGTGCGGCTGGGCATGCAGCAGGATCTGAACCGGCTGACCGATGTCATCCACCAGCTGACCGGCATCCGCGTGCAGCCCAATCCGTCGCTGCTGCTGGGCTCCATGGACGAAAGCCCCTACGCGATGGCGCAGCTGTACCAGTTCCTGGCCACCGGCGGACAGAAGCAGCCGCTGCATGCGGTCCGCGGGGTGCTGGATCGCGATGGTCGCCTGCTGAAGCGTTTCGATGCCGCCGTGCCGGCCGCCAGCCGCGACGACGCGGCGGTGGTGGCGCTGGTCACCATCGCCCTGCAGCACGCCATCAGCAACGGCACCGGACGGCAGCTGGTCAGCGACGGGCTGGGCAAGCTGTCACCGGCCGGCAAGACCGGCACCAGCAACGACGGTCGCGACAGCTGGTTCGCCGGCTGGACCGGTGATCATCTGGCGGTGATCTGGATGGGCAACGACGACAACAAGTCCACCGGCCTGTACGGGGCCACCGGCGCAATGCGGGTGTGGTCGAACATTTTCCGGCGCCTGCCCAGTGGGCCGCTGCAGCTGAATCCGTCGGTCAAACTGGATCGGCATCCGGTGGTGGACAATGCCGTTACCGATCCCGGCTGCCCGGGTGCGCGCATGTTCGCGTTCCTGCCCGGTTACGTGCCGGCCTTCCGCAGCTGTTACTACGCACCGCCGGCGCAGGACGTGTACGGCGATCGGTATCCGGACCCGATGCAGGATGGCCAGTCGCCGCAGCCGGCGGAGCGGGGCGGTTTCTGGAGCAACCTGTTCGGACGGCGTCGGCAGCAGCAGGCGCCTTCGGAACCTGAATCCGGCGGCGATCTGGATCCGAGCAAGCGCCTGCCGCCGTCCACGCCGCAGCCGGCCGCGGAGCCGCAGCCGTGATCCGGATCGGTTTCATGCCGATGCTGCTTCTGCTGGCCGCCTGTGCCAGTCCCGGCGCGTCGACGACGTCTGAAGCGCCATCATCCACCCAAGTCGCACCCGAACGCATGCTGGCCACCATCCGTGCCGCCGCGGGCAGCGAACATGGCGAACTGGCCGTGGTGCCGCTGCGCGACGCTGCCGTGGAGCACCACCGTCAGCGTGCGCAGACATTCGAAGATGAACGCCGCTACCGCGATGCCGCCGCCGAACTGGATCACGCCCTGCAGGTGCTGCCGGACGATCCCGGCCTGCTGCAGGAACGCGCGGAAATGGCCGTCGCGCTGGGCGACTACACCCAAGCCGAAACCCTGGCGCGGCGCGCGTGGCAGCTGGGTTCGCAGGTAGGTCCGCTGTGCCGCCGGCACTGGGCCACGGTGCGGCAGGCGCGTTACGCCGCCCGCGACGGTGCCGCTGCAGCGCATGCCCAGCAGCAGTTGCAGGCCTGCACGGTCGGCCCGCCGCCGCGGTATTGAACATGCCATTGGCCAGGGACAGCATCGCCGCGTTGTCGCAGGGAGGCGCCCTGGCCACCGCGATTCCCGCATTCCGGCCGCGTGCCGCGCAGCAGGCGCTGGCCCAAGCCGTGGCCGAGTGCCTGCCGGAACGCGGCGAACTGCTGGCCGAAGCCGGCACTGGCACCGGCAAGACCTACGCCTATCTGGTGCCGGTGCTGCTGTCGGGGATGAAGACCATCATTTCCACCGGCACCAAGGCGCTGCAGGACCAGTTGTACCATCGCGATCTGCCGCGCGTGCGCGATGCGCTGGGTATCGGTCGCAGTACCGCGCTGCTGAAAGGTCGCGCCAATTACCTGTGCCGCTACCGATTGGAGCAGGCTCGCGGCCAGCCGGTGCTGACCAGCCGCGAACACGTGGCATTGTTCCAGCGCATCGTGGCGTGGTCGGGCCGCACCCGCATGGGCGATCTGGCCGAACTGGAGGCACTGTCGGAGGACTCCCCGCTGATCCCGCTGGTCACCTCCACCGCCGACAACTGCCTGGGCAACGACTGTCCGCTGTACGCCGAATGCCACGTGGTGCAGGCGCGGCAGCGGGCGCAGGCAGCCGACGTGGTAGTGGTGAATCACCATCTGCTGCTGGCCGATCTGGCACTGAAGCAGGAAGGCTTCGGCGACATCCTGCCCGGGGCACAGGCCTTCATTGTCGACGAAGCGCATCAGCTGCCCGAGTTGGCCGCGCAGTTCTTCGGCGAATCGCTGGGTGCACGGCCGCTGGTGGAACTGGCCCGCGACACGCTGTCCGAGTGCAAGGACGTGCCCGGCGCACTGGCTGTGCTGCAGGCACCTGTGCAGCAGCTGGAAGATGCCGTGCGCCAGCTGCGCGCGGCGATGGAACCGCTGCCGGTGCGCGGCACGCTGTCGCGCGCGTTGCAGTTGCCCGATGTGGATGCCGCGCTGGACCTGCTGCTGCAGCGCCTGCAGGCGCACCACGCCGCGCTGGAGCCGCTGCGCCAGGCATCGCCCGGTCTGGATGCCTGCCATGCGCGCAGCTGCGAGATGGACGGGCGTCTGCAGCGCTGGCGTGCCGAGTCGGACCGTCATCCTGACGATGTCGATGTCGATGCCGATGCTGACCTCGCCGACCCTGCGGAATCGTCCGCCGCCGACGCCGTGCGCTGGTTCGAACTCAGCCCCCGCGGCTTCCGCCTGCAGCGGACTCCGCTGGATGTGTCCGCGCAGCTGCGCCGGCACCGGGCCGATGCGCGTGCGGCGTGGGTGTTCACCAGCGCCACGCTGGCGGTGGATGGCCGCTTCGACCATCTTGCGGGGCGCCTGGGGCTGGAGGCGCCCACCACGCTGCTGCAGCCCAGCCCGTTCGACTACGCCCGGCAAAGCCTGTGCCTGATGCCGCCGCGCCTGCCTGAGCCGGCATCGCCGCAGTTCCAGCCGGCGGTGCTGGACGCCATCCGGCCGGTGCTGCAGGCCTCCGGTGGCCGTGCCTTCCTGCTGTTCGCCTCGCACCGGTCGCTGCGCGAGATGGCGCGCCTGCTGCAGGACGGTCCATGGCCGCTGTTCGTGCAGGGCGATGCGCCGCGACACGTGCTGCTGCAGCGCTTCCGCGACTCCGGCAACGGCCTGCTGCTGGGCACCGCCAGTTTCCGCGAGGGCGTGGACGTGCCCGGGCCTGCACTCAGCGTGGTGGTGATCGACAAGCTGCCGTTCGCCGCCCCGGACGACCCGGTGTTCGAAGCCCGCCTGGACGCGATCCGCCGCGCCGGCGGCAATCCGTTCCGCGACGAGCAGCTTCCGCAGGCGGTGATCGCGCTCAAGCAGGGCGTGGGCCGGCTGATCCGCACCGAGACCGACCGCGGCGTGCTGGTGCTGTGCGACCCGCGGCTGCGGCAGAAATCCTACGGCCGCGTGTTCCTGGAATCGCTGCCGCCGTTTCCCTGCACCGGCGCCGTGGCTGACGTGCAGGCCTTTTTCGATGATGATGACGCTTCGCTCGACCCGTTCGGCAGCCAGGCTGCGCCGTTGCCCCAATCGACTGCATCGTGATGAAACTGCTCGCCATCGACACCGCCACCGAAGCCTGTTCTGTCGCCCTGTGGCTGGATGGCGACGTGCACGACCGCTTCGACGTGGTCCCACGCGGCCATGCCGAACGCGTGCTGCCGTGGGCCGAGGCCCTGTTGCAGGAAGCCGACGTGGTCCGGTCGCAACTCGACGCGATTGCCGTCAGCCGTGGCCCCGGTGCCTTCACCGGCGTGCGGCTGGCGGTGTCGCTGGCCCAGGGTCTGGCGCTGGCGCTGGACCGGCCGGTCGTTCCAGTGTCCACGCTCGCCACGCTTGCGATGCAAGCACCGCAGGGCGACGTGGTCGCCGCCAGCGACGCGCGCATGGGTGAGGTGTATCTGGGCTGGTTCCGGCGCACGGCCGACGGCGTGGAACCGCTGCAGCCCGAATGCGTGCTGCCGCCGGCACAGGCCGTGTTGCCGAACGGCAGCTGGCACGGCGTCGGTACCGGTTTCGCCGCGGAACAGGCCGTCTTGCGCAAGGCTTGGGCGCAGCAGTTGCGCAGCATCGATGATCAAGCCCTGCCGCATGCCGCCGATCTGGCCCGACTGGCCGTACAAGCCTATGGACGCGGCGAGGCGCTGCCGCCGGAGCAGGTGGAGCCGGCCTATCTGCGCAACAACGTGGCCCTGACCCTGGCCGAGCAGGCCGCGCTGCGCGCTGGCCGCTGAATCGCTACGGCTACTGATCCACCAGCTGTCCGCCCGGCAGGAACTGCCAGGTGCGGGTCACGTGCAGCACGTCGATGTTGTCCTTGGTCTTCGGCAACGGCGGGTATGGCTCGGCCAGCCGCACGATGCGCATTGCCGCCTGGTCCAGCAGCGGAATCTTGCTGGACTGGATGATGTCGGCGCGCTCCACGGTGCCGTCGCGGCGAATCGCCACGGTGATCACCAGGGTGCCGCCGATGCCGCGACGCCGCGCCTCGTCGGGGTAGTTCAGGTTGCCCACGCGTTCCACCCGATCCACCCATTGCCGCAGATAGGTGGCGTATTCGTACTCGCGGGTGCTGGCGGACACGAACTTGCGCTTGGGCCGACGCGCATAGCGCTGCGAACGCAGGTGGATTTCCGCCGCCAGCCGGGCCATCTCCACGTCGTGCTGGATCTTCTCGTTGCCCAGCGGCAGGTCGTCGGCCTCCACCTTCGGCTGCGACTGCGGCAGCGGGGTGCGGTCCTGCGCATTCGGCGCGGTGACGATGCGCGCCTCCGGCGGCGGCTGCGGCGCCGGCGACTGCGCCCGCAATGGCCGTGGTGCCACGCCGTCTTCCTCCTGCGGCACCTGGCCCACCTGCGCATCGCGCGGGCGGTTGGCGCGGTCGTGCTCGCCACCGCCCTGGTTGTCGGCCTGGGCCAGGAAGTCGGCCTGCTTGCTGGTCAGTGGCGACTGGGTCTGGGTCATGATCACGTCCAGCGTCGGCAGCACCGGCGCGGCATCCTCCAGCGCGAACCCCACGCCCACCAGCAGCAGGCCGTGCAACAGCAGCGACAGCACCAGCGTCGCGCTGAGGCGTTCGCGTTCGCCGATCGGTGCGACCGCACTCATGCGTCAGTCTCGATCGCGTCGCACAGCTGCCCGGCGATGTTCAGGCCGAATTGCGCATCCAGTTCGCGGATGCAGGTGGGACTGGTCACGTTCACTTCGGTCAGCCAGTCGCCGATCACGTCCAGACCCACGAACAGCATGCCGCGTTCGCGCATCAACGGGCCCACCTGCGCCGCGATCCAGCGGTCGCGCTCGCTCAGCGGGCGGCCCTCGCCGCGGCCGCCGGCCGCCAGGTTGCCGCGGAATTCGTCGCCCTGCGGAATCCGCGCCAGGCAGTACGGAACCGGCTCGCCATTCACCAGCAGGATACGCTTGTCGCCCTGCACGATTTCCGGCAGGTAGCGCTGCGCCATGGCCAGCTCGCGGCCACCGCCAGTCAGGGTTTCCAGGATCACGTTCACGTTCGGGTCGCCGGCGCCGGCGCGGAAGATCGAACGCCCGCCCATGCCATCCAGCGGTTTCAGCACAGCCTCGCCGTGTTCGCGCACGAACGCCTTCAGTTCGGCCGCGACGCTGCTGACCAGCGTCGGCGGACAGCACTGCGGAAACAGCTGCGCGGCCAGCTTCTCGTTGTAGTCGCGCAGGCCCTGCGGATTGTTCACCACCCGCGCGCCCTGATCGGCGGCCATGTCCAGCAGCTGGGTCATGTACAGATAGCGGCTGTCCACGGGCGGATCGTGGCGCATCAGCACCACGTCGCCGGTGGTGAAGGCGCGTGGCGCGGCGTCACCCAAGTCGAACCAGTGCTTCGGGTCGTCCTGCACCCGCAGAGAGGCGCAGTGCGCCGATGCCAAGCCAGCACGCAGTCCCAGGCTGCCCGGCAGTACGTAGTGCAGGCGGTGCCCGCGCCGCTGCGCCTCCAGCAGCATGGCGAAGGTGGAATCCTTGGCGATCGTGATCGACCCGATCGGGTCCATCAACACCACGACATCCAGCATGATTCGGCTCGTCCGGTTCGGTTGCGCTGACACGATGGTAGCCTGCCGGAACGGCTGCGGCCACGTGCGGCAACCTGTACCCAGCCACAACCCGAACTTGACAGGCGTGTTTCAGGCTGGAATAAAGCATTCATTTCGATGGGGCGGCTGATGCATAATCGTTGGCCGCGTCGCGCTGGGGATACTTGATGAGTGACAATCTGGGCACAGGCAGTCTCGAAGGCCTGCGGGTGATGGTGATCGACGATTCGAAGACCATCCGTCGCACGGCCGAATCGCTGCTCAAGCGCGAAGGCGCCGACGTGGTGACCGCGGTGGACGGCTTCGAGGCGCTGGCGAAGATCGCCGACCAGAAGCCGCAGATCATCTTCGTGGACATCATGATGCCGCGCCTGGACGGCTACCAGACCTGCGCGCTGATCAAGAACAACCAGCAGTTCAAGTCCACGCCGGTCATCATGCTGTCCTCCAAGGACGGCCTGTTCGACAAGGCCCGCGGCCGCATCGTCGGCTCCGAGCAGTACGTCACCAAGCCGTTCACCCGCCAGGAACTGCTGGATGCCATCCGCACCCATGTCCCCACGGCCTGATCGTCCCGGCCCCGTCCTCGCGGCTGGCGCATGCGCCACCGCATGGCGTGATGCGCATCACGGCCTGCGCGGGTGGCTGGTGTTCGGCATCGATAGCATGCGAGGATATGCCCCGCAGCTGCGGACTCGCGGGAAAGTGGCTGCAGTCAGCCACTGCAACGGCAATGGGGGAATTGCGGGGTGATGGCCGAGCTGGATCCGTTTGAAGTCCTCGTCGATTACGAGCAGCGCAGCCTGGCGCACATCGCCGGCATGCCCGAACAGCTGCAGGCGCCCGGCATGTGGCGCGGCGTGGGCTATCGCATCGGCCAGCGCCACCTGGCCTCGGCTTTTGCCGAAATCGGCGAAATCCTGCCGATGCCCAGCCTGACGCCGGTTCCCGGTGCGCAGCCGTGGATGCTGGGCGTGGCCAACGTGCGCGGCGTGTTGCTGCCGGTGGTGGATCTCAAGCATTTCCTGCAGGCCGAACGCACCGTGCCCAACGAGCGCCAGCGCATCCTGGTGATCCGCCAGTCCGGCGGCGACGTGGCCGTCACCATCGACGAACTATTCGGCCAGCGCAGTTTCCATGTGCAGGACACGGTGGACGAACGCGATATCGCCCAGGGGCGTTACGGCCATTTCATCGACCGGGCCTACGTGGTCGACGGGCAGACATGGGGCGTGTTCAGCCTCGATCGCCTGTCGCGCACCCCCGAATTCAGACACGCCGCGGCCTGATCGCCGCCACAGAATCAATTGCAACGAGGTGACAGCATGAGCACGGCATCGGATCGCAGAACGGCTGGCAAGCGCGGCCAGAGCACCAACTTCTGGATCATCGCGCTGATCGTCCTGCTGCTGGTGTTTGCCGGCAACACGATCTACGCACTGTCGAAAACCGCTCGGCTCAGCGGCGCCTCGGCGGCCGCCTCCGAACTGCAGGTGAACTCGCAGCGGCTGGCCAACCTGGCACGCGATGCGGCGTCCGGCGTGCCCGAGTCGTTCGACCCGCTGCAGGAAGTGCGCAACGCGATGGCCGAGGACGTGGAACATCTGGTCAGCAATTACGGCAGTTCGGCCGAAGTCGGCGAGCAGGTGGAGAATCTCAGCGCCACCTGGGAACAGATCGCCTTCAACGCCGATCGCATCCTGGCCGGCCGCGAAGCCAGCCTGGCCATGAGCAGCCACGTGGACGCCTTCAACGAAAAGGTGCCGACCCTGCAAGCCCAGCTGGACGAAGTGGTGCGGGCGATGTCGGCCGGCGGTTCCGGCTCGTCGCAGGTGTACGTGGCCCTGCGTCAGGTGGTGCTGGTATCGAGCATGGCCCGGCGTCTGGCCGAGGTGCGGGTGGGCGCGGAAGAATCCGCCGAAGCGCTGGAGGCACTGAAAAACGATTCCGCGATGTTCACCAACGTGATGAACGGACTGCGTTCGGGCGACCCGGCCATCAGCGTGCAGCGCCTGGAAGGCAACCGCGCTGCGGCACTGGCCAAGGCCCGCGCCACGTGGGACGCGATGAAGACCGAGCTGGATGCCATCCTGGAGCAATCCGATGCACTGCTGGAGGCGCAGGCATCGGCCCTGGCCGTGTCCGGGCTGGCGCCGGTGATGCTCGAAGACAGCCGCAGCGTGTTCGACCAGGTCACGTCCTTCGGACGGCTGGATGGCGGTGGTGGCCTGCTCGGCAACACCTGGATCAGCATCCTGTCCGGCCTGGGCGTGCTGATCGCGCTGGGTGGCCTGCTGTGGTCGCTCAATCGCACCCAGCGTACTCAGCTCAGCAGCTCGATGGAGCTGAACAACCGCAACCAGGAGGCGATCATGCGCCTGCTGGACGAAATGGGTTCTCTCGCCGAAGGTGATCTGACGGTGAAGGCCACGGTCACCGAAGACATGACCGGCGCCATCGCCGACTCGATCAACTTCGCCATCGAGCAGCTGCGTAGTCTCGTGCAGACCATCACCGACACCTCGGTGCAGGTGGCCTCCAGTGCCCAGGAAAGCCAAGCCACCGCCATGCATCTGGCCGAAGCCGCGGAATTCCAGGCGCAGGAAATCAACTCCGCATCCGACCGCATCAACCAGATCGCCGCCAGTATCGACCGCGTGTCGCAGAACTCCGCGCAGTCGGCCGACGTGGCCCAGCGTTCGGTGCAGATCGCCACCAAGGGTGCGGGCGTGGTGCGCGAAACGATCGCCGGCATGGACTCGATCCGCGACCAGATCCAGGAAACCTCCAAGCGCATCAAGCGCCTGGGCGAAAGCTCTCAGGAAATCGGCTCGATCGTGGAACTGATCAACGACATCTCCGAGCAGACCAACATCCTGGCGCTGAACGCCTCGATCCAGGCCGCTTCGGCCGGCGAGGCGGGCCGCGGGTTCGCGGTGGTGGCCGACGAAGTGCAGCGACTGGCCGAACGCGCCTCCAACGCCACCAAGCGCATCGAGTCGCTGGTGCAGACCATTCAAGCCGACACCAACGAGGCGGTCAGCTCGATGGAGCAGACCACCTCCGAAGTGGTGGCCGGTGCCCGTCTGGCCGAGGACGCCGGTACCGCGCTGGGCGAGATCGAAAGCGTGTCGACCAACCTGGCCGGCCTGATCCAGGGCATCTCCAGCGCCGCGCAGGAACAGTCGCAGGCGGCATCGAATATCACCCAGACGATGCACACCATCCAGTCCATCACAGCGCAGACCTCGCAAGGCGCCAACCAGACTGCCGAATCGATCGGCAACCTGGCCCAGCTGGCGGCAGACCTGCGCCGCTCGGTGGCCGACTTCAAGCTGCCGGCCTGAGGAGCGGAACGGACCGGATGACGGACATGACCCATCGTCTGCCGCACGGGCGGCCGCACCCGTTGCAAGGAGTTTGCGGATGAACACATCGCCCGCCGTGATCGACTACACCACGCTCGGCTGGGTCAAGCCGGAAATCGACGTGGCCATGCTGCAGATCCGCACGGCCGTGGAGGAATTCCTGGCCGCGCCGGACGACGTGGACATCATCCGTGGCGTCATCGACCCGTTGCGTCAGGTGCGCGGCACCCTGCAGATGCTGGAGATGCATGCGCCGGCCATGGTCGCGCAGGACATGGAGCATACGGCCGAGGCGGTCGTCCAGGGCAGGGCGCTGGCCAACGACAAGGCCGGTGCGGCGCTGCTGCGCGGCGCGCTGCAATTGCCTGACTACCTGGAACGCCTGCAGGACGGGCACCGCGACGTGCCGATGGCCCTACTGCCGCTGGTGAACGAGCTGCGCGAATCGCGCGGCGATGGCGCCATGAGCGAGGACGACTGGGCGCAGGCCACGCGCTCGGCCGCCGGCGTCAGCGTCGACGAGATGGAACACGCGCGCGGCAGCCTGTCCGGGCGCAATCGCGCGTTGCTGGACACGGTCAGCGGTGCGGTGAAGGAAGACCTGATGCAGGTCAAGGACGTGCTGGACCTGCATCTGCGCAATCCCCAGGCCGACGTGGTGCGTCTGCGCGTGCAGGCAGATACCCTGACCCGCGTGGCCGACACGCTGGCCATGCTGGGACTGGACGAGGATCGTGCCAGCATCCAGCAACAGCGCGATGCCGTGGCGTTGATGGCGCAGCAGGGCGGCATGGTGGACGAGCTGCGCCTGATGGACATCGCCGGCGCGTTGCTGCGCGTGGAAGCGTCGATGGACGAACACGTCGCCGGGCTGAACTGGGCCGAGGGCGGCAGCGAACTGCTGGCCCTGGGCGAGGCCCGCAAGCTGGCCAGCGCCCTGGCCCGCGAAGCCATCGCCAACTTCGCCGACGCGCGGCAGGGGCTGGTGGCTTTCGTGGAAAGCAACTGGGACCACAGCCATCTGGCCGACGTGCCGCGACTGCTGCAGGAAGTCACCGGCGCGCTGCGCATGCTCGATCTGTCGGTGCCTGCCGATTACCTGGTAGCCGTGCGCGGCTACGTGGAACACGAACTGATCGACCAGGCCAAGGTGCCGACCGGCCGCCAGCTGGACAGCCTGGCCGACGCGCTGGCCAGCATCGAATATTTCCTGGAAGCACTGCGCGACCAGCGCGGCAATCGCGACGGGATTCTCGACATCGCGCGCCAGAGCCTGGAAAGCCTGCAGTACTGGCCCCTGCCCGAGCACGTGGACGACGAGCCCAGGGTTGCGTCGCCGGCTGCAGATGCAGACGACCTGCCCGCAACGCCTGTCGATGCCGAACCGGCTACCGATGCCCCTGCAGCCGTCCCAAGCGACGAAGCGCACGCGCATGCAGATGTGCTGCATGCAACGCCTGCCGGCAGTGCGGTGACGGCCGAAACGGATGCCAGCGCTGCGCCCGCAGCCGAACCCGCTGCGCCCGAGTCGGTGCGTGGCCTGGAAGGACTGGATGCCATCCCGGTGGATGCGTTCGGCCAGACGACCGCCACGGCTACGGCAGATGCCAGCACGCCATTGGCGGGCGGCTTCGATCTGTCCAGCGACGACATCGACGACGAGATCCGTGGCATCTTCCTCGAGGAACTGCAGGAGGAAATGCAGAATCTCGATGCCCAGCTGCCCGAGTGGCGCGACGCGCCCGACGATGCCGACAGGCTGCATGCGATCCGCCGCATCTTCCACACCCTCAAAGGCAGCGGCCGCCTGGTCGGTGCCAGGACACTCGGCGAATTCAGCTGGCACATCGAGCACATGCTGAACAGCGTGCGCGATGGTCACCGTGCGGTGTCGCCGGCTGTCGTGCAGCTGGTCGGCCATGCGGCCGGTGTGCTGCCGCAGCTGCATGATGCCTTGAGCGGCGTGCGCGGCGTTTCGGCGGACCTGGACGCGATCACCGCGGCTGCCGATCGCATCGCTGCCGGCGAGGACGTGTTTCTCACGGACGCGCAAGTGGCCGGAGCAGCGGCGACAGCCGTTGTCGAAACGACGCAGCCGCCATCCGTGCCGGTCGATGTACCGGCCCTGGCCGAAACCGACATCGTCGCGGACAGCGTCGCCCAGGCCGATACGGTCGAAGTCGTGCCGGAAACGGCAGCGCAGGCCGGGGCGGAACCGGTTGCTGTCGAAACCGCGGCCGACACCCCTGTCGAACCGGTTTCGATGGCGACCGACGAGGAATCGGCAGTCAGCGAGGAATGGGTCGACACGCCCGAAGTGGACCCGGTGCTGCTGGAAATCCTGGTCGCCGAAGTGCAAGGGCATCTGCAGACGGTGGACGATTGGTCGCAGCGTGCCGCCGGCACCGCGCTGGCCGACGAGCCGCTGCTGCGTGCGCTGCATACGATGAATGGTGCATTCGCGATGGCGGATGTCCCCGCGATCACCGAAGCCATCCACCCGGCGGAAGGCTATGTACGCCGCTTGCTGGGCAATCATGTTGCCATGGATGCTGCCGGCGTCGCTGCCATCGCGCAGTTGGCCGACGCGATCCTTGGCACCTTGAACGGCCTGCAGTCGACTCCGACGCGCGTGCCGGTGGTGCAGGCACTCGGTGCGCAGCTGTCGCAGCTGCGCAATGGCTTGCCCGAAGCCGTGTGGCCGCCGCGGGAGACACTGGAAGACAGGCAGCTGGCCGAAGCCGAGCGTCTCGAAGCCGAGCGTGTCGAAGCCGAACGCCTCGAAGCCGAACGCCTCGAAGCCGAGCGTGTCGAAGCCGAACGCCTCGAAGCCGAGCGTCTCGAAGCCGAGCGTCTCGAAGCCGAACGCCTCGAAGCCGAACGCCTTGAAGCCGAGCGTCTCGAAGCCGAACGCCTCGAAGCCGAACGCCTTGAAGCCGAGCGTCTCGAAGCCGAGCGTGTCGAAGCCGAGCGTCTCGAAGCCGAGCGTGTCGAAACCGAACGCCTCGAAGCCGAACGCCTCGAAGCCGAGCGTCTCGAAGCCGAGCGTGTCGAAGCCGAACGCCTCGAAGCCGAGCGTGTCGAAGCCGAACGCCTTGAAGCCGAACGCCTCGAAGCCGAGCGTGTCGAAGCCGAACGTGTCGAAGCCGAACGTGTCGAAGCCGAACGTGTCGAAGCCGAACGCGTTGAAGCCGAACGTGTCGCGGCCGAAGATGAAGCCGAATACGCGCGCTTGGAAGCCGAGTATGCGGAGCAGGATCGGATCGCACGCGAGAAGGCGGAAGCGGATGCGCAGGCATTGGCAGCGCTCGAAGCCAATCTGCTCGACATGGCGCGCAGCGACTCCGAAAGCGAAGCGGCCGCACAGCAACTGGCCGGGCAGCGCGAACAGGAACATCGCCATGCCCAGCGTCGTGCCGAGGAACGGATCCGGGCCATCCGCGAGCGCGTGGATGAAGCCGCACCCACTTCCACGGCCGCCATCCGGCTGGTGTCGGAAGAATTGCGCAACGCGGCCGAGCAGGCGGACCTGCGAGCCAAGGAGTTCGAGGACTTCCTGCGTCTGGAAGAACAGCGCCTGCGCGGGACGGGCTCCGATGCCGATGCGGACGAGGACAAGCGGCTGGATCCGCGCCTGCAGGTGCAGATCGATGCCATGCACGCCGAGGCCGCGCGTCTGCAGCACGAAGCCGAAGTGGCCGCACTGCGCGAAAAGGAATTCCACGACTTCGCGGTGATGGAAGAGCAGCGCCTCAAGGCCCAGGCGGAAGCTGCCGCTGCTGCGGCCGCAACCGAAGGCGTCCCGGCGGAGATCGTCGAACCCGTTGCGGCGGAAGCATCCGATGACACGACCTTGTCGCCACTGGTCGCGGCCGCCCTGCTGCGTCCGCTTGCCGAGATCGACGACCCGGCCGAACCGCTGGATTCGACCGACCTGGACAGCGAACTGGTGGAAATCTTCGTCGAGGAAGCCGGCGATCTGCTGGATCATGCCGATGGCGTGCTGAACCAGTTCGCCGCCGAACCGCGCCAGCTGGATCACGTCACCGCCTTGCAGCGCGATCTGCACACCATCAAGGGCGGCGCGCGCATGGCCGGGTTGATGGAAGTGGGCGAAACCGCCCATGCCATGGAATCCCTGCTGGAAGCGCTGGCCGAGCGCACCGTGGCGGTCAACGTCACCACCATTCCGCTGCTGGAAGTGGGCTTCGATCGCCTGCATGCCATGGTCACGCGCATCGGCGAACAGCGCGCGGTGGCCACGCCGGAACGGTTGATTGCCGAATTCAATGCCCATGCGCGCGGCGAAAGCAGCCTGCTGCGTCCGGGTGCCGACGCGGTACGCGTGCCGGGCCACGACCCGACTGCTCACGAGCCTGCCGATGCCGACCATCCGGTTGCTTCGATCGAGGACCGGGACGCGACTGCCGCAGTTGTCGAGGACGCATCGGTGCAGCAGCCGGCGGAACCGGTTGCCGCGGAATCCGCCGTCGATGACGATGCCCTTGCCGTCGAGGCCCTGCTGGACAGCCTGAAGGACGTGACGGCAGACGATGCCGAAACGTGGACAGATGCGGGTGCCGTCGCCAGCCTGGCAGGCGACGATCGGCCTGTCCACGCGGATCACGGCGAGACCGTGCCGACCGACGTGGTCGAAGCCGTGGACATGGCCCTGTCCGCATTCGCGCCATTGCCCGAACTGCCGCCACTGTCGCCGCCGGTGTCCGACCGGATCGACCTGGACGACGACAGCATCGCGCAGGCGCCGCAGGAGCAGGTCCGCATCCGCGCCGATCTGCTGGACCGGCTGGTGAACTACGCCGGCGAAGTGGCCATCTACCGCGCCCGTCTGGAACAGCAGCTGGCCGGATTCCGTGCGGCGATGGTGGAAATGGAACAGACCAACACGCGTCTGCGCGACCAGCTGCGTCGTCTGGATGCAGAAACCGAAGCGCAGATCGTGGCCCGCTACCAGCGCGAGCAGGACGTGGCCGATCCCGCGTTCGATCCGCTTGAACTGGACCGCTTCTCCAGCCTTCAGCAGCTCTCGCGTGCGCTGGGCGAGACCTCGTCGGACATGATCAGCCTGCAGGCCACGCTGTCCGAGCAGACCCGCCAGTACGAAACCCTGCTGCTGCAGCAGTCGCGGGTGAGCTCGGAGCTGCAGGAAGGCCTGATGCGCACGCGCATGCTGCCTTTCGACAGCCTGGTGCCGCGCCTGCGCCGCGTGGTCCGCCAGGCCGCCAGCGAGACCGGCAAGCACGCTCAGCTGAAACTGGAAGGTGCCCAAGGCGAACTGGATCGCAACGTGCTGGAACGCATGACCGCACCGCTGGAGCACATGCTGCGCAATGCCGTGGCGCACGGTCTGGAGATGCCGGATGCGCGACGTGCGGCCAACAAGGCCGAAGAAGGGACGGTGCGCATCGCAGTGCGTCGCGAAGGTTCGGAAGTGGTGCTGGAAGTCGGCGACGACGGCAGCGGCATCAACCTGCCGGCCATCCAGCAGCGCGCACTGCAGCGCGGACTGCTGCCTGCCGACGCGCAGCCCAGCGACAGCGAGCTGCGCGAGCTGATCTTCCAGCCCGGCTTCTCCACCGCCGAATCGGTGAGCCGCCTGGCCGGCCGTGGCGTCGGCATGGACGTGGTCGCCAGCGAAATCCGCCAGCTCGGCGGCAGCATCGACATCGACAGTCGCGAAGGCCGCGGCACCACGTTCGCGCTGCGCCTGCCGCAGACCATGGCGGTCACCCAGGCCGTGTTCGTGCGCATCGGCGAAACCACGTTTGCCGTGCCGATCGCCTCGGTGCGCGGCGTGGGCCGCGTGAACCGCGACGTGCTGGACCAGGACGACCCGGTCTACAGCTACGGTGGCGAGGACTACATCATCCGCGACCTCGGCCAGCTGGTCGGGCACCCGCCGGCACGCGCCGAAGGGCAGCTGCAGATGCCGCTGCTGCTGATCCGCGCCGGCGACCTGCGTGCCGCAGTCAGCGTGGATCAGGTGCTGGGCAACCGCGAGATCGTGGTCAAGCCACTGGGTCCGCAGGTGGCCTCGGTGCCGGGCATCTTCGGCGCGACCATCATGGGCGACGGCAGCGTGGTGGTGATCCTGGACGTGGCACCGCTGGTGCGTCGCCAGACAGCCCATCAGCGCGTGGTGGCCACGCCGGTGGCCGTGGAAAGCCGCGTGCCGCTGGTCATGGTGGTGGACGACTCCATCACCATGCGCAAGGTCAGCGGTCGCGTGCTGGAACGCCACAACTATGAGGTGGTCACCGCAAAGGACGGCGTGGATGCCCTGGAACGCCTCGAGGAGCGCCTGCCCGACCTGATGCTGCTGGACATCGAAATGCCGCGCATGGACGGGTACGAGCTGGCCACCCGCATGCGCGCGGACGTGCGCATGCGCAACATCCCGATCATCATGATCACCTCGCGCACCGGCGAGAAGCACCGCCAGCGTGCCTTCGAGATCGGCGTGGAGCGCTACCTGGGCAAGCCGTACCAGGAAGCCGAATTGATGCGCAACGTCAACGAGTTGCTGCTGGCCACCGGTGTGCTGCAGGAGGCACGCGATGTCTGAGTCCGCAAAGCGGGTGGTACTGATCAGCAAGCCCGGGCAGGCCGAAGCCAGGATGCAGGGCATGCTGGCCGATGGTGGCGTGGACGTGGCGTTGTCGCTGGATCCGGGGCAGGGCGATCCTGCACAGATCGTCCAGGCCGCCCCGGATGCCGTGGTGGTGTTGCTGGACCCCGGCATCGAGGAAGCGCTGGAACGCTTCCAGGGCCTGCTGCGCGATCGGTCGCTCACCGTGATCTACGACGAGGCCGAGCTGACCCTGAGTCGCCAGGGCTGGGACGCGGCACGCTGGATGCGGCATCTGCTGGCCAAGCTGCATCATCACGATGACGTGCTGCCGCCGCGGCAGGGGGATGGTTCCGGTTCCGCCGTGTGCGCTGCGGTCACGCCGCAGCCCGCTCCGGCAGCCGTGGCGCCTGCGCTTGCCGATCCGCCATCAACGGTTGATGCCGAAGCGGCTCTGGATGTGCCATCGGATGCGGACCTGACCTTCGACGCCGATGTCGTGGACAAGGTGGACAGTCTGGACATCGAGCCGATCTCGCTGGCCGACCTGGATCTGACGCGAGAGGCCGCGCCCGCTGCCGATGTCGGCTCGGACGATGCCGACGAGTATGCCTGGAAGCCGCCCGAGTTAGACAGTCCGGCCAACGCCCCCACGGGCCTGGATGAGCTGCTTCGCTCGCTGCAGGCCGAGCTATCCGCGGACGTGCCGTCGTCGCCCGAGCCGACCAGCGAAGCTCCCGCGGCCGCTGCTGCGGCCACGCATGCGCCGGATCGGGCGAGCGACGACATCACATCCCCTCTCTCGTTGGCCGATGCCGATGCCGCTCCGCCGCCGGTTGCTACCCCGTCGACCGGATCGCCGTCGGCTGCCGTGTTGCGCAATCTCGACGATCTGGAATCGCGCATCGCCCATCTGCACCTGGTGGATGAGGAGGATGCAGCGCCAGCGATCGAAACGCCCCCGGCCGCCACCCCATCCGCTGCGGCAGCCATTCCATCCGGAGCCGTCTGGGTCCTGGCCGGCATCGGTGGTCCGGACGCCATTCGCCATCTGCTGTCCGGCTTGCCCTCGGAGTTCGATCGTCCGGTGCTGATCCAGCAGAAACTGGAAGGTGCACGCCACGACAAGCTGGTGCAGCAGCTCGAGCGCATCAGTTCCTTGCCAGTGGAATTGGCCCAGCCCGGCGCGGCCATCGCTGCGGGCAGGATCTACATCCTTGCCTCCGCGACCGGTGTGCATGCCCCGCCCGATGCCGCTTGGCAGTTCGATGCTCAAGGCGACCGCATGCCGGCGCTGGATGCCAGCCAGGCTTCCCGTTGCGCAGTGGTGGTGTTGAGCGGGGCCGATCCACAGCAATCCGCCGCCATGGCCGGATTGGCTGCCACCGGAGCCCTGCTGCTGGCACAAACCCCGGACAGCTGCTTCGATGCGCAAGGCGCCGGCACGGCCATTGCCGCCGGCGCCCATCCGCTCGCGCCGGATCAGATCGCCGTCACCCTGTCCAACTGGGCCATCCTGGGAGTCCGCCCGTGAGCCAGTCGACCTCCGACATCCGCGGCGTGCTGATCCAGGTGCAGGGCGGTGCCGCATTGCTGCCGAACGCGGTGATTTCCGAAGTGCTGTCGTACGCGCCGCCGGAACCGGTGGCCGATGCCCCCGACTGGCTACTGGGCAAGTCGCGCTGGCGCGGCTGGGACGTGCCGATGATCTCCTTCGCGCGCATGGCCGGACTGGCCGCGGAAACCCCGCGCCTGGGCAACAAGCTGCTGGTGCTGAAAGCGTTTGCCGACGACGACCGGCTGCCCCCGTATTTCGCGATGCTGACCCAAGGCTTCCCGCGCCTGGTCACCGTGTCGCGCGAGGCATTGTCGCCGGTGGACGGCGAGGGCGATGCCGAGTTGCCCGATGCCGTGGCCGCCCGCGTGATGCTGCGCGAGGACGCCGCGCTGATCCCGGACCTGGATCGCATCCAGGCGCGTCTGGCCGATGCGCTGGCGCCGGCGGAGTAAGCGGCCATTGCCAATCCCAGGTTGGCTGGTGATTCGATCTTTGTTGCACTCCAAAAGTGTTGCCGCATGCGCAGGTGGAAGATTCGTACGTTCGCATCGGAATCGAAGCAATCCTGGACACTTATTGGGGCTCGACCCGGGGCATCGTAAGAACGTGGCCGACTTCGTGGCGCGGATGACGTGGTGTCGTTCGGGCTCGTGGATCCCATCGACGTATTCGTGGATCCCATCGACGTAAGAGCCGACTATGAGGGGCCTACGGACTAGAAGTACAGCAAACCGCGAAGGTCGCACCTGGAGCATCGTTAAATGAACGGCTTGTCCAGGTTGGCGAACAATCTCAATCGTTGTGAGACTGGCTTGGCACCCTAGTTAGCCCCCAGCTAGCGCAGTGCTAGCTGCGTCCTTTACACTCCTCCTATGGGCATCCCGATGCAAGCACAAGCCACCTTCGGAGTAGGAATTTATTCCTTCGCTGATGCTGCGCGCTTCATCGGTGCGAGGCCTAGCGAACTGCGCCGCTGGATGCGTGGCTACACACAGAAGAATCGCAGCGGCGACCCGGTGTTTTCGTCGCCGCTATGGCGCACGCAGCTAGCGGAAACGGATATCGAAGGTCTGGGTTTCAAGGATCTAATCGAACTCCGTTTCGTTCACGCATTTCGGGACGAAGGCGTGCCGTTGCAAGTGATTCGCCGCACGCTAGAAGAAGCGCGCATCGCATTCGATTCGCCTTACCCGTTTACTTGCAAGAGGTTTAGGACGGACGGCCGACGCATCTTTATGGAGGTAGTCGAGGAAACCGGCGATGAATCGCTGGTGGACATCGTGAGGCGACAGAACGTTATTCAGAGGGTTGTCGGCCCATCGCTGCGCGAAGGCGTGGAACTCGATATGCAGGGCGAGGCAATGCGCTGGTTCCCGATGCGTAACTCTAAGGCCATCGTGTTCGACCCTGCGCGCAAGTTTGGTCAACCCATCCTGGCCGAGTACGACATTCCGACCATCGCCATTGTGAACGCCGTGAAAGCAGAAGGCGGAAACGAGAAGCGCGTTGCCAAGCTGTATGAGGTTCCTGTGGCGGCTGTGCGCAAGGCGATGGAGTTCGAAGAAAAGAAGGTCGCCTCTGCTTGAAGGCGCAGCTGGACGAGAATCTGTCGCGTGCCGTAGCTAGGGCGCTGCATGCTCTCGCTCAGGCCGACGACCACGAAGTGATGCACGTCACCGATCTGGTGCCGCGTGGCACGCCGGACGTGGACGTGTTTGCTGCCGTTGCCGACGCCAAGATTCAGATACACATCACACAAGACCATCATCATCGACGCCTCATCGAGCGCGACGCCATCGCATCGGCAGGCCTGATCGTGTTTGTGCTGGACAAGGGTTGGGCGACACAGCCCGCCTTTGAGAAAGCCGCCCGGCTAATCCTGTGGTGGCCCCGCATTGTCGAATGGGCCGAAGGCACTACGCCGCCCGCCGTGTTCCGCGTGCCGTGGCGCATCGTTGGCAAGGGCAAGTTTCAGCAGGTGCGTATCACGCGTTAGCACATAACCCGCCACATTACGAGCGTGGCACCCCTGCGCAAATCTGTCACGCGGGCTATAGACGGGCTACACGTGGCGGGATACGTGGCTCGCCGGGCAAAAATAAGGCCCGCATCGCTGCGAGGCCTGTTTTTTAAGCTGCTCTGTACTGGCGCCCGAAGTTGGACTCGAACCAACGACCCCCTGATTAACAGTCAAGTGCTCTAACCGGCTGAGCTATTCGGGCGGGGGCATCATTGTGCCTACAGTGCCGCCCGGGCGCAAGTGCGGAACGCGCCTGCGTGCGGGGCTTCACCGGGCGGATCGATCCGGGCGGATACACTGCCTGGATGTCCAGGCGCAACTCATCTTCAACCGCCATCCCGACTCCCCTTGGCGAAGCCGTCGGCGACGGCCCGTTCCGGCTGGTCGCGCCGTATGCGCCGGCCGGCGACCAGCCGCAGGCCATCGCTGAGCTGGTCCGCCGCTTCCAGGACGGCCTGGCTCGGCAGACGCTGCTGGGCGTGACCGGGTCGGGCAAGACCTTCACCATCGCCAACGTGGTGCAGGCGGTGCAGAAGCCAACCATCGTGATGGCCCACAACAAGACCCTGGCGGCGCAGCTGTACGGCGAGTTCCGCCAGTTCTTTCCGCACAACGCGGTGGAGTACTTCGTCAGCTACTACGACTACTACCAGCCTGAGGCCTACGTGCCGTCCAGCGACACCTACATCGAGAAGGACAGCTCGATCAACGACCACATCGAGCAGATGCGGCTGTCGGCCACCAAGGCGCTGCTGTCGCGGCCGGACACCATCGTGGTGGCCACCGTATCGGCCATCTACGGCCTGGGCGCGCCGGAGGACTACCTGTCGCTGCGGCTGATCCTGTCGCGCGGCGAGCACATCGGCCAGCGCGACCTGATCAAGCATCTCACCATGCTGCAGTACACTCGCAACGACATCGCGCTGGACCGCGGCACCTTCCGGGTGCGCGGCGAGGTGATCGACATCCATCCGGCCGAGGAGGAGTCCGAGGCGCTGCGCGTGGAATTGTTCGATGGCGAGATCGAACGGCTCAGCGTGTTCGACCCGCTCACCGGCGCGGTGCTGCGGCCGGTGCCGCGCTACACCGTGTATCCGAAGACGCACTACGCCACTACCCGCGAGCGCACCCTCAGTGCCGTGGACACCATCAAGATCGAGCTGCAGCAGCGGCTGGAGCAGCTGTACGCGCAGAACAAGCTGGTGGAGGCGCAGCGGTTGGCGCAGCGCACCCAGTTCGATCTGGAGATGATGGCCGAAGTCGGCTACTGCAACGGCATCGAGAACTATTCCCGGCACCTGACGGGCCGCAACCCGGGCGATCCGCCGCCGACGCTGTTCGACTATCTGCCGCCGGAGGGTCTGCTGGTGGTGGACGAGTCGCACGTGACCGTGCCGCAGATCGGCGCGATGTACAAGGGCGACCGGTCGCGCAAGGAAACCCTGGTGGAATTCGGTTTCCGACTGCCTTCGGCGCTGGACAACCGCCCGCTACGGTTCGAGGAGTGGGAGGCGCGCACCCCGCGCACGATCTTCGTGTCGGCCACGCCCGGTCCGTACGAACTGCGCGAATCCGCAGGCGAAGTGACCGAACTGGTGGTGCGGCCCACCGGTCTGGTGGATCCGCAGGTGGAGATCCGCCCGGTCGCGACCCAAGTGGACGACGTGCTGGGCGAGATCAACGAGCGGGTGCGCATGGGCGACCGCGTGCTGATCACCACCCTGACCAAGCGCATGGCCGAGAACCTGACCGACTACCTCGGCGAGCACGGCGTGCGGGTGCGCTACCTGCACAGCGACATCGAAACGGTGGAGCGGGTGGAGATCATCCGCGACCTGCGCTTGGGCAAGTTCGACGTGCTGGTGGGCATCAACCTGCTGCGCGAGGGCCTGGACATGCCCGAGGTGTCGCTGGTGGCGGTTCTGGATGCCGACAAGGAAGGGTTCCTGCGTTCGGCCGGCTCGCTGATCCAGACCATCGGCCGCGCCGCCCGCAACGTGCGTGGCAAGGCCATCCTGTACGCCGACAACATGACCCGGTCGATGCAGGCGGCGCTGGACGAGACCGACCGCCGCCGGCAGAAGCAGCTGGAATTCAATGCCGAGCACGGCATCGTGCCGACCAGCGTGGCCAAGCCGGTGGTGGACATCCTGGAAGGTGCGCGTGATGCAGATACCGGCAAGGGGCGCAGCAAGGGTGGCGGCATCCGCAAGGCGGCCGAGCCCCGCATCGACTACGCCGCCCTGCCGCCGGCCGAACTGGCGCGGCACATCCGCCAACTGGAAGAGCGCATGCACCAGCACGCCCGCGACCTGGAATTCGAGCAGGCCGCGCAGGTGCGCGACGAGCTGCACCGGTTGCGCGAGTCGGGACTGCGTTCCTGAGCGGTCTTGACCCGGCGTAAACACTCCCCTGTTCACACTGGCTGTCCCTTTCAGGAGAACACACCATGGGTCTGTTTGATTTCGTGAAAAACGCGGGCGAGAAGATCTTCAAGCCGGGCGAAGCCCGTCGCGAGGACGCCATCGAGAAGCACCTCGGCGGTTACGGCATTTCCGGTGTGAAGGTGGAAGTGGACGGCGATACCGCCGTGCTGACCGGCAGCGTGGCCGATGCCGCCACCCGCGAGAAGGCCGTGCTGGCCGCCGGAAACGTGGAAGGCATCGAGAAGGTCGACGACCGCCTCAGCGTGACAAAGGTCGGCGCCGATTTCAGCAATGTGCGCAGCAGCGCAAGCACGGTGGCCGATGCCAATCCGGGCGCCAGCGCGGGCAGTGCACATGCCTCCGCCGGCGGCAGTGGCGATGGCTGGACCTCGAAGACCTACACGGTCAAGTCGGGCGACACGCTGTCGAAGATCTCGAAGGAGTTCTACGGCGAAGCCAACAAATACAACCAGATCTTCGAGGCCAACAAGCCGATGCTGAGCGACCCGGACAAGATCTACCCCGGTCAGGTGCTGCGTATCCCGCCGGAGCAGTGATCCGTCAGCCGGTCCTGCCGACGGACTGTTGTCCGTCGGCGGGCGCCGGGCTAGAATGGCCGTCCTTTCGGGCGGTTAGCTCAGCGGTAGAGCACTACCTTGACATGGTAGGGGTCACAGGTTCGAACCCTGTACCGCCCACCAATCAAATCGAGCGCTTAGGTTGTCCGTGCTGATTCGATTGGCTCAGAGTGCGAAGAAAGTCCGAAAAAGCCGTCCTTTTGAAAGGACGGCTTTTTCGTTCTGGGATACGTGCGATTTCGCTCGCGACGCTTCGATCCCTGGGATGTCTGCTTGACTGTGCAACCAGCAGTTGGCATGCCAAGCGATCTCCATCGGCGCGCCACGCGCGACGGCTGCCAGTAGCCCGTGCTCTCGTTGCGGTAAAGCAGCTTGTGCATCTGCGTCACGTCGCCCATCGCGCATTCCACGGGATAGCCCAGACCGGACAGCTGGGCGCAGTCCATCAAGCGTTCTCCCCGGCCTTTGTCGTGTGGCTGTGCCGGTGATCTTGCAGTGCAATGACGCGATCCGCGCTGCGGATGGTGTCCGGGCGGTGGGCGATGATGATGCGGGTGATGGCAAGTCCGGCGATGGCGACGTTGATGGCCTGTTCCAGTTCGACATCCAGATGACTGGTGGCCTCGTCCAGCAGCAGGATGTCCGGCTTGCGGTACAGCGCCCGCGCCAGCAGTACGCGCTGCTTCTGGCCGCCGGACAGCGCCGAGCCCATGTCGCCCACCAGCGATTCGTAGCCCATCGGCATGCGCACCAGGGTGTCGTGGATGTGGGCGGCACGCGCAGCCCGTTCGATGTCTTCCTGTCGCGCATCGGATGCAAACGCCGCGATGTTGGCGGCCACCGAACCGGCGAACAGGGTGTCGTCCTGCATCACGGCGGCGACGCGTTCGCGGTAACTGGACAGGCCGAGATGGCGGATGTCGATGCCGCCCAGCAGTATCCGGCCTTCCTGCGGCTGCAGCAGGCCCAGCATCAGTTTTGCTAGGGTGGTCTTGCCGCTGCCAGAAGGACCGGTGATGGCCACCGATTCGCCCGGGGCGACGCGCAGGCTCAGATCCTGCAGCACCCACGGATCGTCGTCGGCGTAGCGGAAACTCACGTTTTCCAGCACCAGTTCCGCGGCCGGCTCAGGTCCGGCGTAACCGGTATGCACATGCGCCTCGGGCGGTTCCATGGCCACGTCGGCAATGCGCTGCGCATGCACCGACAGCAGGCGCAGTTCCACCACCCGATCGATCAGTGCGGCGGTGCGGGCCGCGAACAGTTCGGCATAGGCGATGAAGGCCACCAGCATGCCGGCGCTGAGGCTGCCGGCCAGCACCATCCGCGCGGCGATCCAGATCAGCACGATGCGCTGTGCCCCGAACACCAGTTTCGACAGTCCGCCGAACACCGCCGTGATACGGCCCACTGCAGCTTCACGGTTGGTGACATCGACGGTGGCATTGGCCAGCCGGGCCTGGCGCAGCGGTTGCAGATTGGCCAGTTTCAGGGTCTGGATGCCGTGGACCGATTCGATCAGCACGCTCTGCTGGCGCGCCAGATGGCCCATCTGCTCGTCCTTCAGCAGCCACAGCCGGCGATAGGCCAGCCAGCGCAGCAGCGCGTACAGTGCGAATCCGCAGATCACGACCAGCGTCAGCAGTGGGCTGTAGGCCAGCAGCAGTGCCAGCACCAGCAACACGGTCAACCCGTCCAGCAGCGCTTCGACGAAACTGCCGGTGACGGTCTGCTGCACGATCTGCAGCGACAGGAAGCGCGACAGCACGCCGCCCACGCTGCGTTTTTCGAAATAGGCCAGCGGCAATCGCAGCAGATGTCCGAACAGGTTGCTGGTCCATTGGGCATTCAGGGCGGCACCGATGTCGGCGAGCATCACCCCGCGCATGGCCGACAGCAGCGCCTGCAGCGTGACCACGGCCAGGAAGCCCAGGCCGATCAGGGTCAGCAGGCCGGTATCGGCACTCACCAGCACCTGGTCCAGAACCCACTGCACGGCCAAGGGCAGGGTCAGGGTGAACAGTTCCAGCGCCAGTGCCAGCAGCAACACGCGCCCCAGCGCGCTGTATAGTCCCTGCACGTGGCCGACCAGCGCACGCAGCCGCGGGCGACGGCGCTCCACTTGCGGCGCGAATCCGGCTGCCGGTGTCAGCTCCAGGGCGATTCCGGTGAAATGCCGCGAGAATTCCGCCACAGGCATGCGCACCGCGCCTCGTGCGGGGTCGTGCAACTCGACTGTGTCGCCGTGCACGCGCACCAGCACCACGAAGTGGTTCAGGTCCCAGTGCACGATGCAGGGCAGACGCAGCTGCGGCAGGTAGTCCAGTTCCACCCGCAACGGCCGTGCGTCCAGCCCCAACTCGGCGGCGATGCCGATCAGCCGGGCCAGACTGGCGCCCTTCAGCGAGACCGGAAAGCGCCGGCGCAGACTGGCCAAGTCGAGATCGTGACCGTAGTGGCAGGCGATCATGGTCAGGCAGGCCAGGCCGCATTCGGCCAGTTCGTTCTGCAGCACCACCGGCATGCGGCTGTTGCCGGCCAGGACCGGCGTGCTCATGCCGATGGCCTGCGTAGCGGGTCGACGATCAGCCGGTACAAGCGTCGCCGTTCCAGCAGCAGGTCGGCCTTCACCTGCATGCCCGGTTGCAGCGGCAGCGGCGCGGCATTGGGTGCGGGGAGCAGGCGCACCCGCAACCGGTAGGCGGCTGTTGCATCCGTGCCGCCCCCATGCGCGCGCACCTGATCTGCGGCGATGGGGCTGGCGGACACCGCGCGCACGGTGCCGCGCCGGATGCCGTAGCGGGCGTAGGGAAAAGCATCGAAACGCAAGGCCACCGCGGTGCCGGCACGCACCATGCCGGCGGCATCCACGGGCAACCACAATTCCACTTCCAATGGCGCATCCGCGGGAACCAGCGACAGCAGCGGCTGTCCGGCCTGCACCGCCTGACCGGTGCTGGCCAGCAGGCCGGACAGGCGTCCTGCAGCCGGTGCACGCACCACGGCATCGCCTTCGATGCGGTTGCGCGCAGCCTGCTGGCGGATGCGCGAGCGTTCGCGCTGCAGCTGCACGCTGCGCGCGTCCGATTCACCCGGCAGCAGCGTCAGCTGTTCACGGATGCGGGCCAGTTCGGTCTGCAGACGCAGCAGATCCTGCTGCTGCAATTCCAGCTGGGCACGGGCTTCCATCGCGGCGCTTTCGTGTTGCTGCACCTGCAGGGCGCTGATCAACTGCTCGCGCTGCAGGGGGCGGATCCGCTCCAGCAGTGCCTGCGCGGCCTGTGCCTGCTGCTGGCGGATGTGCACGTGCCGTTGTGCGGACGCCACCTGTCGCTGCAGGGAGTGCGCCTGTTCGCGCAAGGATGTCCGGCGCGTCGCGCGTTCCTGCGCGATGCCGGCCAGCTCGGTGTCGATGTCGCGCAGCTGGGCCTTGAATTCGGCATCCAGGCGCGTGGCCAGTCGTCCGTCAGCTGCCGTGCCTGCCAGCGTGGATTGCAGCTGCAGCAGCGGTTGTCCGGCCTTCACGCTGTCGCCTTCGCCGGCAAAGCTGGCGGTCACGCTGCCCGAGGCAGGTGCCAGCACCTGCAGCACGCCGCCCACCGGCACCACCTGTCCGCGTGCCGGCAATTTGCGCACATGGCTGCCCAATGCCAGCACCAGGACCAGCGCCGCGATCGCAGCCATGGCCACCCAGGCCATCATCCGCGCCATTCGCGTCGCCGGCAGGCGCACCGATCCCATCCAGTCGTCCTGGCGGGCCTGCAGGGCTTCCGGGCGGTAGAGGGGGGACGTCATTGTGGCGCGGAGGGATACTGGCCGGGAACGATAGCGCATCGCTTGCCGATGCAGCCGATCCGGTGCGGACGGCCACGCGAATGCCCGGGCACGGCGACGGTTCAGATCGACTGCATGCGCCCACCATCCACGGCGATCGACTGCCCGGTCACGTAAGCAGCTGCCGGCGTGCACAGAAACGCGATCATCGCAGCGGTTTCCTGCGGCTGCGCGAAGCGGCCTGCCGGCACGCTGGCCAGCATGGCGGCCCGGATCTCGGCGTCGCTGCGGTTTTCCTTCTGCATGCGATCTGCCACGATCTGCGCGATGCGCGCCGTGTCGGTGAAACCGGGCAGCACGTTGTTCACCGTGATGCCCTGCGGGGCGAGTTCGCGCGACAGCGTTTTCGCCCAGCTGGCCACCGCGCCGCGCACCGTGTTGGACACGCCGAGATCGGGAATCGGCTCGCGCACCGAAGTGGAAATCACGTTGACGATGCGACCCCAGCCGGCCGCTCGCATGCCGGGCAGCGTTGCCTGCAGCAGCATCTGGTTGGCGATCAGATGCCGCTGGAACGCATCCAGGAAAGCCTGTGACGTTGCGGCATGCGCCGGTCCACCCGGCGGACCGCCGGTGTTGTTGATCAGCAGCTGCACCGGCTTGCGGGCAGCCAATTCCACGACCTGCGCATGCAACGCCTCGGTGTCGGACACGTCGGCGCTGATCCAGCAGTGCTGCTGACCGGCCGTGACGGGCAGGGCAGTTGCCACTGCGCGCAGCCGCTCCTCGCGGCGTGCCAGCACCGTGACGTCCGCGCCCAGCAGGCCCAGTTCGTGTGCCGCGGCAGCGCCGATGCCATCGGATGCGCCGCACACCAGCGCGTGTCGTCCGGAAAGATCAAGATCCAACGTGGCAACTCCATGAATGGAACGGGAAAACCGTCATGGCGTCAGGCGCGCTGACCCAGCGATTGCACCATGCGTCCGCGCAACTGCGCGTCGTCACCGGCGACGGGCGGGGCGATCTCCCGCAAGCTGAAGCCGCGTTGCAACGCATCGTCCTCATCCAGCCCGTCGAAGGCCACGAATTCGGCATCCATCAATGCTGCGCGGGCACTGTCCACGCTGTCGTACGCCAGGGTGGCGCCGTCGCTGTCCAGCACTTCGGCGGTGCCGGCGGACAGTTCGCGCAGGCGCGCCCAGATCAACAGGTTGCCCAGTGTGGCCAGCCACCATTGCTCGTTCACCCATGTCGTCGTCATGTTGCTTCCAAGATTTGGCCGACCAGCCACAGTATGCCGCCGCTGGCCAGTCCGAACACGATGACCGACAGCGCCACCCATGCCGGCGTGGCCAACCCGGTGAATGCCGGATCGCTGACCGAGCGGTACTGCCGGCTAAGCAGCCACCACAGCGCCTGCGGCCGGATGAACGCACCATCGCCCAGCGTGGCCCGCACCAGCGGATGCCGGTCACGCAGGTGCACCAGCGCCAGCGGCCAGAAAATGACGAAGGCGGTGGCGCCGGCGATGGCCAGCGAAAAGCACACCAGCGCGAAGAACAGGATCATGCGTGCGGCAAGGCCTCAGTAGTTGGCATGGCCGGGATAGCGCGGATAGGCGATGGCGTCGCGGATGTTCGCCAGGCCGCACACGTACACCACCAGCCGCTCGAAGCCCAGGCCGAACCCGGCATGCGGCACGCTGCCGTAGCGGCGGAAATCGCGGTACCAGCCGTAGTGCTCCGGATCCAGGCCGAACTGCGCCATGCGCGCGTCCAGCACGTCCAGGCGCTCCTCGCGCTGGCTGCCGCCGATGATCTCGCCGATGCCCGGCGCCAGCACGTCCATCGCCGCCACGGTCCTGCCGTCGTCGTTCAGGCGCATGTAGAACGCCTTGATGTGTTCCGGATAGTTGGTCACCACCACCGGCCGGCCCACGTGCACTTCGGTCAGCCAGCGCTCGTGCTCGGTCTGCAGATCCAGACCCCATTCCACCGGAAATTCGAAGCGCTGGCCGGCCTTCTGCAACAGCGCCACCGCATCGGTGTAGTCGATGCGCTCGAATGGCGCGTTGATGAAGGTCTCCAGCCGCGTGATGGCATTTTTTTCCACCCGTTCGGCGATGAAGGCCATGTCGTCGGCGCGTTCCTCCAGCACCACCCGGAACAGGTATTTCAGGAACTGCTCGGCCACCCGCGCATCCTCGGCCAGGTCGGCGAAGGCGATTTCCGGTTCCACCATCCAGAACTCGGCCAGGTGGCGCGTGGTGTTGCTGTTTTCGGCACGGAACGTGGGGCCGAAGGTGTACACCTTGCTCAGCGCCAGGCAATACGCCTCCACGTTCAGCTGCCCGGACACGGTCAGGAAGGTTTCCTTGCCGAAGAAATCGCGCGAGAAGTCCACCGCCCCGTCCCGGTCCAGCGGCAGGTTGGCCAGATCCAGCGTGGATACGCGGAACATCTGCCCGGCGCCTTCGGCATCGCTGGTGGTGATGATCGGCGTGCTGATCCACACGTAGCCCTGCTCGTGGAAGAACCGGTGCACGGCCATCGCCAGGCAGTGGCGGATGCGGGTGACCGCGCCGAACAGATTGGTGCGCGGACGCAGATGCGCCACTTCCCGCAGGAATTCCGGCGACATCGGCTTGGGCTGGATCGGATAGGTCAGGGGGTCTTCCACCCAGCCGACGATCTCGAGGCTGTCGGCCCGGATCTCGAAGCTCTGGCCCTTGCCCTGCGACTGCACCAGTTTTCCGGTGGCGATCACCGCGCAGCCGGGCGTGAGCCGCGAAATGGCATCGAAATTGTCCAGCTCGGCATCGGCCACTACCTGGATGGGCGCGAAACCCGAGCCGTCGCTCACGTTCACGAAGGCCAGCGCGCTTGAGCCACGCACGGTGCGCACCCAGCCGCGCACGCTGATCTGCCCGCCTTCGGGCACCTGGCCGGCCAGTGCCTGGGCCACGCTGATGATGGTCATGGAACCTCGGAAAAGCAGGGGAGACGGGGATGCAGCAGCCGTACAGTCTACCGAAGGTACAATGACGCCATGAGCATCCGACTGGCCCCTGCTGCACGCGACCGCATCCATGGCTATCTGAGCGACGCGCCCGACGCGTTGGGTCTGCGCATGGGCGTTCGCCGCACCGGCTGTTCCGGCTGGGGCTACGTGGTGGACATGGCCCGCGAGCAGCGCGACGGCGATGTGGTCAGCGAGGTGGACGGCATCCGCGTGTTCGTGGATGCCGACAGCGCCGCGCTGGTGGACGGCACTGAAATAGACTTCGTCAAGGCCGGTCTGGCCGAGCAGTTCGTGTTCCGCAACCCCAATGCCACCGGCGAATGCGGCTGCGGCGAGAGCTTCACCGTCGATCCGCAGCACGCCTGAGGCGAGGACGCGGTCCCGTCCGCGTTCGCGCAGTCGGCCGAACGATCATTCCTTCGATGGCCGATTGTCCGGGCGCCGCGGCGTTTCCGGGACCGGATGCATGAAGTCCGCAGGCAGCTTCTCGATCACGTCCATCAGGCATACCCATTCCGGATTCATCTGGTCGATCAGCCGGCGCTGCCAGCGCAGCGGCCAGCGCCGCAGTTCCGCGGCGCGCGCCTTGCCGGCTTCCAGCGTGGGATGCTCCTCGAACCACACCAGGGTCGACACCTCGCGGATGGTCTCGCCGCGGGCCAGACGGTCGTGGATCAGCTGGCGCGAGAACAGATAGGCTTCACCCAGGGTGGCGGCCGCATCGACGTAGTACGTCTGGTTGCGGGCGTAGGCCAGCATGTAGGCAACGGGCAGCAGCGGGCGTTCCATGCGCCGATGGTGGCCGACGCAGCGCTGCCGGGTCAATCCCCGGGTTGCCGAAGCGCGCATCGGTCGGCATAATGCGCGGTCCCCGTGTCAGCGGGGCCCTTGCCCGACCGCGCCATTCCGGTGGCGGAGGGCTGTCCCGGCCGGGTCGTTCCGATCCGGCCGACATCCAAAAGGAACCATCATGCGTCATTACGAAATCGTGTTCCTGGTCCACCCGGACCAGAGCGAGCAGGTGCCGGCCATGATCGAGCGCTACCGCGCCCTGATCGAAGGCGGCAACGGCATCATCCACCGCCAGGAGGACTGGGGCCGCCGCCAGCTGGCCTATTCCATCAACAACCTGGTCAAGGCCCACTACGTGCTGTTCAACGTCGAGGTCGACCAGGCCGTGCTGAACGAGCTGGTCGAGGCTTTCCGCTTCAACGACGCGGTACTGCGTCACCTGGTGATGCGCCGCGACGGCGCCGACACCGAGCAGTCGCCGATCATGAAGAACAAGGACGACAAGGGCGACAAGCCCGAGCGCAGCGAGCGTCGCCGCCGCGACGACGAATCCCCCGGCGATTCCGATGGCGACGATGCCGCCGCCGACACTGCCGAAGCCGCCTGAGGAGACCTGCCATGTCCAAGTTTTTCCGTCGCCGCAAATACTGCAAGTTCACCGCCGAGGGCGTGAAGGAGATCGACTACAAGGATCTCAACACCCTGCGGCAGAACCTGACCGAGAACGGCAAGATCGTGCCCAGCCGCATCACCGGCACCAAGTCGCGCTACCAGCGCCAGCTGGCCACCGCGGTCAAGCGCGCCCGCTATCTGGCACTGCTGCCGTACACCGACAACCACGACGTCTGATCCGGCGTCGTCGCCACGGTTCGGTCCTGCACGTCGGGCCGGGCCGGTGGCGATCCGTCATCCGATGTCGCTTCATCCCGTCCATTCGGACAGCATCCGTTGCGGCACGCGCCGCTAACGAATTACGGAGACCACCGTGGAACTGATCCTGCTGCAGAAAGTCGTCAACCTGGGCAACCTGGGCGACAAAGTGAACGTGAAACCCGGCTATGGCCGCAACTTCCTGGTGCCGCAGGGCAAGGCGGTGCCGGCCACTGCCGACAACCTGGCCCAGTTCGAGGCGCGCCGCGCCGAGTACGAGGCCAAGGCCAGGCAGGCGCTGGAAGGCGCGGAAGGGCGCAAGGCCAAGCTGGAAGGCACGACCGTGACCATCGCCGCCAATGCCTCCACCGAAGGCAAGCTGTACGGCTCGGTCGGCCCGCGCGAAATCGCCCAGGCGCTGAGCAAGCTCGGCACCGAGGTGGAGAAGTCTGAAGTGGTGATGGGCGAAGGCGCTATCCGTCAGACCGGCGAATACGAGGTGATGCTGCATCTGCATGCCGACGTGGAAACCCCGGTGACGGTGCTGGTTGTGCCGGAGGCCGCCTGACCGGGCTGTCCTCGCGCTGTGCGTGATCCAGACGGGCGCCCTGCGGGGCGCCCGTTTCGTTTGCATGTCTGCGTGATCGCAGGCGGTGAGATCGACAGCGGCTATTCCTGATCGCACTTGTCCACAGGATGTCCCCCGGTTGTTTCGTCGCGTACCCACAGGCCTTGCCCCTAGCATGCACAGTCCAGATCACCATCAGGATCGCCCGGGCGGTCCGCAACCGGGGACGACATCGGGAATGAGCGCACGACAGGGCCGGTGGCCGGAACAGGGGCCGCGCAGCGACGGCAAGGTGGAACAGCTCCGCGTGCCGCCACAGTCGGTGGAAGCCGAGCAGGCGGTGCTGGGCGGGTTGATGCTGGCCCCGGACGCGTTCGATCGGGTGGCCGACCTGATTTCGGAGCACGATTTCTACCGCCGCGACCACCAGCTGATCTACCGCGCGATCCGCGAGCTGGCCGAGAAGAACCGCCCGTATGACGCGGTGACGCTGGCCGAATGGTTCGAGTCGCAGGGGCTGGGCGAACAGGTGGCCGGTGGTGCCTACCTGGTGGAACTGGCCGGCACCACGCCCTCGGCAGCCAACATCAAGGCCTATGCGGACATCGTGCGCGACAAGGCCGTGCTGAGGCAGCTGATCGAGGTCGGCACAGGCATCGTGAACGACGGCTTCCAGCCAGAAGGCCGCGAGAGCAGCGAATTGCTGGCCAAGGCCGAGCAGGAGGTGTTCGCGATCGGCGAGGCGCAGGCGCGCGGGCGCACCGATTTCGTGCCGGTGAACAAGGCCATGGCCGAGGCCTTCGACGTGCTGCAGACCCGCTACGCGAACGGCGGCGGCATCACCGGTATGCCCACCGGCTACACCGAATTCGACGAGATGACCGCCGGACTGCAGCCGACCGACCTGCTGATCCTGGCCGCGCGACCGTCGATGGGCAAGACCACGCTGGCGCTGAACATGGCCGAATACGCGGCGATGAAGACCAGGAAGGCCGTGGCCGTGTTCTCGATGGAAATGTCGGCCAGCCAGCTGGCACTGCGCCTGATTTCCTCGACCGGACGGGTCAACGCCACCCGTTTGCGCACCGGCCAGCTGGAGGACGAGGACTGGAGCCGCGTGACCAGCGCCATCCGGCTGCTGCGCGAGGCGAAGATCTTCATCGACGACACCCCGGCCCTGTCGCCGGAAGCCTTGCGTGCCAAGGCGCGCCGGCTGAAGCGCGAACACGACCTGGGGCTGATCGTGATCGACTACCTGCAGTTGATGCAGGTGCCGGGCAACAGCGAGAACCGGGCCACCGAAATCTCCGAGATCTCGCGCAACCTGAAAGCGCTGGCCAAGGAATTGAACGTGCCGGTGATCGCGCTGTCGCAGCTCAACCGCTCGCTGGAAACGCGTACCGACAAGCGTCCGGTGATGGCCGACCTGCGCGAATCCGGCGCCATCGAACAGGACGCCGACGTGATCGTGTTCATCTACCGCGACGATTACTACAACAAGGAGAATTCGCCGGACAAGGGACTGGCCGAGGTGATCATCGGCAAGCAGCGCAACGGCCCGACCGGGTCGATCAAGCTGAAGTTCTTCGGCGAATACACGCGTTTCGACAACCTGACCTACGACAGCATCGGAGCCTTCGAATGATGCCGATGCAGATGCCGATGCCGGGCCGGTGACGTCGACGCGCTGGAGCAGCACATCCATGGGCGGCACGGGCAGGTCGCATCAGGGGTACCCAGTATCGATGCCGCCATCCGGCCAAGCGGTAGCCGCACAAGCGCATCCGCCTGGATGTGCATCGCTGCACGGTGATCAACCGGCAGCCGGCCCCGTCGGTCGACCGGAATCGTCCTGCAGCCGCTGCACCCGCCTGCGGTAGTCGTGCACGTTGTTGCCTTCGATCTGCGAGGCGCGCGTGCCTTTCACCTCGCCCACCTTGTGCTCGCTGCCGGTGACCGGCTGCGCGTCCACGGTCGTTTCGCGCTCGAAAGCATGCGATTTGTCGGTGTTGCGATAGTAGCGGTACAGCGCCCAGTACAGTGCGGTGGCCCCCGCGGGGCCTGCCAGCAGCAGCCAGCCGGTGTCGTCGCTCATCAGGTATTCCCCACGATCCAGAGGGCGATCCCCTCGATGAAGGTGCCCGCGGTCAGCGCCGCCAGCACCAGTTTCCACTGCTGCACCGGCATACTGCCCATGGTTTCGCCGGTTCGGCCGTTCACCGCGATGTAGTGCAGCAGGCCGCCGTTGCTGCCGGGCTGATGGTACGAATACAGCCACACCGGCAGGTACATCGACACCCAGCGCGTGCCGTGCACGTCCAGGCGTTCACGCTCCCAGCGCACGCCGCGGTCGTAGCGGCCCACCGAGCCTTCCACCTGGTGGCGGGCGATCGACAGCAGCTGGTCCTCCAGCCGTGGGCGCAGGTGCTCCACGTCGCGGTTGCGTTTTTCCGAGCTGTAGCCGGACAGGTACGACGCATTCCAGCGCACCGCGTTCTTGGTGTCGAACGGCAGGATGGTGTTGATGATGTTGTTGGTGTTGACGCGCGTGTCCAGGTTGCCGCGTTCGCCGGAGGATTCCAGGTGCAGGTCGTCGACGGTGAAATCCACCTGGCGCTCCACCGAATACACGTCGGCATCGTAGTAGGTCACGCTGCTCTTGCCGACCTTGCGGGTGTAGCGACGCGTTTCGATCTCGCCCTGGCCGGCCATTTCGGCGCTGGCGTTGCCGTCCACGATCATGTACGGCATGTACACGCCCACCACGTTTTCGGGCGTGAACTGCTGCTTGAAGGCCTTCAGGGCGAACAACCTGCGCTTGTGCACGAACTGGCGGATGCGGGCCACCGCGTCGTCCTTGCGGATGTGGAATGGCAGCACCGCGTCGGGCACCGCACCATTGGCCACCTGTTCGTTGATGCCGAACACGTGCCGGCACCAGTGGCAGCGCGCGGTCATGGCGTTGTCGGTGTTGACCGTCACCTCCGCGCCGCATCCGCCGCACTTGAAGCTGATCAGGCTGGCGGCATCGGCATCGATGTCGCGCGCGCCGGAAGCGATCACCGTGCCGCGCAGTTCGCCGATACCTTCGCCGAAGCCGAATGCCTCCTCGACCCGGCTGCCGTGCCATTCGTTGCGGCAGTACAGGCAGATCAGCAGGTCGCTGCCGGGCTTGTGGCGGATGTCGGTGGCGCCGCACTTCGGGCACTGGTTCAGCCCGTCCTGCAGCTCCTGCGACTCGGTATCGATGGCTACCGGATCGGGAGCCAGCAGTTCGTCGCGGATCGGCTGGGGCAGGGTGGCCGGATCGATCGGGAACGTGCCCGGCAGCGGCGGCACGTCCTGCGGCGATCCAGGACCGGTGGGGGCCGCCGGTGGCAGCGGCGGCGGGGTGCTGTTCGACATGGGCGTGACGTACCGGGCGTGCGATCGATTACAGGCCCAGCGCCTTGGTCTTCAGCGCGTCGTAATCCTGCTGGGTGATGAGGCCCAGGTCCAGCATTTCCTTGGCCTTCTTCAGCTTGGCAACGGGATCGTCCTCGGCGTTCGCGGCAGGCGTGGCCGGCTGCTGCAGACTGCCGATGCCGCCCATCATGCCGGTCGCCATGCCCAGGCCCATCACGCCCGCCGCACCGCCGGTTTCACCGGCCGACTGGATGCCCTGTGCCACGCTGGCCTGCAGATTGGAATTGCCGCGCGATCCGGCCAGCGCATCGGCGCGCTGCACCGTCTTCAGCAGTTCGCGGGTGTTGGGGTCGTATTCAATCGAAACGATCGCCGTTTTCACGATCACCAGGCCACGATCGGATTTCCACTGGTAGGCGTTTTCCACCGCCTGCGACAGGCTCTGGGCGAAGCCCAGCGAATCCTGCTGCAACCGGGTGATGCGATTGCCTTTGCCCGGATCGTTGGTGTACAGGCTGAAGGCCGGTGCCAGCGAACTCACTACTTCGTTGAACAACTGGCTGGCGGCGGGGTTGTCGATGTCGGTGAAATCGAACACGACCCCCGGCTGCAGATAGGTGGCCGGGACGAAGTTCTTCACGAACAGGATCGGGTCGACGATCTTGATCGTGTACGAGCCGCGGGTCATCGCGCCGACCTGGGTGTTGAGGAAGCCGTCGTCCCAGTAGATTTCCGACTGGGTGCCGAAGCGGTTTTCCGGCAGTTCCTTCAGCGAGACGAAGAACGCTGCCTGCTGTGCGCCGGGAATGCCGCCGAACTTGAAGCGTTCCCAGCTCTGCGTGATCAGCGGGCTGACGATGCCGTCGCCGGCGAAGATCGACTTGGAGTTGATGTCGTCCGAACGCCATTCGTAGGCACCCGGTTCGGCGGCGAAACCGGTGATCCTGCCGTCCTGGAACAGCAGCAGGCCGTAGCCTTCCGGGACCAGGATCTTCGAGCCGTTGCTGATGATGTTGCTGGAGGCGCTGGTATTGGAGCCGCGACCGGCATTGGTGCCGCGTGGCACCGCGGCGAACAGCGCAGCTGTGGGCGGCAGCCCGTCCGGCACGGTGTAGAAGTCCTTCCACTGGTCGCCCAGCATGCCGCCGACGGCGCCCGCCGCTGCCTTCAAAAGACCCATCGCATCTCTCCGCGGTTGCTGCCGGACACGGTGCCCGGCCTGTGCGCGAACTATACCGTGTCGCCGCGGCCGCTGCGGTCGCGCAGACCGCCGGTTGCCGTCTGGACGGCATGGCCGCCCGCGTCGGCAGGCGCGCCCGGACCGACCCGGTCTTGTACCCTGCGTTCCATGCCTGAACGCGGGTGCACACGATGAATCCATTGTTGCCGCTGTTGCTTGCCGTGCCGGTCACGCCGGACGTGTCTGCCGCACCGCCCGAAACGGCGGGCGGAGGCTTCGATGTCGTGCGCTACGAAGTCGTGCTGAAACCCGATCTGTCGACGCAGGCCCTCTCGGGCAGAGAAACCATCGTGGTGAAGGCCGTGGCGGACATCGCGCGCCTGGTGTTCTCGCCCAATGCGCTGCACATCGACAACGCCACGCTCGATGGCAAGCCCGTCACGCCCAGCAGTACTGCAGCCGGGATCGTTTTCGATCTGACCGAACCCTTGCGTGCAGGTGGGTCTGCCACGCTCCGGTTCGATTACGCAGGTACGCCTGCGCGCGGCCTGCACAGGACCGGGAGCGGGCTGTACACCAGCTATTTCGCCTGCGACTGGATGGTGTGTCTGCAGGATGCACCGGGCGACAAGGCGGACTTCGCGCTGGACCTCACCTTGCCGCAGGGCATGGAATCGCTGGGCGTCGGTGTAGCGTTGCCGCGTCGCGATCTGCCGGACGGCCTGGTGCTGCACCGCTGGCGATCGGCGCGGCCGTATTCGCCGTATCTGTTCGGCTTTGCCGCCGGTCCGTTCGGCAAATTCACCGCAGCGCCGGAAACCGACGCGTTCGTGTATCTCGACGGTACCGGTTCCTCGCACGATATCGCCACCGCGTTCCAGCAGACGCCGCTGATCGCTGCATTCTTCGCCGACAAGGCCGGCGTTGCATTGCCGGACCGACGTTACGCCCAGTTGCTGGTCGATGGGGATGCCGCGCAGGAAGCGGCTTCCTTCTCGATCATCGGCGCTGCACAATTGCAGCGTGATTTGGACGATCCGGAATCGGGCTGGATCATCGCCCACGAACTGGCGCACCAGTGGTGGGGCAATCTGGTCACCTGCGCGAGCTGGCAGGACTTCTGGTTGAACGAGGGCATCGCCACGTTCATGGTTGCGGCGTGGAAGGAACATGCATACGGGGTCGCGTCCTATCGCGAGGAAATGGATCGCGCCCGCAACCGCCTGCAGACGGCGCGCGAGCAGGGCTTTGACATGCCACTGGCGTGGCGGGGAAAGTACCCTTCGCTGGGTGTGCGGCGTTCCGTGCAGTATTCGAAGGGCGCCTTGTTCCTGGACCACCTGCGCACGCAGCTGGGCGATGCGGTGTTCTGGCGCGGCATCAAGACCTACACGCGCAAGCATGCCGGCGGCACGGTGACCAGCCGGGATTTTCAGGTGGCGATGCAGCACGCCAGTGGCCGCGATCTGCAGCCGCTGTTCGCGCAATGGGTGTATGGCGATGTCGGCAAACAGTGACTGGCTGGCAGGCCGATGGCGCATGGCTAGGTTGCAGCGTGCACAGCGGATCCCATCGTCGGTCATGATGCCGGGATCGTGACGTAAACCGTGTTTTCCCGTGCAGATGTAAGGCGTGGAGCAGCATGGATTGACATGGGCAGCACATGCGGCATGCCAGTCTTCGTCGCATGTCTCGCAACGCCACCCTGCTGCTGATCCGCCACGCCGAGGACACCGGGCGCACGGACGATCGCGGTCTGAGTGCGGCCGGATTGTGCGGTGCATGGGCGTATGTACCCTGGTTCCGCAGTCGGCGCGGTCTGGCGCCGCCATCGATCCTGATCGCCGCCGCGGACGAGGCCGACAGCATGCGGCCGCGGCAGACGCTGGAGCCGTTGGCCACAGTGCAGGGCATCCGCTTGGAAGCGCGCTTCGACGAAAAACGTGACCGGGAACTCGCCAGGCTCGTCAGTCGCCAGGAGCGATTCGATGGCGTGGTCACGGTGGTGTGCTGGCGCCATGACGAACTGCTGCCATTGGCGCAGGCACTCGGCGCGCAGCGCGATGCACTGCCGGCGACATGGTCGGAAGAGGAATACGGTTGGATCATCCGCCTCGACTTCGATGCCGAGGGCGCCTGCAGCACGTACATCGCCAGCCAGCGGTTGATGCATGCCGACCGTCGTGTGCCGCGCGCCGGTAACCCGATGGCGCGCCAGGGCCGGGACTAGAATCCGCATGGCGCTGACCGATTACCAGCGCAAACGTCGCTTCGACGGCAATGCCGATACCACGCCGGAGCCGCAAACGGGACGGCGCAAGGCCGGGCAGCGCCCGATTTTCGTGGTGCAACTGCATCACGCCAGCCATCGCCACTACGACTTCCGCCTGCAGGTGGGCGACGCGCTGAAGAGCTGGGCGGTGCCGAAAGGTCCGAGCCTGGACCCGAGCGTCAAGCGCATGGCGGTGGAAGTGGAGGACCATCCACTGGATTACGCCGCATTCGAGGGACACATCCCGCATGGGCACTACGGTGGCGGGCATGTCGCGTTGTTCGATCGCGGCGCTTGGACCACCGAGGGCGATGTCGCCGCGCAACTGGCGAAGGGGCACCTGCGTTTCGAATTGCACGGGGAGCGGCTGAAGGGCGGCTGGCATCTGGTGCGTTCCGGCAAGCCGTCGAAACAGCCGCAATGGCTGCTGTTCAAGCAGGACGATGCCTGGGCAGCACCGCTGGAAGCCGATGACCTGCTGGAGGGGGTGACCGAGGCGCCACTGGAAGATCGGCGCCGCGCACGTCGTCCCGGCAGAAAGGTCGCGCAGAAGAAAGCGACCGACAGGAAGACCGCGACGTCGCGGCGGAAGTCGGCATCGACTATCGACTGGCAGGCAGAAGCCGCCGCGTTGCCGGGTGCACGCCGGAAGGTCCTGCCGAAGGAGCCGCCATCGCCGCAGCTGGCGAAGCTGGTTGCGATGCCACCTGCGGGTGAGCGCTGGCTGCACGAATTGAAGTGGGACGGCTATCGGCTGCTGGCGACGATCCATGCGGGCGAGGTGCGGCTGTGGTCGCGTAACGGCCTGGACTGGAGCGAGCGGGTGCCGGAGGTGCGTGACGCGATCTGCGCGCTTGGTCTGCGCGATGCACTGCTGGATGGCGAACTGGTCGCGGGTACCGGCAGCCGCGAAGACTTCAACACGTTGCAGGCGGTGCTGTCCGGCGAGCGGCAGGGACAATTGCGCTGCGTGCTGTTCGACCTGCTGCATGTCGATGGCGTCGATCTGGCCGATGTCGCCTTGGTCGAGCGCAAGGCGCTGCTGGAGCGCGTGCTGGCCAGGCCGCCCGCGAATCTCGCTTACAGTTCGCACGGCATCGGCGCTGCGCAGGCGGCATTCGATGCGGCGGTGGAGGCGGGTTTCGAGGGCATCGTGTCCAAGTGCCTGGACGGTCGGTACCACGCGGGGCGCGGCGACGACTGGCGCAAGTGCAAGGCGCAGGCCAGCGCGGAGTACGCGGTGATCGGTTACACGCCGCCCAAGGAATCGGCACGCAGCAGCCGCAGCGGCATCGGCGCCTTGCTGCTGGCCACACCGGATGCGGCGCATGGCTGGCGTTACGCCGGTCGCGTCGGCAGCGGCTTCAGCGATGCGCAACTGAAGGCGCTCGGCGACGAACTGCGCGGCAAGGGCGGAGCAAAGCCGAGCGTGCACGTGCCGGAGAACGACACCGACCTGCGTGCGGCGAAGTGGTTGCCCGAACCGGCCTTCGTGGTCGAAGTGAACACGCGCGGTACCGGCGGACGCGGCCTGCTGCGGCAGGCCAGCTTCAAGACGCTGCGGCCGGACAAATCGGTCGAGTCCCTCCTTGACGGCGATGACGCGGATCCCGCGAAAAAAGCCGCGCAACAATCGACCAAGGCGACATCGACCCGCAAACGCGCGGCATCCAAGGCCGCGAAAGCCGAGCGCATCGCGCCCGACATCACCAGCCCCGACAAGCTGCTGTATCCGGAAGACCGCATCAGCAAACGCGAACTGGCCGATTACTACGCCGCGGCAATGGACTGGCTGCTGCCGGAGATTCGCGACCGCCCGCTATCGCTGCTGCGCTGCCCGGCCGGTATCTCTGCGCAATGCTTTTTCCAGAAGCACGCGACGCCGGGTCTGGAACTGGTGTCGCTGGTGCCGATCGAGGAATCGGACGGCGGCCACGAGGATTACCTGGTCGCCACCGATGCGGCCAGCGTGATGGAGCTGGTGCAGTTCAACACGCTGGAGTTCCATCCCTGGGGCACGCATGTCGATGACCTGGCGCATTGCGACCGCCTGGTGTTCGACCTCGATCCGGATGAGGCCGTCGCGTGGAGCGAGGTGATCGCCGCCGCGCGCCAGCTGCGGGGGTTCCTGCGCCAGGCCGGGCTGGAATCGTTCGTGCGCACCAGTGGCGGCAAGGGCCTGCATCTGGTGGTGCCGCTGTCGCCGCCGGCGCCATGGGATCGCGCTCGTGCCTTCGCGCAGGCGGTGGCCGAGGCCGCGCGCGATGCCGAGCCGCTGCGCTACGTTGCCACCATGAGCAAGCAGAAGCGCAAGGGCCGCATCTTCATCGACTGGCTGCGCAATGGCCGCGGCGCGACCAGCATCGCCGGTTTCTCGGCACGCGCGCGTGCCGGTGCGCCGGTGTCGATGCCGCTGCGCTGGGAGGAACTGGGCAAAGTGACCAGCGGTCATGCCTTCGACATCCGCAATGCGCTGGCGCGGTTCAAGCGATTGAAGTCGCATCCCTGGGCCGGCATCGACGACATCCGGCAGACCCTGCCGGATTGACCGTGCGCGTCTGCACGGCGCGATGACACGCCTGCGTGCAGTCTGGACCGCCCGAGCGCGAGATCACGCCCATGGCACGCCCGATCTGGACCGGAAACCTGAGCTTCGGCCTGCTCAACGTGCCGGTGTCGCTGATGTCCGGCACCCGCAGCAACGACCTGTCGTTCCGCATGCTGGATGCGCGCGACAAAAAGCCGATCCGCTTCGAGCGCGTCAATGCCGACACCGGCGAGGAAGTGCCGTGGAAGGACATCGTCAAGGCCTTCGAATACGACAAGGGCAGTTACGTGGTGATCGAGAAGGAGGACATCGCTTCCGCCGCGCCGGAAACGCATGAATCGGTGGAGATCGAGGCTTTTGTCGACGCCGACGCCATCGACATCCGCTATTTCGAGAAGCCCTACGTGCTGGTGCCGGGCAAGAAGGCGGAGAAGGGCTACGTGCTGCTGCGGGAGACCCTGGTGAAAGCGAAGAAGATCGGGGTGGCGCGGGTGGTGATCCGCACCCGCGAGTATCTGTCGGCGGTGATGCCGCTGGGCGATGCGTTGATCCTGGTGATGATGCGTTATCCGCAGGAACTGGTGGATCCGGCCGAGTACAAGCTGCCGGAAGGCAAGAGCGGTGATTACCGAGTCAGCGCGAAGGAGATCGCGATGGCTACGCAGCTGGTGGAATCGATGGCGACGACATGGAACCCGGACGATTACCACGACGAGTTCCGCGCGCGGCTGTCGGAGATCATCAGCAAGCGGATCAAGCAGAAGGGCAAGACCACGACCGTGCTCGATGAATCCGACGAGCCGCAGGAAGGCGCGGCGACCAACGTGGTGGATTTCGTCGCGCTGCTGCAGAAGAGCCTGGGCAAGAACGGCGATACCGCTGCCGGCAGCAAGCCCGCCACCAAGAAGGCACCGGCCAAGGCGGTGAAGAAAGCACCAGCCAAGCCGCGCAAGGCGGGTTGAGTCGGTCGGAGCGTCAGCGTGCCAGCGGTTGCGGCGCAGCCAGCGACGGCACGATGCCGTGGGCCAGCCGCTCCAGCTCGCGCGGATTGACGATGCCGATGCGTCGGCCCTGCACGGCAATCACACCGTCGTCCTGCAAGCGGCTGAAGCCGCGGCTGACTGTTTCCAGGGCCAGACCCAGATACTGGGCGATGTCCTCGCGGCTCATCGGCAGGGCGAATTGCAGGGGCGGCAGCCCGATGCGGGCATAGCGTTCGGTCAGGCCATGCAGGAATGCCGCCAGGCGTTCGCTGGCCTGGCGCCGCATCAGCACCGCCAGGTGGTCGTGGTCACGGCCCATGCTCTGCCCAATCACCCGCAGCAACTGCTGCTGCAGACCGGGCAACTCGCGGGCGATCTCGTCCAGCTGTGGATAGGGCAGTTCGCAGACCTGCACATCGGTCAGGGCCACGGCTTCGCAGCGGTGCACGCCGCTGCCCAGGGCATCCAGTCCCACCAGCTCGCCGGGCAGGTGGAAACCCAGCAGCATTGCGTCGCCGGATTCGGTGACGTGCACGGTCTTGAAGGCGCCCTGGCTGGCCACGTACACCGACGACAACGCATCGCCCATGCGGAACAGCTGCTCGCCGCGCCGTACCCGTCGGCGCCGCCGCACGATGCCTTCCAGGCGCGCGAGGCCGGCGGCATCGAGGCCGCCGGGCACGCACAGCAGGTGCAGGGCGCAGCTGGCGCAGCTGTGACGCAGCTGCTGCAGGTCGATCACCGCGGCACTGGATGGCAGGTGGGATGGCGAATCAGGCCCGGTCATGCGGCCAGTGTGCCACCAATGATGGTGCAATGGGCTCAGGGGTGGGTGGAGAACGCCACGAAGGCGGCAATGTCACCTGTTTCCATCTGGATGCGTTCCACCCGCAGGCTGCGGGTGCCGACATCGAGCGTCATGCCGGGGCCCAGTTCGACCAGGCGGATGTCCTCGTCGGCGGTTGTCGCCAACGGGCGGAGTTTAGGCCACAGGCGTGCGCGCGCGGTCCCATTGGCCGGCGGTTCGATCAGTTCGATGCGGGTGAGCCCCATGTCCAGACTGCCGCCCAGTGGCAGGATCGGTTGATCGGCAGCTGGCGCCACGATGCCATCGGCAGCTTCGGCAGGCGCCAGAGACACGACAGCACGCGAACCGCTCCGTTGAATGCCGCGTACCTGCAGGAAACCATCGCCAGCCGGGAACACCTGATCCACATGCAGGCGCCAGTGCGTCAGCCAGGCTTTGTCCTGCTCGGTCCACACGTCCAGTTTCACCGCCTGCGGACCATCCGAATCGACGAACCCCAGACGACTGTCACCGCGTGTAGCGGTGGTTCCCTGGGTGATCTGCAGGCTGCTGTCTGACATGCTGTTGTGAGGGTCGCGAGGCGGGGAGGAATCGGTTAACGGCGTGAGCTGCGCGCAGCCGCCACCGCTCAATGCGAGGACGAACAGGCCAACGGCTGCGGACAGCGGCATCATGCCACAAGGCACATGCGCCGCAGGGCGACGATAGCACGGCATGATGCAATGCTATCGCCTTCAATGCGCCCGGATTGCAGCTGTGCGAAGATCGTGCGGTGGCAGTCAGCCATCAGTCGATGGGGGTGTTGCTGACCGAGCCGTAGACCTTCTGGTAATCCGAATACGGCATGACGACGTCGGAATGGCCCCATGGGTTGTCCAGCACGATCACGTCCTCGTCGCAGGTCACCTGCTCTCCGGCATGGGGGTCGGTGTAGGGCGTGCCGGCCGGGATCACCTCGCTGACTGCATAGGCATGCCCGCCTGCGATCCCGTAGTGTTCGATCAGTTCTTTCTGCTCGTCGGTTACGTGTGGCAGCCAGTTGCCATCCTCGTCCTTGAATCCCGGAGTCCATGCGACGACGGCATCGCCGTTCGCCAGCAGTTCGGTCATCTGCGTGGAGCTGATGTCGCCGGTGCTGCTGGTGGTCGCATCGGCGCCCAGGATATGCTGCATCACGTCCGCCGGATTCACGCCGCGATTGCCAGGCCAGATGGTCTTGTCGTTGGCGAATTCGGGATGGAAGTGCTGCACGTAGGCCTTTTCGATGATGGCAGGCCATACTTCGCTGCCCTGGGCAGAAGTGTCACCGGGGTTCGCGCCTCCACCAGCGGAGAATGGGCCACTCACGGTCACTTCCACCGGCACCCAGATCGTGACGCCGAGAATCTCCCTTTCCTCCTGGAAGGTCACAGTGTAGGTGCCATCCCCGTTGTCCCTGATCATGTCCTGGATCACGGACGGGTCCTGGCTTGCGATGGTATGAAGCGTGGAGAGCACGCTGCAGCTGCCGTACCCGTCCTGCTCGATGTCGTTCGGATCGATGGTGTGGCGGTCGTTCGCGCCCCGGACGAACGGAATCTCCGGAGGCGGCAGCTTGATTTCGATGTCGTCCAGGTCGATATCGAAATCATCCAGATCGAGGCCGTTCAGATCGACTGGCTCGCGATTCTGAGCGCTGAGGGCATCCTGCAAGTCCTGAGGCAGATCGGTCAGGTCGATTGGCTGGGGCGTATCGCCGATGGGTCGGCTGCCCTGGTTCAGCGCATCCAGCAGCTCGGACGGCAGCACGGCCGGATCCATGGAGTGTGGGCCGCCAATGGTCGGGCCATCCACGGCAGTTCCATCGGCCAGAGTCGGGGAATTGGCCAGTGCGTCGGCCAGTTGCGGAGCAACGGTTTCCGGATCGAACGGCGGCGGTGGGATGGAATCGCGGATCAATCCGGAAATGCTGTTCATGAAGATATCTCTGCTGGCATGGGGACTTGGATCGACTATATGGCGCTGCCGACGATCTCCCCAGCTAGGGCATCCCCTAGATATGGCGTGTCCGGCTAGGGCTGACCCTAGGCCATGCGGGTCCTGCCGATACCGGAGCCGCGGGTCTGTCAGCGCGTCAACCCATGCAGGATGCGCCGGTCTTCCGCATCCAGCTGCGCATTTGGGTCGTCGCCATCGTCGATGCCGCGGAAGCGGCGGTGGAACGCCCGTACCGTGGCCGGCTGGTTGCCAGTGGCGTAACCCAGTTGCCTCAATGCCCGCCACGGGTCGAAACCCGCCGGTGGCGGCGCTGCGTCGGCATCCGGCCAGATGCCGAAGCCGGCATCGAACAGCTGCTTCCAGGGGAAATGCGCACCCGGATCGCGCTTGCGCGTCGGTGCCATGTCGGCGTGAGCGATGATGTGGGTGCGCGGAATGCCCAGGCGCCGGGTCAGATCGTCCAGTAGTTTGATCAGGGACTGCAGTTGCGCATCGGTGAATGGCTCGCGGCCGTCGTTGTCCAGTTCGATGCCGATCGACACGTTGTTGAGATCGCCGATGCCGCCCCAGCTGCCGGCCCCGGCATGCCAGGCGCGCTGGTCATCGGCCACCAGCTGGAAGATGTGGCCGTCGTCGCCGATCAGGTAGTGGGCGCTGACCCGACCGCTGCTGTTGCGGTCGCGCAGCGTGTCCAGGCTATGCCGCACCGACTCCTGTTCGGTGGCATGCAGCACGATCAACACCGGCCGTCGCGACTCGAAGTTGTCCGATGGGACCCAGCTGGCCAACGGGCTGCGGTAGGGATCGGGCACGGGCTCGGGCGGGGTATGGCTGCAGGCGACCAACACGGCGAGTACGCAAGGCAGCAGCAGTCGGCATCGGCTCATCTCGCGTATTACACGGCAGCGACGCTTGCCCCGCAACCGGAACACGTCACCTGTCCAGCCGCTTCTGCCGGTAGCCCATGTCGATCCGGCGCGAAAGCGGCGATGCTGCCGCGCACATGCCCGCTGTAGATCGCCGCGATGGCCGGAGCATCATCGGCACGGCATCGCGAATGACCACCGGCACGCCCTCGAAATGACTCAGATGGTGTAGTACATCTGGTATTCGAGCGGGTGGGTGGCTGCGCGGAAGCGGGTCACTTCCTGCATTTTCATGGCGATGTAGCTGTCGATGAAGTCGTCGCTGAACACGTCGCCGGCCTTCAGGAAGTCGCGGTCGGCATCCAGTGCCTGCAGCGCCTGGTCCAGCGAATGGCACACGGTGGGGATGCCTTTTTCTTCTTCGGGGGGCAGGTCGTACAGGTCCTTGTCGGACGGACCGCCCGGATCGATCTGGTTGCGGATGCCGTCCAACCCGGCCATCAGCAGTGCGGCGAAGGTCAGGTAGCCCGACTGCACCGGATCGGGGAAGCGCATCTCGATGCGGCGTGCCTTGGGATTGGTGACATACGGGATTCGGCAGCTGGCAGAGCGGTTGCGGGCCGAGTAGGCCAGCATCACCGGCGCCTCGAAGCCCGGTACCAGCCGCTTGTAGCTGTTGGTGCTGGAGTTGGCGAAGGCGTTGATGGCCCGCGCATGCTTGAACACGCCGCCGATGTACCACAGCGCCAGCTGGCTCAGGCCGGCATAGCCATCGCCGGAAAACAGGTTCTGTCCGCCCTTGGCCAGGCTCTGGTGCACGTGCATGCCGCTGCCGTTGTCGCCCACCAGCGGCTTGGGCATGAAGGTGGCGGTCTTGCCGTTGCGGAAGGCCACGTTCTTCACGATGTACTTCAGCATCAGTAGTTCGTCGGCCTTGCGCACCAGCGAGTTGAAGCGAGTGCCGATCTCGCACTGGCCGGCGTTGGCCACTTCGTGGTGGTGCACTTCCACCGGAATGCCCACCTGCTCCAGCGTGCGGCACATCTCGGCGCGCAGATCGTGCAGCGAATCCAGCGGCTGCACCGGGAAATAGCCGCCTTTCACACCCGGTCGGTAGCCGCTGTTGCCGCCGGGGTACTCGCGCGCGGAGTTCCAGTGCGCCTCTTCCGAATCGATGTGGAAGAAGGTGTGGCCCATGTCGTTGGCGTAGCGCACCGAATCGAAGATGAAGAACTCCGGTTCCGGCCCGAAGAAGGCCTGGTCGGCGATGCCGCTCGCCTTCAGATGCGCTTCGGCGCGTTTGGCCACTCCGCGCGGATCGCGCTCATAGGCCTGCATGGTGGCCGGGTCCAGGATGTCGCAGGTCAGCACCAAGGTGGGATCGGCGGTGAACGGATCCACGTAGGCCGATTCGGCATCCGGCAGCAGCACCATGTCGGAGTCGTGGATGCCCTTCCAGCCGGCGATGGAGCTGCCGTCGAACATGCGGCCGTCCTCGAACAGGCTGTCATCGACGATGGACCTGGGAAAGGTGACGTGGTGCTGCACGCCGCGCATGTCGGTGAAGCGCAGATCGACGTACTCGATGCGGTGGTCCTTGATCAGTTTCTCGGTGTGGTCGATGGACATGGCGGCTCCGCGGAAAGGTGGGTGACTTCCATTCCAGCAAGGACGATGCCAATCCAGGAAATGAGGTAATCAATTGATTTAACTGAATAATGTTCAAATCTCCGCATGCACGTTGCACGAAAAAGATGAATCGTGGATGACATTTTCACGATTGAGGGGAAACGTCCGCAATGACGGAGCTGTGGCGCCGTGGCGGTCGGCGCTACACTGCCGCGCCATCTGGTCATCCTCTTGCGCCATGTCCGATCTGCTGGCCGCCCTGTTGCTGGGCATCATCGAAGGCATCACCGAATTCCTGCCGATCTCCAGCACCGGGCATCTGCTGATCGCGCAGCACTGGTTGGGGCAACGCAGCGACCTGTTCAACATCGCCATCCAGGCTGGCGCGATCCTGGCGGTGGTGCTGATCTACCGCAAGCGGCTGCTGCAGCTACTGAACGGATTTGTGCAGGCCGAGAACCGCGACTACCTGCTGAAGCTGCTGCTGGCATTCGCGGTGACTGCCGTGGCCGGGGTGATGGTGAAGCGACTGGGCTGGGAACTGCCGGACACCGTGCAGCCGATCGCCTGGGCGCTGATCATCGGTGCGATCTGGATGCTGCTGGCCGAGCAGCTGGCAGCACGCCGGGCCGCTCGCGAGGGCGAACGCAGCCACATCGCCTGGTCCACGGCGGCGGTGGTCGGATTGGCACAGGTGGTGGCGGGTGTGTTTCCGGGCACCTCGCGCAGCGCGGCGACCATCTTCGTGGCCCTGCTGGCCGGCACCACCTCGCGCGCGGCGGCAACCGAATTCGCGTTCCTGCTCGGCATCCCCACCATGTTCGCGGCGACCGCCTACGAGGTGCTGGATCTGTATGCGCAGGGCGGGCTTGCGAATGAAAACTGGGCGGCCCTGGGCGTGGCATTCGCGGCATCGGCGGTGACGGCCTTCATCGCCGTGACCTGGCTGCTGCGTTACATCCAGACCCACCGCTTCACCGCGTTCGCCGTGTACCGGTTGCTGCTGGGCGCGGCGCTCCTGACATGGTTGCCGACGGCTGGCTAACCCCGTTGCGTGCCTCCATGCGTTGAAGCCTGCCTGTCCCCCGGGAGCTATCGTGATGCGCCTTCATTTCCTGCCGTGCCTGCTTGCATTGACCGCGGTGGCATGTGGAACACCGCCGGCTGCCGGAACTGCCGCGACGCCTTCCGAAGCGGCGTTGTCGGCGCAGCCATGGGTGCTGATGCAGGCCACGACCGCGGATGGCCAGCCGGTTGCCGCATTGCTGGACAAGCCCGGCAAGCCGTTCGCCTTGACCCTGCAGCATGGCCGCCTAGGCGTTGCCAATGGCTGCAACCACATCGGCGGCCAGTACCGCCTGCAGGGCAATGAGCTGGTGATCGGCGATCTGATGTCCACGCTGATGGCCTGCGCCGACAAGCGCCTGATGGACGCCGACGGGGCGATGGGTGAGGCATTGAAAGACCGGGTGCGGGTGGAAATGCCGGATGCAGGCAGCTTGCGCCTGACGGCCGCCAATGGCTGGACGTTGCAGTTCCGGCGCGGGCCTTGATTCCCGACGGTGGTCAGTACTGCAGCAGCAGATTGGCCGGCGAATACTGGTCGGTCAGCGGTTTCACGGCGATCACCCGTGGATCCTGCTGCAGCGCATGCAGCAATGCGTCGGCAGAGGTTCCGAAACGTTCCAGGCGTCCGTCGAGCAGCCGTGCATTCGCTTGCAGGCTGCCGGATGAGGGCGTGCCGTCGCGTGCTGCAAGAATGATGCGATTGCCGCGGCTGCTGGAATACAGGCTCCAGGTCGCACCGAACACCGACTGGTAGGTGGCATCTTCGAACCGTTGCAACGGGCGATCGGCAAAGGTGTTGGCCACCACCACGCCGCCCGGATCGAGCAGTTCGCGCAGTTGCAGCAGGAATTCGCGGGTCAGCAGATGTTCGGGAATGTAGTTCTCGTCGTAGGCATCCACCAGCACCATGTCGTAGCGACGGCCGGCGCGCAGCTGCCGCCGCACGAACATGCGGCCATCGTCGGCATGCGCCTTGGACGATGCATCCTGCCGATAACCGAAATGGCGCTCCGCGACGCTGATCACGGCCGGATCCAGTTCCACCGCATCGATCTGCATGGCGGGATCCAGCTGGCGCAACGCCATCGGAATCACGCCGCCGCCCAGACCGATCACCAATGCGCGCGGCGGCTTGGGCGTGACCAGCAATCCGGCCAGCATCGCGTGCGAATATGGCTGGATCAGCACGCCGGGTCGCTGCAGGTCGATGCAGGTCTGGCGGCTGTTGCGTCTGCCGAAGATCATGCAGCGCTCGCTGCCGCGGTCCATCACCTGGATATTGCGGTAGACCGACAGCTGCCGATGTAACAGACGGACCTTGTCCGGACCGGCAGCGTCGGCCGGCACGGTTGCAAGCGGCATGCCCAGAAGCGCAGCCAGGGCGAGGTCAGACCATCTCACGACGGCGGCCCCCCATCGCGATCAGGGCCGTCGCGATCAGACCTGACACCAGCAGCATGCCCAGCACGATGTGGTTCACTTCGAACCACAGGACCAGATAGAACGAGGTGAAGATGGTGCCTGCGGCCGAACCCAGGGTGGAGGCGAAATACAGCCGTCCCGCCGAACGCCCGGAGCCGTCGACATTGTCCACCAGCAGGCGCACGGCGTACGGCGACACCATTCCCGACACCACTGCCGTGCCACCGAACAGCAATGTGGCCCCAGCCAGTGCACCGTAGCGCAGATCGCGGATCCCCAGCGACAGCGCATCCAGTGCGGTATCGCCGCCGAACACGACCGGCAGGGCCAGCAAAGCCGCTCCGAGCAGCAGCAGACCCAGTTTCCGCAGGCTGGGACTGCGCAGCGAGGCCTGTCCACCCAGCAGGTAACCGAACGCGAGACAGGCCATGAACACCGCAATCAGGGCGCCCCACACGAAGATCGAGTTGCCGAAATACGGTGCCAGCAGCCGTCCGCCCAGCAGTTCGATGCCCATCACGAAATACCCGCTCCAGGCTGCGGCCAAATACACGGCGAAGTTGTGTCGACGGGATGGCGACATCGGAATTCCTTCAATTGGGATCGCAGCGGTGAGAGGGAACGCGCAACGGGCACGGACGGCGATCAGCGGCGGACGCCGGGATGCAGCGCATAGGTGCCGTGGATGGCGGTTTCGTCCAGGATATGGCCGTGCATGGCCGTGAACACGTCGGCGGCGGTGAAGCGCTGCGGCAGCGGCAATGTCGCCACGTCCAGTGCAAATAGCCGGAAGAAATAACGGTGCGTGCGCAGATCGTTCGGCGGGGGGTAGGGGCCGTCGTAGCCGTGGTAATCGCCGCGCATGCCGTCATCGCCGGCAAACCAGCCGGTGTAGTCGTTCAGTCCGGCGCGCCCGGGGCCGTGATCGGCATCGGCAGGTTTGCCGCCCGTCACCGGTCCGGCACTGACGCTGCCGGCAGCGATCCCGCGGGTGTCAGCGGGGATGTCCACGAGGACCCAATGCACGAAGTCGCCGCGCACGTGATCGACCGGGATGTCCGCCTTGCCGGGTCCGGCAAGACTGGCATCGGTGGGGGCATCGGCGTCGATGCACAGCAGTGCGAAGGAACGTGTGCCGTCGGGTGCATCACTCCAGGCCAGATGCGGATTGCGGTTGCCGCCGAAACCGTCGGGCGCGCCAAGCGCGAACTCGGCAGGAATCGGTTGGCCGTTGACAAAACTGTCGCTGCGGATCTGCATGCTGGGTGCGTCCCGTCGAATCAGTCGGCAGGATAGCCCAGCCGCACCGCGACCGGTTGCAGCACGGCGAAGGCGTCCGCCAATGCGTCGGCATACGCGCGCCAGCGACCGCCCGGCAGGCGCGCCGTGCGGAACGGCGCTGGTGGAAGCAACTCGGCACCGATCGCCTGTCCCAGCGCCGCACACTGTGCCTGCACGTCGTTGATGTCGGCCACGTCGGGATCGAACCGGACGTGCGGATACAGACCGTCTTCGATCAGATCCGCCTGCTGCTGCAGTTGCGCAGCCAGCCAATGGGCTGCGGTCAGCGGGTCATCCAGCTGGAATCCCATGGCACTGCCGGCGCTCAGCCAGTCCAGCAGCATCTGCCGTGGATCGCGCAGCACTAGCAGCACCATGCCCTGCGGCAGATGCGGACGCAGGGCGTGCAGCAGGGCGTTGTCCCACCAGGCCAGCCAGTCGATCACCGCGCCGTCGGCGATGCCGCGCCTGGCCAGGCCGTCGCGCCAGCCGCGCATCAAGGCGTCGCACCGTTCCGGCTCGTCAGCCAGCCGGCCGATTCCTTCGGGCGAGCGCAGGCCGTCTTCCACGCCGGGCGGATGCAGACGGTCGCCGCGGAAAATGGGGCTGTTGGCATCCAGCATCGCCGCGATTCGTTCCACCGCCGATCCCGGTGAGCCATGCAGAAACATCGGTCGTTGCGCCGCCATCCCGGCATCGATTTTCCCCAAGGCTGGAAACGGGCCGGCTGCACCGCTGGCTGGCGGCAGCGGGATGCCGCCCATGGCGGGGGATGGATGCAACGACAGCCATGCGGCCACGGCCTGCTCGGGGCGGTCGGCGCGGTCGCAGGCGTGCGCCAGCCAGCCCTGCAGGATCGCCTGCGTGGCCGGATCGGCGGGCAGCGCCTGCAACGATTGCACGTGCGAGACCGCTGCCGCGGGGTCGGTCTTGAACAGATGATCCAGCACCTGCGCCTGGGCCTGCAGATGCAGCGGCCGGCGCCGGATCAGCTGTCGGGCGAAATCGAGTGCCGTGTCGGTATCGTTTGCGTTCAGCGCCACCTGGAAGCGGCCATCCAGCGCTTCGATGGCATCAGGCATGGCCTGCTGCCAGCGTTCGACCACCCGCAGCGCCGCATCCGCGTCAGGCGCAACCTGCAGCCGTGCCGACCACAGCAACGGATTGTCGGGGTGGCGCAGCAGCAGCGATTCCACCGCCTCCACCCCGGCTTCCACGTCACCCTGGCGGCGCAGGGCTTCCAGCCAGGCTGCAATCAGGCGCGGATCGTCGTTGCGCAACTGCAGGGCCTGTTCCAGCGCCGTGCGGGCAGCGTCGGTCTGTCCTGCAGCCAGCCGCAGTTCGCCGATCAGGCGCAGACCATCGGGCGTCAGGGCATCGTCCGGAACATCCGCCAGGATGTCGGCGGCTTCATCCGGTCGTCCCTGCTGCAGGACCAGATCGGCCAGTGCCTGACGCAGGCGCAGCTCGGCGGGCAACAGCTCGACCACGCGGCGCAGCGACTGTTCGGCAAAGGCGTGATGGCCGTTGGCCAGATACGCCAGTGCCAGTGCGTAGAGGGTCTGCGGATGCTCCGGGCGCAGCTGCACGGCGCGGTTGAGCAAGCGCAGGCCTTCCACCGCTTGCCGGCGCTGCAGTGCCAGCACGCCCTGGATGGCCAGCAGAGCGGGATGGCCTGCATCGAGTCGCGCAGCCAGCCGCGCCTGGGTGTCGGCCGTGTCCAGGTCGCCATCGCGCAGCGCCAGTTGCGCGCGCATCAGATAGGCCGGGAGCGTGTTCGGATCCAGCGTCACGCTGTGCTGCAGTGCCTGGGTCACGTCTTCGAAACGCGCCTCGGCCAGCAGCAGGGTGGCGCGCTGCACGTGCAGCATGGCCTCGTGCGGGGCCAGGGCGATGGCCTGGTCGAGATGGACATGTGCGGCCGAGATGTCGCCCTGCATCGACAACGCCAGTGCGAGCAGGCGTTGCGCCTGCCAGTCGCCCGGGTCTTTCGCGACTGCCTGTTCGGCCAGTTGCCGCGCTGCGTCGGCGTCGCGGCGCTCCAGCGCCTCGGTGATCGGGGTGTGCATGGATTCGATTCTGCCGGAACAAACCCGGCATTCTACCGGCTGCGTTCAGTGCACTGCCTGCAGCAGCCGGTCTGCCACCCAGCGTTCGGCGTGGCCGTCCAGTCGCGCGTTCAGCAGGAAGCCGCAATGGCCGCCGTGCTCGCTCACTTCCAGCTGCACCTGCGGTGGCAGCTGCAGCGCCTGGAAATCGGCGAAGGGAATCACCGGATCGTCCTTCGCCATCAGGATGTCGGCCGGCAGCTGCAGCGCCGACAGGCGCGTGCCGGCGATCGAATAGCCGTCGAAATAGTCCTGCAACGAATCGAAATCGGTGTGCCGCTGCACCATCCAGGCGGTCAGCTCGCGCATGCCGAGGCGCAGGGTGGGTGCATCGATCGCAACCTGTTCGGGAAACAGCGCCTGCTTGCGGCGCAGCGAGCCGGTCCACTTTCGCTCGAAATAGCGCAGGTAGATCGGCAAGGCGCGTTCCATTGCATCCATGGTGTGTGCGGGATCGATGACCGGACACACGGCTGCCACCCGTGCCAGCGGCAGTCCGGCTTGCGGCGCGCGCAGGGCCAGCCGGAGCGCGAAATTGCCCCCCAGCGAATACCCGGCCGCCAGCAGCGGCCCGCTGGCGAAGCGCTCGGCGATGCGGCAGGCGGCGTGCACCACTTCGTCGATGCGATTGGAATGGAACGGCTCGGTGTTCAGGTGGTGGGTGTCGCCGTGGTCGCGGAAATTCAGCCGGAACACGGCGATGTTCCGCTGCAGCAGCTGTGCTGCGGTCGCGCGCATGTAACCGGACTCGGCGCTGCCCTCCCAGCCGTGCAACAGCAACGCCAACGCTCGCGCGGCCCCTGCAGGCTGGCTGTGGATGCCGCGCAGCCGCGTGCCGTCGCCGGCGTCGATGTCGTGCACGCTGTGCCGGGCGTTGCACGCTTGCAGATCGCGCGCTGCACGCCAGCGGCGCGACGGACTGCTGGCCAGGATCGATTGCACATGCGCATTGCGCAGCCAAGCGGCAGGCCGATAGTCCGAAGGCCGGATCACGCCTGTTCCAGGGCCTGGACGATGGCACTGCGGGCCGATTCGGCCATGTTCCGGCGCCCGGCCGCCGAACCGGGCAGGATGGGGGGCAGGAAGAGCACGTCCACCGGACGTGCGGGTTCGCCCAGCAGCCGCATGAAATTCTGGAAGAAATTCTCATTCGGACCGAACGCGACGATGGTCTGGGCGCTGCCGCCTTCTCCATAGCGCAGCGCCACCGGCTGCACCGGCACGGCCGTTTCCACCGCGGCCAGGAAAATCCGCGCATGGAACGGACCGACGACATGACCGCTGCGCGTGCGCCCTTCCGGAAACACCCCCACCGCCTCGCCGTTGCGCAGGCGCTGCTGCATGACGTCCATCACGTCGCCCAGCGACTCGGTGTTGCCGCGCGTGTGGAAGATGGTGTGACCGCGCTTGGCCAGCCAGCCCACCACGGGCCAGCCGGCGATTTCGCGCTTGGCCACGAATCCCATCATGCGCTGGCTGTGCAGCACCACGATGTCGGTCCAGCCGATATGGTTGGCCACGAACACCACCGCGCCGGGCAGCGGCTGGCCATGCCGACGGGGCCGCATGCCGAACACCCGAAGCAGGCCGGCCGACCAGGCACGGATCAGGCGGCTTTCCAGGGTTTCCCCGCTGCGCAGGCGCAGACGCCGGGTCGGCAACGAGATCAGCAGCAGCACCATCGGCAGATGCACCAGCGCATGCCAGGTCAGCAGCAGCATGCGGCAGGTTCGGCGCAGGGCGCCGATGACGGCATCCGGCTGCGACGGCGCACGCTCCGTGCCGCCGTCAGCCATGGCCGGTTTTCGCCCGGAGCACCGGCCTCACCCGGCGTCGCTGGTGCTGGGCCGGCGGATCACCGCCAGGGTCAGGCGCGACAGGCACACCAGTGCCCCGTCGGCATCGTCGGTGATGCGGATCTCCCATACCTGAGTGCTGCGCCCGACATGCACCGGGCGCGCCGTGCCGGTGACCTGGCCGTTGCGCACGCCGCGCAGGTGGTTGGCATTGATTTCGATGCCCACCACGGCCTGGGTGTCGTCCACGCACAGCATGCCGGCCGTGCTGCCCAGGGTTTCCGCCAGCAATACCGATGCGCCGCCGTGCAGCAGCCCCATTGGCTGATGGGTGCGCGCATCCACCGGCATGCTGGCCTGCAGATGATCGACACCGACGGCGGTGAAGCGGATTCCAAGGGGTTCCATGGCCGTGCCGCGCGACATGGCATTCAATTCATCCAGCGTGGCTTGCCGCCGGAAGGCGAAAGTGGTCGTGTTCATCATCCACATTATGCCTTGCCGACGGCCCTTGGACCGGTCACGGGTGCGCTCAACCGATACGGAAGCGTGTGGTGAAGCCTGCAGTGGCATACGGGCGTGGTCGGCCGTAGCTGCTACTGCTGCCGTAGCCCATGCCGGTGTCCCGCAATGGCTGACGAAGGGGTTTCCCGCCGGGAGAGCCGGTGTTCGGGCGGTTGGTGAGCGTGGGGTGGCTGGTCTGGGTGTTCATGCTGCGCTCCGCTTTGTTGGTGTGCTGGTAAACTACAACACCGTTGTTGCGATCGCATGGGCTGGAAGTCATGGATGGCTGCGGATCAGCGCTCCGTATCTGGCATCTCGCCTTGAGACAGGAACGCAGCCACTGCGGCGAGCACGTCGCCCGGCAATTCCCGATGCGGCACATGTCCGCAATCGGGCAGCAGGCACAGCTGCGCCGGTCCCGAGACACCGGCCACGATGCGTTGCGGGAACGCCTGCGACCCGTACTCGTCGCGATCGCCATGGATCGCCAGTACCGGGCCAAGCACCTGCGGCAGCACCGCATCCAGCGACCAGTGCCGGAACGCCGGATCCAGCCAGACCTGCGTCCAGGCATCCAGTACCCATTGCGCCTTTTCGCCATGCCAGCGTTGCAGCCGCTGCAGCTGGCCCGGCTGTGCAAACTGCGCCTGAGCGGCGCGGATGCCGTCCAGCGTGCGTTGTTCCACCGCGGACTGGGCCGATTCGGTGATCACTGCCGCGCAGCGCTGCGGCATGTGCGCGGCCGCGACCAGCGCCATGGCGCCGCCCACGCTGTGCCCGAACAGGATGCAGCGGTCGATCTGCAACGCATCCAGCAGCGCGGGCAGCAGGCGCTGGCCTTCGATGTCGATGAAGTCCAGCCCGGGCCGATCCGCACGCACCGACGATTGACCGAACCCGGGGCGGTCGTAGGCGATTGCCGCACGCTGCAGCGATCCGGCCAGCTCCAGCGGGAACTCGCGCCATTGGGCCACCGATCCCAGCGAATCGTGTAGCAACACGATCGGGATGCCGGATGTGGGCTGTGCCGGTTGCCAGGTCCGCACGAACACCTGTCCGTCTGCAAGCGGAACACGGGCTTCGTGGATGGACAGCGTCATGGCATGCTCCGGTCGGATGGGCCGTCACGGCATGGTCGGGCACGAAAAAACCGGCACGCGGCCGGTTTGTCGTGACGCATCGATTGGATTGGTCGGGGAGACAGGATTCGAACCTGCGACCTCTACGTCCCGAACGTAGCGCTCTACCAGACTGAGCTACACCCCGACATCGGCCGCACAGTGTAGGGGTTGGCGCCCATGCCGGCAAGCACCCCCCATGGCGTTGCGGGCCGCCCCGCTAGAATGCACGACTGTCCGCCAGTCATCCCGGAGTTGCGCGTGATCAAACCCCGTACCCCGCCCGGCGTGCTGGAACTGCTGCCGCGCGAACAGATCGCCTTCCAGCGCATGATCGACACGATCCGCGCCGGTTTCGCGTCGTTCGGTTTCCTGCCGGTGGAGACGCCAGTGTTCGAGCTGAGCGACGTGCTGCTGACCAAGACCGGAGGCGAGACCGAGCGGCAGGTGTACTTCGTGCAGTCCACCGGTGCGCTGGAGAAGGGCGGGGAAGGCCTGCCGGAACTGGCCCTGCGCTTCGACCTGACCGTGCCGCTGGCCCGCTACGTGGCCGAGCACGAGCACGAGCTGGCATTCCCTTTCCGCCGCTACCAGATCCAGCGCGTGTACCGCGGCGAGCGCGCGCAGCGCGGCCGTTTCCGCGAGTTCTACCAGTGCGACATCGACGTGATCGGCAAGGACACGCTGTCGCCGCGCTTCGATGCCGAAGTGCCGGCGGTGATGGCGGCGGTGTTCGAGCGGCTGGCGATCGGCGATTTCACCATCCAGTTCAACCACCGCAAATTGCTGCGCGGCTATTTCGAAGGATTGGGCATCGAGGGCGATGCGCAGACCCTGGTACTGCGCGAGCTGGACAAGCTGGACAAGCGCGGCGAAGACGCCGTGCGCGACACGCTGCTGGGCGATGGCTTTGCGCTGGATGCCGATGCGGTGCAGCGCCTGCTGGCGTTTTCGCAGGTGCGCTCCAGCGGCCACGACGATGCATTGCGGCAACTGGACGCGCTGGGCCCGGGCACGCTGTTGTTCGAGGAAGGTCGCACGGCACTGCGCGAGGTGCTGCAGCAGTTGCAGGCGCTGGGCGTGCCGGAGTCGCGCTATGCCTTGAACCTGTCGATTGCCCGCGGGCTGGATTACTACACCGGCATCGTCTACGAAACCGTGCTGGATGCGCATCCGCAGATCGGTTCGATCTGCTCGGGCGGCCGCTACGACGATCTAGCCGGACACTACACCAAATCGAAACTGCCGGGCGTGGGCCTGTCGATCGGTCTGACCCGGCTGTTCTGGCAGCTGCGCGAGGCGGGCATCGTGCAGACGGTCGATGCCGGCGTGGACGTGCTGGTGGCGCTGCTGGACGATGCCGACCTGCCGCACGCACTGGCGTTGTCGCAGCGGTTGCGCGGTGTCGGGCTGCGGGTGGAAACGCAGCTGGAACCGCGCAAGCTTTCGAAGCAGTTTCAGTATGCCGATCGCTCGGGCATGCGTTGCGTGGTGCTGTGCGGGGAGGGCGAACGTGCCCGCGGCGTGGTGTCGGTGAAGGATCTGCGCAGCGGCGACCAGCAGGATGTGGCGGAAGCCGGATTGACCGCGCATGTGCAGGCGCTGCTGGGCGGTGCCGCATGAGTGCGCATCCGAATCCGATCCGCCTCGATGGCCAGTCGCTGACCCGTGCCGAACTGGTCGCCATCGCGAATGGCACGCCGGTCACGCTGGATGCCGACGCCCTGCAGCGCGTGCAGCATGCCGCCGATTTTCTGGCCGGGCAGGTGGCGCGGCAGGAGCCGATCTACGGCGTGTCCACCGGATTCGGCAGCAATGCCGACAAGCTGCTGGGCGCGTGGCCCATGCGCAACGAACTGGCCGGTGACCAGCAGCCTTCCGGCGTGCTCCACGAACAGTTGCAACGCAATCTCATCATCACCCATGCCGTGTGCGTGGGCGATGCCTTCGCGCCCGAGGTGGTGCGGGCGATGCTGGGCATCCGCATCAACACGCTGCTGCGCGGCCATTCCGGCGTGCGCGTGCAGACGCTGCAGGCACTGACCGATCTGCTCAACGCCGGTGTGGTGCCGGTAGTGCCGCAGCTGGGATCGGTAGGCGCATCGGGCGATCTGGCGCCACTGTCGCATCTGGCCATCGTGCTGCTGGGTGGTGGTGAGGCGTTCGTGGCTGGCGAGCGCGTGTCCGGCGACGAAGCCCTGCGTCGTGTCGGATTGCAACCGATCACCCTGGGCTACAAGGAAGGCTTGGCGCTGAACAACGGCACGGCGCAGATGCTGGCCTGCGGCGTGCTGGCGCTGGATCGGCTGGAAACCCTGCTGGACACGGCCGACCTGGCCGCGGCAATGACCATCGATGCCTTCGCCGGCCGACTGGGCGCGTTCGCGCCCGAAGTGCACGCGCTGCGGCCGCATCCGGGGCAGGTGCAGGTGGCCGGGAATCTGCTGCGGCTGCTGCAGGGCTCGACCCTGGCGGACATCCCGTACCACCGGGTGCCGGCATTCGCGCCATGGCGGCCGGACAGCTGGCCATCCGCCGATCTGCAGGCATTGCGTTTCGACATCGCCTGGCAGTGGGTGCCAGCCACCCAGCGGCATGGGCGCGAGCGTTTCTACCAGCGCTTCAAGCCGTTCCGCGGCGGCAAGAAGCACCAGCCGCAGGACAGCTATTCGCTGCGCTGCATCCCGCAGGTGCACGGAGCCGTGCGCGATGCGGTGGCACATGCCGCGCGAGTGCTGGAGATCGAGTTGAACGCGGTCACCGACAATCCGCTGGTGTTTCCGGATGCGCAGGCTGAGCATGTCGAACAGCAGGTAATCTCGGCCGGACACTTCCACGGCATGCCGCTGGCCTTGGCGATGAGCGCGGTGAAGGCGGCCATTCCGGTGCTGGCATCGATCAGCGAGCGGCGCCTGAACAAGCTGGTCGACCCGGCCACCAACGACGGCCTGCCGGCGTTCCTGGTCGGCAACGAGGACGGCACCGAATCCGGCTTCATGATCGTGCAGTACACGGCCGCGGCGATCGTCAACGATCTGGCCTCGCGGGCGATGCCGGCCAGCGTGTATTCCATTCCCACCAGCGCCAATGCCGAGGACCACGTGTCGATGGGCGCCAACGAGGCCCGCCACGTGCTGGCCATGGCCGACGATTTGGGCAAGGTGCTGGCGCTGGAACTGATGACCGCCGCACAGGCGCTGGATCTGCGCCACGACATGCTGGACGCGGCGCGGACGCTGGCCCGCCAGGTCGATGCCGAGGCGTTCGCGACAAAAATGCGCGGCGCGCCGATCGCCGAGGGCCCGGACAGGATTTTGTTCCTGCAGGAAGTCGAAGCGTTGCGCCAGGAGCTGGCCACGCATGCCGAGCCCATGCCGGGGCATGCGGTTGCGCAGGCCCATCGGGCGATCCGCGAACGGATTCCGATGTTGTTGCACGACCGGGCGCTGGATGGCGACGTGGCACTGATGGTGCGCAGTCTGTCGGATGCATCATTTCTCTCGCGCCTGCTCAATCGTCAGGAGGCAGCCGATGGCGCGCCTTGACGCTCGTCCGTCGCGCGCGATGCGGGTCACCGTCGGGTTGCTGATCCTGTTGGCGCAGGCGCAATCCGCAGTCGCTGAAACGCCTGTCGCGACGGCAACCACGATGCACGGCATGGTCTATGGCGATAGCAACGACAACGGCATTCGCGATGCGGGTGAATCCGGGTTGGCTGGCATCGCCATGTCCAACGGCCGCGAGATCGTGCGCAGCGATGCGCAGGGCCGCTATGCCATTGCAGTGCAGTCGGGCGACGTGGTCTTCGCGATCAAGCCGCCGAATCATCGTTTCGGGCGACGCAGCGATAGCCTGCCGGCCTTCTGGACGGCCTATGCCCCGCAGGCATCCCCGAAGCTGGAATACGGCGGCCTGCAGCGGCAGCAGACATTGGACTTCGACGTCGCGCTGCAGCCGGCGCCGGTCGACGCCGGTGCGGAATTGGCGGTGCTGGTATTCGGCGACCCGCAACCCAAGTCGGTGGTGGATGTCGATTACTACGCCCGCGACATCGTGCAACCGCTGGCCGGGCGCGTGCAGGCAGCGCTGGGGCTTTCATTGGGCGACATCGTGCACGACGACCTGTCGCTGTATCCGGCGATGAACCGCATCACCGCCTCGCTGGGCATTCCGTGGCTCCACGCGGCCGGCAACCACGATCTGGATGTCGATGCCGATCACGATGCGCAGTCGCTGGACAGCTTCCGCAATGTGTACGGCCCGGACACGCTGGCCTGGGAGGAAGCGCAGGCCAGTGTCCTTGTACTGGACAACGTGATCCACCAGCCGGGGCAGCGGCCCGCCTACATCGGCGGATTCCGCGAGGACCAGTTCCGGTTTCTCGAAGCATACCTGCGCCAAGCACGCCGCGACCGCTTGCTGGTTCTGGCGATGCACATTCCGCTGTTCGAATCGGATGGGCGCGACACCTTCCGCGATGCCGACCGTGAGCGCCTGTTCGCATTGCTGCAGCCATTTGCGCACGTGCTGCTGCTGACCGCGCACACGCACACCCAGCAGCACGTGTTCCATACCGCCGACAGCGGCTGGCACGGTGTGGCCCCGTTGCACGAATACAACGTGGGTGCCGCCTGCGGGGCGTTCTGGTCGGGGGTGAAGGATGCGCAGGGCATTCCCGACAGCACCATGGCCGACGGCACGCCCAATGGCTATGCACGCCTGCATGTTGCCAGCGACGGGCAATATCGGCTGTCCTGGCATGCGGCGCGCGATTCCAGCCAGGACATTCTGCGGGTGCATGCACCGCAGGTGCTGCGTCGCGGCGCGTACCCGGCCTGGGGCGTGTACGCCAACGTGTTCATGGGCAGTGCCGACACGCACGTCGAGTTCCGCGTCGACGACGGCGACTGGAAACCGATGCGGCGGGTCGAGCAGCCCGACCCGTGGCTGCTGGCCGAAAACGGCCGCGACGATGCCGCCACCGGATTGCGCGGCTACGACCGATCACCGGAAGCGACCCCATCGCCGCACCTGTGGCGTGGTGCGTTGCCCACCGACCTGCCGATCGGCCCGCATCGCATCGACGTGCGGGTGCAGGATCGCTGGCTGGGCGAACGCAACGCAAAAACCCATTATCGACTGGAAGATGCACAGCCGTGATGGTGCCAGCGGATTCGGATACCGGATGGCAGCATCCATGATCATCGAAAACAACGGCATGACCACCTCACTCGTGTTTCCCATGGCAGCACACGTGGCACTTGCCGCATCTCTATACGTGCTGCTGACCATCGCCCGAGCTCCAACCGTCTGGGGCATCGGCCGCCAAAAGGACGGATCGAATCCGTGGCCGGGCGTGGAACGCCGCATCAGTGCGAACCTGTCCAACCAGTTCGAATGGCCGCTGTTCTTCCATGTCGCCTGTCTGATCCTGATGCAGGGCGATGCGGTGGATCGCGCAGCCGTCATCTGCGCGTGGCTGTTCGTGGCTGGCCGCATCATCCACAGCGGCGTGCAGATCGGCACCACGAACGTGCGCCTGCGCGGCATCGTCTTCACCCTCAATTTCCTCGCGGTGCTGGCGATGTGGTGGCTTGTGCTCGGAATCGCGTCCTGACACCGGGTTCGTGCCCGTCGTGGCCAATCACCTGCAGAATGCCGTCGCGCCGCTGTGGTCAGCGCCCCAGGTGCGGTAGCGCACCACGTCGATGTGGATGCGTCCGGAGGGATAGCGGCTCAGGCCCATGCTCCAGCGCCGGCCCTCGCGCTTCCAGAACGCGCACAGTGCAGGCATGTCGACACCGTTGCCTTCCGGAATCAGATCCACCGCATAATCGCGCGCATGCGTGCTGCGTGCTGCGCCCCCCGCGCAGGCGTTGAGGTCCGGATTGCGCCAGGTCGAGACCACCCGGTAATCGCGCACGATGCCGCGGTCGTGCAGGTGGTCCAGCAGGCGGTAGGTGGCAGCGGCCTGCGGCCAGTGCGCGCGTGGCGGGATGTCGAAGGCGCTTGCGCCGCAACGCTGCCAGTCGCTGGCCGTGGCCACCAACTCGTTCGCGGGTGGCAGACGGCGAATGCCGTGCTCGCGCAGGTATGTCTGGAACGCGGTGATGTCGTGATCGCGCGCCCATTGCCGGAATGCCTTGGCCATTCGGCCGTCGGCCATGCCCGGCGGCAGCCACAGGCACGCCAGCACCAGCAGGCCCATGCCGGCGCGCCGCCAGGCGGGAGCTGCATCAGAAGCCGTTGTCGCCATCCAGGAAACGCCCCAGGCCGCCCAGCACGGATCCTTCGCCGCGATTGGCCCCGCCACCCTGTGGCGCCGCGGCCAGCATGCGTCCGGCCATGCGCGAAAACGGCAGCGACTGCAGCCACACCTTGCCCGGACCGGTCAGCGTGGCCAGGAACATGCCCTCGCCGCCGAACAGCATGGTCTTGATCCCGCCGGCGGCGCGCACGTCCATCTGCACGCTGCTGTGGAAGGCCATCACGCAGCCAGTGTCCACGTCGATGCGTTCGCCCGCGGCCAGGTCGCGTTCCACCAGGGTGCCTCCGGCGTGCACGAACACCCAGCCGTCGCCTTCCACTTTCTGCATGATGAAGCCCTCGCCGCCGAACAGGCCGGTGAGGATGCGCTTCTGGAACCAGATGCCCAGCGACACGCCGCGTGCGCCGGCCAGGAAGCTGTCCTTCTGGCAGATGATGCGCCCGCCGTGTTCTGACAGCCGCAGCGGCAACACCGTGCCGGGGAAGGGCGCCGCGAATGCCACCTTGGCCTTGCCGCTGCCGGTGTGGGTGAACACGGTGGTGAACATGCTTTCGCCGGTGACCACGCGCTTGCCCGCGGCGAACAGCTTGTCCATCACGCCGGTGGCCTTGCCGCTGCCGTCGCCGAAGATGGTATCCATCTGGATGGCGGCATCCTTGTACATCAGCGCGCCGGCTTCGGCCACGGCGCTTTCGCCCGGGTCCAGCTCCACTTCCACGAACGGCATGTCGTTGCCGACGATGCGGTAATCGATGTCGTCGGCCAGCCCCGGCGGCCCGTTGCCTGCGGGCGGCGGTGGCAGATGCGGCGGAGTCGGTGCGTCGAAGGCCTCGGCGAATTCCGGCATCGCCCTGGCCGGCTGCCATCCTGACAATCCCTCGCGCCAGCAGCGCGTGCCGGGGTTCGCCTTGACGAAGTCGAACGCCTGCTCGCCGTCCATCGGACCGATGCGTTCGGTGCTGCCGGGATTGACGAAATACCACTGCAACATGCCGCTGTCTCCTGCTGGATGGGTGCCAGTATCGCCGATGCCGGTGACGATGCCATGCGTGCAGGCGGCCGTCACGGGTGAAAGGTCACGGACGCGGGTCAGCCGGCGGTGGCATCCGGCTCGGTATAGCGCACGTCCGCGATCAGCAGCTCGCTTTCGCCGCCCGGCAGTTGCACGCGCACTTCGTCGTCCAGGCGCTTCTTCAGCAGGGCGCGGGCCAGCGGCGAATCGATGCTGATCCAGCCCCGCTTGGCGTCGGTTTCGTCCGGTCCGACGATGCGGTAGCGCGTGCACTCGCCATCGCGAAGATTCTCCAGTTCCACCAACGCGCCGAAGAACACGGCCTGCGGGTCGGTCGGCACCGTGTCGACCACACGCAGTGCTTCCAGCCGCTTGGACAGGTAGCGCACGCGCCTATCGATCTCGCCCAGCTGCTTCTTGCGGTAGGTGTATTCCGCATTCTCCGAGCGATCACCTTCGGCCGCCGCCGCGGCCAGCGCTTTCACCACCTCCGGGCGGCGCACGCGCCACAGGCCGTCCAGCTCGGCCTTCAACCGGGCATGGCCCTGGGCGGTGATCAGTGCCGTGCTGCGCTCCGGCGGCGGTCGCCAGCGTCCCATTGCGCGCCGGTTACTGGCGGGTCAGCACGGCGTCGTCACCTGCCAGCACGGTGCCATCGGCGTTGCGCAGGCGCAGCAGATTGCTGGCCTCGATGGCGAACACGCGATCCGGCGCTTGCTTGATCTCCGGATCAAGGCGCAGCAGCTGTTCGGCATCGCCGTCTTCCACCGCCCAGGTGCCGCTGTTGACGATCGGCGCGGCCAGGGTGCCGTCGGCCGCGGCTTCCTGCTGGCTGTACGTGCCGTCGGCGCGCAATTCCAGCGAGACATGCCGTCCGGGACAGGTCTCGCAGGTCAGGGCCCCGGAAAATCGGCCGGTGAGTGCCCTGGTATCGAATGCGGATGGTGGCTGCACGCCGGCAACGGCCATGGTGGTGTCCGGCGGCGGCGCGACGGTGGCTGCCGGTGCGACCTCGGTCGGCGTTGCGGAGGCCGGGTCCGGCTGCGCGGGGGGGTCGGACGGCTTGCAGGCAATCAGGGCCAGCATCGACAGGCTGCAAAGGAGAAGCGACGATTTCATGATCATTCGAATCCAGTCCGGGAAGGAAAAGGCCGTGACGTGCATGCGGCAATGCTCAGCGCCGTCCGCTGAAGCCGCCGAAGATGCCGCGCAGGATCTGCCGCCCGATCTGGTTGCCGACCGTGCGCGCACTCTGCTTGGCCATCGTTTCGATCATGCCCTGGCGGCGCTTGGTACCGAAGATGGCGTCCTTGATGGTCTGTCCGAAGCCGCCTTGCTCGGCGTCGTCCTGTTCGCGGGTGCAGGCCCGGGGTGCCTGGGCGGCATCGGCCGCGGTTTCGGCCTTGCGCACCAGCATTTCGGCGGCCGATTCGCGATCCACCGGCGCATCGTATAGCGCTCCCAGCGGGCTGCCGGCGCGCACCTGCGCCCGTTCGGCTTCGGTGATCGCGCCCATGCGGCAGCGTGGTGGCGCAATCAGCGTGCGTTCCACCGGCATCGGCACGCCCTTGTCCTGCAGCGTGGACACCAGCGCCTCGCCCACGCCGAGCTGGCCGATGGCCTGGGCCACGTCCAGCGCCGGATTGGCGACGAAGGTGTCGGCGGCGGTCTTCACCGCCTTCTGGTCACGCGGGGTGAAGGCGCGAAGGGCGTGCTGCACGCGGTTGCCCAGCTGGCCCAGGATGTCATCGGGCACATCGTCGGGAAACTGCGAACAGAAATACACGCCCACGCCCTTGGAGCGGATGATGCGCACCACCTGTTCGATACGCTGGCGCAGCGAGGCCGGCGCGTCGTCAAACAGCAGGTGCGCCTCGTCGAACACGAACACCAGTTTCGGCTTGTCCAGGTCGCCCACTTCCGGTAGGTTCTCGAACAGTTCCGACAGCAGCCACAGCAGGAAGCTGGAATACAGTTTCGGCTTCAGGATCAACTGGTCGGCGGCGAGGATGCTGATCATGCCGCGACCGTCCGGCGTGGTACGCATCAGGTCGTGCAGCGACAGCGCCGGTTCGCCGAAGAAGGCCTGCGCGCCTTCCTGCTCCAGCCGCAGCAGGGAGCGCTGGATGGCGCCGATCGACTGCGTGCTGACCAGGCCGTACCGGGTGGAGATGTCCTTGCGTTCGTCGGCCACCAGGCCCAGCAGCGCGCGCAAGTCTTCCAGATCCAGCAGCAGCAGACCGCGGTCGTCGGCCAGCTTGAACACGATGTCCAGCACGCCGGCCTGGGTGTCGTTGAGTTCCAGGATGCGCGACAACAGCATCGGACCCATCTCGCTGACCGTGGTGCGCACCGGATGGCCCAGCTTGCCGTACAGGTCCCAGAACAGCACGGGATTGGCCTCGTTGCGGTAGTCGGCCACCCCGATCTCGGCCACGCGCGCCTGCAGCTTCTCGCTGCTGCTGCCGGCCATGCTCAGACCGGCCACGTCGCCCTTCACGTCGGCCAGGAACACCGGCACGCCGATCCGCGAAAAGCCCTCGGCCAGGGTCATCAGCGTGACTGTCTTGCCGGTGCCCGTGGCGCCAGCCACCAGACCGTGCCGGTTGCCGTAGCGCGGCTGCAGCACCACCTGGCCGGATGCGGGCGTGGTGACGGATTTGCCGATCAGGATGGGCTGCATGCGCGGAGTCCGGTTGGGATGCGACGGATTCTAAGCGCTGGGCGCGATGGCTGCAGCGTGTACGCGGGATGAACCAAGCGCTGCCGATCGGGTCCAATTGCGGTCGTCGGCCTGCTGCTGCAGCGCCGCCTGCGTTTTTCCGCCGTTCCGGCGATGTTGATGATGACCGCCGCGCTGACATCGCCGCAGGCCCATGCGCAATCGCGGCGCGATCAGGCCGCAGTGGAACAGTTGCAGCGCACCCTGCAGGATGCCCAGCAGCGCTACCGGCAGGCCGGCGAAGGCACCCCACAGGCCCAGGCTGCATTGCGCGATGCCGACAAGGTGATCGCCGACTGCGCCACCCGCAAGGGCTGCAACGTGTCCGCCTTCCTGCTGCAATACCGCAGCATGCTGCAACCGGCTGCGGGCGCTGCCGCCGATGCCGATGTGGATGGCGATGACCCCATCGACTTCACCGCGGACGACATCCCGCCGGAAGCCACCGCCGATGCCCTGCTGGACGAGCGCAACCGTGCCTTCGCGCAGGCGGTGCAGTTCAACCCGGCGGTACAGTCGGGGATCCGCCGCTGGCTGACCGACATGCGGCCTTCGTTGATGCAAAGCTACGAAAACTACCAGTACATGCGCCATCTGATGGCGCCGGCGTTCCGCAACCAGGGACTGCCCGAAGCACTGCTGTTCGGCATCCTGGCCAAGGAATCCAATGGCAAGGTGCATGTGGGATCGCGTGCCGGCGCGGTGGGGCCGCTGCAGTTCATGCCGGCCACCGGCAAGCGCTTCGGGCTGGGACCGGACGGCACCGGTTTCGATACCCGCTACGATCCGCGAGCCTCCGCCGAAGCGGCCGCGTCGTACCTGATGGAACGCTACGGACAGCTGAACAGCAACATCGAGTTGTCGCTGGCAGCCTACAACGGCGGCGAGGGGCGCGCGTTGCGGGTGTTCAACAACGTGGGCAGCAATTTCTGGAACTACGATGTCTACAACCAGTTTCCGGCCGAAACCAAGGACTACGTGCCGATGGTGATCGCGGCTGCCTGGCTGTACCTGCACCCGCAAGACTACGGCCTGCAGTTCCCGCGCGTGGCCTCGCGACCGGCTCTGCTGCGGCTGGAACAGCCGACAACACTGTACGAACTCACCATCTGCCTGGGCAACACTACCGGCAGCGACGGCTATTTGCGCGCGCTGCGCAACCTGAATCCGCGCTTCGAACCCGGCTCGCGGCTGCCGCAGGGCGGGGTGCTCAATGCCACCACCCAGATCGCGCGGCGCTACAACCGTTACTGCACCGGCGGCAAACGCTCGCAACTGGCGCAGCAACTGGTGAATACCGACCCCTCGCTGGCGATCGTGCGGGTGGGCGATGTCACCTCGGTGCAGACGCTCGCACCGCACACTCGTACCGTGTACGTGCCGGGTCAGGGTCCGACCGAGGTGACGGGGGTCACCGGCCAACCCGCCGCGCCGACAGATGCATCGGTTGCAGCGAATCCGCCGCAGTCGCCCGCAGCGAACAAGCCAACGCAGCACCGCGTGGCTGCCGGCGAAACCCTGATGGCTGTGGCGCGCCGCTACGGTTGCACCGTCACCCGACTGGCCGAGGCCAACGGCATCCGGCCGCCGCGCTATGCGATCCGGCCAGGACAGGTGTTGCGACTGGATGGCTGCGCCGGTCGCTGATCGCATGCCATCCGCGTGGTGGCGACTGCAGTGGACCGCGCCGGTGCTGGTGGCGTGCGTGGCCGCGCTGGCCATCGCCGGTGCGTACGGGCTCGGTCATCCCTGGCTGCATTGGGTGTGCAAACCAGCTGCCACCCTGCTGATCAGCGCGATGGCATTGCGATTGCCATCGCTCGATCCGACCTACAAGCGCGCGGTCATCGGCGGCCTGCTGCTGTCGACCCTGGGCGACGTGTTCCTGATGCTGCCCGGCGACTGGTTCGTGTTCGGTCTGGGCAGCTTCCTGCTGGCCCATCTGGCCTACCTATGGGCCTTGACCCGCCGTGAGCGCCTCATGGCACGGCCGTGGCCATTCGTGCTGTATGCCGTGATTGCCGGTTGCGTATTGGTCTACCTGTGGCCATCGCTGCCTGCGGCCTTGCGCTTGCCGGTGCTCGCCTATGTGGTGGTGCTGGCAGGCATGGCCGCACAGGCGGCAGCGGTGTGGTCGCTGCGCCGCGATCCGGCGAGATCTGCAGCGGCCGTCGGCAGCGCGTTTTTCGTCGCCTCCGATGCCACCCTGGCCATCGACCGCTTCGCGCTGCCGTTGGCGGCGGCGCCGGCGCTGGTGCTGGCCACCTACTGGATCGCGCAGACGGGCATCGCGTTGTCGGTGGCGACGTCACCACGATCGGTGCGGCGATGATGATGATGCGGTTGCATCAATGGCGCTGGCGGGTGGCCAAGCGCTGACCCAACTTCACCGGCGTTTCCGCCTGCAGTGCAGGATCCAACACTGCCACGCCCGGCGGCAGCAGCACGATCACCGTTGAACCGTAGTTGAAACGCGCCATCTCCTCGAACCGTTGCAGCAGGATCGACTGGCCGCGATAGTCCTTGCGGGTGATGGCATGGCCGTATGCGGGGATTTCCTCGCCGCTCCACACCGTTTCCACGCCCGACACCAGGAGCGCACCCACCATCACCACGGCCATCGGGCCGAAGTCGGTATCGAAGTGGCAGACCAGGCGCTCGTTGCGTGCGAACAGCCGTGCCACGCTACGCACCGCATCCGGACCGACACTGAACAATCGTCCGGGCACATGCACGGTCTCGCGCAGGGTGCCCGTCCAGGGCATGTGCACGCGGTGGTAGTCGCGCGGCGACAGGTACACGGTGGCGAAGGTGCCGCCGGCGAACGCGCGCGCGGCATCGGCATCGCCCAGCAGTTCGGCAGCCGTGAATCCCTGACCCTTGGCCTGGAAGATGCGGCCATCGCCGTCGATCGGCCCGCATTGGCTGATCCGACCATCGGCGGGCATCAGCAGGGCCTCGACATCCGGGTCGGGATGGCGTGCACCGGGTTTCAGCGCGCGGGTAAAGAACGCATTGAAACTGGGATACGCGGTCGGATCGGATTCGGCGGCTTCGGCCATGTCCACGCCGAAACGGCGGATCACGGTGTCGATCAGCCATTGCTTCAGGCCGGGGCTGGTGGAATACGCCAGCAGCCGTGCCAATCCCGACAACAGGCGATGCGGCAACACGTAGGTCAATGCGGTGACCGGACTCATAGCGGCTGGCTCCGACTGAGCAGCAGCAGGTCGTTGGCAATCGCCTGCGGCTGGAACGGCGGCTGGATGACGCCGGCCATGCGGCCCTGCGGGTCGAGCACCGCGATGCCGGCGGAGTGGTCGATGCTGTACTGGTCGGCGGCTGCGCCCGTTTCCGGCGCCGCCTTCATGAACACCAGCGACAGCGACCGCGCGAAGGCTTCCAGCGCCGGGATGTCGCCGGTGGCGGCCAGGGTGTCGGGGTGGAAGGCGTGCGCGTATTCGCCGATGCGGTCGGGGGTGTCGCGCTCGGGATCGACCGAGATGAACAGCACGCGCGGGCGGGTGGATTCCGGCAGCGCTTCCCATTGCCGCTGGGCCTGGGCCAGGTCGGTCAGCGTGGTCGGGCACACGTCCGGACAGAAAGTGAAACCGAGGAACACCAGGGTCCAGTGACCGTGCAATTCGCCGGGAATCAGCGGTGTGCCGTCGGACTGGCGCAGCGAGAAGGCGGGAATCGTGCGCGGCTGGGGCAGCAGGGTCACGGTCTGCATGGCCGGTCCGGGTGCCGGTTTCGGCGCGATGAAGTGGGTGGCCGCCAGGGCCAGGCCGACGCCGACGGCAATGGCCAGGATGATCAGCGTGTTGCGGTTGAACATGGGGATGCGCGATCGGGCGGATGGCATGGCCCGGAACCGACCATGATACCCGCACGCCGCCTATAATGATCCGTTTCGCGCTGGTGCGCCGGGATCGCGTCATGACCAACGAACTGCAGACCATCATCGACCTGATCCGCTACGGTGCCAGCCGCTTCAACGCGGCCGGGCTCACCTTCGGTCACAGCTACGACAATGCCCTGGACGAGGCCACGCAGTTGACCTTGCATGCGCTGCATCTGCCGCACGACCTGCCGCCGGCCTACGGCAACGCCCGTCTGACCGAGTCGGAGAAGGAAGACGTGCTGGCACTGTTCCTGCGCCGCATCGAGGAACGCGTGCCGGCCGCCTACCTGACCGGCGAGGCCTGGTTCGCCGGGGTGTCGTTCAAGTCGGATGCGCGGGCGCTGGTGCCGCGTTCGCCGATCGCCGAATTGATCCTGTCCGGTTTCGAGCCGTGGCTGGGCGGCCGCGAGGTGCGGCGCGCGCTGGACCTGTGCACCGGATCGGGCTGCATCGCCATCGCGATGGCGCATCACCACCCCGATTGGCACGTGGACGGCGTGGACATCAGCGATGCCGCGCTGCAACTGGCCCGCGAGAACGAGCATCGCCTGCACGTGCACAACCTGCGGCTGCTGAAGTCCGACCTGTTCTCCGCGCTGCAGGGCGAACACTACGACCTGATCGTGAGCAACCCGCCGTACGTGACCGACGCGCAGACCGACGCCTTGCCGCGCGAATACGGTTACGAACCGCAACTGGGCCTGCGTGCCGGGCAGGACGGGCTGGATCTGGTGCTGCGCATCCTGCGCGATGCGCCGCTGCACCTCACCGACGAGGGGTTGTTGATCTGCGAAGTCGGCGAGGCCGAAGACGCGCTGGTGCAACTGCTGCCGGAGCTGCCGTTGAACTGGGTGGAATTCAAGGTGGGGCAGATGGGCGTGTTCGTGGCCGAACGCGCAGATCTGGTGCAGCACAACGCGCGCATCCGGCAGCTGGCGGCGCAGCGCGATCCGGCATCGGCACAGTCCAGCCAGCGGCTGTTCTGATCATCCGATGAGCAACACCTTCGGCCAGCTGCTGCGCGTGACCACCTTCGGCGAGTCGCATGGCCCGGCCATCGGCTGCGTGGTGGATGGTTGCCCGCCGGGCATCGCGCTGACGGCCGGCGATTTCGCCCACGACCTGGAACGCCGCGCCACCGGCAAGACGCGGCATACCTCGCAGCGGCGCGAGACCGATGCGGTGGAGATTCTCTCAGGCGTGCACGAGGGCCTCACCACCGGCACGCCCATCGCGCTGCTGATCCGCAACACCGATGCGCGCAGCCGCGACTACGACGCCATCGCGCGGCAGTTCCGCCCCGGCCATGCCGACTACACCTACTGGCAGAAATACGGCCTGCGCGATCCGCGCGGCGGGGGCCGCAGCAGTGCCCGCGAAACCGCGGTGCGCGTGGCTGCGGGGGTGATCGCCAAGCACTGGCTTCTGCAGCGGCATGGCGTGCGCGTGCGCGGTCACGTGGCGCAGATTGCGCATCTGCTGCCGCGCAGCCACGACTGGGCCGCGGTGGAACGCAACCCTTTTTTCTGGCCGGATGCAGCGCAGGTGTCGGACCTGGAATCGTTCATGGATGCGCTGCGCAAATCCGGCGATTCGGCCGGTGCGCGCGTGCATGTGGAAGCCGTTGGCGTGCCGCCGGGCTGGGGTCAGCCGCTGTACGGAAAACTCGACGCGGAGATCGGAGCGGCGATGCTGTCGATCAATGCCGCCAAGGGCGTGGAGATCGGTGCCGGTTTCGCCAGCGTGCAGCAGCCCGGCAGCGTGCACCGCGATGCGGTGGTGGATGGCGCCTTCGCCAGCAACCATGCCGGTGGCATCCTGGGCGGCATCTCCACCGGACAGGCCATCACCTGCGCGGTGGCCTTCAAGCCTACCTCCAGCCTGCGCTTGCCAGTTGCCGGCATCGATATGGATGGCGATGCGGTGCAGCTGGTGACCACCGGTCGCCACGATCCCTGCGTGGGCATCCGCGCCGTGCCGATCTGCGAGGCGATGCTGGCACTGGTGCTGATGGATCAGGCGCTGCGCCACCGCGCCCAGTGCGGCGACGTGGGCGAGGTCACTCCGCGCATCGCCGCCGGCCCGTATCACGACGACACCTTCACCCAGACGGAATCGACATGAGCAAGCAGTACACCGTGGCCGTGGTCGGCGCGACCGGCGCCGTAGGGGAGGCGATGCTGGCGATCCTGCACCAGCGCCGGTTTCCGGTGCGGCAGGTGATCGCGCTGGCCAGTGCTCGGTCCGCCGGCGATGCGGTGGCGTTCGGCGACGACGAGCTGCTGGTTCACGATCTGGCCACGTTCGACCCGGCAGGAGTGGATATCGCCCTGTTTTCGGCCGGTGGCGAGGTGTCGCGCGAGCATGCTCCGCGCTTCGCCGCAGCCGGTGCGGTGGTGATCGACAACAGCTCCGCGTTCCGTTACGGGGCAGATGTGCCGCTGGTGGTGCGCGAGGTGAACCCCGAGGCCGCAGCCGATCGGCCGCGCGGCATCATCGCCAACCCCAACTGCAGCACCATGCAGATGCTGGTGGCGCTGGCGCCGATCCACCGCGCGGTGGGCATCGAACGCATCAACGTGGCCACCTACCAGTCGGTCTCCGGCGGGGGGCGCGCGGCGCTGGAGGAACTGGGCCGGCAGACGGCGGCACTACTGAACTTCCACGATGCCGAACCGCAGGTGCTGCCAGTGCAGATCGCCTTCAACCTGATCCCGCAGATCGACACTTTCCAGGACAACGGCTACACCCGCGAGGAAATGAAGCTGCTGTGGGAGACCCGCAAGATCCTGGGCGACGACCGCATCGGCGTGAATGCCACGGCGGTGCGGGTGCCGGTGTTCTACGGTCACAGCGAGGCCGTGCACATCGAAACGCGCGAAAAAATCACCGCCGATGCCGTGCGCACCCTGCTGGCGTCCGCGCCGGGCGTGGTGGTGGTGGACGAACGACGGCCCGGCGGCTATCCCACCCCGGTCACGCATGCCTCCGGCAACGATGCGGTATTCGTGGGCCGCATCCGCGAGGACATCTCGCATCCGCGCGGCATCGACCTGTGGGTGGTGTCGGACAACATCCGCAAGGGCGCGGCACTGAACGCGGTGCAGATCGCCGAGCTGGTAGTAGCCGGCTCTGGAACGGGAGCATGAGGGTGCGGGCTTCGGCGGGACTTCGGCATGGGCTGCTGGCCCTCGCGTTGCTGGCTGCATTGCAGGCAGGGCCGGCCGCAGCGCTGGAAATCGACCAGATTCGGGTGTTGAGCGGTGCCGGGCAGCCGCTGTTTGCGCAGATTCCGCTGGTGGTGGACAACCCGGCCGAGCTGCAGAGCCTGGAGGTCGCACTCGCTTCGTCGGCCACCTTCGCGCGCATCGGGTTGCCGCGTCCGCAGGGCACGGTGGCCAATCTGCACTTCAGCGTGGACCGCAATCGGCGCCAGCCGATGATTCTGGTGGAGAGCAGCCAGCCGGTCACCGAATCCTTCCTGACCTTCCTGATCCAGCTGCAGTGGAATGGCGGGCAGATGGTGCGGGAATTCTCGGTGTCGATGGGCACGCCTGCCGCTTCGGCGCCGGTCGCCACCGCGCTGCCCGAATCGGCGCCCGTGCCTGTGCCGGTTGCACCGCCGCCGGTCATCCCGCCAAGCGTGGCGCCGGAAGCCGCCGCGCCGCAGATCACCTTGCCCACCGATACCACCGCGTTGCCGGAACAGCCGCAGGCGATTCCCCTGCCGACCGCTCCTGCACCGCCGCCGCAGTCGGCTGTCGATCCCGCCGCTGTGGAACCGCAGACGCCGCAGCCGGCCGCTGCGCCTGTTGCAGTCCCGGTGCAAGCGGAGACGCCGCCGATTCCGGTCATCGACCGCCGTCCGGCGGGCGCGCGACGTCCGCCCGCACCTGCAAACCCATCACCGCAGTCCGCACCGGCACAAGCGGCCCGGCCGATCCCGCTGGCCGGCGAGCGGCCGGCACCGCCAGCTCCGGTGCCGCCAGTCGCAGCCGTGGCAGGGGCCGCTGCCCAACCTGCAGGGCCGCGCATGGCTCCGGTGGCCGCCGGCGACAATCTGACCCGCATCGCCCAAGGCATGCTCGAACCCGGCCAGTCGCTGGAACAGGTGATGGTGGCGCTGGTGCGGGCCAATCCGCAGGCCTTCGCCAACGGCAACATCAACCAGCTGCAGCGCGGCGCGCAGCTGCGGGTGCCCGGCAAGGCTGAAATCGCGCAGATGGGCCATGCCCAGGCCGAGGCCGCCGTGCGCGAGCAGACCCGGTTGTGGCTGGACGGCAAAGCTGCCGACACGCCGGCGCTGCAACCCCTGGCCGCGGCGACGCCACCGCCTGCGCCGGCAGCACCCCCGGCGGTGACCCCGATTCCGGTGGTGCAGACCAACCCGCGCCTGCAGATCCTGCCGCCGGATGCGGGTTCGGCCACTACGCCTGGAGCTGTTTCCAGCGCAGCGCAGAACGAACAGGTGGCCAGTGCCCTGCTGCAACGCCAGGAAGACATCGCCCAGCTGAAGGAACGCCTGGCCAATCTGGAAGAAGTCAGCCGCAAGCAGCAGCAGCTCATCGCGATGCAGGACCAGCAGCTGCGCAGCCGCATGATCGGCGGCGCGGGCAGTTCCACCGGCTGGATCATCGCGCTGGTGGGGCTGCTGCTGGGGGCGCTGATCTGGTGGCGCACCCGGCCGCGCGCGTTGCTGGCGCATCCGGATCGACCCACTTGGCATGCCGATGTCCGGGCGTCTGCCAAGGACCGTAAGGAGGCGACATGACGGCCATTCCGGAGCGCGTCGGGCTGCACTGGGTTTGCCAAATCGGGGCAGGGCCGGCTAGAGTCGCGGCCAATCGGTCATCACGGGCCTGGGGATCACGTTGAAACGCTGGGGTGCCATTGCGATGGCCTTGCTGCTGACGGTGCTGACCGCGCCGGCATGGGCGCTGGGTCTGGGCCAGATCGAAGTGAAGTCGCGCGGCGGCCAACCGCTGCTGGCCGAGATTCCCATCATCTCCACCGATCCGCAGGAACTGTACGGCCTGCAGGCGCAGCTGGCCTCGCCGGACACCTACAGCCGCATCGGTCTGCCGTTCTCGCAGCAGCTGGCGAGCGAGCTGCGCTTCGATCTCGTCGTGGACGAGGAAGGCAAGCCGCGCATCCGCATCACCAGCCAGCAGCCGGTGCAGGAACCGGTGGTGCAGTTCCTGGTGCAGGTGGATTGGGGGCAGGGGCGACTGGTGCGCGAATACTCCGCGCTGGTGGACACCCCGCGCACCGTGCAGGCGCCGCTGCAGCCGCCGATCGAGGCGCCTGTGGCCGCGCCGGACAACACCATCATCCAGCCGCCGATCGGCGATGCGGTGGCCGCCACGGATGTGCAGCCATCTGCCGAAGGCGAGGAGACCGCGCAGGCCGCCCAAGCCAGCGAAGATGGCACCGAAGCCGATGGGGATACGGTCGCCGCCGCGCCGGCCGAGCCGGAGCGCCGTCCGCTACCACCCGTGTTGCCGGATGAGGACGCCCTGCGCCAGGTCGAATACGGCTCCACGGCCCCTGCGCCCACGTCGGGCGTTGCCGCAGCGGGCGACTACCGCATCCAGCGCGGCGACACGCTGTCGGGGATCGTTGATGGCCTGGGCTTGTCGGCCAGCCGCAACCAGGCCATGGTGGCGCTGCTGAGGGCCAATCCGCAGGCCTTCATCGATGACAACATCAATCTGATCAAGACCGGGGCGCGGCTCAACATCCCGTCTGCGGACAGCATCGCGGCCATCGACAGCCGCGATGCCAATCAATTGGTACGCCAGCACGTGCAGGCGTGGCGCAGCGCACAGGCGCCGCTGGCACAGCCGACCGCGGTGGCGGGTGCGGCCACGGCGACTGCGGCCAGCGCTCCGAATCCGGCGTCCACCCCATCGCCCGCCGCTGCCACGGCCAGCACCGGTGCACGGCTCGAAATCGCTCCGCCCAGTGCCTCGGCGGCGCAACGGGCGGGGTCCACATCCGGCATGAGCGCCGGCGGAGGAGGAGACATGCTGCGACAGGAGCTTCAGACGACCCAGGAAACCCTGGCTGCCCGCAATGCCGAAGTGGATGAGCTGAAGGCACGCGTGGCCGAACTGGAACAGCTGCAGCAGGACCAGCAGCGCCTGATCCAGATGAAGGACAACGAATTGGCTGCAGCGCAGCAGCGTGCGGCCTCGGCTGCACCGGACACCGCCACTGCCGCAGGTCTGCCGGTGTGGCTGTGGATCGTGCCGATCCTGCTGTTGGCTGCCATCGCAGCCCTGTTGCTGTCGCGGCGGCGCAGCTCGAATGCGCCGGCAGTAACGACGGCAGGCACGCGCGGCAGCCCCAGCTGGGGAACGGCCGAACCGCCACCGGGAGCGAAGGCCACCGATGCACAGCCGGCTTCCGTTCCGGTGGCCGATTTCGAGCCGGTCTCCTCGCCGGCCTGGCAGGCGCGCGGCCTGTCCACCGCGTATGCCCAGCCTGTCTCCGACTCGTCTGCGCAGCGCGATCCGCGCTTGGACAAGGCGCACGTGTGCATCGACCAGGGCGATCTGCATGGCGCGCGCGGTTACCTGAACGACGTGCTCGCCAATGCCGATCCGGTCGCGCAGGCCGAAGCAGCACGCCTGCTGCGGGACTTGACCTGAGCAGCCCGGCCGTCGCGCGGCTGGCGCTGGGCATCGAATACGACGGCAGCGGCTTCAACGGCTGGCAGCGCCTGGGAGCTGCCGGCGCTCCCGATACGGTACCGAGCGTGCAGGGCGCGCTGGAGCAGGCACTGGGCTTCGTGGCCGATGCGCCCATGGTCACGACCTGCGCCGGCCGTACCGATGCCGGCGTGCACGCGCACTGCCAGGTGGTGCATTTCGATGCGCCGGTGCAGCGCACCGATCGTGCCTGGGTGCTGGGCACCACAACGCGCCTGCCGCCTGCCGTCTGCGTGCGCTGGTGCCGACCTGTGGATGGCGCATTCCATGCCCGTTTTTCGGCGATGGCGCGTCGTTACCGTTACAGCATCCTGAATCGTTCAGTGCGGCCGGCATTGCAGCGTCAGTACCTGAGCTGGGTCCGGCACCCGCTGGACGCGGATGCCATGCATGCCGCAGCGCAGGTTTTGCTGGGAGAAAACGATTTTTCCGCGTTCCGCAGTGCCCAGTGCGAAGCCAGCCATGCGCGCCGCAACCTGCAGGCGATCCGGGTGCAGCGCCACGATGATGTGGTCACGGTGGAGGTGCAGGCCAATGCATTCCTGCATCATATGGTGCGCAACATCGTGGGTTCGCTGCTGCCGGTCGGTACCGGCGAGCGCCCCGCGCACTGGCTGGCCGAGGTCTTGGCCGGGCGTGACCGCACCCTGGCCGGCCCTACCGCCCCGGCAGCCGGGCTGACCTTTCTGGGGCCGGTGTACGCCCGTCAGTGGCAGCTGCCCGAGGAAGTGACCGAGTGAACCGCGCGTTTTTCCGTACCCGCATCAAGTTCTGCGGCTTCACCCGAGCCGGCGACGTGCGCCTGGCCAGCGAATGCGGCGCCGATGCCATCGGCTTCGTGTTCGCGGCCGACAGCCCGCGCCGGGTGGAACCGCGCCACGCCCGCGCGCTGCGTGCGGCACTGGCGCCGCTGGTGGATGCGGTGGCAGTGTTCCGCGACAACAGCGTGGACGAGGTGCGCGAGGCCATCCGCAACCTGCGCCCCACGCTGCTGCAGTTCCACGGCAGCGAAACCGACGCCCAATGCCGCAGCTTCGGACTACCCTACGTCAAGGCGCTAGGGCTGGGCGACGGCCCGCTGGAAGCGAACGCCGTGATGAGCGCCTACCCGGCCGCGGCTGGATTCGTGTTCGACAGCCACCGGCAGGGGCAGGCCGGCGGAACGGGGAAGCTGGGCAACTGGGCCCATTTGCCCACTGGTCTCACCAAGCCGTTCATGCTGTCCGGCGGGCTGGATGCCGACACCGTGTTCGATGCGATCCAGACCATCCTGCCGTGGGGCGTGGATGCCAGCAGCGGCATCGAAAGCGCGCCGGGCATCAAGGACGGCGAGAAGATGCTGGCATTCGTCGAGGCCGTGCGCCGTGCCGATTGCGTGGAAATGGCCGACAATGCGTGCGACATCAAACACTGTGCCGCCTGTGGTCGCTGACGCCATCGATTTCCACGCGTTTCCCGATGCCAACGGCCACTTCGGTCGCTACGGCGGGCGATTCGTGGCCGAAACCTTGATGGTGCCGCTGCAGCAACTGGCTGCCGCCTACGATGCGGCACGCGCCGATCCGGCCTTCATCTCGGCCTTCGAAGACGATCTGGCCCATTACGTCGGCCGGCCAAGTCCGATCTATCACGCGCAGCGACTGAGCCGCGAAACCGGCGGCGCGCAGATCCTGCTCAAACGCGAAGACCTCAACCACACCGGCGCGCACAAGATCAACAACACCATCGGCCAGGCGCTGTTGGCCAGCCGCATGGGCAAGACCCGCATCATCGCCGAGACCGGTGCTGGCCAGCACGGCGTGGCCAGTGCCACCGTGGCCGCGCGCCTGGGCCTGGACTGCGTGGTGTACATGGGTAGCACCGACATCGAGCGGCAGAAAGCCAACGTGTGGCGGATGAAGCTGCTCGGCGCGAGCGTGGTGCCGGTGACCAGCGGCTCGGCCACGCTGAAGGATGCGCTGAACGAGGCCATGCGCGATTGGGTGACGAACGTGGCCGACACGTTCTACATCATCGGCACCGTCGCCGGCCCCGATCCGTATCCGCGCATGGTGCGCGATTTCAACGCGGTGGTCGGTCGCGAAGCGCGCGCACAGTTGCTGGCCGAACACGGCCGCCTGCCGGACGCGGTGACGGCCTGCGTGGGCGGCGGCAGCAACGCCATCGGCATCTTCCATGCATTCCTGAACGATGCCGGCGTGCGCCTGGTCGGTGCGGAAGCTGCCGGCGAGGGCATCGCCAGCGGCCATCACGCGGCATCGCTGGCTGCCGGCCGTCCCGGCGTGCTGCACGGCAATCGCACCTATCTGCTGTGCGACGACGACGGACAGATCATCGACACCCATTCGGTGTCGGCGGGCCTGGATTATCCCGGCGTCGGTCCCGAGCACGCCTTCCTGAAGGATAGCGGCCGCGCCGAGTACGTCGGGGTGACCGACGACGAGGCATTGGCCGCGTTCCACACCCTGGCGCGCACGGAAGGCATCCTGGCGGCGCTGGAATCCAGCCACGCGGTGGCCCAGGCGATCAAGCTGGCCCGCGAACTGCCGAAGGACCAACTGGTGCTGTGCAACCTGTCCGGTCGTGGCGACAAGGACGTGCACACGATCGCCGCGCGCGAAGGCATCACGCTGTGAGCCGTCTGCAGCCCGTGTTCGATCGCCTGCGCCAGCAGGGCCGCAAGGCGCTGATTCCGTTCGTCACGGCCGGCGATCCATCACTGGAAGCCACCGTGCCCCTGCTGGAGGTGCTGGCCGCGGCCGGTGCCGATGTCATCGAACTGGGCGTGCCCTTTTCCGACCCGATGGCCGACGGTCCGGTGATCCAGCGTAGTTCCGAACGCGCCATCGCCCGCGGCGCCGGACTCACCTTCGCGCTGGATTGCATGCGCCGCTTCCGCAGCGGCAATCCGCACACGCCGGTGGTGCTGATGGGCTATCTGAATCCGGTCGACATTCGCGGCGCCGGGGCGTTCGCGCAGCAGGCGGCCGATGCCGGCGTGGATGGCGTGCTGCTGGTGGACCTGCCGCCGGAGGAATCCGGCGAGCTGCGGGAAGCGCTTCAGGCACGGGCCATCGACCTGATCCTGCTGGCATCGCCCACCACCGATGCGCAGCGCGTGCAGCGTCTGTGCGCCGATGCCGCCGGCTATCTGTACTACGTGGCCTTCGCCGGGGTCACCGGGGCCGATCGCCTGGATGCCGATGCCGCCCGCGCACCGTTGCAGGCATTGCGCGATGCGGCGTCCGTGCCGGTGGTGGCGGGATTCGGCATCAAGGACGCAGCCAGCGCGGTGGCCATGGCCCGCGAAGCCGATGGCGTGGTGGTGGGCAGCGCGCTGGTGGATGCACTGGCGGCGGCCGACGATCCGCTGGCCGAGGCGCGACGCTTCATCGCCAGCCTGCGCAAGGCGCTGGACGGCGCCGAGGCGGCTGTCACACTGCGGTAAACTGCGCGGTCCCGTTCCCGATTGCCACGGCAGCCGTCCATGTCCTGGTTGACCAAATTGATGCCTGCCCGCATCCGCACCGAATCCGGCGCGGCGCGCAAGCGCAGCGTGCCCGAGGGCGTGTGGGAAAAGTGCGACGCCTGCGGCACCGCGCTGTACCGGCCGGAACTGGCGGAAAACCTGGAAGTGTGCCCGAAGTGCGCGCACCATCACCCGATCCGTGCGCGTGCGCGTCTGGCTTCCTTTCTGGACGAAGGCAGCGGGATGGAGATCGCCTCGCGGCTGGGACCGGTGGACGTGCTGAAGTTCAAGGACCAGAAACGCTATGCCGATCGCATCAAGGCCGCGCAGAAGGCGACCGGCGAGCGCGATGCGCTGATCGCGATGCACGGCGAGCTGTTCGCCCGGCCGATCGTGGCCTGCGCGTTCGATTTCGCCTACATGGGCGGATCGATGGGCTCGGTGGTGGGCGAGCGCTTCGTGCGCGGCGTGGACAAGGCGCTGCAGCTGAAGTCGCCGTTAGTGTGCTTTTCCGCCAGCGGCGGCGCGCGCATGCAGGAAAGCCTGTTCTCGCTGATGCAGATGGCCAAGACCTCCGCCGCGCTGGCGCACATGCGCGATGCCGGCCTGCCGTACATCTCGGTGCTCACGCATCCCACCACCGGCGGCGTGTCGGCTTCGTTCGCCATGCTGGGCGACATCAACATCGCCGAGCCCAAGGCGCTGATCGGTTTCGCCGGGCCGCGGGTGATCGAACAGACCGTGCGCGAAACCCTGCCGGAGGGCTTCCAGCGCAGCGAATTCCTGCTCGAGCACGGCGCCATCGACCAGATCTGCGACCGTCGCGAACTGCGCAGCCGCATCGGCGCACTGCTGGCCCTGCTCACGCGCCAGCCGGCGCCGGCCGCGGATGCCGTGGCCGCCTGACACAACATCAAGGACCAATCGCATGAGTCGCCAGTATTTCGGCACCGATGGCATCCGCGGGCGGGTGGGTGAAAGCCCCATTTCCGCCGACTTCGTGCTGCGCCTGGGCAATGCCTACGGCCACGTGCTGCATCGCGATCACTGGCGCAAACCCTTCGTGGTGATCGGCAAGGACACCCGCATCTCCAACTACATGTTCGAGGCCGCGCTGGAAGCCGGCCTGGTCGCCGCAGGCGTGGATGTGCAGTTGATGGGCCCGATGCCCACGCCGGCGGTGGCGCATCTCACCCGCTCGTTGCGGGCCGATGGCGGCATCGTGATTTCCGCCTCGCACAATCCGCATCACGACAACGGCATCAAGTTCTTTTCCGCGCACGGCGAAAAGCTGGACGATGCCGCCGAACTGGCGATCGAGGCGGCGCTGGAGCAGCCCTTCCGCACGCTGCCGTCCGAACGGCTGGGCAAGACAGTGCGCACGCGCGATGCCGTGGGTCGCTACGTGGAAGCCTGCAAGAACGCCGTGCCCAGGGGCTTCGACCTGACCGGACAGCGCATCGTGCTGGATTGCGCCAATGGCGCCACCTACCAGATCGGTCCGCTGGTGCTGCGCGAACTGGGCGGCCGGGTCGATGCCATCGGCGTGGAACCCAACGGCCTCAACATCAACGACGGTGTCGGTTCCACCCATCCCGCGGCTCTCGTGCAGCGGGTGCGCGATACCGGTGCGGAACTGGGCATCGCCTTCGACGGCGACGGCGACCGCGTGTTGTTCGTCGATGCGCAGGGCACGGTGGTCGATGGCGACGAGCTGCTGTACGTGCTGGCCTGCGACTGGCAGCAGAGCGGGCGCCTGCAGGGACCGGTGGTCGGCACCCTGATGACCAATTACGGCTTCGAGCAGGCGCTGGCCGAGAGTGGTATCGGCTTCGTGCGCACCAGGGTCGGCGATCGCCACGTGCATCAGGCCTTGCTGGAACACGGCGGCGTGCTGGGCGGCGAAGCCTCCGGCCACCTGCTGTGCCTGGACCGCAGCAGCACCGGTGACGGCATCGTCAGTGCGCTGCAGGTGCTGGAGGTGCTGCAGCGGCGCGGCATCGGCCTGCGCGAGGCCCTGGCGGGACTGCGCAAGGTGCCGCAGAAAACCGTGAACGTGCGCTGCGGCAACGGCGCGCATCCGGCGGATGCTGCCAGTGTGCAACAGGCCCTGGCTGCAGCGCAGCAGGCGGTGCAGGGCAGGGGCCGCGCCTTCCTGCGGCCTTCCGGGACAGAGCCGGTGGTGCGTGTCACGGTGGAAGCCGACGATGCCGAGCTGATGCAGCGCACCCTGGATAACCTGACCGACGCCGTGTGCGCTGCCGCCGACTGATCGAGATCAAATGCGGCGGTGTGCGCACCGCCTACACTGCCACGCTGTCATCCACCAACGCATCCGCCATGACCACCACCATTCCCACGCTCGACATCCGCCGCTTCACCCATCCCGTCAGCCCCGAAGACCGTAAGGCCTTCGTCGACGAGCTGGGGGCCTCGTATCGCGAGTGGGGCTTTGCCGGCATCCGCAATCACGGCATTGCGCAGGAGCTGATCGATGCATCCTACGAGGCATTCAAGCGCTTCTTCGCACTGCCGGAGGCCGTCAAGCTGAAATACCGCATCGAAGGTGGTGGCGGTGCCCGCGGCTACACGCCCTACGGCGTGGAAACCGCCAAGGATTCGAAATACTTCGACTTGAAGGAGTTCTGGCACATCGGCCGCGATCTACCCGCCGATTCGGCGCATGCCGACGTGATGCCGCCGAACGTGTGGCCCGAGGAAGTGCCTGAATTCAGGCAGCATGGCCAGACGCTGTACCAGGCACTGGACCAGCTGGGCTCGCAGATGCTGCGTGCGCTGGCACTGCACATCGATCTGCCTGAAGACTACTTCGCCGACAAGACCGACCAGGGCAACTCGATCCTGCGTCCGATCCACTATCCGCCGATCACCACCCCCGACGTTCCCAACGTGCGCGCCGGCGCACACGAGGACATCAACCTGATCACGCTGCTGGTGGGTGCCAGCGCCGAAGGTCTGCAGGTACTGTCGCGCAAGGGCGACTGGGTGCCCTACACCGCGCAGCAAGACACCATCGTGGTCAACATCGGCGACATGCTGCAGCGGCTGACCAACCACGTGTACCCGTCCACCACGCACCGGGTGGTGAATCCGCCCGGCGACAAGGCCCGCCAGCCGCGCTATTCCACGCCGTTCTTCCTGCATCCCAACCCGGATTTCCTGATCGAGGTGCTGCCCGGCTGCGTCACCGCCGACAATCCCAGCCGCTATCCGGAACCGATCACCGCGCAGGGTTATCTGGAAGAACGCCTGCGCGAAATCAAACTGAAGTAAGCGCGCAGTCGCTCAGCCGGCGTCGCGGAAGGCGTCGGCCTTTCCGCCCACCAGTGCCCGTGCGGCGGCTTCGGGCAACAGCTTGCACAGCCCGGCGATCACGCGGTTGATGCTTCCCGGCACGTGCCGAAGGTCGCCGCGCTCCACCGCATTGATGCCCGCGCGCGCCACCGCATCGGCATCCATCCACAGCCAGCGCGGCAGCTGCGAAATGCTCTGCCGCATGCCGTTCACGTCGTGGAATTCGCTCCAGGTGAAGCCCGGGCACAGCGCGGTGACATGCACGCCGTGCGGCCGCAGTTCCAGCGCCAGGCATTCGGAAAAGCGGATCATCAGCGCCTTGGATGCGCCGTACAGGGTGTGGCCGGCCGACGCCGGCACCAGTCCGGCCAGCGAGGCGATGTTGAGGATGCGGCCGTGTCCGGCTTCGCGCATGGCCGGCGCGAAGCCGTGGGTCAGGTCGGCCACGGCGGTCACCATCACCTGCAGGAACTGCGCGTGCGTGTGCCAGTCCGATGACAGGTATGCACCGGGCACGCCATAACCGGCATTGTTGACCAGCGTGTCGACGTGCAACCCGCGCGCCACGGTCTCGGCATGCAACTGCGCCGGCGCCGCCGGATCGGCCAGGTCGGCCACGATCACCTCGCAGGCGACCTGCCGGCCCAGTTCGGCGGCCAGGGCCTGCAGGCGATCGGCACGCCGCGCCGTCAGGATCAGCCGCTTGCCGCGGCGCGCATACTCGCGCGCGATGGCCTGGCCGATGCCCGCCGACGCGCCGGTGACCAGCGCGTATCCCGTCCCCGATGCGGTGGTTGCCATGTCGAATCCAGTGCGGAAACAGCCGCGATTCTAGCCGCTGCGCTAGACTGCCGCCTTTGTTCCCGGAGTGCCCGAATGCGCCGCACCATCGTGGCTGGAAACTGGAAACTGCACGGCAGCCGCGCCTTCGTGCGCCGACTGCTGGATGACCTGCGTAGCGCGATGCCGCTCGCGGGCGTGGAACTGCTGGTGCTGCCGCCGTTTCCGTATCTGTCCGATGCGGTGCAGGCCTGTGCCGGGGCCGGCGTCGGCATCGGTGCACAGGACGTCAGCGTCCATGCCGAAGGGGCTTTCACCGGCGAGGTGTCCGCTGCCATGCTGGCCGATGTCGGCGCGCGCCATGTGCTGGTGGGTCACTCCGAGCGTCGCCAGTACCACGCCGAAGACAGCGCCCTGGTGGCCCGCAAGTTCGCGGCCGCGCAGAATGCCGGGATCACTCCTGTCCTGTGCGTGGGCGAGCAGCTGGCTGATCGCGAAGCCGGCCAGACCGAAGCGGTGATCGCCGCCCAGCTGGAGCCGGTGCTGGCGCTGGCCGCGGACGACCCGTCGCGGCTGGAGCGCTGCATCATCGCCTACGAGCCGGTCTGGGCCATCGGCACCGGCAGGACCGCCACGCCGGAGCAGGCGCAGACCGTGCACGCCTTCATCCGTAGCCGGATCGCGCAGCGCGATGCTAGAATTGCCGGCTCGCTGCCGCTCCTGTATGGAGGCAGCTGCAAGCCCGCCAACGCCGCCGAGCTGTTCGCCCAGCCGGATGTCGATGGCGGCCTGATCGGCGGCGCCTCGCTGGTGGCGGCCGATTTTCTGGCCATCGCGCAGGCGGCGGTCTCGCAAAGGTGATTCGCGGATGTGGGTGACGGTTCTCAATGTGGTGTACGTGCTCATCGCCATCGCGATGATCGCGTTGATCCTGATGCAGCGCGGCTCGGGGGCCCAGGCGGGCGCCGGGTTCGGCGGCGGTGGCGCGTCCGGCACGGTGTTCGGTGCACGCGGCGCATCCAATTTCCTCACCAAGAGCACCAAGTGGCTGGCGATCGCCTTCTTCGGCATCAGTCTGGGCATGGCCTGGTACGCCACGCACCGGGCCAACCCGCCGGCCACGACCGGGCAGCCTGATCTGGGATTGATGGGTCAGGTGCCTGCGGCGCCAGCCACCACGCCGTCAGCGCCTGCACCGGATGCCCCTGCCGCGACCACGCCGCCCGCAAGCACGCCAACCGACAGCACCGTTCCTGCCGCTCCTGCGGCGCAACCGCAACCGGCTGCGCAGGGCGATGCGGTTCCGGCGGCCGCGCCTGCCGAAACGGTGCCGGCTGCACCGTCAGCGGGCCGCAACGGATCGCCCTGATCGATCGGAATCGGTACAATGCGCGGCGTCCGCACGCATCACGCGGACACCTTGAAACCATGCATCAGCCCAGGTGGCGGAATTGGTAGACGCACTACCTTGAGGTGGTAGCGGCTTCGGTCGTAGGGGTTCGAGTCCCCTCTTGGGCACCATCGTTGTTCTTGACCCCGCACATGGAGTGCGGGCACGCGATCAGGACGATCTGTACGAGGCTGACGTGCTGGCTGATTATCTACCTGCGTTGCTGTTCCTGATCGTGGGTGTGGGCCTCGGGGTCCTGCTGATCGCGATCGGCAAACTGCTGGGACCGGCCGCGCCGTCGGTCGAGAAGAACGCGCCCTACGAATGCGGCTTCCTGCCGTTCGAGGACGCGCGCATGCCGTTCGACGTGCGCTACTACCTGATCGCGATCCAGTTCATCGTGTTCGATCTGGAAATCATCTTCATCGTGCCGTGGACCCAGGTGTTCATGGACCTGGGCGCACGCAGCCTGGTCACCATGGGTCTGTTTGTGGGCATGCTGTTCATCGGCTTCATCTACGTGTGGAAGAAGGGGGCGCTGGAATGGGAGTGACCGATCTGGCCCGCCGGCTGGCCGACGCGGCCAGCAATCCGCTGCCCGAGGGGCGCGTGGACGACATCCTGCGCCCGGCCGGGGACAATCCGCTGCTCAACCAGGGCTTCGTGACCACCAGCGCCGACATCCTGATCAACTGGGCGCGTACCGGTTCGATGTGGCCGGTCACGTTCGGTCTGGCCTGCTGCGCGGTGGAAATGATGCATTCCAGTGCGGCCCGCATCGACATGGACCGTTTCGGCGTGTTCTACCGCCCCAGCCCGCGCCAGTCCGACGTGATGATCGTCGCCGGCACGCTGGTCAACAAGATGGCGCCCGCGCTGCGCCGCGTGTACGACCAGATGCCCAACCCGAAATGGGTGATCTCGATGGGCAGCTGCGCCAACGGCGGCGGCTACTACCACTATTCCTATGCCGTGGTGCGCGGCTGCGACCGCGTGGTGCCGGTGGACATCTACGTGCCGGGCTGCCCGCCCACCGCGGAGGCGCTGGCCTACGGCATCCTGCAATTGCAGAAGAAGATCCGCCGCAGCACCAACTTCGGCGAACAAAAGACGGGCGTGCACCCATGAGCGACGCGATTCCGGCATGGGCCGAGCGCCTGCGCGCGCGTTTTGCGCATGGCGAGCTGGACGTGGCGATGCCGCGCGGCGAAGCGGTACTGCGGGTTCCGGCTTCGCGCTGGCTGGAGACCGCGCGTGCATTGCGTGACGAAGCCGGCTTCGAGGTGCTGATCGACCTGTGCGGGGTCGACTATCTGGGCTACGGCAGCGACGAATGGGATACCGAGGTGTCCTCGGAAGGCTTCAGTCGCGGTGTGCAGGGGCGCAATGTCGGCCGCTTCCGCTTCGGCGAGCAGCCCAGCCAGCAGGCCGCCGAACCGGCTGGCGAGCAGGCAATCCCGCAGCCCGAGCGCCGTTTCGGGGTGACGGTGCAGCTGCTGTCGATCCAGCACAACCAGCGCCTGCAGCTGAGTTGCCGCACCGACGACGACGCGCTGCCGGTGGTGGATTCGTTGACCGGCATCTGGCCCGGCGCCAACTGGTTCGAGCGCGAGGCCTTCGACCTGTTCGGCATCGTGTTCCAGGGCCATCCCGACCTGCGCCGCATCCTGACCGACTACGGCTTCATCGGCCACCCGTTCCGCAAGGATTTCCCGCTGATCGGCAACGTCGAGGTGCGCTACGACGAAGCCCGGCAGCGCGTGGTGTACGAACCGGTCACCTCGGTCGAACCGCGCGTGGGCGTGCCGCGGGTGGTGCGCGACGACGCGCGCTACGCCACCGCCGCCGGCGAACGCCAGGCCCGCACCACCGGAGGTGCGCCATGACCGCGCCCATGCTGCAGACGCCGATCGCCAGCGAAGGCCTGGCCAGCAATCCGGCCGAGGCCCGGCAGGAAATCCGCAACTACACGCTGAATTTCGGCCCCCAGCACCCGGCAGCGCACGGCGTGCTGCGGCTGATCCTGGAAATGGACGGCGAAGTGGTGCAGCGTGCCGACCCGCACGTGGGGCTGCTGCATCGCGGCACGGAAAAGCTGGCCGAATCCAAGCCGTTCAACCAGTCGATCGGCTACATGGACCGGCTGGATTACTGCTCGATGATGTGCAACGAGCACGCCTACGTGCGTGCCATCGAAACGCTGATGGGCATCGAGGCCCCGGAACGCGCGCAGTGGATCCGCACCCTGTTCGACGAGATCACCCGCATCCTGAACCACCTCATGTGGATCGGCTCGAACGCGCTCGATCTGGGCGCGATGGCGGTGATGCTGTACGCCTTCCGCGAGCGCGAGGAACTGATGGACTGCTACGAGGCGGTCAGCGGTGCGCGCATGCATGCGGCCTACTACCGCCCCGGCGGCGTGTACCGCGACCTGCCCGGACAGATGCCGAAGCATCAGGAAAACCGCTGGCGCAAGGGTGCCGAGCTGAAACGCCTCAACGCCTGGCGCGAAGGGTCGCTGCTGGATTTCCTGGAACGGTTTTCCGAGGATTTCCCGGCCAAGGTGGACGAGTACGAAACCCTGCTGACCGACAACCGCATCTGGAAGCAACGCACGGTCGGCATCGGCGTGGTCTCGCCGGAGATCGCCAAGGCGTGGAGCATGAGCGGGGTGATGCTGCGCGGTTCCGGCATCGAATGGGACCTGCGCAAGAAGCAGCCCTACGCCCGTTATGCTGAGGTCGATTTCGACATTCCGGTGGGCGTGAACGGCGACTGCTACGACCGCTACCTGGTGCGCGTGGCGGAAATGCGCCAATCCAACCGCATCATCGCCCAGTGCGTGAAGTGGCTGAAGGCCAATCCCGGTCCGGTGATGCTGGACAACTACAAGGTGTCGCCGCCGCGCCGCGAGGCGATGAAGGACGACATGGAAGCGCTGATCCACCACTTCAAGCTGTTCTCGGAAGGCTACTGCGTGCCGGCCGGCGAAACCTACTGCGCGGTGGAAGCGCCCAAGGGTGAATTCGGCTGTTACCTGGTGTCCGACGGCGCCAACAAGCCGTTCCGCGTGCACCTGCGTGCGCCCGGCTTCGCACACCTGTCGTCGATGGATGCGATCGTGCGCGGCTACATGCTGGCCGACGCCGTGGCGATGGTCGGCACCTACGATCTGGTATTCGGGGAAGTGGACCGATGAAGGCAACCGGCAATTTCGAGAATGCCCGCAACGTCGATCCGATGGCCGTGCTGTCTGAGGCGACCCGTGCGCACATCGACCAGTGGCTGGCCAAGTTTCCGCCGGACCGCAAGCGTTCGGCCGTGCTGCAGGGCCTGCACGCCGCGCAGGAACAGAACGGCGGCTGGCTGAGCGACGAACTGATCGCCGCCGTGGCCAAGTATCTCGGCCTGCCGCCGGTGTGGGCGTACGAAGTGGCCAGTTTCTATTCGATGTTCGAAACCACCCCGGTCGGCCGCAACAACGTGGCCTTCTGCACCAACATCAGCTGCTGGTTGAACGGCGCCGAAGACCTGGTCGCGCACGCGGAAAGGAAACTGGGCTGCAAGCTGGGCGAATCCACCGCCGATGGCCGCGTGTACCTGAAGCGCGAGGAAGAGTGCGTGGCCGCCTGCTGCGGCGCGCCGGTGGTGGTGATCAACGGCCACTACCACGAGAAACTCGACGTGGCCCAGGTCGATGCACTGCTGGACGGGTTGAAGTAAACGATGGCTCATCATTCCCACTACAGCGAAGGTTACGGCCCGGTCGGTCCCGCACCGTCGGAGCACAGCGTGGTCTATACCACGCTGCACTTCGACAAGCCGTGGTCGTACGACAACTACCTGAAGACCGGTGGCTACGCGGCGTTGCGCAAGATCCTCGAAGAGAAGATCGCGCCGGCCGACGTCATCGAAATGGTCAAGCAGTCCGGTCTGCGCGGTCGCGGCGGCGCGGGCTTCCCGACCGGCCTGAAATGGAGCTTCATGCCGAAGGGCGACATGCAGAAGTACATCCTCTGCAACTCCGATGAGTCGGAGCCCGGCACGGCCAAGGATCGCGACATCCTGCGTTACAACCCGCATTCGGTGGTCGAGGGCATGGCGATCGCCTGCTACGCGACCGGCTCGACCGTCGCCTACAACTACCTGCGCGGTGAGTTCCACCACGAGCCGTTCGAGCATTTCGAATCCGCGCTCAAGGAAGCCTACGAGCACGGCTGGCTGGGCAAGAACGTGCTGGGCAGCGGCATCGACATCGATATCTACGGCGCGCTGGGTGCCGGTGCCTACATCTGCGGCGAGGAAACCGCGCTGATGGAATCGCTGGAAGGCAAGAAGGGCCAGCCGCGCTACAAGCCGCCGTTTCCGGCCAATTTCGGCCTGTACGGCAAGCCGACCACCATCAACAACACCGAAACCTATGCGTCGGTGCCGGCGATCATCCGCAACGGCGCGGAGTGGTTCGCCGCACTGGGCAAGCCGAACAACGGCGGGCCGAAAATCTTCTCTGTGTCCGGGCATGTCAACAAACCGGGCAATTATGAAATCCGCCTGGGCACATCCTTTGCCGACTTGCTGCAACTGGCCGGCGGCGTGCGCAACGGTCACAAGCTGAAGGGCGTGATTCCGGGCGGCTCGTCGATGCCGGTGCTGCCGGCCGACACCATGATGGCGCTGACGATGGATTACGACAGCATCCAGAAGGCCGGGTCCGGTCTGGGCTCGGGTGCGGTGATCGTGATGGACGAAACCACCTGCATGGTGCGCGCCTGCCGCCGCATCAGCCGCTTCTACATGCAGGAAAGCTGCGGCCAGTGCACGCCATGCCGAGAAGGCACCGGCTGGATGCACCGCATGCTGGACCGCATCTGCCGTTTCGAGGCGTCGCTGGACGATCTGGCCATGCTGAAAACCGCTGCCGGACAGATCGAAGGCCACACCATCTGCGCGTTCGGCGAGGCCGCGGCGTGGCCGGTGCAGGGTTTCCTGCGGCATTTCTGGAACGAATTCGAATACGCCATCGTGAACAGGCGCTTCCTGGTGGATGATCAGAAGGCCGGCACGGTGATTGCCGACAAGGTGGCCGCATGAGTGCGCAGCCCGAAGCTCCGAACCTGCCGCCCGACCACGTGGCCATCGAGATCGACGGCGTGCCGCTGGCCGCGCCGAAAGGCTCGATGATCATCCATGCCGCCGACAGGGCCGGCATCCCGATTCCGCGCTTCTGCTATCACGAAAAACTGCCGATCGCCGCGAATTGCCGCATGTGTCTGGTGGAAGCGGAAATGGGCGGGCGCATGAGTCCCAAGCCGCTGCCGGCCTGCGCCACCCCGGTGGCCGACGGCATGAAGGTGTTCACCCGCAGCGAGAAGGCGCTGGGTTCGCAGCGCAACGTGATGGAATTCCTGCTGATCAACCATCCGCTGGACTGTCCGATCTGCGACCAGGGCGGCGAGTGCGAACTGCAGGACCTGTCGCTGGGCTACGGGCGCTCGGTCAGCCGTTTCGCCGAACGCAAGCGCGTGGTGGCCGACGAGGATTTCGGACCGCTGGTGGCCAGCGACATGACCCGCTGCATCCAGTGCACCCGCTGCGTGCGCTTCACCGCCGACATCGCCGGCACCTACGAACTGGGCGGCATGCAGCGCGGCGAGAACCTGCAGATCGGCACCTTCGACGGCAAGCCGCTGACCACCGAACTGTCCGGCAACGTGATCGACGTGTGCCCGGTCGGCGCGCTCACCAACAAGGTGTTCCGTTTCAAGGCGCGGCCGTGGGAACTGACCGCGATCGAATCGGTGGCCGGCCACGATGCACTGGGCAGCAACCTGTTCCACCACGTGCGCCGCGGCGAGATCCTGCGCAGCGTGCCGCGCGACAACGAAGCGGTGAACGAGTGCTGGCTGTCCGACCGCGACCGCTACGCGCACCAGGGCCTGCAGGCTGACGACCGCGCCACGGTGCCGCTGATCCGCACCGGCGATGCCGATGGCGGCAGCTTCCGCGAGGCCTCGTGGGAGGAGGCACTGACCGAAGCCGCGCGCATCCTGCGTGAGCAGTCCGGCGACGCTCTCGGCGTGCTGGTGCATCCGGCCACCTCGGTGGAAGAGGGCGCGCTGCTGGCCTCGATGGCTGCGCAGCTGGGCACCGGGCACATCGATCATCGCATCGCCCAGCAGGACTTGTCCGATGCCGCCGTGGCCGAGGTATTCGGCATGCCCGTGACCGATATCGAAACTGCCGATGCCATCGTCATCGTCGGTTCGCACCTGCGCTTCGAGCTGCCGCTGCTGCACCAGCGCGTGCGCAAGGCGTTCAAGCGCGGTGCGCGCATCCACATGGTCAATCCCGTCGATTTCGACGTCACCTTCGACCTGGCCAGCAAGACGATCGTGCCACCGTCGCAGCTGGCGCAGGCGTTGCAGCAGCTGGATGTGGGCGATGCGCAGCGCGTTGCCGTGATCGTCGGCGCGGTTGCCGAAAACGGCGTGCATGCCGCAGCCATCCGTGCTGCCGCCAGGGCCTTCGCGGACAGGACCGGTGCAGTGCTGTGCCGCATTCCGCAGGGCGCCAATGCCGTCGGACTGGTGCAGGCCGGCGTGCTGCCGTCCGGGCTGGATGCCCGCGCGATGCTGCAGCAGCCGCGCCAGGCCTACGTGCTGTACGGCATCGAGCCGGGACTGGATTTCTCCGACCAGACACTCGCCTTGCCGGCATTGCAGCGCGCCAAGGTCGTCGCGTTCAGCCAGTTCGCCTGCCAGTCCACCCGCGCGGTGGCCGATGTCATCCTGCCGATCGGCGCATTGGCGGAAATCGAGGCCACGCTGGTCAACCTGGACGGCCGCGAGCAATCCATCCGCGCCGCAGGCAAGCTGCCGGGCAATGCGCGTGCCGGCTGGCGCGTGCTGCGTGCACTGGGCGAGCAGCTGGGCCTGAGCGATTTCGAGTTCACCGACATGGCCGGACTGCGTGCCGGCATCCGCGCCCGCTCCGTGCAGGTGGCGGCATCGACCGCACCGCACGCGGCCGGCGACGGCCTGGAACTGGCGGTGTCGCAGGCCATCTACCGCAGCGATGCGCAGGTGCGGCGCGCACAGGCCTTGCAGGAACATCCGCTGACCGCCGGTCCGCGCGCGATGCTGCATCCGGACACGGCCCGGCAGTTCGGGCTGGCCGATGGCGCGATGGCGCGTCTGGGCAATGCATCGGGCACCGGCATGCTGCCGGTCACACTGGACGCACGCGTGGCCCGCGACTGCATCTGGCTGGAATCCGGATATGGCCCCACGGCAGCATTCGGCGGCGGGCGCGCCGGCATCGGGGGTGTCGCATGATCACCGATCCATTGCGCGACTGGCTGCTGTCCTTCGGCTGGGCCGGATCGCTGGCGTGGGTGCTGCTGAAAATCCTGGTGATCATGTTTCCGGTGATCATCACGGTGGCCTTCTACACCTTGTGGGAACGCAAGCTGCTGGGCTGGATGCACACCCGGCGCGGCCCGCTGTACGTCGGATTCGGGTTGTTCCAGCCGTTCGCCGACGTGTTCAAGCTGCTGTTCAAGGAAGTGATCAAGCCCAGCAAGGCCAACGGGTTCCTGTACGTGTTCGCACCGATCCTGACCTTGGCACCGGCGTTCGCGGCCTGGGCGGTGATCCCGTTCGATGCGCAGCTGGTGCTGTCCAACGCCAATGCCGGCCTGCTGTACCTGCTGGCGATGACCTCGCTGGGCGTGTACGGCGTGATACTGGGCGGCTGGGCTTCGAACTCGAAGTACGCCTTCCTCGGCGCGATGCGCTCGGCCTCGCAGGTGATCAGCTACGAGATCGCGATGGGTTTCGCGCTGGTCGGGGTGATGGTGGTGACCGGCAGCCTCAATCTCACCGAGATCGTGATGGCGCAGGCAGGCGATGCCGGCCTGTTCGAATGGTTCTGGCTGCCGCTGCTGCCGTTGTTCCTGGTGTATTTCATTTCCGGCGTGGCCGAAACCAACCGGGCACCGTTCGACGTGGTGGAAGGCGAGTCGGAAATCGTGGCCGGTCACATGGTGGAGTATGCCGGCGCGCAGTTCGCGCTGTACTTCCTGGCCGAGTACGCCAACATGCTGCTGATCGCGTTCCTCACCGCGATCTTCTTCATGGGCGGCTGGCTGAGCCCCGTGCAGGGCCTGTACGACGGCCACGTGCACTGGCTGGTGGATTGGATCTGGCAGGGCGGCTGGCCGTGGCTGTTTTTGAAGGTGCTGTTCTTCGCCAGTGCGTTCATCTGGCTGCGCGCCAGCTTCCCACGCTACCGCTACGACCAGATCATGCGCCTGGGCTGGAAAATCTTCATTCCGATCAACATCGTCTGGATGGCCGTGGCCACGCTGCTGGTGTTCTTCGGCATCGTGGTGGCCGGGAGCTGACCGCAGATGAGCCGCATCGCCAACTACATCCGCAGCCTGTTCCTCTGGGAACTGATCCAGGGCCTGGCGCTGACCTTCAAGTACCTGTGGCGCCCGAAGTACACGCTGCTGTACCCGGTGGAGAAGATCCCGCAGTCGCCGCGCTTCCGCGGTCTGCACGCGCTGCGCCGCTATCCCAACGGCGAGGAACGCTGCATCGCCTGCAAACTGTGCGAGGCGGTGTGCCCGGCGCTGGCCATCACCATCGACTCCACCCAGCGCGAGGACGGCACCCGCCGCACCACGCGCTACGACATCGACCTGTTCAAGTGCATTTTCTGCGGATTCTGCGAGGAATCCTGCCCGGTGGACTCGATCGTGGAAACCCACGTGTTCGAGTACCACTTCGAGAATCGCGGCGAGAACATCGTCACCAAACCGCAACTGCTGGCCATCGGCGACAGGCTGGAGGCGGAAATCGCCGAACGCCGCGCCGCCGATGCGGCCTATCGCTGAGGCACGGGACCGCATGGATTTCGTACTGCTCGCTTTCTACGCATTCGGCGCCGTCGCGGTGGCCTCGGCCTTGGGCGTGATCGGCTCGCGCAACCCGTTGCACGCGGCGCTGTTCCTGGTGCTGACGTTCTTTTCCGTTGCCTGCGGCTGGATCATTGCCGGCGCCGAATTCCTCGGCGTGGCACTGATCCTGGTGTACGTGGGCGCGGTGATGGTGCTGATGCTGTTCGTGGTGATGATGCTGGACATCGACGTAGCCAGCACCCGCGAGGGCTTCGTGAAGCACCTGCCGCTGGCAGCGGTGGTGGCCGCGGTGATGCTGGTGGAGATCGTGGCGCTGGTCGGCGCCCGGGCACGGATGCTGGTGCCGTTCGCACAGGCGTCCCAGGCCGCCGAGATGGGCAACACCAGGTGGCTGGCCAGCGTGCTGTTCACCGAGTACCTGTTGCCGTTCGAACTGGCAGCGGTGATCCTGACCGTGGCGGTGATCGCCGCGGTGATGCTGTCGCTGCGCCGCCGCTCCGGCGTGCACCAGCAGAGCGTCTACCGGCAGGTCACCGCGAAGCCGTCCGATCGCCTGCGCATGGTGAAGATGGCCCCCGTGCTGCCCGCAGCCGCCGACGCGGTGCCGCAACCTGCACCCGACGGCACGGAGAACCCGACATGAGCAGTCTGCTGGAAACCGGCCTGTCGCACGGCCATTACCTGATGCTGGGCAGCGTGCTGTTCTGCATCGCGCTGGCCGGCATCTTCATCAACCGCAAGAACCTGATCCTGCTGCTGATGTGCATCGAACTGATGCTGCTCTCGGTCAATATCAACTTTGTCGGCTTTTCGCGCGAGTTCGGCGACCAGTCCGGGCAGATCTTCGTGTTCTTCATCCTCACCGTGGCTGCGGCCGAGGCCGCGATCGGCCTGGCGATCCTGGTCACGCTGTTCCGCAACCGGCGCACGATCAACGTGGCCGACATCGACACGCTGAAGGGCTGACCGATGATTGCCACCTCGCATCTGCTGATCATCGTGCTGGCCCCGCTGCTGGGTGCCGTGCTGGCCGGCCTGTTCGGGCGCCGCATCGGCCGTGTCGGTGCGCACGCCATCACCATCGCCGGCGTGGCGATCAGCTGTGTGCTGTCGGGCTACGTGCTGTGGCAGCTGGTCGGGCAGGGTGCCGCGCCGTACTACCAGAACGTGTACACCGTGTTCCAGGTCGGCAACTACGACGCGCACGTCGGCTTCATGGTGGACAACCTGACCGCCATGATGATGGTGGTGGTGACGTTCGTGTCGCTGCTGGTGCACGTGTACACCATCGGCTACATGGCCGACGATCCGGGCTATCAGCGCTTCTTCAGCTACATCAGCCTGTTCACCTTCAGCATGCTGATGCTGGTGATGAGCAACAACTTCCTGCAGCTGTTCTTCGGCTGGGAAGCGGTGGGCCTGGTGTCGTACCTGCTGATCGGTTTCTGGTTCAAGCGGCCCACGGCCATTTTCGCCAACATGAAGGCGTTCCTGGTCAATCGCGTGGGCGATTTCGGCTTCCTGCTGGGCATCGCCGGGGTGCTGTACTGGTTCGGCACGCTGGACTACCGCGAGGTGTTCGCGCAGGCGCAGTCGGTCATCGGCGGCGGGGAGGTGGTGGAGATCCTGGCCGGCCGTCCGTGGTCGGTGGCCACCGTGATCTGCATCTGCCTGTTCATCGGCGCGATGGGCAAGTCGGCGCAGGTGCCGCTGCACGTGTGGCTGCCCGACTCGATGGAAGGCCCCACGCCGATTTCGGCGCTGATACACGCCGCCACGATGGTCACGGCCGGCATCTTCATGGTGGCGCGCATGTCGCCGCTGTTCGAGCTCAGCGACACTGCGTTGGCCTTCGTGCTGTTCATCGGTGCCACCACCGCGTTCTTCACCGGGCTGATCGGCATCGTGCAGAACGACATCAAGCGCGTGGTGGCGTATTCCACGCTGTCGCAGCTGGGTTACATGACCGTCGCTCTGGGCGTGTCGGCCTACAGCGCCGGCGTGTACCACCTGATGACGCACGCCTTCTTCAAGGCCCTGCTGTTCCTCGGTGCCGGCTCGGTGATCATCGGCATGCACCACGAGCAGGACATGCGCCGCATGGGCGGCCTGCGCAAGCACATGCCGATCACCTTCTGGACCATGCTGATCGGCACGCTGGCACTGATCGGCACGCCGTTCTTCAGCGGCTTCTACTCCAAGGACACGATCATCGAGGCGGCCAAGCACCATGCCCAGGCAGGCCATGGCTGGATCGGCACCTATGCCTATTGGGCGGTGCTGCTGGGCGCGTTCGTGACCAGTTTCTACAGCTTCCGGCTGCTGTATCTCACTTTCTTCGGCAAGGAACGTTTCCGAGATGCCCATGCCGGGCACCACGCGCACGGCACGCATCACGCCGATGCCCATCACGACGATCACGGCCACCACGGTGCACACACCCCACACGAAAGCCCGTGGGTGGTCACCTTGCCTCTGATCCTGCTGGCGATTCCCTCCGCGCTGGTCGGCTTCTTCACCGCCGGGCCGATGCTGTTCGGCACCGATGCGATGGGGCACCATCCGCGTCCGGGTTTCTTCGACGGCGCCATCCGGGTGCTGCCGCAGCACGACACGCTGGGCGAACTGGCCGGCGCGCTGTGGCACGGTCCGGTCGCCTTCGCCCTGCATGGCTTCATGGCGCCGGCATTCTGGCTGACGCTGGCCGGATTCGCGCTGGCCACGGTCCTGTACTTGGTCCGCACCGACCTGCCGGGCAAGCTGGCGAGCGCGCTGACGCTGCCGCGCAAGGTGCTGGAGAACAAGTACGGCATGGATGCGTTGTGGATCGACGGTGCGGCCGGCGGCAGCGTGCTGCTGGGGCGCTTTTTCCGCAAGGTGGACGAGACGCTGGTGGACGGACTGGCCGTGAACGGCAGCGCCACGCTGGTCGGCCGCGCCGCGCAGCTGCTGCGCCATACCCAATCCGGTTACCTCTATCACTACGCCTTCGTGATGATTCTCGGCCTGATCGCGCTCCTGGCCGTGATTCTCACCTACTGGCGCTGACCTCGGGATTTGCACGACGTGTCCACCTGGCCATTGCTGAGTCTGTTGATCTGGTTGCCGATTGGCGGCGGCCTGCTGTGCCTTGGCCTGGGCCGCGGCAACCCGAACACCGCGCGCTGGACATCGCTGCTGGTCGCGCTGCTGTGCCTGCTGCTGACGCTGCCACTACTGACCGGTTTCGACCTGTCCGCGGCATCCGCGCAGTTCGTCGAGGACAAGGCGTGGATTCCCGCCTACGACATCCGCTACCACCTGGGCGCCGACGGCATTTCGGTGGCGCTGATCGCACTGACCACGCTGGTGACGGTGCTGGTGCTGATTGGCGCCTGGGGCTCGGTGAACGAGCGCGTGCACCAGTACGTGGCCGCGTTCCTGATCCTGGAAGGGCTGATGGTCGGCGTGTTCGCGGCGATGGACGCGATGCTGTTCTACGTGTTCTTCGAAGGCATGCTGATCCCGATGTTCATCATCATCGGCGTGTGGGGCGGGCCGCGCCGCGTGTACGCGTCGGTGAAGTTCTTCCTGTACACCTTCCTCGGCTCGGTGTTCATGCTGGTCGGGCTGGTCTACCTGTACCTGCAGGGCGGCAGCTGGCAGCTGGCCGACATGGCCGCGCTGCCGCTGTCGATGCGCGAGCAGACCTGGCTGTTCTTCGCCTTCGCGATCGCCTTCGCGGTGAAGGTTCCGATGTTCCCGGTGCACACCTGGCTGCCCGACGCACACGTGGAAGCGCCCACCGGCGGCTCGGTGGTGCTGGCGGCGATCATGCTGAAGATCGGCGGCTACGGCTTCCTGCGCTTCACCCTGCCGATCGTGCCCGATGCCGGCCATGCCTGGGCGTGGCTGATCATCGCGCTCAGCCTGGTCGCGGTGATCTACGTCGGCCTGGTGGCGCTGGTGCAGGACGACATGAAGAAGCTGATCGCCTATTCGTCGATCTCGCACATGGGCTTCGTCACCTTGGGCATCTTCATCGCCTTCGCCCTGATGCGCGGCGATGCCGCCAATCCCGATGCCGCCCGGCTGGGCCTGCAGGGCGCGATGGTGCAGATGATCTCGCACGGATTCGTGTCCGGGGCCATGTTCTCCTGCGTGGGCGTGCTGTACGACCGCGTGCACAGCCGCCGCATCGCTGACTACGGTGGCGTGGCCAATACCATGCCGTGGTTCGCGGCGTTCTGGGTGCTGTTTGCCATGGCCAATTCCGGTCTGCCGGGCACCTCGGGCTTCATCGGCGAGTTCATGGTGATCCTGGCCAGCTTCCAGCAGCATCCGCTGATCGCCTTCGCCGCCGCCGCTACCCTGATCATCGGCGCCGGCTACACCCTGTGGCTGACCAAGCGGGTGATCTGGGGCGATGTGGCGAATGAAAACGTCGCGGCCCTGCGCGACATCAACCCGCGCGAAGCGCTGGTGCTGGGCGTGTTCGCCGCCGGTGTGCTGGTCTTGGGCGTGTGGCCCAGGCCACTGACCGACTTGATGGAACCGGCCATCGCGCAGCTGGCGTCGCAGCTGGCCGCCAGCAAACTGACGGGACTCTGAGATGACTGCGCCCCTTCCGATTCCTGCCCTCACCACCAGCACGGCCGACGTGTTGCCGTTGCTGCCGATGCTGGTGCTGGCCGGCAGCGCCTTCGCGCTGCTGCTGCTCGACCTGTTCCTGGACGAGCGCCGCCGCGTCATCACCCATGTGCTGGGCATCGGGGCGCTGCTGGCCGCCTGCGCCATGCTGCTGGGCGGCGTGGGTGGTGCCGGCACGGTGATGCACGGCATGTTCGTGCGCGACACCATGTCGGACGTGCTCGGCATCGCCATCTGCGCGGTTTCCGCACTGGCCATGCTGTATTCGTGGAAATACCTGCGCGAGCGTGACCTGTACCGGGGCGAGTTCACCGTGCTGGTGCTGTTCGCCGCCGTGGGCATGATCGTGATGGTGTCCGCCGGCCATCTGGTGATGGTGTATGTGGGGCTGGAAATGCTGGCGCTGGTGTCCTACGCGCTGGTGGGCATGGACCGCGACAACGGCCGCGCCACCGAAGCGGCGATGAAGTATTTCGTGCTCGGTTCGATGGCCTCGGGGCTGCTGCTGTATGGCATGTCGCTGCTGTACGGCGCCACCGGCACGCTCAGCCTGCCGCTGCTGCAATCCGCGGCCGCGGCCGGCCAGAACGACACGATGCTGCTGACCGGCATGGTGTTCGTGGTGGTGGGCATCGCGTTCAAGTTCGGCGCCGCGCCATTCCACATGTGGCTGCCCGACACCTACCAGGGCGCGCCGACGGCGGTGTCGCTGTTCATCGGCTCGGTGCCGAAGATCGCCGTGTTCGGCATGGCCATCCGCCTGCTCGAGGTGGGCCTGGGCACGCTCAGCGACCACTGGCGCCTGCTGTTGGCCGCGCTGGCGGTGCTGTCGCTGCTGGTCGGCAACCTGATGGCGCTGGTGCAGGGCGACCTGAAGCGCATGCTGGCGTTTTCCACCATTTCGCACGTCGGCTTCCTGTTCATCGGCCTGGCCGGCGGCGGCGCGCACGGCTATGCGGCTGCTATGTTCTACGCCATCGCCTACGCGCTGATGTCCACCGCGGCGTTCGGCGCGATCGTGGCACTGTCGGCGCGCGGCTTCGAAGGCGACCAGATCGGCGACTTCGCCGGCCTGAACAAGCGCAGCCCGTGGATGGCCATCATGATGCTGTGCGTGATGGCCTCGCTGGCCGGCGTGCCGCCGTTCCTCGGCTTCTGGGCCAAGCTGTCGGTGCTGCGCGCGGCGGTGCAGGGCGACCTGCTGTGGCTGGCCATCGTCGGCGTGGTGTTCGCGGTGATCGGCGCGTTCTACTATCTGCGCGTGATCAAGGCCATGTATTTCGATGCGCCATCGGAACCGGCTCCGCAGCTGGACGAGGACCGCCCGGCCGAACTGGCCTTCGCGGTCAATGCGCTGGCCCTGCTGGCGCTGGGCTTGACCTGGAACCCCATCATGACCTGGTGCCTGCGCGCGTTCGGTGCCGCGTGATGCGTGCGCCGATCGCTCATGGGGCTTGCAAGAAACATCCGGCTCGCGCATAATTCCGCTTCTGATGCGGGGTGGAGCAGTCTGGCAGCTCGTCGGGCTCATAACCCGAAGGTCGCAGGTTCAAATCCTGCCCCCGCTACCAATCCTATCTACGGCGTGACCTTGCTCCGGTCACGCCGTTTTGGTTTGCGCGATGGCGTGCATGCACGTCGCGGGCTCGTTCTCGAGGTGCCGGCATGGCATCCTTGCCGGCATCGACCTTGAGCGGAGCGAGCGATGCTGCCACGTGGACATGCCATGACCCTGCTGTGCGCAATGGTGCTGGCGGGCTGTGGCCGTGCGGCGGATTCCGCCACGGACCGCACCGATCCGGCATCCCAAGCGCAGCAACCGGCTGCCGCGCCCATCGACGACCAGGACTCGAACACGGCCGCAGGTGCGCGCCGCGGGCGCGGAGTGCCCGACGAAGCCTGTCCATCGATGGAATTTCCGCCATTCTTCGATGCCTTCATCGAGCGCAACGCGATCCAGAATGCCTTCACGCGCTGGCCGCTGACTTCGACATCCATCGATGCCGAAGCCCAGCCCGAACCCACCCCGGTAACCCGCAGGATCGCCAGGCATCAAGCCCGGTTTCCGCTGCTGTCGACCGTGCAAGGTGCAACCCAGGACGGGCTGGAGGTGTCGGTGCGCGAGTTGGGCGACCGCCGCGCGATGGTTACCTACGCCAAGCCCGACACGGATTATCAGGTGATCTACCGATTCGAACTGGCCAGCGACTGCTGGTACCTGATCGGCATCCAGGACGATTCGATGTAAACGGGCCTGATCGCGACAGGCGTGCCTGCCGTCACGCCAAGGCCGGCTTCAGCACGAACCCCGCCGCCACCCGCCGCCCTTCGCTGGCCAGCACCGTGTACGTGCGGGCGGCCGCGGCATTGGACATGCATTCGATGCCGATACCCTGCGACAGACACGCCGCCTGCACGGCAGCCGGAGCGAAGGCTGGTGCCGCGCCGCTGCCCAACAGGATCACATCGGGTTTCAGATCCAGCAGCGGCTGCAGGTCCGCTACCTGCAATGCGGCGATGTTACTCACCGGCCAGTCATCCAGCAGGGTGTCCGGGGCGATGATGAAACTGCGGGTCAGCAGCTGCTCGTTCACGCGGGCGGCATGGGCATCGACGCCGCGCAGCACGTAGGTGAATCCGGGTTGTTCCAGCACGATGTGCATGCGGCGTCAGGCGCGCGGCAGCACGATCCGGCGCCTGTCGCTGGAGGGCCGGTACAGGATGGCCACGTGGCCGATGCGTTGCACCAGCGCCGCTCCGGTGCGGCCGGTCAATTCGGCGATCACGGCATCGCGGCTGTCGCGGTCGTCCGCGGCCACCTTCACCTTGATCAGTTCGTGATGCTCCAGCGCCAGCTCGGCTTCGGCCAGGAAGGCGTCGGTCAGGCCCTTGTCGCCCGTCTGCAGCAGGGTTTTCAGCTGGTGTGCTTGGCCGCGCAGGAAACGCGTCTGGGCGCTGGTCAGCGCCACCGGGACACGGGTTTCGGGCTGTTTCGAGGCCGTCATGGTCGGAAAAGCGAATGTCGGGATCAAGGTGGTGCAGGGTATCATGCGGCACCCCCTCTTCCCGCCATCACGCCAGCCATGGCCACCCGCAGCAAATCCAGCCAGCGCTGGCTGAAGGAGCACTTCGCCGACCCCTACGTGAAGAAGGCGCAGGCGGAAGGGCTGCGTTCGCGGGCGGCGTACAAGCTGGAGGAGCTGGTGCAGCGCGATGCCCTGCTGCGTCCGGGCATGACCGTGGTCGATCTGGGTGCGGCACCGGGTGGCTGGTCACAGTGGGTGCGGCAGGCGCTGGGCGAGCAGGGCCGGGTGATCGCGCTGGACATCCTGGACATGCCCGGGCTGGCCGGGGTCGAGTTCATCCACGGCGATTTCCGCGAGGATGCCGTGCTGCAGCAGCTGACCGACAGCCTGCAGGGCCGGCCGGTGGATCTTGTTTTGTCCGACATGGCCCCCAACAAGAGCGGTGTGGATGCGGTGGATCAGCCTCGCGCGATGCACTTGGCCGAACTGGCCATGGACTTCGCCGATGCCCATCTCAGGCCCGGCGGCGACTTCCTCATCAAGCTGTTCCAGGGGGTGGGGTTCGACGACTACGTGCGGCAGCTGCGGCGGCGCTATGCCAAGGTGGCGATCCGCAAGCCGGCCGCCTCGCGCAAGCGCTCACCGGAGGTATACGCGCTGGCGCAGGGCCGCCTGGAGTCGATGAAGCCGTGATGCGTTAAGGTAGCAGTCGCCATTCAGGCATGCTCTGCCATCGTGCAGGCATGCATAACCCCGGGGCCGGAGCATCGGGTTGCAACGAACGGATGCCGTGGGAGCGAAATGAACAACGTGGCCAGAAATTTGATGCTGTGGGTCGTGGTCGCCATCGTGCTGATGGTGGTCTTCCAGAGTTTCGGTCCGGGTGCCGGCACGGCCGCAGGCCGGGAAGTGCAGTATTCCGAATTCATCCAGGCCGTGCAGAACGACCGCATCCGCCGGGTGGACATCGCCGAGGACGAGAAGACCATCCGCTTCGAGCGCAGCGACGGCAGTACCGGCACCACCATCGCGCCGCGCCGCGACGAAGGCATGATGAACGACCTGATCCGCCACAAGGTGGAGATCAAGGCCGCGCCGCCGTCGTCGGGACGCTCGCTGCTGCTGTCGATCCTGATCAATCTCCTGCCGATGGCGCTGTTCATCGGCATCTGGATTTATTTCATGCGGCAGATGCAGCAGGGCGGCACCAAAGGCGCGATGAGCTTCGGCAAGTCACGCGCCAAGATGCTGAACGAGGACCAGACCAAGGTCACCTTCGCCGACGTGGCCGGTGCCGACGAGGCCAAGGAGGAAGTGGCCGAGCTGGTGGAATTCCTGCGCGATCCGGGCCGCTTCCAGAAACTGGGCGGCAAGATTCCGCGCGGCGTGCTGATGGTGGGTCCGCCCGGCACCGGCAAGACGCTGTTGGCCAAGGCCATCGCCGGCGAGGCCAAGGTGCCGTTCTTCAGCATTTCCGGCTCGGATTTCGTGGAAATGTTCGTGGGTGTGGGCGCCAGCCGCGTGCGCGACATGTTCGAGCAGGCCAAGAAGCATGCGCCATGCATCATCTTCATCGACGAAATCGACGCGGTCGGCCGGCATCGCGGCTCGGGCATGGGCGGCGGCCACGACGAGCGCGAGCAGACCCTGAACCAGATGCTGGTGGAAATGGACGGCTTCGAGGGCGGCGAAGGCGTGATCGTGATCGCTGCCACCAACCGTCCCGACGTGCTGGACAAGGCGTTGCTGCGTCCGGGCCGTTTCGATCGCCAGGTGATGGTCGGTCTGCCCGACATCAAGGGTCGCGAGCAGATCCTGCGCGTGCACATGCGCCGGGTGCCGCTGAGCGATGACGTGCGACCGGACGTGCTGGCGCGCGGTACGCCGGGCTTCTCCGGCGCCGACCTGGCCAATCTGGTCAACGAGGCCGCGCTGTTTGCGGCCCGCCGCAACAAGAAATCGGTGGACATGCAGGACTTCGAGGACGCGAAGGACAAGATCTTCATGGGCCCCGAGCGGCGCAGCATGGTGATGCGCGAAGAAGAACGCCGTGCCACCGCCTATCACGAATCCGGCCATGCGGTGGTGGCGATGTCGCTGCCCAAGGCCGACCCGGTGCACAAGGTCACCATCATGCCGCGCGGCTGGGCGCTGGGCCTGACTTGGCAGCTGCCCGAGCACGACCAAGTCAGCCACTACAAGGACAAGATGCTGGAGGAAATCGCGATCCTGTTCGGCGGCCGCATCGCCGAGGAACTTTTCCTGGGTCAGATGTCCACTGGCGCGTCCAACGATTTCGAGCGCGCCACCACGCTTGCCCGTGGCATGGTGACCAAGTACGGGATGTCCGATGCACTGGGCACGATGGTGTACGCCGACGCGCCGGATGGCACCTGGGGCATGCACAACCGCACGATTTCCGAGGCCACGCAGCAGAAGGTGGATGCCGAGATCCGACGCATCCTGGACGAGCAGTACGGCGTGGCGCGCGGCATCCTGGAGGCCAAGCGTGGCGTCGTGGAGACCATGACCAACGCGCTGATGGAGTGGGAAACCATCGATGCCGACCAAGTGAAGGCGATCATGGAAGGACGTGAGCCCAAGCCACCGGTAGGCTGGGTGAAACGGACGACACCGACGCCGCCGTCCGATCCGCCGCCGGAGCAGGGCATCACCATCGGCGGGCCGAAGGTCACGCCCGACGGCATCAACTGATCCGTAACTGATCCGTCCGGGCAGGGTGTCGCTCGATGTTCGATACCACGCCGCAGCTGGATTGCGCCGGCCGCCCGCTGCTGCTGGACCGCTGCCGGGTGATGGGCATCGTGAATGTCACGCCGGATTCGTTTTCCGACGGCGGGCGGCATGCCAGCACCGAGGCCGCCATCGCGCATGGGTTGCGGCTGGTGGAGGAGGGCGCGGATTGCCTGGACATCGGCGGCGAATCCACCCGTCCCGGCGCCGAACCGGTATCGGTCGACGACGAGCTGCGCCGGGTCGTTCCAGTGATCGAAGCGCTGGCGCGGCAGACCACGGTTCCGATCAGCATCGATACCTCCAAACCGCAGGTGATGCGTGCGGCGGTGCAGGCCGGGGCGGGCCTGATCAACGACGTGCTGGCTTTGCGCGGCGACGGTGCACTGGATGCCGCCGCCGAACTGGGCGTGCCGGTGGTGCTGATGCACATGCAGGGCGAACCGCGCAGCATGCAGGCCGCACCGCAGTACGACGACGTGGTGGGCGAGGCGCATCGGTTCCTGGCTGAGCGCCTGTTCGCCTGCGAGCTGGCCGGCATCCCGAAGAAAAAGGTGATCGTCGATCCCGGTTTCGGATTCGGCAAGACCCGCGACCACAATCTGCAATTACTGGCGCAGTTGCAGCGTTTCACCGAACTGGGCGTGCCGGTGCTGGCCGGGCTGTCGCGCAAGGCCACGATCGGCGAATTGACCGGCCGCAGCGTGCCGGCCGAGCGCGTGCATGGCTCGGTGGCCGCGCATCTGCTGGCCGCGCAGCGCGGCGCGCTACTGGTGCGGGTGCACGACGTCGCTGCCACGGTGGATGCCCTGGCGGTATGGCGGGCTGTTGCAGGCATGCCGCAGCCGCGTGCGCCCACCAGGCTGGCCATCGCATGGCCCGACGACGCCTGACCTCGCCGCCCACGATCCGCTGCGCGCGGTAAGCTGGCCGGGTTTTCCCGGAGCCGCCGCATGACCGCCAACATTCCGCTGCTGATCACCTTCGGCCTGTACCTGCTGGCGATGGTGGCGCTGGGCGTGGTGGCGTGGCAGTCCACCCGCGATTTCGACGACTACATCCTCGGCGGGCGTTCGCTGGGCGGCTACGTGACGGCGCTGTCGGCCGGCGCATCGGACATGAGCGGCTGGTTGCTGATGGGACTGCCCGGTGCGGTGTTCGCCAGTGGCCTGTCGGAGGCGTGGATCGCGGTGGGACTGCTGATCGGCGCGTGGTTCAACTGGCGCTTCGTGGCCGGGCCGCTGCGCGTATACACCGAATATTGCGACAACGCACTGACCCTGCCTGACTATTTCACCTCGCGCTTCGACCAGGCCGGGCGGCTGCTGCGGATCGTGTCGGCGCTGGTGATCCTGTTTTTCTTCGCCATCTACGCGGCCAGCGGTATCGTGGCCGGTGCGCGTCTGTTCGAAAGCGTGTTCGGGTTGCCGTATGCGCAGGCGCTGTGGTGGGGGGCGGCGGCCACGATTGCCTATACGGTGATCGGCGGCTTTCTGGCCGTCAGCTGGACCGACACGGTGCAGGCCACGCTGATGATCACCGCACTACTGCTGGTGCCGCTGATGATCCTGCTGACCCTGGGCGGCTGGGACAACAGCGTGGAAATCATCGAGCGGGTCGATCCCGCGCGCCTGCACTGGATCGCCGGCGGTGGCAGCGTGGCGGTGGTCTCGGCACTGGCCTGGGGACTGGGCTATTTCGGCCAGCCACACATCCTGGCGCGATTCATGGCCGCCGAATCGGTGCGCACCATTCCCAAGGCGCGGCGCATCGGCATGACCTGGATGGTGCTGTGCCTGCTCGGTGCGGTGGGCGTGGGATTGCTCGGCATCGCCTATTTCGAACCGCGCCCGGAGGTGGCGGGACCGGTGCTGGCCAACCCGGAGCGCGTGTTCATCGTGCTGGCCGAGCAGCTGTTCAATCCGTGGATCGCGGGGGTGCTGCTGTCGGCGATCCTGGCGGCGATCATGAGCACGCTGTCGTGCCAGCTGCTGGTGTGTTCCAGCGCGTTGACCGAGGACCTGTACCGCGGCTTCCTGCGCCCGGCTGCCGGCCAGCGCGAACTGGTGTGGATCGGCCGCGCGATGGTGCTGGCGGTGGCGGTGCTGGCGATCCTGATCGCGCGCGACCCCGACAGCCGCGTGCTGGGCCTGGTCAGCTACGCCTGGGCCGGATTCGGGGCCGCGTTCGGGCCGGTGGTGGTGCTGTCGCTGCTGTGGAAGCGGATGACCGGCTGGGGTGCGCTGGCCGGCATGCTGGCCGGTGCCATCACCGTGGTGCTGTGGGCGAATGCGGCGCCGATGGTTGCCGACGCGGCACAGACGGCATCGCCGTTCGCTCAGGCGCTGTCGGCAGCGGGACAGGCGGTATTCGGCGCCGTCCATGCGGCCTGGCCGGTGTACGAGATGGTTCCCGGCTGCATCGCGGCCACCATCGCGATCGTGGTGGTCAGCCTGCTGGGCCGTGCCCCGTCCGAACAGGTGCGCATCACCCACCAGGACGTGCGCGACACGCTGAAAACCTACGGTTATTGAATGAAGATGCCTGGACACCTGCCGGCATGATCCATGGCGGCGATGCGCGTCCGCTGGCCGTGGCGGTGATGGGTCCCACGGCCTCCGGCAAGACCGCGCTGGCGGTGCATATCGCGCAGCGGTACGGCGGCGAAATCGTCAGCGTCGATTCGGCGCTGGTGTACCGTGGCCTGGACATCGGTGCGGCCAAGCCGGATGCGGCCGAACGCGGCGGCATCCCCCATCACCTGATCGACACCCACGACCCATGGCAGCCGTGTTCCGCAGCCGAGTATGCGCAGCTGGCCCGACAAGCCATCGACAGCATCGTGTCCCGTGCCCGCCTGCCGGTGCTGGCCGGTGGCACCGGACTGTATTTCCAGGCGCTGTTCGGTGGTTTGGCGCCGATGCCGGGCGCCGACGCCGCCATCCGTGCCGAACTGCAGGCACAGGCCGACCAGGTCGGCTGGCCGGCCTTGCATGCGCGGCTGGCGCAGATCGATCCGATTGCCGCGGCACGCATCCACGCCACCGATCCGCAACGCATCCAGCGTGCGCTGGAGGTGCATCGGCTCACCGGCCGGCCGATCAGCCACTGGCAGCAGCAGGCAGCCAGTCAACGGTTGCCGGTGCGATTGCTGAAACTGGTGCTGGCACCGACCGACCGCGCGCTGCTGCACGCGCGCATCGCCCAGCGTTTCGACGCGATGCTGCAGGCCGGCTTCCTGGACGAAGTGCGCCGCCTGCGCGCCCTGCCGCAGCTGGCCGCGCATCCGGCGGTGCGCGACCTGCCTGCGGTGCGGGCCGTGGGCTACCGGCAGGCCTGGGAGCATCTGGATGGCGATGTCGATGCGGTCATGTTCCGGCAACGCGCCATGGCCGCGACCCGGCAGCTGGCCAAGCGGCAGCTCACCTGGCTGCGCGGCCAGCTGGATGCGCGCTGGTTCGACCCGCAACGTGATGCAGCGCACATCGATGCGGCATTGCGACTGTTCCTGGGGCACGCCCGTGCCGACTGACCGGCAATTCGTCCTGTTGCCGGCTTCCAAATCCGCGGTGCTTGTGTAAGATCGAACGGTCGTCGCGGCGGGGAGCCGACCGGCGATCCGGCAGCGGGCAAGCCGCGGCCGCAATAACAAGAGCAGACAAACCGGGGAGTACATCTGATGTCCAAAGGGCAGTCCTTGCAGGACCCATTCCTGAACGCCTTGCGCCGCGAACGCGTGCCGGTTTCCATCTATCTGGTCAACGGCATCAAGTTGCAGGGCACCATCGAATCCTTCGACCAATTCGTCGTGTTGCTGCGCAGCACGGTGAGCCAGATGGTCTACAAGCACGCGATCTCCACGGTGGTGCCGGCCCGCAACGTGCGCGTCGGACCCAACGGCGGCCACGTGCAGGATGGCGCCGAGTCCCGCGCATCCGAGCATGATCATGACGATCACGATGGCGATCACGACGAAGCTGAACCGGATTGACGTTGCCGCCTGCGTGATGGCGCTTGCCTTGGCCGCATTCGCCACCATGATGAAGGCATGATGCCGATCGCCTTCTTGCCCGCCGATGCCTGTCACGCTGTTTGAGCGCTCCCGCAAGGGCGAACACGCCCTGCTGGTGCAGCCGCATGCCGGTGGCCCGCCGGACGAAGCCGTGCTGGAGGAGTTCACCGAACTGGTGCGCTCGGCCGGGGCCAGCGTGGCCCACGTGGCCACAGCGCGCATCGACCGCCCGCATCCGGCCACGCTGATCGGCAGCGGCAAGGTGGAAGAGCTGAAAGCCGTCGCCGATGCCACCGAGGCCGATCTGGTGCTGATCAACCACGCGCTCACGCCGGTGCAGGAGCGCAACCTGGAACGGCAGCTGGAACGCCGCGTGGTGGATCGCACCGGGCTGATCCTGGACATCTTCGCCCAGCGTGCGCAAAGCCACGAAGGCAAGCTGCAGGTGGAACTGGCGCAGCTGCGGCACATGGCCACGCGGCTGGTGCGCGGCTGGACCCACCTGGAACGCCAGCGCGGCGGTTCGATCGGTCTGCGCGGTCCAGGTGAAACCCAGCTGGAAACCGACCGCCGCCTGTTACAGAAGCGCGTGGACATGCTGCAGAAGCGCCTGGAAAAGGTGCAGGTGCAGCGCGACCAGATGCGCCGTGCGCGGGTGCGCAGCGAGCTGCCGCGGGTGGCGCTGGTGGGTTACACCAACGCCGGCAAGTCCACGCTGTTCAACGCTCTCAGCGGCGCCGATGCCTATGCCGACGACCGGCTGTTCGCCACGCTGGATCCCACCGTGCGCCGCATCGCGCTGCCGGGTGGTCACGTGGTGCTGGCCGATACTGTCGGCTTCGTGCGCGACCTGCCGCACGAACTGGTGGCCGCGTTCCGTTCCACCCTGTCCGAGGCACGCGAAGCCGACCTGCTGCTGCACGTGATCGACGCCGCCGATCCGGCCCGCGACGAGCGGATCGGCCAGGTGGATGCGGTGTTGGAGGAAATCGGCGCCGGCGACATCCCGCAGCTGCTGGTGTTCAACAAGATCGATCGCATCGACGGCGCGCAGTCGCGCGTGGACGGCTTCGGCGAAACGCGGCGGCGTGTCTGGATCAGCGCCCGCGACCGGGTCGGCCTGGATGGCCTGGGTCAGGCGATGGCCGAAGCGATCGATTTGCGCCGCGTGCAAGGGGTGTTGCAGCTGCCGGTCACGGCCGGACGCCTGCGCGCACGGCTGCATGCGCTGCAGGCCGTGCAGGCCGAGCAGGGGGATGGCGATGGCTGGCAGGTGCGCATCGATCTGCCGCTGGCCGAAGCAGCCCGTCTCGCCGCGCAGGACGATGGCAGCCCGCTGCGGATGCTGCTGCGACAGGCCGATGCCGTTGCCGATGCGACCGGCGGTTAGAATGATCCGTTCACCGACGGCCGTCTTCGGCCCGACCCACGCTTGATTTGGAGCAGGCATGCCCTGGAACACCCCCGGCAGCAGCGACCCGGATGACAACCGCACGCCCCGGCGGCGCCAGAATCGCGGTGGTGGTTCCGGTGGCGGATTCCGTCCGCAGGACTACCTGGACAACCTGCGCGGCCTGTTCGGCGGTGGGGGCGCCTGGCGCTGGATCGTGGCCGCGCTGGCGCTGTTCGTCGTGTTCAACAGCTTCGTGCTGATCACCGAGCAGCAGCGCGGCGTGGTGCTGCGTTTCGGGCAGGTCGCGCGCGTGCTGCAGCCGGGGCCGCATCTCAAGCTGCCCTGGCCGGTCGAACAGGTGACCAAGGTGGCCGCCACCCGCATCGACACCTACAGCGAAACCGTGCCGATCCTGACCCGCGACGAGAACATCGTCAGCGTGGAAATCAACGTGCAGTACCGGGTGGGCGATCCCCAGCTGTACCTTTTCGGCACCCGCGATGCCCAGCAGGTGCTGCAGCAGGCGGCGCTGAGCAGCGTGCGCGAGCAGGTGGGCCGTTCCGACCTGGACACGGTGCTGGGTGCGCGCGATGCCTTGGCCGTGTCGGCCAAGTCCAACCTGCAGAAGTCGCTGGATGCCTACCGCACCGGCCTGTTCGTGACCGAACTGAACCTGCCCAACGCACGTCCACCGGAAGAAGTCAAGCCGGCCTTCGACGACGTCAACAGCGCCCAGCAGGACAAGGACCGGCTGATCAGCGAAGCCCAGGCCTATGCTGCCAAGATCGTGCCGGAAGCGCGCGGCATCGCGGCGCGCACCCGCACCGTGGCCGAGGGCTACAGGACCGCGACCATCGCCAAGGCCAGCGGTGATGCGCAGCGTTTCAGCCTGCTGGTGGACGAATACAAGAAGGCCCCGGACGTCACCCGCAAGCGCCTGTGGCTGGACACGGTGCAGCAGGTGCTGCAGGAGAACCGCAAGGTGGTCGGCGGCGACGGTCGCCAGTTGATCTACGTGCCGATGGCCGGTGCAACGCCATCATCCGCTGCCGAGCAGCCGGCCATCGTGCCGCCCGAGGTGATCTCGCCCACGGTCACCGTGGAATCGCGCGGCATCCGTCCCGAACGCGGCGAACGCCCCGATACCCGAAAGGAGTCCAGCCCATGAAGGCATCCACCTGGATCGGCATCGCCATCGCCGCCCTGATCCTGCTGAGCGGCTCGATGTACGTGGTGCGCGAAGGCGAAACCGCCATCGTGCTGAACCTGGGCAAGGTGGTGCGCACCGACATCGGCCCCGGGCTGCAGTTCAAGATCCCGATCATCGAATCGCCGCGCATCTTCGATCGTCGCCTGCAGGTGATCGCCGCCGAGCCGGAGCGCTACCTCACCTCCGAACGCAAGGACGTGAGCGTGGACTTCTTCGCCCTGGGCATGATCGAGAACAGCCAGGCGTTCTTCCGCGCCACCGGCGGCGACGAGGAACTGGCCGTGCAGCGGCTGGCGCCGATCATCCGCGACGCCCTGCGCAACGAGGTGAACCAGCGCACCCTGCAGGAAGTGGTGTCGGCCGACCGCTCGAAGGTGATCGGTGCGCAGCTGGACATCATCAACCAGGGCGCCAGCACCATGGGGGTGCGCATCGTCGACCTGCGCATCAAGCAGATCGACCTGCCCACAGACAGCGAAGTGATCGACCAGGTCTACCGGCGCATGCGCGCACAGCGCCAGCAGGTGGCCAGCAAGCTGCGCGCGGAGGGCGAGGAGCAGGCATTGACGATCAGGGCCAAGGCCGACCGCGACCGCGCCGTGCTGGTGGCCGAGGCCGAGCGCGACGCGCAGAAGGTCCGTGGCGAGGGCGATGCGCAGGCGACCGCGATCTATGCCGAAGCCGCGACCAAGGATCCGGCGTTCTATGCGTTCCAGCGCAGTCTGGAGGCGTATCGCGCCGCGTTTGCCGACGGTGAATCGGTCATCGTGCTGGACAAGAACGATCCGTTTCTCGACTACCTGCGTAACGACCGCTGATTTCCCGCGCGATGGGCGAGTTGTGGACGGCGCTGACACTGGTGGCGATCATCGAAGGTCTGCTGCTGTTCGCGTGCCCCGGTGCCTGGAAGCGCGCGATGCAGCAGCTGCAGCAATTGAGCGACGAGCAGCTGCGCCGCGTGGGCGCTGCGATCCTCATCGCGGGACTGGTATCGCTGTATCTGGTGCGCGGTGCCGGCAGCGGGTGATGCATGATGCGCCGCTGGCGTGATCGCAGCCGTCATGCGAACGGCGTAGAATGCGCCAAAGCCGGGCACCCCCGGCTTTCGTCACGTCTGGAGGTGTGCCATGGGTCAGTCGGTGGTGGTGTTGGGTGCGCAGTGGGGCGATGAAGGCAAGGGCAAGATCGTCGATCTGCTGACCCAGGACATCGGTGCGGTGGTGCGCTTCCAGGGTGGCCACAATGCGGGCCACACGCTGGTGATCGGCGGCAGGAAGACCGTGCTGCACCTTATTCCCTCCGGCGCGCTGCGCGACGATGCGCTGTGCCTGATCGGCAACGGTGTGGTACTGCACCCCGGTGCACTGCAGACCGAAATAGCCGAGCTGGAAGGCAATGGCGTGGAGATCCGTCCGCGCCTGAAGATTTCCCCAGCCACGCCGCTGATCATGCCGTACCACGTGGCGCTGGACCAGGCGCGCGAGAAAGCCGCCGGCGGCAAGGCCATCGGCACCACCGGCCGCGGCATCGGCCCGGCCTACGAGGACAAGGTGGCGCGACGCGGCATCCGCGTGGCCGACCTGCATTATCCCGACGAACTGGCCGAGAAACTGCGCGCCGCACTGGATTACCACAATTTCGTGCTGACCCGGTATCTGATGGTGGATGCCGTCGATTATCAACAGACGCTGGACGAGGCACTGGCCTTCGGCGAATACGTGCAACCGATGAAGGCCGACGTGGCCGGCATCCTGCACGAACTGCGCCAGAGCGGCAAGAACGTGCTGTTCGAAGGCGCGCAGGGTTCGCTGCTGGACATCGACCATGGCACTTATCCGTATGTCACCTCGAGCAACACCACCGTCGGCGGTGCGCTGGCGGGCACCGGCGTGGGTGCCGATGCCATCGACTACGTGCTGGGCATCGCCAAGGCCTATGCCACGCGCGTGGGCGGCGGACCGTTCCCCACCGAACTGGACGATGCAGTGGGCCAGGGGCTGCGCGATCGCGGCCAGGAATACGGAGCCACCACCGGCCGGCCGCGCCGCTGCGGCTGGATGGACATCGTCGCGCTGAAGCGCGCGGTGGCCATCAACGGCATCAGCGGGCTGTGCATCACCAAGCTCGACGTGCTGGACGGCATGGACAGCCTGAAGGTGTGCATCGCCTACGAATACCGCGGCAAGCGCACCGAATACGCGCCGCTGGATGCAGGCGGCTGGGACGAATGCACGCCGGTGTACCTGGAGTTCCCCGGCTGGAGCGAGAGCACCCACGGCATCACCGAATGGAGCAAATTGCCGCCCGCCGCCCGAGCGTATCTGCGTTCGCTGGAAGAACTGGCCGGCTGTCCGCTGGCCATCGTCTCCACGGGTCCGGACCGCGATGCGAACATCGTGCTGCAGGATCCGTTCGGTTGATCACGCTTTAGGGAAGGTCTGAACAACTCCCCCCGTTGCGGGTGACAATAGCGCGACCTGAATTGGATGACGATCGATGCAACTGACGTTCGGTGATGCCGAAGGCCTGGGCCAGCGCAAGC